>CAZPRY010000036.1:0-42002 GCA_964589175.1 uncultured bacterium
CTCCTGGCAGGACGCGGGGGCGAGGACGATGGTGCGGTAGTTGCCGTGGCCGCCGCCCTTCACCACCTGGTTGTAGTCGCTCTGCTCCGGGGCGATGTTGCCGAGTCCCGGACCGCCGCGCATGATGTCCACGATCACGCAGGGCAGTTCCGATCCGGCGCAGTAGGAGATGCCTTCCATTTTCAGACTGATACCCGGCCCGGAAGATGCGGTCATCACGCGTTCGCCGGCCGAGGCCGCGCCGTAGACCATGTTGATGGCGGCCACTTCACTTTCCGCTTGCACAAAAGTACCCCCCGCCAGCGGTATGTACATCGCCGCCGCGTGGGCGATTTCACTGGCTGGTGTAATCGGGTAGCCGTAGTAGGCGCGGCAACCGGCTAATACAGCGCCTTTTACGATGGCTTCATTGCCTTTCAAAAATTGTTTGGCCATATCTAAACCTCACTCTCTATTCATGCCGTCTTTTCTTTTCTAATGGGCGTGTAAAGCAAGCACCTTCTGGAATTCCCGATAAGCCGCCTCCCGTTGCTCCGCATCCATCTGGTCCCAGCGTTTATAAACCGTGATAGCTCCCGGCTCGGGACAGGCATAAAAACAGATTCCGCAGCCGCTGCATCCTTCCCCTTTATACCCGCTGGGATGATAACCATGAGTATTAAAGCCCTGGGTCAGATACAAAACCTGGGTAGGACAGGCCTCGATACAGAGCCCGCAACCCTTGCATTCCTCCGTATTGACCAGTACGTGTCCTCTCGTTTTTAGATCTCTCATCTGCTACTCCGTTTATTGATTCTTCTGCTTAAAAGTTCGAAATACTTTCTCGAATCCGGGCAAGGCCGCTTCGACGATCCGATCGTCCACGGTGTATGAAATCCGGAAATAACCGGGATAGTGAAACGCGGAACCGGGAGTCGTTAAAATCCGTTCCTCCTGCAAAGCCAGCACAAATTCGATATCGTCCGGGATCGGGCATTTCGGAAACATGTAGAATGTACCTTCCGGTTTGATTACATCATAGCCGGTTTTGGTAAGCGCCGCGTAGAGCAGATCCCGCCTTCTCCTGTAGGCGCTGATGTCGACGCTGGCGTTCAGGCAATGCGGGATGATATGCTGCATCAACGCCGGGGCATTGATGAATCCCAAAACCCGGTTGCAGAAAGTCGCCGCGCCGATAATGAGCTGCACGTCCTCCGCGCGGGGACTGACGGCCAGGAAGCCGATCCGCTCACCGGCCAGGGAGAGGTCCTTCGAAAAAGAGTTAGCCATGATAGTATTTGCATAGAAGCGAAAGGGTGAGTGGTAGCTATGCCCGTCGTAAATAATCTTTTTATAAGGCTCATCGGCCAGCAGGTAGACGGGGTGTCCGATTTCACGGCTTTTCTGTTCCAGAACTGTCGCCAGCTGCCGGAAGGTCTCGGCGGAATAAACACGCCCTGACGGATTATTAGGCGTATTGATCAGCAGCACCCGCGTCTTCGGCGTAATCGCCTGCGCAATCCTCTCCGGATCGGGCAGAAATTCAGTCGTTGTCCGGGCCTCGACCTTCTTGCCCTCGTGGTTCCCGATGTAGAATTCGTACTCTACAAAATACGGGGGCATTATGATGACTTCATCCCCCGGATTGAGCAGCGATTTTAAGACCGTATTGATCGCCCCCGCCGCGCCGCAGGTCATGATAATCTGATCCTGTGAAAAACCGAGGCCGCTTTCCGTTGTCAGCATTTCCGCAATCGCCCGGCGCGTTTCAGGGTAGCCGGCATTGGGCATATAGCCGTGCCGGAAAGGGGCCGTCTTGGCGGCCTCTTCGCGCAAAGCCCGGTTGAATTCCGCCGGGCTCTCGAGATCGGGATTGCCTAATGAGAAATCATAGACCTGGTCGGCGCCATATCGCTGTTTGAGCAGAATACCGGTTTCGAACATCTTCCGAATCCAGGAGGCATTTTCCAGATTGTGTCGCACTATTTCTGCTATCGGCATCGGTTTTTCCCGGTTTGCGGTTCGGGCTGCTTTCCGATTATATTCGCCACTTCGCCGCAATTATTGTTGAATCCGTTCTCAAAGCTTAGCAGCGCAGTTCCAAAGTCGAGAAAATCGGCTGTCAAATTCCGCTCCGGAAACTCACTCTTCGACCTGTATTCCCTTTTCCAACGTTTCTAAAAGTACAAACTTCGTACCATGTTTTCAATGCAACAATCCCCTGACTTTTGAAAGGAATAATGTTATCGAATCCAGCGCAAAAATCCAAATCGCATCATTTTCCGTCCAGGCAACCGGAAATTGCGGGGAAATTTTGAAGCACATTTTCGCCCGGGACCGGTTAAATCGGCCAGGAAATATCGGCGCAGAAATTGGCGTAGCATAAAAACCCAAAAATTCTACGGAAATTTAGAGTTAAAATAATTAAGTTTTCCATCGTGAAATTGGCTCGGAGCAAAAATCTTGCATTTCATTTTTTAACATGTATATTCCAAAAATTCTTTCTTGATGTTTATTTACTCTTTTAGATTTAGTACGGAGGATCGATGGCTGAAGTCAGTGCCGTCCTGCAAAATTTGGATAAAGACCGGAGTAACCTGATCAAAGCGCTTCAGATGGTGCAGGCCACGGAAGGTTTTATCTCCGACGATGCCGTCCGCGGAATTGCGGCCTTTTTTAAGCTGCCCGCAGTCGACGTGGAGGGCGTTCTGAGTTTTTACGCCCAGTTCAAGCGCGTGAAACCCGGCAAGAACATTATTTCGGTATGTGACGGAACCGCCTGTCATATCAAAGGCGCCAGCCTGGTCGCGAACTGGGTCTCGGACGATCTGGGCATCCATGACGGCCAGACTACCACGGATGACCTTTTTTCGCTCCAGACGGTGGCCTGCCTGGGCTGTTGCAGCCTGGCGCCGGTGATCGCCATCAACGGCAAGGTGTTCGGAAACCTGAATCGCAAGAAGCTGCTGAAAGTTCTGCGTCAATATAAACAGATGGGTTGAGATGATTAAACGCATAAAAATCGGAACGGGGAGTTGCGGTGTGGCGGCCGGCGCCAGCGAAGTATTTGAATATTTCCGCGAAAATGCCGCCGGAATCGAAGTGATCGGCGTCGGTTGTATCGGGCATTGCTACGCCGAACCGATTATCGAAGTGGAAACCGATAAGGGTTCGGTCTTCTACGAAAACGCCGTTCCCAAAAAGGATTTTCTCGAAAAGGTCTTGAACCTGAAGGATGTTTCGCGCCTGCACAGCCGGCCGGAACGACACGACCGGGAGTTGATCAAAATCACCCGCCTGGCCGGGCGCATCGATCCAATTTCCCTCGAAGAGTACCGTGCGAACGGCGGCTACGGCGCGCTGGAGAAGGCGCTTGCCATGCAACCGGACGCGGTGGTTCAGGAAGTAAAACTCTCCGGCTTGCGCGGCCGGGGCGGCGCGGGCTTTACGACCGGCCAGAAATGGAGTTTCCTGGCATCCAAGCCGGACGCCCAAAAGGTTTTAATCTGCAATGCCGACGAAGGCGATCCGGGCGCATTCATGGATCGTTCCATGATGGAATCGGTTCCGCACCAGGTCCTGGAGGGCATGCTGATCGCGGCCCACGCCACAGGCGCCACCCGGATATTCATCTATTGCCGCGCCGAGTACCCGCTGGCGATCAAGCATCTGAAAATCGCCATTCAGCAGATTATTGACAATCAATTGAATCATCTCGACGGGCGCGAAATTGACATTAAAATCAAAGAGGGCGCCGGCGCTTTTGTCTGCGGCGAAGAGACGGCGATGATTCATTCCCTCGAAGGCAGTCGCGGTACACCGCGCTTCAGGCCGCCTTACCCGACCGACAGCGGCTTCAAGGGTTACCCAACCGCGATCAATAATGTCGAAACTTTCGCCAACATTCCAATCATCATTGAAGAGGGCGCGGAAGCCTTCGCGGCAATCGGCACTGCGGGAAGCAAAGGCACGAAACTCTTTGCACTGGCCGGCGATCTGAAATATCCCGGCCTGGTGGAAGTTCCGATGGGCATCACCCTCGGCGAGGTCGTCTACGAAATCGGCGGTGCGGAAAGAGGTAGCGTCAAGGCCGTGCAGATCGGCGGTCCCAGCGGCGGCTGCATCCCGGCCGAACTCTTCGACGTTCAGATTGATTACGATTCCCTCAAATCGCTCGGGGCGATCATGGGCTCGGGTGGCTTGATCTTCATCGGCAACGACCGCTGCATGGTCGAAACGGCCCGCTATTTTCTGGATTTTACGGCTCGTGAAAGCTGTGGGAAATGCACCTTCTGCCGCATCGGCACCAAGCGCATGCTCGAAGTCCTCGAACGAATAACCCACGGCGAGGGCAAATTGGCGGATATCGATTTTCTCCGGGACCTGGGGCAAAAGATCACAAAGGGCTCCCTCTGCGGTCTGGGACAGACGGCTCCCAATCCGGTCCTGTCCACGATGCGATACTATCAAAACGAATATGAAAAACACGTAACCGACCGGCAATGCGACGCGCTCGTCTGCAATGCCCTGGTCGAGGTTTTCCTGGATCAGGAGCAATGCATCGAATGCGGCCTGTGCATCAAAACCTGTCCTGTATCGGCGATATCCGATGATTTTATTATCGATAATAAGCTGTGCACACGCTGCAACAGCTGTATCGAAGTCTGCCCCAAAGACGCCATTCACAGAACCGCGAGAGGAGGCGCCCATGTCTGAAATCACCGTACGCATCGATGGTAAAACGCTCAGCGCTCACACCGGTCAAACGATTTACGAAGTTGCCCGGGATAATGGAATTTTGATCCCGACGCTCTGCTACAACGAAAAAATATCGCATACAACCTCCTGCTTTGTCTGCATTGTAAAGAATATAAAAACCGGCAATTTTATGCCCAGCTGCTCGGCGACGGTTACGGACGGAATGGAGATCGAATCCGATTCGACCGAGGTCTTCGAGATGCGCCAGATGGCCCTGAACCTGTTGCTCTCCGAGCACACCGGCGATTGTGAAGCGCCCTGCACGCTGGCCTGCCCGGCCCACGCCAAAGTGGAGGAGTACATCCGCGCCGGCCGCAAAGGCGATCACCTGGCGGCCCTAAAAATCATCAAGGAACGCATCCCCCTGCCGATGTCGATCGGGCGTGTCTGCCCGCGTTTCTGCGAGAAGGACTGCCGCCGCAACGTTCAGGACAAACCGATCGCGATCAACGATTTCAAGCGCCTGGCTGCCGACCTGTTTTACGATTCCTACCTGGAAGAACTCCCAAAATTAAACGGTAAAAAAGTCGGCATTGCCGGCGCCGGTCCGGCCGGTCTGGCCATTGCTTATTATCTCCGTCGCGAAGGAGTCGCTTCGGATATTTATGAAAAAATGCCAAAAGCGGGCGGCATGCTACGCTACGGCATTCCCGAATACCGCCTGCCCAAGACGATTCTGGATCGCGAGATCGCTCACTTCGCCAAAATGGGCGGCATTCAAATTTTTTGTGCGAAGGAACTGGGCAAGGACATCGCCCTGACGGAACTTAAGGAAAAGTACGACGCCGTGGCGATTACCGTCGGTTCCTGGCAGCCGACACCGATGCGGGCTGAAGGCGAGGAACTGGCTTGCGGCGGCATTCACTGGCTTGAGAAAATCGCCCGCGACGGCTGGTCGGACGACAATCCCGGCAAGACCATCGTGATCGGCGGCGGCAATACGGCCATGGACTGCGTGCGCACCGCCGTTCGTCTGGGGAGCAAGGAGGTCTTCTGTTTCTATCGCCGCACCGAAAAAGAGATGCCCGCCGAACAGATCGAAATAGACGAGGCCCGCGAAGAGGGCGTAAAGTTCGAGTTTCTGACTGCACCGGTCCGGCTGAAGGAAGCCAACGGGCGTAGAATTCTGACCTTCCTGCGGATGCAACTTGGCGAGCCGGATGCCTCCGGACGCCGGCGCCCGGTTCCCATCGAAGGTTCCGAATTCGATGTCGAAGCCGATACGGTCATCGCCGCCATCGGCCAGAAAACAGACGCCCCGTCTGACCTGATTATAAATCGCTGGGGCGACATCGAGGTCAATAAAGAGAACCATCAGATGGACGCCAGGATCTTCAGCGCCGGGGATTGTGTCTCTGGACCGGCCACGGTTGTCGAGGCGGTGGCCGGCGGCAGACGAGCCGCGCTCGGTATCCTGGCATTCCTGAATGGCAGCACTTACCAGGATGCGTATGCGATCAATGTCTCGCGCGGTCACTGGCAATCGCTACGCAGCGAAGACCTGGTTTTCCTGCATGATGTTCGCCAGGATAACCGCGTGAACCAGCGTCTCATTCCTTTGGAGGAACGCCAAAATAGTTTTTCGGAGGTCTCCTTCACTTTCACAACCGACGAAATCGCCCACGAAGGCGAACGCTGCCTGGAATGCAGCTGCACTGCCAAACATGACTGCCGTCTTAAGGATTTCTCCGAAATGTATGCAGCCCACCCCGAGGCCATCATCGGCGAAAAATTAAATCAGAATTACGATACGCGCCATCCGCAAATCATCCTGGACCGCAATAAGTGCATCAAGTGCGGCATTTGCGTAAAAATCTGTAAAGAGGTCGTCAACAAGTCACTGCTCGGTTTCCAGAATCGCGGCTATCACACCTATGTCGATACCGCTTTCGGCGATGTATTGCCGTTGAGCTGCACGGACTGCGGGCAGTGCATCGGGACCTGCCCCGTCGGCGCCCTGGATTGGCGGCATAAAGAGTAAAAGGCCGATACGATTTCGTCTTTAGCGATACCTCCCAATATTCCTGCAACAGGAATTCACTTTTTCAGGAGCTTATGCGTGAGTTTTATTTCGTAACCGATCTCCACGGCCGGAAAGAACGCTATGAGAATCTATTGCAGCGGATTCAATCCGATCCGCCTTCAGCCCTCTTCCTGGGCGGCGACATTCTGCCGTCTCCATTTTTGCATCAGGATGAGGCCGGCCGGCCCTCCCCTAAAAGTGGTGTCGGGTTCCTCATCGACAGATTCACAGAGCTGCGTCGGTCGCTGGGTCCGGATTACCCGCAGGTCTTTCTCATCCTGGGTAATGACGACGCGAAAGTCGAGGAGTCTGCTATCCTCACCGCTGCCGAAAGCGGAATCTGGCACTATGCCCACAACCGTCAGATACCCTTCGGAGAATACACGATTTACGGCTATTCTTATGTCCCTCCGACACCCTTCTGGTGGAAAGACTGGGAGCGCTACGATGTATCGCGCTATGTCGATCCCGGCTGCATTTCACCGGAAGAGGGGCAGTACTCCGTGCCGGTGGCCGATTACAAGAAAAAGTTTTTAACTATCAAAGACGATCTGCACATCCTCACCCACGATCAAGACCTCGATAAGACAATCTTCCTTTTTCACTCACCTCCTTATAAGACTAAACTCGATCGGGCGGCGCTGGATGGTAAAATGATCGATCACGCCCCCCTGGATGTGCATGTCGGCAGTGTCGCCATTCTGGAGATGATAGAAAAGCAACAGCCGTCGATCACTCTGCATGGACATGTGCATGAATCCGCGCGCCTCACGGGCAGCTGGCAGGACCGCATCGGCAAGACGCACCTGTTTTCCGCCGCCCACGACGGTCCGGAGCTGGCCCTGGTGCGCTTTGATCCCGACCAGCCCGAAAACGCTGTGCGCGAACTGATCTGAAACAGACCTTTTACCCTATACCCGATATCCCGCTACCTCTGGCTCTCAATCCTTCACCGTCGTCCATTCTTAAATCGAACCGTCAGCCATTTCGTTAAAAATCCGTATAGCAATCTGCCTGAAGTATCGTAAATTAGTACGCGTAAACCGGTCATACGGTTTTATTTAATATCGGAAATGATCATGTCGAAAAGCGGAATATACAAAACAGCATCCTCTGATCCCGTCACGCGCCGGAAGAACCTCCGCTACTTCCATGGTCCGATCATCGACTGGCTGCGTTTTCACGGCTCCGGTTACGGCAGAGCCGGGGATGCGCACCACCCGAAATTCTGCGCCTGAGATCCCTAGCACAGCATCCATCGCGTGAGTACCCGGAACGTCCGGGTCGACCGGAACGTCCGGGTCGAATTTTTGGTATCCGTTCGGATAAGTCGTCTGGAAATTAATGAATAGACAAGAGGTAGAAATCATGATCAATCGTAAGGCACTGAAGCAGGCATACAAAGAAACCGCGCCGCAGGCCGGTATATTTCAGCTTAAAAATAAAATCAACGGAAAAATTTGTCTGGGCAGCAGCACCAACCTGCACGGACCGTTGAACCGCGAAAAAATGATGTTGAATCTCGGCAACCACCGCAATCCGGCCTTGCAGGCCGACTGGAAACAGTACGGGGAAGCCAACTTCGAGTTCGGAATATTGGAGGAGTTCGACACTGCCAATAAAAGTCGATTCGAGGTCGACGAGGAACTCAGCCTGCTGGAGGAAATCTGGCTCGAGAAATTGCAGCCGTTCGGCGAAAAGGGCTACAACCTTAATCGGAAAATTCGCATTTAAAGAAGCGGCGTCGAAAACCCCTGACCGAGGAGCACATAAAGATAGCAGATTCTTGATTTGTGATTGATGATTGCGGAATAAGGCTGACGGCTGAAGCGCAATTGGACTGAATAAGCCGCAGGCTTTCATTTGTGAGAGCAGGGTGCTTTAGCACCTGCGATGGAGTGCGTCAAATCATTGCTAAACTCCGCCGCCGGAATTAGATTCAAGCGCTTTGTCTGTGATATTCAAACCAGGAAAACCTATGTCTCTCTTTCAGAAATTGCCCAAGATCGAACTGCACCAGCACCTGGACTGCTCGCTGAGTTACGCCGTCGTTTCGAAGATCGATCCGCAAATCTCAGCGGCGGAGTACCGCGAAAAATTCATCGCGCCGCCCAAGTGTAACAATCTGGCGGACTTCCTGTCACGCGCGCCGCAGGGCATCCGGCTCATGCAAACCGAGCGAAACCTTCAATTGGTGACCTTCGACCTGTTCGAGCAACTGCGGCAGGACAATATCATCTACGCCGAAATCCGTTTCGCGCCGCTTTTGCATACCGAATTGGGACTCACGCCGCAGCGGGTGGTCGAAGTCATCGAGAAGGCTGTTTCGCAGGCCGGCCGGGAAACCGGTATCGAAGCCCGCCTGATCCTGAGCACCCTGCGCAATTACAGCGAACAGCAGAGCCTCGAAACCGTGCAACTGGCTAAGCACTTCCAAAATTCCCGCGTCGCCGGATTTGATATCGCCGGGGACGAAGCCGGTTACCCGATCGATGCCCACGTCCGCGCCTTCGAATATGCCGCCCGGCACGGCATCCCCTGCAGCGCCCACGCCGGGGAAGCCCGCGGCCCGGAAAGTGTCCGTGAAACGCTCGACCGTTTTCATCCGGCACGCCTCGGCCATGGCGTTCGCAGCATCGAAGATCCCGACTTGCTTGTCGAACTCAGAGAGAAGGGAATTCATCTCGAAGTTTGCCCGACCTGCAACATTCAGACGGACGTCTTCGATCGCTATGAGGACCACCCGGTGGACCGCTTGTACCGGGAGGGAATTTCACTGGGCATCAATACCGACACGCGCACAATCACGAATATCACCCTGACCCGGGAATACCAAAAACTGCATGACGTTTTCGGCTGGACGGAGGAGCATTTCCTGCAATGCAATCGTAACGCCCTCAAAGCGGCATTCATCTCGGAGTCGCTGAAATCCCTGCTGCGGGAACGGCTGGAGAGCGGGTATCGATAAATTCCGGTCAACTCGGATTTAAATCGCCAATCGCATATCATCAATCAAAATTCACTGCCGTCCCTCCGGGACTAAAGACACTTCAAATCGATATTCTCAATCACACCAACAGCGGGTTGAAGAATCGCGTCGCCGGACTGCGATCTACAACCGCCGTCCCGGTTTGAAAATCCGACGGAACGACGGACAAACAAGAGTGTTTGTCGTGCGGGGACTTCGCGGGAATCGAGCTATGCGGCGGGTGCTTTGCCTTTCATCGGCAGTTCCCGTGCGGCATCCGTGATGGCGCCGATTTTGACGGCATAGCTGGTCTTTTTGCGGATATCTTCATCCGTGACCAGATGGATATCCAGCAAACCGTCACTCTTGTACCCGGTGCGCAGGTAGTTCATCTCCGCCAGGCAGCGGCTCCAGCCATCCAGCCAGAGCAACAGGTTGGCCTTCTGCTTCTCCGAGCCATTGAAATGAATCAGGATGTCGATATCGCTGCCCGGGCCGGCGGTGGCATTCTTGGTGCTGCCGAAAACGTAAAAGGCCTTGATGCCGTATTCCGCGGGGTCCAGCTGCCCGGCGATTTTACGCGTTATCGCCATGCGCCAGCGCCAATAATCGTCGGCGGTTGGCGTCGGTGAAAGTCCTTTCGGCCGCACGACATTGATGCTTTTACTGGGTTTCGTGAGAATACCGACAGCTTCCTCCAGGTCGGCATTCATCAGCACCCGCAGGATATTGCCGCCGGTGGTCGCCGGCACATCTATCACGCGAATCACATCGGAGAGGTTTTCATATTCGGGCAGAATTTGCGCCAGGATATTAGGAGAACCATTCAGAAAGCGCTCGTTGAAGATAATTCCCGCATCGTCGGGATAGAGCGGCAGGTAACGAATCGAGGCCTCTACGAGGTCCTGGAAGAAGTGCGTCCCGAACGACAAATCCGGGATATAATTACCCTTTTTGCGGGCAATCTCGATCAGCACCGCGGTATTGTTGATATCCGAATAGGTCACGCTGACGCCCAGTTTGATGTCGCCCCGGCTGCCCCAGCGTCCCGGGCCCATGAGAATGAACTGGCGCTTGGGCAGGACATAATTCAGACCGCTGATGACCTCGCCGACGGTTTTCAGGTCGTTTTTGTTCTCGATTTCGGTATAACGTTCCGGAACGACATAGACGATGTGCGTGATGTCCGGCACCTGTCCGTTGGAAATATGCCGGTTGGCGGAGAAGACGATATCCTTTTCCGGCAAATCCTTGGGAATCGGTGAGGCGCTGATTTCGGCGGTATAACTCTGCGGGCGGCACTGCAGCAGGAAAAAATCCTTCCCATCCGAAGCGAACTCAATATCCACCGGCATTCCCATCTCAGCCTGGAGAATGTCCAGGATGGTTTTGACCTGCTTCAAAAAGTCACTGCGCGTAAACAGTCCTTCGAAAGTGACCACAATATCTTCTTCTTCGAGATGATGATGCAATCCGATCGGCTGCATGATGTCGTGGTCTTTGATGATCGAAACGATCTTGTTCAACTGCGGGTATTTGCGGCCATATTCCCGCAACAGCGGAACGATGTCGATGGTCTCGAAGCTGTTGGTTTCCAGGTTGATCACATCGATTTTCTGCGGCGAATAGCGTATGACCTCGTCCGGGGTCACATTTACGCGCAATTTCGGTTGTCCCGGCGCGGCCAGGATCGGGTAATCGTCACTGAGCCGGTCCACGGCGCGCGTCCCGAGGCCCGGCACCAGGCGCACCAAACCGTCCTCGCGTTTGATCCGATGCGACCAGCGGAATTCATTATTACAAAAAGCCACCCCGGCATAGGCAGGCATGAAATATCTGCCGATTTTCGTGCCGACAACCTCTTCGATCATGATACCCATTTCCTCGTGAAAATCGATCAGTCCCTTCTCAGTGCGATACTCGATCGGGTCGGGGCTGAAGATCGAGGCATAAACCTCATTAATGGCATCGATCAACGCGTCCAGGCGCTGCGTTTTGGGTCCCTGGTTGGCCAGGAAAAGGCTTTTGTACTTGCCCGAAAAGGCCGCACCTGAGCGATCTTCCAGCAGGCTCGAACTGCGCACGATCAGCGGCTGGTCCCCGAAATCATCGAGCGTCATGCTGAGGGCTTTGACGACTTCCGGCGGAAAGGTGGAATTTTTGAATACCTGGATGATGTGGGGATACTCCTGGCGCACCTGCTCGATTTCTTTGTATTTTTGCTCGAGAACTTCTTCGATATCGTTGTAATAGATGGAATAAATCAGCACATCGGAGCTGATGTACCAGGTTTTGGGCACTTTCACATTCCCGAGAATTTCATGTTCGGCCGCCGCCTTTTTGATAATCTGGCTGGCCAGGAAAAGCCCGGCGCTCTTGCCGCCCAGTTTACCATGACTCTCCGGCACGTAGATCATGCGTTTCAGCAGGTCGAAAAAATAATCCACTTCCACGAAATTCTTGGCCTTGTTGATGTACTCCAGCTGGTCCGTGAAAAAACGCCGGATTAGCGAAACATTGAGGGTTTTCTTGGTGGCTTCGGCCAGTTCGACGCCATCCTGCTCCAGGTGATGATAACGGGCCAGCGCATCGGCTACCGTCGTAATGGAATTGTTCTGGTTCTCGAGCGCCCGCACCAGGAAATTGGATTTGTCCTCCTGCAGCCACTTCTGCAGGCAGCGCAGAATTTCATTGTCACTCAATTTCTCGGCGGCGATCCGGAAAGTCTGATCGCTGATCTGCAGGATATTCTTAATCGTGGCTCTCTGCAGCGGACGGTTGGCGTCATCGGAATAATCGCTCTCATAGCGCAGCGTCTCCGGTCCGAAATTCTGGATCAGGTGGCGCGCCTCCTCCACGCCGTGCAGGCAGAGATAATTCATCATTCGTCGTGAAAAACGGATATATAATTTCTGATCCGAACGGCGCAGAAAGTCCAGGATCACGTCCCAATCCTGTTTCCCTTTCAGAAGCTGATGATCCCCGCCCTGGACATCTTCGAAGATCGATTTCAGGCGCATGTGCAGCAGGTAATGCCCAATCCGCTCGCTGAGCGTGTTGATCAGGCGGCGCTCTTCCTTGAGAAACGGGCCTTCGTCCGCCGGCGGCCGCTCCTCCAGGTAATAAACCTTAATGGCCCCGATGGGACGCTCCTGCACGAAAATATCCGCTTTTTGCATCCAACTGCTTCTTTTGAATTCGACGGATTTGTAACTCCGGTCCTCGAATTCGATCACCGCTTCGCAAACATCGGGATACTGCCAGCCGGGTGGAAGGATGCGCACGATTTTCGCGAATACTTCATCCATGGACAAAGCGGTATCGTTGATTATTTCCTCAACAGCATAAAGACAATTGAGTTCTTTCATGCGTTCGGTCAGCATGGCATTCAGTGTATCGATCGAATCATTCATCATTTTAAAATCACTCCCCTGCTGCTGCGACCATCCACTTTAATCGTCAAGGTTGTCGACAAGCGGACGTGTCGTACAAATTCCTTATCGGCTGCAACTTCCTGTTCATCCAGCCATTGCCAGTCAATCGGACGGTCGACGTCATGATGCATCGAAAAGTAGCTGACCCGGAAGCTGTTGATATTATGAAAGAAATGCGTACCCTGGCTGAAATTCACGTTCATGTCTTCGAGTGTCGACTCCACGATGGCTTTCGCGCCGCTGATCTGACCCCAATCGACCGGTATTCCCAGCCACGGATCGGTGCTGCCCCAGCGCCCAAAGCCCATTAACAAGTATGGTCGATCCTCGCGTTGTAAGGTCTGATTGATGGCTTCCAGTTCCAGCGCGATTTGGCGTGTGCTTTCCTTGCGGAAGGTGTCCGGTTTGACATAGACGACATCGCGGATGCCGCCCGTGATCCCGTTACCCAAAACGGTTGCCGATGCCGCCAGAACCCGCGCGTCGTTCATCTCATCATCGGAAATCGTAATCTCCTCCGCTGAAACCACCATCGGCCGCACCTGCAAAAATCCGAAATTCGCCGTTTTCGTCGAGCCGGTTTCCATCGTCACGGCGAACTCCATTTCCACCGGGCTGCCGACCGCCTCCTCGCAAATTCGCAGCAATTCCCTGACCAGATCGTTGAGCGGGATTTGCTGCAATTGCAGAATCGGCGCAAAGGTCAGCACCCTCGGGTTGTCGCCGAAAACGCCGGGATACAGGCGATCGGAATGCGGATCGTAACTTGAGGCCAACAGCCGCAGACTGCCGTCCTTTTCGGCATCCGGGAGGCCGGCGCTGACCAGGTATTCCGTTTCCACGACGGGATCGTAAACCGGAATACGACCCATATTGACGGCCCAGAATTTCGTCTGGGTCTGCTTCATCAGATCGCCGATCGTATTGTAAGGCGAATTGGCTTTCGGGTAGCGCGGCGAATAGCTCCACGACATACCATCGTCAACGATCGTCCGTCCCAGCCCGAGGGCCAGTTCCACGACGCCGTCCTGCGGCGTCTCCTTGCCGATCGAATAAAAATTGTACGAACGGGCCACGCCGGAGATCTGCGGATAGAAGCGCTCCGCCTGCCGCTGTCCCACGACTTCCTGCACAATCACAGCCATCCTTTCTTCTTCGATCTCGCGATGGACAGCTTTCAGGTAATTTTTCGCGCCCCGGAAAAACGTGGAAGCATAGACAAACTTGATCGCTTCGGTCAGCTTCTGAAAACGTGTGGTCGTATCGAACTGGTTATTGGGTGTCATTTTGGTGGCATAAACGCCCGCGAACGGTTCATAGATCGCATCCTCCAGCATGCTCGAAGAACGGATCGCCAGCGGGGTGTGCATCCCGGCGATCAAAGCCCAGAGATCGCCCACAATCTCCGACGGCAGGTTGGCCCGTTGAAATGCATGCGCAATGCGGTCGTCCGGCTGGTCGGAACGGGCCAGCTCGTAGAGATCGTTCAGGTGCATAAAATTATCGAAGACATCGCTGCAGATGACGGTCATGCGCGGCACCGCAACCGTTATTCCGGCGAAAGCAGCGGCGTCCAAACGCTCTTCCAGGATATCGCGGATGAAAACTAGTCCGGAGGCCTTGCCGCCCAGGGCGTCTTTCCCGATACAGGTAATCTTGTGCCGGGATGTCAGAAACTCCCGGTTGAACTGCGGTATTCCGGTTTTTATCTCTGCGCTTGCCATTTTAATATTACCCGTAAACGATTATGCGAAATGTTACTCCAATAATCGTGTAAATAAATATAGATCATTTTTTACTGAATTGCCCGGAATAAGCGGGCGAGAAGGTCAAAGGAGAAAGGTGCTCCAACAGGAGCTCCTGGCAGGGAAAGTTCAAAATAAGGATCGGAAGAAAAACTGATATCTTGCTTACTCCCGTTTCTCTTTTCTTTTTACCTTTGCTGTGTTATCTGCCGATCAATGCAGCCAGCCGCGCAGACGGCAGGCTTCCGCCACCCGGCTGACGGCAATGACGTAAGCAGCGTCGCGCGGGTACAGCTTTTCCTTCTTCGCCAGGTCACTGACGGCGATGAAGGCGGCGGTCATCTTCACGTCCAGGTTGCCCAGCACCACGTCCTTTTCCCAGTAGTGGTTGGTGTTGCTCTGGACCTGCTCGAAGTAGCTGCATGTCACGCCGCCGGCATTCGCCAGGAAATCGGGGATTAAATAAATCCCGCGTTCTTCGATGACTTTATCCGCTTCCGGTGTCGTCGGCCCATTGGCGCCTTCGACGATGATTCGCACGCGATGGCTGATTTTACCGGCATTCTCGCCGGTGATCTGATTTTCAAGCGCGGCGGGAATCAGGATGTCCACATCCTGCTCGATCCAGGCCTCGCCGGGCAGGATTTCATAACCCAGATCGGCGGCCTTGTCCTTTTCGATACCGCCGAAGCGGTCGGTAATATCGCGCAGTTCGGCGAGTTTCACGCCGTCTTTTTTACGGAAGGCGTAAGAAATCCGGTCCGCCTGGTCCCAGCAGGCGACGCAAATCACCTTGCCGCCCAGCTGTCCGTACAATTCAATCGCATGTTGCGCCACGTTGCCGAAGCCCTGCACGCTGGCGAGCGTGTTTGCAGGAAGAATATTCACCTCTTTCAGGGCTTCCCGCAAGCTAAAAATGACGCCGTAACCGGTCGCCTCGGTCCGCCCCAGCGAGCCGCCCATACCGACCGGTTTCCCGGTAATCACACCGGGAAATTTCCCGCCGCGAATGGCCTCGTATTCATCCATCATCCATAGCATGTGCTGGCTGTTGGTCATCACATCCGGCGCGGGGACGTCATTCACCGGTCCGATGTCCCGGGCAATCTGGCGAATCCAGCCGCGGCAGATTTGCTCCTGTTCGCGCAGGCTCAGGTTGTGCGGATCACAGATGACGCCGCCTTTGCTGCCGCCCAGCGGGATATCAACCACGGCGCACTTCCAGGTCATCCACATCGCCAGCGCGCGCACCGTATCGACGGTCTCTTGCGGATGAAAACGGATGCCGCCTTTGCCCGGACCCCGGGCGTCGTTATGCTGGACGCGATAGCCGCGGAAAATCTTCGAACTGCCGTCGTCCAGCGTGATCGGAATGCTGAAGTGATATTCCCGCATCGGGCTGCGCAGAAGTTCACGGGTCGCCTCATCCAGATCGAGAATATCGGCAACCTTGTCGAACTGGCTCTGCGCCATGAGAAACGCATTGAATGATTTGGCCGCCATACAGCTTCTCTCCTTTATTGAATAAAAGCCTCTTCCGTTCCATCAGGATATGAGCATGATGTCACCTGCCCTGATGAAACCGTGTGGATCTTCATTTCAAACCTGCCATGAGCCGCGTATTTCAGAAAATGGTAAAAACCGGCCTAGTCCTGATCAGAATTGTATTACGGGAGCCGGATCGCAATCTTTCATTTGATTCAAATTTATAACAGCGGTCCGTGCAACCCAATAAAAAACTTTAATAATTTAACCTGTTACCTGAGTAAGGATATTTGACCATCTATTCGGAAAACGAAGAGACTCATCGACACGACATTACCAAACCTAATGACTACGATCTGTGGGACGGTATTCAGCTCACGTAGCTGTGCGCCATCCTGAAAAGTCAATAATCAACTGGTTCTCGGATTTACTTAAAAGGAAATATTTTTATTTTACCCCAATTTCTTCACTTAATTCTTCTTCTAAGTAATCGCTTTAGTACTTTGTAATCCTTCCAAAGGCTTGACTTGTGACCATTGTTCCTGTCTCTGGTAAGCATTCCATAAATCGTACCTGCTCTGCAGATTCACCCATAGTTCTGGTGATGTATTCAACGCACGGGATAAGCGTATTGCCATTTCTGTGGTTACGGATTTACGTTTGTTTATAATTGCAGAAATGGCTTTTCGAGAAACACCCAATCTGGCGGCAAACTCTGAAATGGTTACGTTTAATTCATCTAAATACATACTCTTAATAATTTCTCCGGGATGATTTGGGCATCTCTTTATCGTTAACATCTCACTCTCTCCTTCTTCTATCTAATCGCATTATTGTATTTATTCTGCTGCTATATGATTTTCGGCTAGTGGGTATCTTTTAATTCTACTTCAAAAAAATCACCTTGGCTAAACATGAATACTATCCTCCAGTTACCTGATAAATATACTGACCAGCGGCTCTCGTTTTTCGGTTCGAGTTTGTGAAGATTAGAACCTGGAAATTTCATGTCTTCCAAACTCCCGGCGGAATCCATAATATCTAAAATTCTCACTAGCTTTTCCTTGAAGTGGGGTTGGATGCCTCTTGTATCACCATGCAAATATAACCGCTCTAGATTCTTGTTTTTAAAATTCTTGATCATCTCATTTCAGACTCCTTTTTTAAAATATCGGCGTTAATGTAACTCTATGGGTTACATTTGTCAAGTATTTTCCATTAAGGATATTTGGATAGCGACCATCGTATTTGAGAACACCACGGCGACTCATGCCTCTGTAATGAAAAGCAAATGATATCCATAAGCACGATCAGATTTGTCGGATTCAGAACAGCAGGAAAAATTTCTCTCTCGTTCGCCGAGTATTGATTATATTTACAATGGGTAATTAATAGGAAATGAGAGTAATTGATAACATGAGTAGCATTGAACTGGAAAAATACTTCGACAAATTTCGCAAGAACATCATCGGTAACGACCTGGAATATGACTTCGACGGCGGCAAAAAACCGGTCCTCTATGCCGATTGGGCCGCCAGCGGTCGACTCTACCGGTCGATAGAAAATTATATTACCGATACACTCGGGCCTTATGTCGCCAATACCCATACGGAGACGAACCTGACCGGAACCGTCATGACCTCCGCCTACCACCAGGCCCACCTCATTATTAAAAAACACATGAACGCTTCCACCGATGATATTCTGCTCTTTGCCGGATTCGGAATGACGGCGGTAATCAACAAATTCCAGCGCATCCTCGGCCTGCGCATTCCCGAAAAATTCAAGGACAAAATCACCATCTGCGAGAGCGAAAAACCGCTCGTGATCATCACCCACATGGAACATCATTCCAACCAGACAACCTGGGAAGAATGCTGCTGCGACGTTGCAATTCTCTGCAAAAAATCGGACGGCACGCCCAACCTGGCCAGTCTGCGCGAAATTCTCGAAGCCAATAAACACCGCAAATTGATCATCGGCTCATTTACGGCGTGTTCCAATGTCACGGGCATCATTACGCCGATTCACGAGATGGCCGCGATTATGCATGAGTTTGGCGGCCTCTGTTTCATCGATTATTCAGCCTCGGCGCCTTATGTTAAAATCGACATGCACCCAACGAAGGAACGAGAAGCACTGGATGCCGTTTTCTTCTCGCCGCACAAGTTCCTGGGCGGACCTGGCTCATCCGGCGTCATCGTCTTTGATAAGAACTTATACCATAATACAGTCCCCGATCATCCCGGCGGTGGAACCGTACTCTGGACCAATCCGTGGGGCAGTCACCGCTACTTCGACAATATCGAGACCCGCGAAGATGGGGGCACACCCGGATTTCTGCAGGCGATCAGGGCTTCGCTGGCGATCCTGCTCAAAGAGGCAATGGGCGAAGAAGCAATGCTGCAGCGTGAGCACCGGCTAACCTCAATACTCATGGATGAGCTTTGCCAGGTCGACGGCATCCAGATGCTCGAGCCCGGAAACCGCAACCGCATCGGATTCGTTTCTTTCTATTCGATGGAGGTGCACCATAACCTGTTCGTGAAATTGCTGAACGACAAGTTCGGCATCCAGGTCCGCGGCGGCTGTCTGTGCGCCGGCACCTACGGTCACCTGCTGCTGAATATCGACCACGAAAAATCGAAGAAGATCACCGATCGCATCAATCACGGCGACCTGAGCCAGAAGCCGGGCTGGGTACGGATTTCACTGCACCCGACTATGCACGACGACGAAGTGCAATACATTGCGCAGGCCGTTCGGGAGATCCTCGCCAATTACCAAAAATGGCAACAGGATTATTGCTTCAATCCGCACACCGGTGATTTCGAGACGGCCGGACATTCCGGGCAGTACATCAGCCTCAAGGATACCTTCCGGCCTTTCCGGGATTGAACACAGCACGACCCTACTTAGCATAAAAAATCCATTTCAAAGTGCAGATTGAAAAATGCAAATTTTGAATTGTCGAAAACACGATCGACCTCTATATATATTTAAGTATTTCTAAGATTATATTTACGATCGAAATTAACATTCATTTGTGGTCAAGATTTTAGTTGACATTATGCGAAATCTGCTTTAAACTTGCTTTTAGGGGTGAAATAGAACTTAAACGGGGGCGAAGCTTCGCGGCGATCGTGTTTTTTGTTATTCAGGCGATCGTTCCCGGAGAAGAGCATCTCTTTGAGTATGGAGGTATAAAAAGGAGGTTCTTATGAAAGGGTTGAACAAAGTCAGCGTTCTCGGAATCATAGCAATCATGCTTCCGGGGACCGTTTTCTCTCAGTTTTCTAACGGTTCGGATGGAAGCCGTTTCTTCGAGCCAGGCTATTCTGACTATCGGGAAATGTCCCGGCAGCCGGGGCACTTCCGATCGGAAATTCTTTTTAAAACTGTCGCTGTGAATTCAAACGCTTATGTCGTCAACGATTTCCAGGTTAATGAAAACAGCGGGCATGCTACCCAGGATTACCCGGCATTGGCCTCAAATGGAAACGGAACGATCGTGGCTGTCTGGCGGGATTATCGCAATGGTATCATCGACATATACGGACAAATTTTTCAGGAAAATGCTGCCGTCGGCGGTAACTTCCAGGTCAACAAGGAAGAGGCCGGTAATTCCCCAGACGTCGCCGTGAATGCCGACGGTGATTTTATGGTCGTCTGGAGCAATCAGGCGCGTTTGTTTCATTCCGACGGCACACCGAAAACCGATCCCGTAACGATTGCCGAAGTCGCTGGAGGAGATCGCTGGCACGAATGTGAAGTTGCCGCGGATCCGGATGGTGATTTTGTTGTTGTAGCGAATGCAGTGATGAATCGAGATTATTTGATACTGGCATCCAGGATCAATTCTCTCGGCGAAGTTATCGATCCACCGATTGTTGTGAATGATACCAGCCGAACAAAATATGCTTTCGAGCCCCGCATTGTCTGCAATCCACAGGGGTATTTTATGGTTACCTGGCGGGACCGTCGTTATGATACGGATTATATCTTCGCTCAGCGCATTTCGACTACTTTTGAGAAAATAGGAGAAAATATCGCCGTAGGTTCCGCTTCGAGAGCGATGACCCAAAACAATCCGGTCATCGCCGTCGATTCAAACGGCAATTCCATAATCGCTTGGCATGAATCTTCCTACCCGGCATCTCTTTATGCGCAACGTTTCCTACCGGATGGATTGCCTGATGGAGAGAATTTTTTACTGGACAATGGATATTCACCAAGCGTGATCGGAAGTCAAAATGGTTCCTTTATTTACACGCGGGTATTACGCGATCAAAGCTTGAACGACGAAATTATCCTGGGCACGCTCGAGAGTTCCGATACTGTAAGCACTGGCAATGTAACTATCACCGAACCGGGCGCTGCCTGTAATTTTTCTATACCAGCGCCGATAGGGATAGGTTCGAACGGCTATACGCTCGTTGTCTGGTCCGATTTAAGAGATGACGATCCGAATATCTACGGGCAATGGCTTGACAGAGAGAAAAATAAGGTTGGGGATAACTTCCGCCTGAATGATGATTCGCAACCCAATGGTACGCAGGAAGGGCCTCAATTAGCTATCGATAAGCAAGGTAATTTTGCGATTACCTGGATGGTTGATCCCCATATCTATGTACGCAAGTACGGGGCCGATGGCCAGGCGTTGACAGAATTTCTGATCGCAAATGACAATCAAGAGCCTGATCGTTTACATAGAGATTCGTATATTGCTATGGATGCCGCCGGCAATTTTACGGTTGTCTGGGAAGATGGAACGTCCTGGCCGAGGGAACTTTACGCTCAACGTTTCGCTGCCGATGGTACCCGTCTGGGTAGTAATTTCAAAATCAATGAGATTGTCGAATATACCGATGAACCTGTAATTGCCATGAATGATAGCGGTTACGCGGTCGTAACCTGGGGCCAAAGCAGCTTCCTTATGCAAATCCTGGATCCGAACGGAAATCTTCTCGGACAAAATATCGAGGTTGTGGATGAAAACATGGTAATATCCTGTCCCTTAAGTCCAGCAATCGATGAGAACGCCAATTCGGTAATTGCCTGGTCGGATAAACGCTCGGGAAAATATGATGTCTACTTTCAAAGATATTCGAAAGGAGGCCAAAAGATCGGCGAAAACACCCGGATTTCCCAGGATGATCTTGCCGATTATCGTTCCTATCCGGCCGTAATTATCGAACCGGATGGCGGCTTCTCGATTGCCTGGGACGAATACAGGGATGATAAAATATCCATCTGGGCCCGCCGATATGATGCCGAAGGTGAGCCTTCCGGGGATTGTTTTAAGGTAACCGATATCTGTGACGGAAACATCTGGATTAATTTCAAATTCGCTACCGATGAAGCCGGTCGAAAGACCATCGTCTGGTGTCTCGACGATAACATCTATGGATTGCGTTTCGATGCCGACTGGACAGTGGCCAGTACACCGTTCTGCATCCATGCCGACAAGGAATATCATCAGAGTTATCCCAGTGTAAAAATGCGTGATGGCAAAATTTACACGTGCTGGACCGATAATCGTTATGGCGAAGTTGGGATCAATATCTGGGCTAATGTGATTCAGTGGGATCAGATAACCGAAATACAAACCACAGGCGTTCGAAGCTGCGACTCTTTCCAGCTCTATCCGAATTATCCGAATCCGTTCAATGCAACCACGCAGATATCCTATGACCTGCCAAACGATGCGTATGTCCGACTAACCATCTACGACATCCGCGGGAGTGAAATCGTAGCGCTCGTCAACGAGCATCAAAACGCCGGCAGTCACCGGCTCACATGGTCCGGATTGGACAACATTTACCAGGCTGTGCCCACTGGTGTCTACCTGCTGCAGATGCAAAGCGGCGGGCAGATATTTCGCCAAAAGATGGTTCTGCTCAAGTAAGAAAACATTTATCATCTCGGCAGAAAAGGAGGTTCTTATGAAAGGGTTGAACAAAGACACAGAGAGGATAATCATTTTTTGTTGTCTGTTGCTTCTCTCGTTTTGCATCATTCCGTTACATGCGGAATGGACCCGCCAGACGAACGGCATCGCGCCGTTCGTTGGCGGAGCAGTTATAGACGCCTGCGATGATAACACCGCCGTATTTGTTGCCCGGGATCCTGTTTCAAACTTTTTGATAATTTACCGCACGACCAATGGCGGTTCTGGATGGCAGGCTACGACCAATCCGGACAGCATGGAGTGGATTTCCGATATTTCAATCACCAGCCCGGACAATTTCTGGGTCAGTACAGCAACCGGTATCTTTGCAACCAGTGATGGCGGCCAGTCCTGGCAATTACAATTCAGAGATACCACATTGACGCCTTTCATCAATTATATTGAAATGTTCGACAATATCAACGGTGTTGCAATGGCGGATGCCATCGACAAGGACAGTGCCGCCGTAATTTTAAAAACGACCGACGGCGGTCAAAGCTGGCTTTCCGTAAACGATTCGGCATTCGGTTCAAGTTCGTATAACTCATGGCACGTCGTCGATTTTGTCGATATGAATGTCGGTTTTCTGCGCCCTGATATCCTAGAGCATGACATTTTTAAAACGACTGACGGCGGCGTCAGATGGCAAAGACTTGACTATCCTTCGGATATGGGGGAATGCGTAAACCTGAAATTTTTCGATGAAAATTTCGGAATTATCAGCGGTTGGTGGGGACAAGCCTTGTACACCGAAGTTGAATTCAGTAATTGGATACCGCTGGGAGTGGGAGCACCCATCGATATCGAATATGCTCCTGATAATTCAAATTACATCTGGGTAGCCAGCTACAGTGCGGTATTTTACTCCGTAAACAAAGGTCGTACGTGGTTCGATTCCAATATTACCGACCTGAATTCTTCATCGAATACCATGGCGGATATGGTCTTTTCAAGTGAAACCCATGGCTGGGTACTGAGTAATACAGCAGTTTACAGAACCACGGACGGAGGAAGATCTACGACGGCCATAAAGGGAACATCACTTAATTCGAATTCTTTCCGACTCCATCCGAATTACCCGAATCCGTTCAATGCAACTACTCAGATATCCTTTGACCTGCCAAACGACGCGTATGTTTGTCTGACCATTTACGACATCCGCGGCCGGGAAATCGTCACGCTCGTCAACGAGCGTCAAAACGCCGGCTCGCACCGGCTAACCTGGTCGGGATCGGACGGCAATCGCCGGGCCGTGCCCACGGGTGTTTATCTGCTTCAAATGGAAAGCAACGGGCAGCTCTTCCGGCAGAAGATGGTACTATTAAAGTAAGCGATCACTCAAGCTCTTCTCAAAAAAAGGGGTGCTACGGCAGCCCCTTTTCATTTTCATGCAGCCATAGATAAACTCCAAAATGGTCACTGCCAACCAGAATTGTGTCCTTCCCCTCGCCGTTTTAACGGACTGTAATATTTTTCTGTATATTTCCCGCACTTTTATTATATTCAACAAACTTCAGGGGTACGGGATCAATATGAGTGGAGAAGAGGATTGAATCGATGAGGAATTGCCGTTTCCGATGGCTTTTTCGCGCGCTTCTTCGCCCGCTTCGCCGGACTTGCTCCGGTAAAGAAAAAACGTTTCGCGACCGTTAATTAATCCTAATCAACGTAATCAGAGGTAATTGATGGAGACAAAATATATTCTATCGCACGACATGGGCACCAGTTCCAACAAAGCCATGCTGGTAACGGTTTACGGCGACATCATCACTTCCGCCAAGAAAGACTATCAGCTGCATGTACCGCAACCCGGTTTCGCCGAGCAGGAGCCATCCGACTGGTGGGATGCCATCTGCGAAACATCGAAAAATGTCATTGCGCAATCCGGAGTAAATCCGTCCGACGTGGTCGGGGTTACCTTTTCTTCGCAGATGCAGGGATTGGTATTGGTCGATCGCGATGGCCGGCCGCTGCGCCGGGCCATTTCCTGGGTGGACAACCGGGGCGGCGATATCATGCGCGAACGCATCTGGACCTGGCCGCACGTACAGGGCTACAATATTTTCCGCTTGCTCCGGTTTTTGCATATCACGGGCGGCGCCCCGAGCCTGGCCGGCAAGGATATCATCGGCAAGATTCTGTGGCTCAAACGCCATGAACCGGAGCTCATCGAAAAAACCTACAAATATCTCGATCCCAAAGATTATGTCATCTACCTGATGACCGGGAATTACGTGAAATCAACCGATCTGGCCGTGATCTGGTGGTTGCTGGATACGCGTAAAAACCGCAATGTGTGGTCTCCGAAACTCTGCAAGATGACGGGAATTGAAATCGACAAACTGCCTGAGGTGAAAGCCAGCCAGGCGATTGCCGGCGCTATCACCGAGGAAGCGGCCAAACTAACGGGGCTTCTGCCGGGAACTCCGGTGATCGCGGGTGCCGGTGATATTTCAGCAGCAGCGCTAGGTTCCGGCGCCGTAGAAAACGGCCGCCTGCATATCCGCATCGGGACCAGCGGCGGCGTCGCCGGTCACTTCACCAAGCGCAAAATCGATTTGGCCCATTATGCGGGCTGCATCGGCAGCGCCTACCCGGAAAAATACTACCTCGGCATCGGCACGCAGGACACGATGGGCATCTGCCTCGAATGGGTGAAAAACAAGGTTATCTACCATGCCAAAGAACTGCAGAGTGAATACAAGGTCGACAAACTCTACCAGGTACTCGACAAGCTGGTGCAGCGCGTCAACCCCGGCGCCGACGGTCTGATCTTTACGCCCTGGCTCTACGGCGAACGCTGCCCGCTCAACGACGACACCTTGCGCGGCGGTCTGTACAACATCGGTCTGAACCATACCCGCGATCATATTGTTCGCGCCGTTTTCGAGGGGATTGCCATGAACGTCCGCTGGGCGCTCGAAACCATGGAGAAACTCTATAAACGCGTCGATGATTTGAATTTCGTGGGCGGCGGCGCGATGAGCGACACCTGGTGCCAGATCATCGCCGATATCACCGATCGCCCGATCCACCAGGTAGTAGATCCGCAACAGGCGGCCGGGCGGGGGGTCGCCCTGCTGGCCAGCTTCACGCTCGGCTATCTGGAGACATTCGAAGACATCGGCAAGCACACCAAAATTAAAAACACCTTTTATCCCAACCCGGCGAACCGCCAGCTCTACGACAAGCTTTTCATGGCTTTTAAAAAATTGTACAAGCAGAACCGCAAATGGTACGCAATGATGAACAGCGACACTAAATAGTCCGCCGGTCATGGATGATCTGACCCAATTCTGCGCCCCGGGAACGCGCTGCGATATTCAAAACATTGCCGTGAATGAGTGTGTCACGCTACGGGTCATCACTTTTTCCCCGCCGCAGCCGACGGACAACCCGGTGATCGTCTTCGTGCCGGGCTGGATTTCGCTGGTACCCGGCTGGAAAGCAGCCTTGATCGAGATGACCCGTGACTTCCGCATTCATTATATCGAAACCCGTGAAAAAATTTCGTCTACGATCCATGGCAAAGTACAATTCCGGGTCGAGGATTTCGCCCACGATCTCGCTTTAATAATCGAGTCGCTCGGGCTTGAAGAGGGCGAATACCTCCTATGCGGCAGTTCCCTCGGCGCCACGGCAATCGTGGACAGCTGCCGCTTTCTGAAACAACGGCCGCGGGGCCTGATTTTGATCGGAGTCAATGCCGTTTTTCATATCCCAAAATTCTGGCAGATGGTCGTGCATCTCTTCCCGCCGCGTCTTTACCTGCTCATGAAACCGGTCATCAAATGGTACCTGCGTAATTTTCGTCTGGATGTTGAAAGCGATCGCGCCCAATACGAAAAATACTGCCGCAATATCGAAGCCGCCGATCCCTGGAAACTCAAAAAGGCCGCGCTGGCTTTCGTCCATTATGCAATCTGGGAGCGTCTGCCGGAGATTGAAATACCAACCCTGCTCATCGCCGCCACCAAAGATGAACTGCACGACCTGCAAAACATCCATCGCATCCATGCCGCATTGGCCAATAGTCGTTATCTCGACCTCGGGACTAACAGCCAGACGCACAACGCTGCTATGGTCGTCGAGTTACGGAATTTCGTCAGGGAGCTGCGCTGACACCGCCTGAATCACCTGACAGAAGCGCCGCCTTGCTCTTCCCTGAAGTCATAAATCCACTTGATGGAATTGCTGAGAATTCTCCCAAAAATCATTAAATTGATCCGGCCTTCTGCGAGAGTTATATTGAAATCGAAACCGCCAAAGAGAGGATAAAATTATGCCGGAAATCATTATTGCCGTCGATCATCTTAAAACCTTTATGTACGAAACACTGCTGGCTGCCGGTGTGCCCGCCGCCGACGCCGATATTGTCGTGGAAATCCTCATCGCTTCCGATTTGAGGGGCATCGAATCGCACGGCATCGGCCGTCTGAAGATGTACATCGACCGCATCCTGGACGGCCGTCAGAAGGCCGTCACGAACTTCGAAATTCTGAAAGAATCGCCCGGCACCGCCCTCATCGACGGTCATCACGGCATGGGGCACGTCATCGCCTACAAAGCCATGAACCTGGCGATCCAAAAAGCCGGCAAAGTCGGCATCGCTGCTGTGGCCGTACGCAACGGCACGCATTTCGGTATCACCGGCTACTATCCCATGATGGCGATTCGGCGCGGCATGGCGGGCCTGGCCTTTACCAACGCGCGTCCTACGATTTCGCCGACCTTCGGCAATGAGCCATTGCTGGGCACCAATCCAATCGCCTTCGGCGTTCCCAGTGATGAAGAATGCCCTTTCCTGCTCGATATGGCCACGTCCATATCCCAGCGTGGAAAAATCGAGGTCGCCGAGCGCAAGGGCAAAATCCTGCCGGAAGGCATCGCCATGGACACCAACGGCAACTACGTCAGCGATCCTGTGACGCTGCTAAAAATGTTCGGCGAAAAAGCCGCTTCGCTGCTGCCGCTGGGCGGCGCCGGTGAGGAACTGGCCGGCTACAAAGGCTATGGTCTGGCGGTTATGGTCGAAATTCTCTCCTCGGCTTTCAGCGGCGGCCCGTTCGGCTGGGGACTGGTCGGATTCGACCCGGATGGAAATAAAATTCCCTTCCAGCTGGGGCACTTCTTCATGGCTATCGACGTCGCCAAATTCATCGATCCGGAACAATTCAAAAAAATCACCGGCAACATCCTGCGCTCGATGCGCGAATCAGCCAAGCTGCCCGGTCAGAGCCGCATCTACACCGCCGGCGAGAAGGAGTTCGAAAACGAGAAACGCATTTTGCGCGAGGGCGTCCCGATCAACGAAAGCCTGCAACAAGAAATGAAGACACTGCAGCGGAATCTAAAGTTGAAAATCGCCTTGCCGTTCTGATAATCCCGGTATCTGAATAAGCGCTGGTTATCGGAACTTTTCACCCAAACTGCAAGTTTATAACAGGACATTCGGCACGAAACGATTTCCGACATTATTGGGCACAAAACTTAACAAAATTTACACAATGATCAATCCAAGGAGGGTGAGATGATCAGACAACGACATTCGAACGGCGGGGTGGCGGTCGTCCTCGGAAGCCTGCTTCTGCTTGCGATCACGGCCTGCACTCAAAAACCCGGGGATAAAATCCCCATCAGTACGCGATCCGTCGAAGCGCGGGAGTATTTTCTGAAGGGCCGCGATCTCTTTGAACGGCTGCAGGCGCAGGAAGCCATAGCCTATTTTGAGAAAGCCATCACCGCTGATCCGAACTTCGCCGTGGCCTACCTGAATCTTTCTTTCGTGGTTCCCAGCGCGAAGGAATTCTTTGCGAACCTCGACAAGGCGGTCGCCCTGGCCGACCGGGTTTCCGAAGGAGAACGCCTCTGGATTTTGGGGGTTCAGGCTGGTTTCAATGGTTTCCCGATGCAGCAGCGCGAGTACTATCAGAAATTGGTAGAACTCTACCCCAACGACGAACGCGTTCATAATCTTTTAGGCGGTAACTATTTCGGGCAACAGGAATGGACACAGGCCGTGGATGCCTACCAAAAAGCGACGGCTATCGCGCCGGAATTTTCGCAGCCGTACAACCAACTGGGATATGCCTACCGCTTCCTGGAGCAGTATGATGACGCCAAACGCAGCTTCGAGAAGTACATCGAACTGATTCCCAACGATCCCAATCCGTATGACTCTTATGCCGAGCTGCTGATGAAAATGGGCGAGTTTAAGGAATCCATCGAATCGTATCGTCTGGCGCTCGCGATCAATCCCAATTTCGTCGCCTCGCATCTCGGCATCGCCACCGATCTGAATTTCCTGGAGCATCATGCCGAAGCTCGTCAGCAATTGCAGCAACTATACGACATCGCCCGCAACGACGGCGAACACCGCGCCGCGCTGTTTGCTACGGCAGTTTCATACGCCGATGAAGGAGATTTCCCGCATGCTCTGGAAGAACTGCGAAAAGTATATGTTTCCAACGCCGGAATCAACGACGCGGCCGGCATGGCCGGTAACCTCATTGTGCTGGGTAATGTCTTGCTGGAGATGGGTAAAACCCAAGAGGCCGGAGTGAATTTCGAAGAGGCTTTGAAAACTGTTCTGGATTCCGGCCTTTCCGATGAGGTCAAGGATAACAACCGCCGCGCGTATCTTTTTAATATGGCGCGGGTAGCTATCCGCGAAGGCGACCTGGAGACGGCCGAGGCCCGGACCGTTGAATTCCGGCAGGCAGTCCAAGCCATCGGAAACGCTAACCAGCTGCGGCTGGCATTCCAATTATCGGGTATGATCGCCCTGGCGCGAAAAGACTATGCCAAGGCCGTCGATGATTTTCAGCAGGGCAATCAGCAGGACCCGTACATTCTCTACCGCCTGGCGCTTGCGTATCAGGATCAGGACGATTGCGAAAAGGCCGCCGAATATTTTGCCAAAGCAGCCAATTTCAACGGTCTGAACAACCTGAACTACGCCTTCATCCGGCATAGGGCCCAGGATATGCTAAAGACAATGATGTCGAGACTCATGCCGGGTTCCTGACGAGGCCCTGCGCCGTATCCAGCGAAGCGATGAAGCAATCTGCCGGTCACTCGCGGAGGTCGTCAACGAGCGGATCGGAATTTGGCATGAAGTCGGATTGTCATTACCCGGAGCCTACGGTTCGAGTGAATTTGTACAATCCACCGGACCTGTCGGAAGGCGTGATATGATAATCCGAGTTTTCCGGGAAGATTTTCACCGCCGCTACATCCCGGTTCTTTTTACTATCCTGGCACTTCTTACGATCCTCCCCGCTCAGAACACCGACCTGAGCATCCGGCACGCATCCGGAAGATTTGAAGCTATGGCCGGCGCAGGCATGGGCATCGCTGCGGGGATCGACGCCTTCGATCTCAACCCGGCCGGGCTGGCGGGACTCGAGGCGCCCGCTGCGGCGATAGCTTTCGGGATCACGCTCTATGATTACGAACTTCTGAATACGCGTTTCGAGAGCAGCGCCACAGGATCGCGTCTCTTTGAATGGCGGAAAGTCGAAACCGAAATTAATTCCCTCGCTCTGGCCTTTCCACTTAGCAAACGTATTACAGTCGGAGCCGGAATCGCTCAGCGTATCAATGCCTTTACCCATAATGTCTACCGGGCGATTACCTGGAGCCCGTTGTTCTATCAGACGACTCGCGGCGGATTGTATGACATCAGCCTCGCCGCCGGGATCGAGTTCAATCCGCATCTCGCTCTGGGCGGACAGGTTTTCCGCTCATGCGGATCGATTCGCAGTGAGATCGTGGGCGACAATCATGGCACCGATAAGGATAAATGGGCCCGGCTGGAACACCGTTTCGAAGGCTATGGGGCATCCCTTGGACTGCAACTCAGAACCAGGCACCTCTGTGCAGGCGCGACTTTCCGTTCGGCCGTTAATCCGGAAATCAAGATTAGCGCTACCGTCTCCGCCGACAAACTCTATAAATCGCTCCTGCCTTCGTACGAATCGGTAGATTGGGCGTTGCCTGCGGTCTTGGCACTGGGTTTGGCCTACCGGATCGAAGACAAATTGCTGATTGCGCTCGACTTCGAATCACAGCCCTTCGAAAGATCAGAAATCCGGATCAATCTCTTCGAGTATAACGGCCAACCGGACTGGACGACACTCCGTGTTTTGCGAGCAGGAATTGAATATCGGCCACTATGGGCACTCAATCTACCGCTCCGCTTCGGTTACGCCGTTTCCCAGCAACATTATGCATCCATCGAGGCCGAAGGCATTCAGAACACGATAATCGCGTACAGCTACGGCGCCCACAATCGCAAGCAACTCATCAGTACCGGCACAACCCTGACTCTTTATCGATTCGTGCTGGATTTAGCGCTTCACTACGCCTGGCTTCGTTCGGAACGGAATTTTCAGACCGGCATTCTCGTCGAGGATAATTTTACGGAAAGAGATTTTTCGCTGTCCATGCAGATTCGATACTCGCTATAAGCCTCAATTTCTTCCATCAGGACTGTTATTTGATTTGTGCGTCAACGCTTACTTTTCAGCAAGCCGAATCTATGAATACATATACCATTTATGCAATTGGGCGAAGTGTTCCTGTTCCATCCCGCCTTTCTGTTCTGCCGGCTTTTTCAAGGTACTTATAAGCCTCTTATAAGACGGGTAGTGCATTTTTAAAGCGCCGACAAGATTTTACGAAATAGCGCTTGACAATCGTTTTTTGCCAATGTATATTTATGCGGTTATTATGCATTTATATACAAGTGAGCCATGAAAGACAAACAGAGCAGACAGCAGGAAATCGTCCAAATCATCAAAACTTCGCCGATCTCGAATCAGAAGGAGTTGAACGATGCGCTGTCCAGGCAGGGGTTCGAAGTCACCCAGGCCACCCTTTCCCGGGATCTTAACGAACTGCACATCGTGCGCATCCCGGATCTCAAAAAGGGGTATGTTTATGCCCTGCCAGAAAACTTCACAGTCCCCTACGCTCACATGGCCGAAGAAAATTTCCCACTGCACAGTGTACGGTCGATTACTTTTTCACACAACCTGGCCGTGATCAAGTGCATGCCCTCTTTCGCACCCAGCATCGCCATGTTCCTCGACGAACTGGGCATCGAAGAAATCATCGGCACGATTGCCGGTGACGACACCATTTTTGTCGCCCTTAAAGAAGGAATCGGCCGGGAGCAATTTCTGCCTACCCTTCTTGAAATACTTCCGGAGTTGCGCGAACGTATCCGATAAATACGGCAACTCTCCCCAATCCATAATTATCTAGAACAAGGAGAATCGATGAAACAGGGAAAAGTCATATTAGCATATAGTGGTGGTCTGGACACCTCTGTCATATTGAAATGGCTGTGCAATCAGGGTTATGAAGTCGTCTGTTACGTTGCCAACGTTGGCCAAAAAGACGATTTCAAGGCCATTGAAAAGAAAGCACTGGCTACCGGCGCATCGAAAATCTATATCGAAGACCTGCGCAAAGAATTCGTCACCGACTATATTTTCCCTGCCCTGCGCGCCAACGCCATTTACGAAGGCCGTTACCTGCTGGGAACCGCTTTGGCCCGCCCGCTGATTGCCAAGAGGCATATCGAAATCGCGATCAAAGAGGGCACTAATCTCGTCTCCCACGGATCGACCGGCAAGGGCAACGATCAGGTGCGTTTTGAATTTGCCTATTACGCGCTCATGCCGAACGTCGTCGTCGTCTCGCCCTGGAAAGACGCGGAATTCCTGGAGCAGTTCAAGGGCCGCGCCGACCTGATCGCCTATGCTGAGAAGTACGGAATTCCGGTCAAAGCCTCTAAGGCCAAATCCTATAGTGAAGATGAAAACCTGCTGCATATCAGTCACGAGGCCGGCATTCTCGAAGATCCGGATTTCCGACCGCCGGAGCACGTTTATTCCATGACCGTTTCACCCATGGATGCGCCGGATAAAGAGACTTTACTGGAAATCGAGTTCAAGGACGGTTTCCCGATTGCGGTCAAGAACCTGGATGACGAAACCCTTAAAGGCGAACCGCTGGAACTTTTTCAGTACCTGAACGAAATCGCCAGCCAAAACGGCGTCGGGCGTATCGATATGGTTGAAAATCGCTTCATCGGGGTCAAGTCCCGCGGCATTTACGAATCGCCGGGCGCCACGATTCTCTGGGCCGCCCACCGCGACCTGGAAGGCATCGCCATGGACAAAGAGGTCATGCACATCCGCGATATGCTGACGCCCAAGTTCGCCGAGCTGATTTACAACGGCTTCTGGTTTTCCCCCGAAATGGACTTCCTGATGTGCGCTTTCGAGAAGAGCCAGGAGAAGATCGACGGCACCGTGACGATCGCGATCTACAAGGGCAATGTCATGGCCGTCGGCCGCAAATCACCGATTTCCCTGTATGATGAAAAGCTTTCCAGCATGGAGATCGAAGGCGGCTTCAATGCGCTCGATACTTTGGGATTCATCCACATCAACGCCATTCGGCTCAAGGCCCATAACATCCTGTTAAGAAAACAACAACCCTACACCTGGAGAGAGAAACTCACCGAACATGAAGCTCTGGAAGAAGTCATACACGGTTGATGAACGGATCGAAAAGTACACCGTCGGCGACGATCCCGCTCTGGATCTGGTCATCGCTCCCTATGATTGTGTCGCATCCATGGCGCATGCCAAAATGCTGCACAAAATCGGGATTCTGAAAGCGGCTGAACTGGATGCAATTCTTACCGAAATGGATAACATCCTGCAGTCCATCCAAAACGGTAATTTCAACATCGATCCGGCCGACGAGGACTGCCACACTGCAATCGAAAATCGCCTCACCCAAAAGCTGGGTGAGACCGGTAAGAAGATCCACACGGCCCGTTCGCGCAACGACCAGGTTCTCACCGCTCTGCGACTGTATTACAAGCACCAGATCGCTGAAATAGAAGTTACCATCCACTCCTTCCTCAGGACCGTAGAAGTCTTTATTGACAGCTACGGTCCCACCATTTTCCCCGGTTATACCCATACCCGGAAAGCAATGCCGAGCTCCATGAGCATGTGGGCTGGGGCTATCCTATCTGCCATGGAGGACAACCTCAGGCAATTAAAATCATTGCACGACTTAATTGATCAATCGCCTCTTGGCACGGCTGCCGGGTATGGGGTACCGCTCGAAATCGACCGCGAATTCACCGCCGCGGAGATGGGTTTTGCGCGTGTGCAGCGCAATCCGATCTACGCCCAGATGAGCAGGGGCAAATTCGAAGGTGCGATTCTCCACCTGCTCTCGTTCATCATGTTCGATCTGAACAAATTCGCCGGTGATCTGATCTTGTTCAGCATGCCGGAATTCGCTTACTTTTCCCTGCCGGACCAATTTCTCACCGGCTCTTCCATCATGCCCCACAAGAAAAATCCGGACGTGTTGGAACTGGTACGAGCCAATTATCACCGGGTCACATCGGCGGAATTCGAAGTCAAGTCGATGATCGCCAACCTGATTAATGGCTACCACCGCGATTTTCAATTGCTTAAAGCGCCGGTAATCCGCGGTTTCGACATCACCCTCGACAGCCTGGCCATCATGGACCACGTATTCGCCAATCTTAAGGTGAACGCGGAAAATTGCAGCAAGGCGCTTAGCGAAGAATTATACGCCACGGAGAAGGTCTACGAGCTTGTGAAACAGGGCCGCAGTTTCCGGGACGCCTATCGGGAGATCGGCAAACAATATGAAAAGTAAAGTAAATTCAGCGAAGGCTAAAATTCGCGTTTCGGTCGTTGGGGCATCCGGCTACACCGGCTACGAACTGGTCAAAATTTTTACGCGGCATCCACAGGTCGAAATCAAGTACCTGGCGGTTCGCCAGAATGTCGGCCTGCGTTTCTCGGAACTCTACCCGGCCCTCAGAGGACTTTGCGACATCAAATGTTCGGCCATCGACGTGGACCGCATCGCCGCTGACAGCGACGTGATTTTCTTCGGATTGCCGCACAAAACCAGCATGGAGATTATTCCCAAATTCCTGGCCTCCGGCAAGAAGCTCATCGATCTCAGCGCCGATTACCGGCTGAATTCGGCCGAATTGTACAAAACCGCCTACGCGGCCGAGCACCTTGATGCGGAACACCTGGCGCAGTTCGTCTATGGCTTACCGGAGTTCAATCGTAAAAAAATCCGGTCGGCGACGGCTGTTGCCAATCCCGGCTGTTTCCCTACCGGAGTCGAGCTGGCCCTGATGCCGGTTCTCAAAGCCGGATTGATCCGGACCGATGCGATCCTGGTGGACAGCAAAACCGGCATTTCCGGCGGCGGCAAGACACCCAAACCGGCTTTCCATTTCCCGGAATGCAACGAGAACCTGACGGCCTATAAAGTCGGTACGCATCAGCACGAACCGGAGATGGAACAGGAACTCTCCAAGATGGCCGGCGAGCCCGTAGACATCGTCTTCGTGCCGCACTTAGTGCCGCTCACAAGGGGCATTTACAGCACCATTTACACAGAATTAAAGCAGCCGGTCACGTCGTCCGAGCTTCAGCAACTTTACGAGAAATTCTACGCAACGGAACCGTTTGTGCGGGTAATGGAAAACGGCAAGGTCCCCGAGATCAAGCACGTCGCCTACACGAATTTCTGCGACATCGGCCTGAAGATTATCAACGGCCGGCTTATCCTGATGAGCGCCATCGACAACATGATCAAAGGCGCATCGGGACAGGCCGTTCAGAATATGAATATTATGATGAACCTGGACGAAACGGCAGGACTTTTATAGCCACAAGGCAAACCCTGGAGTTAGCATGTTTTTTATACAGCATCCCAAAATCACCGATCCGGCCGGCTTTACGGCCGCGGCAACCAGAGCCGGTTTCAAGCGCAAGCGCAAAGACCTGTGCGTGATCAAGAGCCGGGTCCCGGCCCGCTGCTCGGTCAAATTCACCAAAAATATGGTCAAGGCCGCGCCGCTGATCGTCGCCATGGAATCCTTGCAGAAGTCCGGAAACGTACTCCAGGCCCTGATCGTCAATTCCGGCAACGCCAACGCCGGCACCGGCCAGCTGGGCCTGCAGGATGCTCGCGCAACGATCGGGATGCTGTCGTCGAAAATCGATGTGCCTGAAGATTTGATCCTGGCTTCCAGCACCGGCGTCATCGGCGAGTTGCTCGATATGACGAAGATGAAAAACGGGATCGAAGACCTTTACAGCAATCTCTCTATCGATGGCGGGAGCGGATGCGCCGAAGCCATTCTGACGACGGACACGGTCGAAAAATCCTTCGGTATCAGGCTCGACATCGCCGGGGTGGAAGTAACGATTTCCGGCATTACCAAGGGCTCGGGCATGATTGCTCCCAATATGGCCACTACTTTAGCATTCGTGACCACGGATGCCGATATCGATCACCGCTTGCTGGACGAAATCTTCACGCTGTGCGTCGAGCAGAGCTACAACATGATCACCGTCGACGGTCACATGAGTACCAACGACACGGCCCTGATCATGGCCAACGGCCTGGCGCAAAATCCCGCCATTCAGCCCGGGACGCCGGAAGCCGAATCGTTCGGCAAAGCCCTTATGGCCTTACTGCTCGAAATGGCCAAATCTATCGTCCGCGACGGCGAGGGCGCGACCAAATTCGTGAGCGTGCTTCTCGATCATGTGGACAGCTTCGAAAATGCCAAAAAGATGGCTTTCGGAATTGCCAATTCGGCCTTGGTCAAGACGGCGATTTTCGGTCAGGACCCGAACTGGGGCCGGATTCTGTCGGCCGCCGGAATGGTGGATGTGGAATTCGATCCAGATCAAGCCGATCTGCGCATCAACGGCACTTATATCTACCAAAACGGTAACCCGGTCGTCCTGGACAGGGCAGAGCTGCGAGGACTCATGGCGCCGGCCGAACTGGAGATCGTGCTGGATGTTTACACCGGCGAAACCTCGGCGCTCGTCTACACCTCGGACCTGTCCTATGAATACGTAAAAATCAACGCCGAATACCATACCTAGGAAATCAAAACGATGCAGGAATATATCGGAAAAGCGGATGTGTTGATCGAAGCCCTGCCCTATATCAAGGCCTTTCAGGGCAAGAAGATCGTGATCAAATTCGGCGGCAGCATCATGGATAGCGAAATCGCCATGCGGGAGGTGCTCGAAGATATCGTTTTCATGAAATATGTCGGCTGGCACCCGGTCGTCATTCACGGCGGCGGACCGGCGATCACCAAGGCGATGCAGAATCGCGGCACCCAGGCGCGCTTCGTCAACGGACTGCGTGTCACCGATCGCGAAACCATGGACATCGTCGAGGATATCCTGGCCCATAAAATCAATGCCCAGATCGTCAATATGCTGAACTCCATGGACGGCAACGCCGTGGGCATGTGCGGCCTGGATGAGGGTTTGATCCGCGTCGATAAGATGATGCCGGAAGTCGACGGCCGGCCGGTGGACATCGGCTTCGTCGGCAAGGCCCGCTACATCAACGCCCCGGCGCTCAACAAAATTCTGGACAGCGGCAAGATTCCCGTCATCGCCCCCATCGGGCTGGGTGATGAGGGGCTGAGCTACAACATCAACGGCGACGTGGTCGCGGGCGATATCGCCTCTTCGATCGGCGCACGAAAACTGGTATATTTGACCGACACCGCAGGCATCCTGCGAGTTCCGGGCGACGAGGAAAGCGTCATCAGCACCATCACCCGCCACGAAGTAGAGGAACTGATTGAAAGCGGAGTGATCAAAGGCGGCATGATTCCCAAAGTCAATTCCTGCCTCGAGGCTTTGAAATTCGGCGTCAACAAAGGGCATATCGTCGATGGGCGGATCAATCATTCGCTTTTGCTGGAAATCTTTACGAACAAAGGAATCGGAACGGAGATTTTAAAAGATGGACCAAAAAGTATTCGATAAATACGTCCTGCACACCTACAACCGGGTTCCCATTACGCTCGTCAAAGGCAAGGGCATGCAGGTCTGGGACGAGCAGGGCAACGAATACCTGGATTTCTTTCCCGGGTTCGGTGCCGGCAATATGGGGCACTGTCATCCGAAAGTCGTCGAGGCCATTCACCGGCAGGTTGACCGGATCATTCACGTGCCCAATATCTACTACAACGAAGCCCAGGGTGAGCTGGCGGAGCTGATCATCGGGCAATGTTTTGATGGACAGGTTTTCTTCTGCAACAGCGGCGCCGAAGCCAACGAGGGCGCCATCAAACTGGCGCGCAAACACAACCCGCACAAGAAGACGATCATCACCCTCAACAATTCCTTCCATGGGCGCACCATCGCGACCGTAACCGCCACCGGCCAGCCGGCCTACCACGACGGCTTCGATCCGCTGCCTGGCGGCTTTGTCTACTGCGATGTCAATGACATCGAAATGCTTCGCCAAATGATGAATGCCGAAGTCGCCGCGATCATGCTCGAGCCGGTACAGGGTGAAGGCGGCATCGTACCCTTGACGCCGGAATTCATGCAGACCGCCCGGCAACTCTGCGATGAGAACGGCGCCCTGCTGATTATCGATGAAGTGCAGACCGGCATCGGCCGCACCGGTAAAATGTTCGCTTATCAGTATTACGATATTATTCCGGATATTCTGACCATGGCGAAATCGCTGGGGGGCGGCGTGCCGATCGGGGCCTTTGCCGTGAAGCGCGAATACTGCGGTGTCCTGCAGCCCGGCAACCACGGCTCCACTTTCGGCGGCAATCCGCTGGCTTGCTCGGCGGGCGTGGCGGTCCTGAAAGCCATCGCTGCGGAGAATCTGCTGGAAAACGCCGTGGCAATGGGCCGCTATCTGCACAGCAAACTGGATGTGCTGAAAAGCAAGTACCCGAACGTGAAGGATGTCCGCGGCCTCGGCCTGATGCTGGGCCTGGAACTGACCGCGCCCGGCGCCGAAATCGTCGATAAATGCCGCGCCCAAAACATTCTGATCAACTGCACGCACAAGACGGTCCTGCGCCTCATGCCGGCCATCAATGTGACCGAAGAGCAGATCGACCGGGCGGTGGCGGCCATCGACGAAGCGCTGGCCGAGACTGTCATTTCGAAGGAACGGAGTGACTGAGAAATCGCATCAACAGAATCGAGTACCGTCGAAGACAGCTGGCAGGGGGATGACAACTACAGAAATTCACCGCAAAGGTCGCTAAGCAGGACTTAAGAACGCAAAGATATACTGTTCATACAGCAGCCGTGAAGCCGGGCTCTGCGGCCATTTCCTTAAAGAAGAACAGCCCCGGTTTTATAAACCACCGAAATCGAGGCGCTTCCCATAGATCAGGCAAAAATTCCAGATATGGATCGATATTTCCCCTGGAAACCCGAAGATTCCCAATGAATACCATCCATTATTTCCGATTCCTCCGGATTTACATGAAAAAGGACTCCTTTCCGCGTAAAGACGGCCCCCGGATGGGAAATCCGGGATAAAACCGGGAAATCGCGGTTATTTTTCGTAAATAATCTATATTTTTCAGTAAAGTCACAATTTTCGAGAAAAATCATGGCCCAATACCGGGAAATATCGGGTATTTTTGGGGAAAATGGACAATTTTTCGGGAATTTGTCTTTGAAACTGAGTAAAGAGGGCGATACTTTAAGTAAAGTGATGATGAATCCGAGAAAGCAGGCTGATTCCGACGGAATGACAGCCCTGTCTTAGGGAATATGGGCCTGATTCCGGGAAAATCGCTGCGAATCGTGAGAAATGTGCGAATTGCCGACCGTGTTCCGTAACGCCTGACCCGCACTCCGAATGACCAATCACCAATCAACCAATAAACAAGTAAACTATTCAACCAACCCCTCCCTGAAAAATAACCGTTGCCTTTGAATATGTTAAGTATTACGTTTAACCAAACGAAATTCTGAAACGGCACGAACCGGACCTGACTTCTACATCTTACGCGCATCGGCAACTTGATTCATGTAGCGAAGCCATGCTCGAAAAGAAACTGCTTTTTGACAGTTCCCAAGTAAAAGAGGGATACAATACGATCCCGCGCATAGAGAAATTTGATGAAATGAAGGATGCAAGACAAACCGATGTTATATGGTAATCAGAAAGAACTTGACAATTGATCGAATAATGGATAAAATCCAGCGTTCTTATGAAAATCTGAAAATTAGCGTCTGGGATGAGTCGCAAAGCGTCTCATCGGAAGGTTTTAGGACCTTACCCCCAGTCGCTTTTTTCATTTATAAAGGGTAAAGATGAATCTGTGCTATATAGATGAGTCTGGCACTTCAAATGTTCCTGGAAATACATCCCATTTTGTTCTTGCGGGATTATCGATACCAGTTGAATATTGGAAAAAATGTGATACTGATATCTACAAACTAAAAGACAAGTGGAAGATTAGCGACTCAGAAATCCATACGGCTTGGATACTTCGTCCATACATAGAGCAAAAAAAATACCAAATTTTGAGGAAATGGATCAAGATCAAAGAATTCATGAAATACGAAAGTATAGAATCCAAGAATTGTATAGGGTACAAAAAACAAATCCGAAACAATACCATCAAACGACAAAGAATTATAAAAAGACGGAGCCGTATATCCACCTCACATACGATGAAAGAAAGAGGATAATCACTCAATTTTCAAAAATCATCGGTAGATGGAAATTTGCCCGGTTATTTGCAGAGTGTATCGATAAAGTGTGGTTTGATCCAAGTCGAACTACTCAAAGTATTGATGAACAATCTTTCGAACAGGTAGTTTCCAGATATGAACATTATCTGCAAATTATTTCTCAGAGTACTAGCAAACCGATCATGGGGATGTTGATTCACGACAACAATGAAACGATCGCGAAAAGGCTTACAGAGTTAATGATACAATTCCATAAAAAGGGGACTCTCTGGACAAAAATAAAGAATATAATCGAGACTCCTCTTTTTGTTGATAGTCAATTGACCTGTATGGTGCAAGCCGCCGACTTATGCAGCTATGCTTTGCGCAGGTATTTCGAGAATGCTGAGACTGATTTGTTATCAAATATTTATGAGAGAGCGGATCGAAAAGATGGAAAAGTAGTCGGTGTTAGACATTTTAGTGATCCAAATTGCAAATGTCTCATTTGTCAATCAAGATAACGATTCATGGATAATGGAGCATGGATGTTACGAGGGAAGCTATTCGACGAATTTGAAGTTTGAGAAGTTTTGGGAAGATTTGAGAATAAATAAAAGTAAAGCTGTCTTCCTTTCGGCGTGACCGATCAGCTGATCGTTATACGGATAAAAACGCAATCTAATAAATTGAAAAAGTAATAACAAAATTGGCTATATTAATAAACAACAAAGAAAATGCGACTTCGTATTTCTCATCTTTTTTTGAGAATTTAAAGCAAGAATTAATAGGACAATTAAGCAATAAAAATGATGATCAGTTATCTTATCAGAAATTAGCGCTAAAAGATGCAATATTTTCATTACCATGTCCAGTGAGTATTGTAAGAATAAAAGTTAATGCCAATATATATGAGAATACTGAAAGTGAATCATATTATCTGATCAAATATGATTTATCAAATTATGGTAAATTCCAAATTGATTTCTATGGTGAAATAGAAATTGATAAAATTAACCGAAATGTTAATTTTGCAGATGTCTTTAGTTTAAACAATATTATTATTGAAAGTTTAAAGGAATTAAGATTAGTCACTTATGGGGACACTGAATGGCCTTGGTATTGGTTCGTCTCACAAAAAACTTTGGTGAATACTAAAAGATATATAAGAGATTTTTTACTTTTTTACGAATTTAATTTCAAAGATAAAATTGTTAGATTATTTGGGAAGGAAATAGAATATAACGTTAAATATAATCTTGAACCTGATGAGATTTTAGACCAATCAAACTTACTTTCTATTGATAAGACAGTAAAGACTCTTTTTAAAGCAAAAAATACCGAAAAATTATTAGAAAAATTACAACGAGATATTTGTGGATTTCAATTATCACCTAATATTCCGAAAGAAGTCAGAAAAGTATTTAATGCAGCAAAAAAACTCTATGTATTTGGATATTTCGATTACTATTTTTTTACTATTTCTCAACATTACACATTTCTTGCTGTTGAATCTGCTCTACGGAATAAACATATTTCTATTTTTGGAGAATCACCAAAATTCATTAATCTTAAAAACATAATAAGAACATTAGTCGAAAATAAAATAATTCGAGAAGCGGAGCATTGTTATTATCATTCTGTTCATGGACTTAGAAATAGTCTATCTCACTTGACTCAACCTACTATTTTAATGCCAAATCCAGTAACATTAGAGAGAGCATCTTTTTTAATAAATCAGCTTTATGAAGAGAATGAGTGTAAAAATAGTTAAATCTTTACAATTAAACCCTATGACGATGGTTTAAAGGCGGCCTCTACCTTCAACACCTTAAACCAAACGTTATGTGTAATAAAAGGATATTCGAAAAATGACAGTTCATAAGATAAAATTAGAGAAAGAAGATAATCCTGAATATTATGCACTTTTTGAGGAATATAATAAATTGATGGACCGCTATAATTCAATTAGTAAAAATATTAGCAATTTTAAAGTACCAAAATTGTTATTTTTTAGAGGTAAAAAGAAGTTATAGCGATTCTCAGAATAAATGTCCTATGATTTACAAATAGAAGAGACAGCC
>CAZPRY010000037.1:0-41109 GCA_964589175.1 uncultured bacterium
TCAGCGTGCTGCCGGTGGAAGTGCTGGGTAATGCCTACGAGCAGTTCCTGGGCAAACGCATCTCCCTCACCGCCGGCCACCATGCCCGCATCGAGGAAAAACCGGAAGTGCGCAAGGCCGGGGGCGTCTATTACACGCCGCGCTACATCGTGGATTATATCGTTCAGAATACAGTCGGTAAACTGCTGGAAAGCAAAACGCCGCAGGAAGTCGGCAAACTGCGCATTCTCGATCCCGCCTGCGGCTCCGGCTCCTTCCTGCTGGGCGCGTATCAGGTCCTTATGGACTGGCACCTGGACTACTATCGCAAAGCAATTGAAAACGGCGGCAAGGTACCGCAAATCCAGCTGCAAACCGGCAAACGGGGACGCAAAACTGCGGTGCAGGCGATCTTCCAGGGCAGCGGCGACGACTGGTTCCTCTCCACCACGGAAAAGAAACGCATCCTGCTGAACAATCTCTACGGCGTGGATATCGACGCCAACGCAGTGGAGGTCACCAAACTCAGCCTGCTGCTGAAAGTGCTGGAAAACGAGAACAGCGAGACCCTCAGCCATCAACTGGGCCTCTGGCACGAACGCGCTCTGCCCAACCTCGGCAGTAACATCAAGTGCGGCAACTCCCTGATCGGCCCGGATTATTACGACGACCGGCAGGTCAAACTCTTTGACGAAGAGGAGGCACTACGGGTCAATGTCTTCGACTGGGAAAAGGAATTCCCGGAGATATTTTGTCCACGAATTACACGAAAGGACACGAAAGAAAAATATGATAATGAATCCTGCGGCTTTGATGCGGTGATCGGGAATCCGCCGTATGTGCGCCAGGAAATGATCAGCGAATTCAAGACCTATTTCCAGCGGAAATACCAGGTATATCACGGAGTGGCTGACCTTTACGTATATTTCATTGAAAAGGCTGTCAGCCTGCTGAATCAGGACGGGCATTTTTCGTACATTGTCGCCAATAAATGGATGCGGGCGAATTATGGCAAAGCCCTGCGACGTTGGCTAAAAGAACAGAATATTACTGAGATTATTGATTTCGGTGATCTGCCGGTTTTTAAAGGTGTAACAACCTATCCCTGTATTATAAAAATTGTCAAGCAGAATCCTTCTGACTCCTTCAATGTCGTGCAAGTGGACACCCTGGATTTTACTGATTTATATGACTATCTGACATCCCGCCGATATGTAGTTGATCAAACCCGACTTGATACTTCGGGCTGGTCACTGACCGGCAAAGATGCACAGGCCTTGTTGGACAAACTGAAAACCAAAGGCGTTCCGCTTGGTGAATATGTTGAAGGGAAAATTTATCGTGGAGTATTGACCGGTTTGAATGAGGCGTTTGTGATAACACCGGAAAAACGGGATGAACTGATTGCTGCTGATCCGAAGAGTGAAGAATTGATCAAGCCGTTTCTGGCGGGGAAAGACATAAAGCGGTATTGCACTTTCAATCCCAACAAATTTATAATACTCATTCCAAAAGGTTTCACACACACACAATCTCATTTCTCAAAAAGTCCGTGGGATTGGTTTAAAATCAATTATCCATCAATTGCCAATCATTTATCCGCTTATCAGAAAATGGCTGAAAAACGCTGGGATAAAGGCGATTATTGGTGGGAGTTGCGGGCTTGTGACTATTATGATGAATTCGAAAAAGGAAAGATTTTTCTGCCCGATATTTCCATTAGAGGAAATTTCTCAATGGATGGCACTGGCGGTTTCTACTGCGCTAATACCTGCTACATAATATGCAATACCGAGAAGTATTTGCTCGGGATATTGAACTCTAGGCTGTTCACATTTTTCTATAAGAATATTACTGCTGTTTTTCGGGGAGGTTATCTTCGATTTTTTACGCAATATTTAAATACTCTTCCCATCCTTAAAATCGATTTCGATAATCCATCAGACAAAGCCCAGCACGACCGCATGGTCACATTTGTGGAGCAGATGCTTGACCTTCTTAAACAGCTCGCTGCCACCCGCGAGCCCCACAGCCGGGAGCAGATCCAGCGCCGCATCGACGCCACGGACAAGCAGATCGACCGCCTGGTCTACGAACTCTACGACCTGACCCCCGCCGAAATCCGAATCGTTGAGAGAAACAGTTAGATTGGAAAATGATGGGTGTTGTATCAGATTGGGAAAGGATACCTTGCAAGCATCAAAAAAAGAAACGTCCCGGCTTTTGGCCGAGACGTCAAACTAATGATACTATCATTAGCGCTGTTCTGTGTTGGTAATGTAATATCTGTTCCGAGAAGATGTCAATAGAAAAGTGATTGGATGGAAAGAGTAATTGTATATATCGATGGCTTTAATTTTTACTTTGGTTTAAAAGAAAAAGGCTGGAAGCGTTACTATTGGCTTAACTTGCAAGAATTAGCGAAAAATCTTTTGAAACCATTTCAAGAACTTGTAACAACGAAATATTTCACCTCCCGAATATCTTTTCCTCCCGATAAACAAAAACGTCAGTTAACTTTCATTGAAGCGTTAGAGACTTTGGACAATTTTCAGATATTCTATGGTACTTATCAAGCCAACACAATCACATGTAAACGTTGTGGCAATATATTTCCGAAACCAAATGAAAAAATGACTGACGTGAATATTGCCACAGAATTACTTACGGATGCCTTCCTAAACCACTATGATAAAGCGATTCTAATTTCAGCGGATAGCGATCTGTCTGCACCCATTAAAAAAGTGAAGCGACTTTTCCCCGATAAAAGAGTCATCGTAGCATTTCCTCCTGCACGATTTTCCTACGAATTATCAAAATTGGCCCATGGCTTTTTCACAATTGGACGAAAAACGATTGCCGATAGTATTTTTCCTGACAAAGTTTCCAAAAAGGATGGTTATATCCTTAGCAGACCAGACCCGTGGAAATAGAATCAATAATTTGAATCAGTGGATACCACCGATAGACCAGTCTATCAGTTAACTCTACGACCTGACCCCCGCCGAAATCGCCATCGCCGAAGGGAAGCCATAATTGTAGGGGCACGGCGGGCCGTTCCCCTACTCTCTACCAGAAGACTCCACCGGGAGTCCTACGGACCTCTGGACCTGCTCCGGTCTTAACACCGAACGAGGACGTTCGGGTAAGAGATTCCTGTATCCCGGAGCTCGAGCTCCGGTCACGGCTGCGAACTCCGAACGAGGACGTTCGGGTTACGATTGTACTTGTGGACGTTCGGGTCACGTAGCTCCTATAATCCGGAAGACCTTGCCCATTTGAACTGAATTGTACATTTCTCTTTATTCTTCGAAAATAAAGATTAACTTACCAATTAATGAACGAGTACAGTGAGGGCAGAAATAACTCGTTCTCATTTTAAGACATCGCAACAGTGGACGACCGGGCCGGATTTTCAATCGATGAAAACCCGGAGCCGTGGAGGTTTTAAATGAAAGCGCCAAAATCTCGCATCACGGAGCCGGATATCAATCCGGGAAATGAAGAGGAACGCAATCCCTTAATCGATGACCTACCCATAATCGTATGCCGGACCGACCTCAAAGGCAAAATTAAATACATAAATAAACGGTTTGAAGACATATCCGGGTATTCACAAGACGAGATTTGCGGTAAAAATGCCCTGAAACCGGGTCTGTTTCCCGCTGATACACTGCGCTACCTGAAAAAGCGTATAGCAGCCCGTTTACGAGGCGCGCCGCCTGAAAAGTGGGATACTCAGGTGAAACGCAAAGACGGAAGCTGGGCCTGGGTGAACCTGGAAGGCAGTTTGATCCGGAAATCGGGAATCCCGATCGGTTTTCAAATTGTAGCCAGTGACATCACCAATCGCAAACTGGCTGAGAAAGCCATGGAAGACAAAGAAACGCTATTGGATTCTCTGATGGATAATATACCCGATAGCATATATTTCAAGGACAGACAATGCCGCCTCGTGCATATCAACCGTATGATGTTGGAAAGTCTGGGCTATGAGAATATAGATCGCATCGTCGGTAAAACCGATGAGGAATTATACGGCGAGGAATTCGGCCTTAAGACAATGGCTCAGGATCGGCACATTATGGCAACCGGGGAACCGATCATTGGCTTAATTGAAGAAAGGACACTGGAAAACGGGCAGACCAATTGGACGTCGACAACCAAAATTCCCCTGCGTGATCACGACGGCCAGATCGTAGGGCTTGTGGGAATCACTCGGGAAATCAATGAACTCAAGCAGACCGAAGATGCGCTGCGAGAGAGTGAGGAGCGTTTCCGAAGCATATTCGAGAATACCACGATCGGACTTTATCGGACTTCGCCGGACGGGCGCATTCTGCTGGCTAATCCCGCCCTCCTGAATATGCTGGGATATCAGACATTCGAAGAATTGGCCGAACATAATTTAGAAAAGAATGGTTATGAAGCCGGATACAATCGCGACGAATTTCGCAATCAGATCGAACGCGACGGAGTAGTACGTAGATTTGAATCGGCCTGGAATAAGAAAGACGGATCAACGGTTTTCATTCGCGAAAACGCCCGTGTTATACGCGACGATAAAGACCAAGTACTGTATTACGAGGGTACGGTCGAAGATATTACGGAGTATAGACAGATTGAGGCCGAACGGGAGCGGATGATCGAGAAATTGCAGGGCGCCCTGAACCAGGTCAAGAAACTCAGCGGTATGATTCCCATCTGTGCCCGCTGTAAAAAAATCCGGGACGATAAAGGGTATTGGAACGACGTTGCGGAATATATCTCGGACCATTCCGATGCGCAATTCAGTCATGGACTTTGTCCGGATTGTATGAGGGTCTTATATCCGGGTTATGTAAAACCTCCAGGCCCAAACCCGGAATAATTTTAAGAAGCGGCCTTATCCTGCACTTTTACAAATACGAAATCACTCGAGATCCGGCCCGTCATTTCGAAGATCGGAATGGCAGAAATCCGTCTCAACTCCGGGATTCGAAGAGTGTGCCCCGTTCTTCGATGAATGAACAGATAAAATCACCGACCTCGGCGGTCCCGATGATACCTTGCAGGTCCATCGTCACCCAGTGCTTGTGGATTGAGCTGGTCACAGCCTGTTCCAGCGTATCGGCGATCTGCTGAAATCCCGACTGAAGCAGCAACTGCTGCAAAGCGAGAATCGCACCCAACGGATTGGCGGCGTTATGCCCGGCGTATTTCGTAATCGAACCCTGGTGAATTCTGAAAACACTGAAAGACTCGCGGTTCATTTCCTGCAAATAGGCCAATCCGTTGCCGCCCTGGACATAGACGCCGAGCGCCGAGAAAACATCGCCGCAGATGTCGGGTGTGAGGATAACGTCGAATTCGCCCGGATTCCGGTAAAATTGCACGATCGCGGAGTCCAGTAACTTCACCGTGCATTCGATCCCCGGATAACCTTTCGCCAGATCCGTAAAGACCTCCTTCCAGAGATCGTTGACAAGCAGCGGGTAGCGTTTCTGCAGAACGAGGCAGACCCGTTTCCGGCCAAGTTTGTGAAAATATTCCAGCGCTGTCGTCAGCGAAGCCAACAGGTCGGACTTCAGATAGACCGAAGTCTGCATGGCAATTGCCTGCTCACTGCCCTTGTTCAGAAGCATGCCGGATTCGCTGTACAAGCCCTCGTTCATTTCCCGGCAGAAGAGCAGATCGATGGTTTCGGCTTCTTCCGAACGTAGCGGCGTAATCCAGCGATCGTAGATTTTGCAGGTTTGCAGGCACAGACTCAGGCGCAGGCCTTCACGCAATTGGCGGATCATTTCCCGGGCGTGCGCTCCGTCCGGAATGCGCGGATCGCCAAGCGTACCGATCATCACGGCGTTAAACCGGGACTCCAGATCTTTGACAAATTCAGCCGGCATTGAAACACCGGTCCGCAGCGCATAATCGGCGCCGTAAGGAAATTCGGTGGTTTGAATATCGATCTGAAAGCGGCGATTGATCGACTTGACGATCTTTTCGACCTGAGCAAGAATCTCAGGCCCGACCCCGTCGGCCGGTATCATCGCAATTTTCAGGAACTTCATCAGTACTTACCGTGATAATCGTAGAGCGGTGTAATCAGCCGGTATTCCCCGAATCCCGACTCGTCGACAAATACAAAAGTACGGTTCAGCTCATAGTAATGCCAGATTTCATAGGGTTTCGATTCGGTATCGAAGGGGTGACGTTCGATATCGTTCGGCGCTCCGAAAAGAATAAAGATCATGCCCATATCCGTCTGCCAGCCGGGCTGAAAGCCGGAGAAATTCTCGTTGGCGAAATAAGCGCGCCGGTAGTACTCGTTCATGATCTCGTTCTCTTCCGTGTTGGGTGTCGGGTCCCTTTTCTTCCAGAATTTCAGGAAGAGTTCCTTCTTCTCGACCTTGGAAGCCTTTCTCAGCTCCTTGATCTCTTTGGAACCCGCCAGGTATTTCAACTGGTCGATGGCAAGATCGAGATTCTCAATCATATTGGACATACCCTGCCAGCGCAGCTGGAAGGTTTTTTCGCTCATCACTTCGTGATTTCCAATCTTCACGGTCAGGACAATCTTATAGCGGCTGAAACTCAATTTTTCTTTGGAGATGAGGATGATCTCATGCGATATGCCTTCCGGGAAGGTCTTCTCCAGCTTATCCATAAAAACCATTTTACGGTTCATGTCATAGATGATGTACTCGATTTTACCCTTTCCGCCCGGCGAAAGAATATCGAAAGATATATGGAATTCCTTCTGAAGATCGGATATCGCATTCTCGACCGACGGAATGCCGCGCTCCGATCCGTCCGGGTCCTGCACTATCTTTTCGATCAGGGTAATTTTGCTGATGGAAATCGGCTTTTTATAGATGTCCTCGATGTCGGTTTCGACTTTTTTGTACTTACTCTTGCGCGTATCCAGATCCAGGACGCCGATGGTAATCGTATATTTTGCCGGCAGCGCGCGAAAATTAATTTCATTCACATCGAAAAGATCGTTGGAATTGGTTTCCTGGAAAGACTCCGTCTTCAGCGTCTGGGTCCAGATTTTTGAAAACGTGGTCTGTTTTTTATCATTGATCACCAGCACGGAGAGTTCATACTTCGCTTCGAAATAGTCTTCCACTTTGAGAAACTGGATGGCATCGAAAGGCACTTTTACACGTATTTCGACCTCTACCGAGTCGCGCGTCTCGAGAGGATAGGTGACGACATCATGGAAGAAGAAAGGATCCGCCATCTCCGTCTCCGCCTCGATACTGCCCTTCAATTGGGCATTCGTCAACGAAAATAGCAGGAGTACGGAACAGAGAATCGTTATGGATTTATAGAGCATATTTCCCCCAATTATATTGCGTTAAACCTTTATCTGTCGCAAACCAGACGTAGTCCCCCTCCATGATAATTCGAAACACGTGATTGCCAGCCAGCCCGTCCGCCGTCGTGTAATGTTCAAAATAGTTATCGGCCAGGCGGACCAGGAAAGCCCCGGCATCGGTACCGATCCAGAGGTAGCCGTCCATCAGGTCCATGTCGTAGATGTCCCTGTCATTGATTTCCGGAATGTAGGGCAGGTTCTCCCAGACATCCGTCTTTTGAAAATACTGTAAAATGCTGCGATAGTGAGCAAAAACGATCAGTGAGTCCGTTGCGGCGATGGCATCGAAATCCGCTGCGACACTCTCATTCAAGCCAATTTCCCGTCCGTTTATGTCAAAATGACTGACCTTGTGATTCCCACGCTCCACCGAATATAAACCATTGTCGGTCCCGACCCAAATTCTTTTTTGATTCGCGACCACTTTCAGGATATTCAACGGCGGTCCTTTGGGTGTAAGCGGGAAGCGCTTGACTTTCAGGGAAGGAATTTTAATCGTATTCAGACCGTGCGGCGTTCCGATCCAGGCCAGCGAATCCTCCAGGGCGATGGTATTGATGACTTCATCGGAAAGGCCTTTTGTCATAGGGATGCGCTTCCAACTGTTTTTCTTATAGTGATAAACGCTCACGCCCTGATTTGTTCCAATCCAAAGACGCTGATCTTTAAACGCCAGGTCATAGATTTCGTAAGTGGCGAGTTCCGGGATGAATAAATTTTCGTAATATTGCCAGGTCCCTTCCTCCAGAATGAGCCGGGATAAGCCGGCCCGATTGAAGAGCGGATCGTCATCCAGCAGGTAGCCCCCCATCCAGAGCGAATTACTCCCGGAAGCCAGGGCGAAGATAAAATTCTGCAATGGTCCCATCGGTTCCAGGTTAAGCGACCGTGAATTTCGATCACCTTCGAGCAAGCCCAGGCCCCAGGCCCCGCCAAAGACATCCTCGCGGACATCCGAGATGAAAAAGGACAACGGAAATTCCCGGAACTCCTCGTCGATAATGACGCCCCGGTTTTCCAGACGGTAACGGGGAGTGATGAAGTAATCGTCGAGTCGCGGCAAAGGATCGGACATACTCGGACTCCAGATCACATCGGTGGGAAGTTCGTGTTCGTAGGATTGCAGGTTGCCGAGAATTTTATTTATTTTCAGGAGGAAACCGCCCGGGGCCGTGGCCCAGATGGCGGCGGCGCTCACCCCCAGACGATCGATTTGAACGTCCCACGGCAGGTAACTGCCGGTCGGAATATTCGTCCAGGTCTCGGCGCTGGGCGTTAGAAAGCTGAGCCCCTTACGGTGCGCCGCCCACAGGAATTGAGTGGATTCATCATACAGAACCGCCGTTATAAAATCATCCGCAAGACCGTCACTGACCGTGTAAGGCATCTCCCAGTACCGGCCGTAACGCTGGTAGGGCACAATCCCGCCGCTTGTGCCGAAATAGATATACTCATAAGCGTTCGTCAGGCTGGTGGGATAATTGCAGTTTTTATAGCTGCGCCAATCGCCCATCTGATACAGGCGAACCGGAAGTTGTCCATCGTTCTGGGCCCATCCGGGCTGCATGGAAACCAACAGCAGCATCGTCGCCAGAAACCGAAATCTCTTCATCTTGACCTAACCGATTTTCGTGAACATTTTACCGGCCAGCTGCCGGACCGCGCCCTTGAGTTCCAGGGTCAGCAGGGCGCTGAGTACTTCATAGGAGGCTTTACCGGCTTTCGCGCTGATCTCATCGATGTGCAGGGGTTCATACTCTAGGACGTCATAGACCCGTTTTTCGTCACCGTCGAACTCGAAATCGATTTTCAGTTGCCGTATGGTAGTCGGAAATTTACGGGCCGCTTCGATCTCGCTGAGCACATCTTCAACATCCAGCACCATTTTGGCGCCCTTTTGAATCAGGCGATTTGCGCCGCGGCTTTTCATATCCGTGATTCTTCCCGGAACGGCGTACACTTCCCGGTTTTGATCCAGGGAGAAATAGGCCGTCAGCAGTGCGCCGCTCTTCTCGCCGGCTTCAATCACAACCGTCCCGAGACTGAGGCCGGAAATGATACGATTGCGGCGCGGGAAGTTCGAGGCTTCGGGCTTTGTGTCGAAGGCAAACTCCGAACAGTAAACGCCGTTTTGCACAATCTGCTTGCCAAGTTCGCGATTTTCGGGCGGATATACACGATCGACACCGTTGCCCAGCACTGCGATCGTCCGGCCGCCGGCCTTCAGGGCGGCCCGATGGGCCGTCGTATCGATACCGCGGGCAAAGCCGCTGACGATACAGATGTTCTGCTCGACCAGCCCCCTCACCAGGTTTTCGGCCGCATCCCGGCCGTGCGCAGTTGGTGTCCGGGTGCCGACGATCGCCACGGCATCCTGATCCGAATCCTTGAATTCGCCCTGCAAAAACAACAGGATCGGCGGATCGTAGATCTTTTTCAGGCGCGGTGGGTAGCCGCTGTCAAAGATGGAGATCAGTTCATAGGGACCGTCTGCCAGAACGCCCAGCTGCGTCTCTACGAATTTCTCATCCGTTTCCGTTAAAATTCTGTCAGCCAGCCCGAGGTCGATTCCGGGAACTTCTGTCAGGCGTTTGACGGAGGCCCCGAAAACAGCTTCAAGATCGGGAAAACTTTGGTGCAGACTCAGGATTCTGCGCGTGGCGAGCCCTTTGACGGAAAGAAGTCTCAGCAGTGTGCGCGAATTATTCGACATTCCTTAAAAGTGTTACGGCGGTCTCGACAAATAAATCCAGCCCCATTCCGGTAACAGCAGAGATGGAAACGAGCGGCAGGTCGGCAATCGCGATCATCGGTAATTCCTCCGCGAGATCGCATTTTGTCACCACAATAAAACGCTGTTTTTCCCGAAATTCCGGAAGGTGCTGCTCCAATTCTTCATTCAACAATCGATAGGTTTTCTCCGGTTCCGCGTCGGTGGATTCGATCAGAAAGGCCAGTACCCTGGTTCGTTCCAGGTGGCGCAGAAAGCGATGTCCCAACCCTTTCCCGAGATGAGCGCCCTCGATCAGACCGGGGATATCGGCCATGACGAAACTGCGGAAATCGCCGTATTTGACGATTCCCAGGTTGGGCACAAGGGTCGTGAACGGGTAGTCTGCAATTTTGGGTTTGGCCGCCGAAAGTTTGGAAATCAGGGTGGATTTCCCGGCGTTCGGCAAGCCCACCAGGCCCACATCGGAAAGTACTTTCAGTTCGAAGATGAGATTTTTCTCTTCGGCAGGTTGGCCGGCCTGGGCATTACGCGGGGCGCGATTGGAAGGCGTGACAAAAGCGGCATTCCCCCGTCCTCCGCGCCCGCCATACGCCACGACAACGGATTGCTCTTTTTCAACCAGATCGGCGATAATCGCACCGGTCTCTTCATCGATAACCACCGTACCCTGGGGAACCGGTATCACCACGGATTCGCCATCCGAACCCGATTTCCGCGATCCCTGCCCCATCCGTGCGTTTTTAGCGTGATAACTTTTATGATATTTAACGTCCTGGAGGGTGTATAAATTGGCGTCTACTTTAACGATGACATCGCCCCCACGGCCACCGTTTCCACCACTCGGGCCGCCTTTGGGAACATGCTTTTCTCGTCGGAATGCGACACATCCGTTGCCCCCTGCACCGGATTTAACATATACTTTCGTCAGATCTACAAACAAGCTGAATTTTACCTCTGTTTTTAGGAATTCTTCAAATCCATAATGGTTTTAACTCGCGAATACGCGCCAGGTTGCAGACAATTTCAGTTTGACGGCGCGAACCATTGTAGCGAGCATGTTGAAAACTTAACTCATTTATCGTTCACAACAAATCCATAAACGACCGGCAGCCTGTTTACCGTCAATACATCTCGTATTTCACCAAGCGCCCGTCAAGCGGACCGTTTTTAAGCGGGATCTTGAAGGACGTCCGCAAGCCGACATCCTTGATGTAAGTCCGTTCACCGAAATAAATATAGGCCTGTGAGTTCGTACACCGCTGTTTCAGGAAGTCGCCCAGATCCCGATAAAAAGCCGGCAGACTGTCCTTCTCACCCATCCGGATTCCGTACGGCGGATTGCTGATGATCACCGCATCGGATATGCCGGTCGATTTAAAAAGATCCTTAACCCGGAATTTGATCCTCGCACCGGACGGCAGGTTGCGGCTGTTGGCTTGCGCAATTTCAACGGCTGCGGGTGAAATATCGCTGCCCTGAATCAGTCCCTCGGGCAACTCCCGAACGGCCGAATCCGCCTCGGCCTTGACTTTTACCCATAATTTTTTATCGAAATCCGGTAAAGACTCGAAGCCGAAACGGGACCTTTTAAATGCGGCCGGAATGCGGCAGTAGTGCATCAGGGCCTCCGTCAGAATGGTCCCCGAACCGCACATCGGGTCATAGAGCGGCGCCTCACCCGACCAGCCGCTGAGACGTACCAGGGCGGCGGCCAGCGTTTCCTGCATCGGGGCTTCAACGGCCCGCACCCGGTATCCGCGGCGATGCAGCGGTCCGCCGGAAGTGTCCAGACTGATCATCGCCCGGTCATTTTCCAGGTGCAGTCCGATCCAGAGATCCGGGTTCTGGCTATCGACATTGGGCCGCAACTCGAATTGTTCGCGAAACTGATCGACGATGGCGTCTTTGATCACCAGGGCTGCGTACTTGGAATGCTGGATCTTCGAGTGGGCGACGTTGGCAAAAACCGCGAAGGTTTGATCGAGTTTGATCAGATTGGTCCAGTCTATCGTTTGGGCCATTTTATAGAGGTATTTGGTGCTGTGACAGTCGAACTGGATCAGCGGCGCAAGGATGCGGGACACCAACCGAGACTGGTAATTCATGCGGTAAAGGGCTTCACTGTCCGCCTGAAAGTAGATTCCCCGGTAACCCAGCGAACTGTCGTGCGCACCGAGTTCTGTCAATTCCTGTTCGCCGAGAGATTCCATTTCGCCGGCAATCTGGGCAAAATAGTGTTGATTTTCCTGGTATAAGAACATAATTCCTTCAGAAAAAACTTCTCCTGACCTACCCGTAAACGCGTGTAAATCAGGAGAAGAATATTGATTTAAAAAACGAACTCAAAAGGCGTGTCAGCGCCCCATCGATTTGCCGGTGGATTTGAGATCGTTGCAGGCTTGTACGACGCGATCCGCCATGGTAACGCGACCCGCTTTCAACCAGGCACGCGGATCGTACAGTTTCTTCACACCGACTTCACCGTCAACCTTCAATACCTTGTCGTAATTTACAAACATGTGCGCCGCCACGCCGCGGGTAAAGGCATACTGCGTATCCGTATCGACATTCATCTTGACGACGCCGTAAAGAAGCGTCTCGTGTATCTCCTCAATCGTCGATCCGGAACCGCCGTGGAACACGAGCAGGAAGCGGGCGTCTTTTCCGTACTTCGCCATTACTGCATCCTGACCGTTCTTTAAAATAGCCGGCTTCAGCACCACGTTGCCAGGTTTGTACACGCCGTGCACATTACCGAAGGTCGCCGCAAACATATAGCGGGCGCCTTTGATCTGGCTGAGGGCTTCATAGACGGCGAGCATATCGGCGGGTGTCGTGTACAATTTTTCCTTACCGACTTCCTCAGTGTTGACACCGTCTTCCTCGCCGCCGACGACTCCGGCCTCGACTTCGAGAATGATTTCGTTTTCGTGGCATAGTTTTAACAGTTCGACGGCATGTTGCATATTTTCTTTGAGCGGAACCGCACTGCCGTCGTACATGTGACTCTGAAACAGATTCGGTTGCCCCGCGGCTCGCCGCCGGGCTGTTTCCGCAATGAGCGGTTTCAGAAAAGTATCGATTTTATCGGTCTGGCAGTGATCCGTATGCAGGGCGATGTTGACATCGTAGGCTGCGGCCACGCGGTGGGCGTGCTCGGCCAGAATGATGGAACCCAACACCATGTCTTTGAGGTTACCGCTGGCATGGGCGCCGCCGCCGGTCGAAACCTGGATAATACCGTCGCTGTTCGCCTTTGCGAAACCTTCGATAGCAGCATTCATGGTATCGGTCGCGGTAACATTGATGGCCGGATAGGCATAGCCCTCAACATGGGCCTTTTCCAGCATTTGAATATATTTTTCATGATTTACAATGGGCATATCGGTCTCCTTTCTGCAAAATGATTGATTATGTGTTCATCGATAACCCGAATCCGGATTTATCAAGGCTCTAATTTATAAATATTAGAGAGCGATTAAAAGATAAAGATTATGAATCGCAAACAGCATTTATTTTCAACGATTTTGACGAAAATGACCTCGCTAACTTGCGAAAATGATGTTCAGCATATATATTCAAAGCGTAATAGTAAAAACAGGAGGCTTACCATGCCGGAAACCAAACGTCTTAAAAAGTTTTTGGACGAAAACAAGGTCAAGTATGAAATCATTCCGCATTCGAAGGCCTACACAGCCCAGCGCGTGGCATCCAGTACGCACCTCTCCGGTCAGATTATCGTTAAAACCGTAGTCGTAAAAATCGACGGGAAATTCGCTCTGGCTGTGTTACCGGCCAATGATCGCGTGAGTTTCAATCTCTTTTCCAAGGCAATGGGCACCGAGGAGATTGAGATGGCTTCGGAAGATGAATTCCGCACACTCTTCCCGGATTGCGAAACAGGGGCCATGCCGCCGTTCGGCCTGTTATACGATTTATCGACGTATCTTTCCACCGATTTACAGGATAACGACCTGATTGGCTTTAACGCCTGCAACCATACCGAAATCATCCGGATGAAATTTCTCGATTACCTGGAACTCGTCAAACCGAAAATGGTTCACTTCGAAATCAGTTGATCCGTCCCGGATTATTCGCTGGTTTTTCCTTATCGCTTTATTAAATTATTTGCATGAAAGTTTTCTACACTGACGGAGCCTGTTCTGGCAATCCCGGTCCAGGAGGATGGGGTGTTGTTTGTCTTGCTGACGGCAAGATTCTGAAAAAATGGGGCGGTTACGAGGAGAACACCACAAATAATCGCATGGAATTGATTGCCGCCATCGAAGCCCTGCAATCATTGGAACCGGGCGAAAGCGCTGAAATCCATACCGACAGCAACTACGTGCGCCAGGGAATCACCGAATGGATCAGCAACTGGAAACGCAAAGGCTGGATTACGGCGGGTAAAAAGCCGGTTAAAAACCAGGATTTGTGGCAGACGCTCGATCGGTTGAGTCATCCGGATCTCCGATGGTACTACGTGGCGGGACATTCCGGGCACGAGTGGAATGAACTCTGCGATTCGATTGCGCGGGATTTCATACTGACAAAGCGAAAAAGAGCACTCGTCGACTAGGATTTTATATCGAGCGTTTTTTGATAGCATGCCCCTGCTTTGAGATTAATCACCTCACAGTAAGGGAATTTTACAGACCTGCGGATGAAGACAACTAATATATAAACTACACATCCAACACCTATGAAAATTGCTCGAAGATGGTATGAAAATATGAGAAATAAAAGACGATCTCTTAGTGCGCTGTCAGGAATAGTGATCTGCTGCCTGGTTTCTTTCTCTCTGCTTTCCGCAGAACAACCTCTGCCGGAAGGGAATTTTAAAATTGTACTGAGCTGGTCGAGTTTCTCGGCGGAGTTGGAAGCCGTGCTCCTGCTCCCCGGCAACGATCCGAACGTAGCCGAGGCACTTCCCGGAAGCCTCCCCGGAACCAGCAGCAATCAATACGTCCTTGCGTCCGGAGATGTCTCAGATGATCCGGAAATCGGCAAGGAGATTTTCACGGTCCGCAAGTTCAGTCCGGGCATTTACCAGCTCTGGATCAAAAGCAAGTTTTGTGAGGAAGGCTTCGATGATGCCGATTTCTTTCTTTCCAATGATATGGCCTCAGCTTTCGAAGGCTCCGAAGCCCGGGTGGATATCATCAGGAACGACCAGAAAATTCAGACGGTCACGATCACCGGGGATGCCAAAGGCCTGGCCTGGCTCGCCCTTGAAATCGAAGGCAGCACCCAGAATATTATCGAAATCAACAAAACCTTTCCGAACCTGCGGGCTGTTTACGGGTCCGTGATTGACGCGATGAACGGTAATCCGGTCGAGACGGCCCTGGTGATCGCCAAAAACCGCGATACGCGCGAGATCGTCGGCCGGACTATCACCGATAACGAGGGAAAATTCACGCTCCCGGTCGACCCAGGACGTTACATAATTTTTATCGGGAAAGGCGCCTATATTTCCGATAAATACGAAGTCGATATAATTCAGGACTTTCCGCGGACCGTCCATTCCGTACTGAGTAAAATCGTCCCGCCGAAAGACTACCGGATCGTGCTGACCTGGGATCGTTTTCCCATCGACCTCGACGCTCATCTGAAGGGTCCGAATCCGGGCCAGCCGGACTTCCACCTTTATTGGAACCGCGCAACACTGATCAACGGCAAAAAGTACCTGGATTGTGACGACCGGAATTCTTTCGGTCCGGAAACCATCACAATCCGTGACATTGATCCGGGGAATTATACCTATGCTGTTCACAACTACAGCGGCCGTGACGAAAAATCCGGCGACGCACTCTCCCGCGGGAATGTCACAGTCAAGATCTACAATGGTGATAAACTTCTGAAATTATACACGCTGCCGGTCGGCACATCCGGCAACTACTGGGTGGTTTTCAAATTGGACGGGATGACCGGCCAGATCGAGGATGTCAACCAGACCGGATTTATTTCCAATCCGGATTCCCTGTAGCGAATTCGCACCCGTTCATCTGCTAACCGGTTTGACATACCGGGCAATAATCGTCTTCATCCCTTCCGTCTTGAAATAAATCCGCAGACGGGCGTTCTGTCCGCTGCCCTGCATTTCCTGAACTTTTCCAATTCCGAAAATCTTATGCGAAATCAGACTTCCGGGTTTGATCTCGGTTCCCGGTTTCGCCGGTCTGGATGCGGTCTGGCTTTCTCCATCAAATGAGACAGAAGCGGCGGCGTAGCGACGGGGTTTTCGGGAAGATCGGGGCGCGACCACGCCTTCCAGGGCAGTTCCCCGGGTAATCAGTTCTTCGGGAATCTCGCGCATGAAAATCGATTCGGAGGCGAATTGGGTCTCCCCGGCGATACTGCGGCTCTGACTGCTGGTCAGGAAGACCTTCTCTTTGGCACGCGTCAGACCGACATAAAACAGGCGGCGTTCCTCTTCAAGGGCTTTCTCAGAGTTGTCGCGGTTAAGCGGCAGCAGCCCCTGGTTCAATCCACAGATTCCCACAACCGGAAATTCAAGCCCCTTGGCGCTGTGCAGGGTCATCATGGATACGGCGTTTTTCTCATCTTCCCATACATCGATGCTGCTCGCCAGGGATACGGTTTCCAGGTACGATTCCAGGTTCGGGTCATCGGTTTTCGAACAGAAATCGGAAATGTCGTTCAGAAATTCATCGATATTCGCCATGCGCTGCCGGGCTTCTTCTCCCCCGCTCTCTTTATAGTAGCTGCGAATACCGAGATCATCGATGACCACCCGCGACCACTCCTCGAAGGAGACAGACTGGCGTAAACTCTGCGAGCGCCGCACCAAATCCCGGAAACTCTTCAAGGCATTTGTGGAACGTGACCCGACCTCCAGGGCGTCGATGTATTCAAGGGCGTCAAATAGCGAAAGGTTATTCTCCTGCGCATATTTTTCCAGCTCGCCCAGGGTTGTTTTACCGATCCCTCGCGGCGGAATATTGATGATCCGTCGAAAACTGATATCATCTTTCGGATTGGAGTAAATCTGGAAATAGGCCAGCAGATCCTTGATCTCTTTTCGCTCGTAAAAACGCACACCACCAACGATCGTATAAACAATGTTGTTGCGGCGGAATATTTCCTCGAGTACGCGGGTCTGGGCGTTGGTTCGATACAGAATGGCGAAATCCTTAAACTTGCGCTTGGCGCGGTGGATTTCGTTCTGGATATTGCTCACGATGCGGGCGGCCTCGTCATATTCGTTGTCCGCATCGATTTTGGTAATCAAAGCCCCGTCTTCCTTCTGCGACCAGAGAGTTTTATCGGCCCGCAGTTGATTGCAGCGGACCACCGCCGAGGCAGCCTTCAGGATGTTATTCGTCGAACGATAATTCTGTTCCAGTTTGAAAACCGCACAGCCCTGAAAGACACGGTCGAAACGCAGAATATTTTCGATATCCGCTCCCCGCCAGCTGTAGATGCTCTGATCATCATCGCCGACCACACAGACATGTTTATGCGAGCGCCCCAGCATCTCCATAAACAGAAATTGCGGACGGTTCGTATCCTGGTATTCATCGATCAGAATAAAACGGTATTTGTGCTGGTACTTTTTCAAGACCTCGGGGTACTGGTCAAATATTTTAAGAGGCAGAATCAGCAGGTCGTCGAAATCCAGAGCGTCCAGTTTCTGCAGGGCCTGTTGGTATAAAGGATACAGTAACTTCACCTGTTGCTCATAAATCGATCCCGGGCGTGGTTCGAAATCCTCGGGCGCAATCATCTGGTTCTTCAGCAGTGAAATCCGCGACAGAATATTTTTAACAGTTGTGCCCTCCAGGATGATAGATCGGTCGCTGACAATCTTTTTCAACAGCGCTTTCTGATCGTCTTCATCATAGATGCTGAACTGGCGGGCGTACCCCAGATGCTCAATCTCCCGCCGTAGGATGCGGGCACAGATGCTGTGGAAGGTTCCCACGGTCATGGCCTGCACCTTGTTCCCGATGAAACTTTCAACGCGGCTACGCAGTTCTTTGGCGGCTTTGTTGGTAAAAGTGACGGCCAGAATATGTTCCGGAGCGACGATGCCGTTCTCTATCAAATAGGCAATTTTATGAGTAAGAACCTTGGTTTTGCCGCTGCCGGCTCCGGCAAAAATCAACGACGGGCCTTCAATATATTCGACTGCTTTACGCTGTTCCGGATTTAAGCCTACTAATGAATTCAATGGCTGCCGCCCTTCTGATTTTTCTGAATTGTTCGTCTCACTTTCTGAAATTTTTGTTTCGCCCGCAAAAACTCCTCGTAAGAAACAGTAAACGTATGTGCGCCATCTCCGTTTGCAACCATGTACAGATATTTGGTATCCGCCGGCCGGATCGATGCCAGAATCGATTTCAATCCCGGATTATTGATCGGTCCGGGCGGAAGGCCGCCATATTTATAGGTGTTGTACGGCGAATCAATTTCCAGATCCATATTCAAAAGACGCCGGGGACCTTCAGGGATGATGTATTGAATCGTAGGGTCCGAATCCAGTTTCATTCCGATCCGCAGCCGGTTCAGGTAAACGGAAGCCACGGCAGGCCGCTCGGCATCGATCATGCACTCGCCCTCCACAATCGATGCCAGCGTGATGACTTCGTGCAGATTTCTTCCTGATTTTCGGATCTCCTCTCGTAGAGGCTCATTGACGACTTCAAAAAATCGTCGCAGCATTTTACGAATAATCACCTCAGCCGAATCGCATTCGTTGAGTTCATAGGTGTCCGGAAACAAGTAGCCTTCGAGACTGCCGGCTTCGATGCCGAATTCATCGGCGAGTCTACGGCGATAAGCCAGGTCCAGAAACTCGTTCACCGTACAATTCATCCTGGAAGCAAGAACGCGCGCTATATCCTGAATGCTGTAGCCTTCCGGGATCGTAATCCTGACATAATAGGCCTGTGAATTCAGCAGCAGCCGCATCAGATCATGGTAATTCGACACCTTTCCCAGGTGAAATTTTCCGGCTTTAATCCGGGTGCTCTTGCCCATCAGGCGGACCGTGAGCATAAACGTGCGCGCATCTTCGATTACGCCTTCCCGTTCGAGTTTGATCGCGATCGCATTCAGCGACGATCCTCTCGCTATAATTATAATCGGCTCTGCCGCGCTTTTCTTGAGCGGAGTGGATAATAATAGGATATAAAAAGACAGGATTGCGATCACAAATCCGACGAGTATCGCCGGTAAGATATAAAGAATCCCAAGTTTGCGAGGTGCTGCTTTTTTATTTAGCCGTAAATCCAAAGATTGCTGTGAATTCATATTCCTTATACTTTAAAGGGCACCGGCACAAAGGTCAGGATAAAAATTACAAGCGCCGCGATTCCTATATAAATTTCTCTTTTACTAAGCGGAGACAAATCCGGGTAAATCGGCGGATGCTTTACTTTAATCAGAAAAAAGACCAGCAGCGCCCACACCAGCCAATTCAGACTGAAGATACTCAGGATCAGGATGGCGCCCAATGCTCCCCAGGCAACCCGAATCGACCATCTGCCCAGCAAAGCGAAGGCGATGTGTCCGCCATCCAGTTGTCCAATCGGCAACAGGTTAAGCATCGTTACCAGCATGCCGATCCAGGCCGCGAAGGCAACCGGATGCAGCATAACGTCCATCTCCTCTCCCAGCCCGGGATGCACGATCCAGGTGGCGATTTTCATCATGATCGATTCGCCCAGCTGAATTCCGGCCTCGCCGCTGGAGGGGACGACTTGCGAAAGTGATAGTCCGATAAATAGCGCCGGTAAAACTACGAGGAATCCCGCGATCGGTCCGGCGGCACCGATCTCCACCAACGCCCGCCGGTTCCGCACCGGGCTGCGCATTTTGATAAAGGCGCCGAAAGTCCCGATAATCGTGGGCGCCGGGATAAAATACGGCAGGGTTGCATCCACATGATGTTTACGTGCAAAGATATAATGGCCCAATTCATGAACACCCAGAATCAACATTAATGTGATTGAAAAAGGAATGCCCCGGGCGATCAAGGCCGGATTCTTGAGCGGATTCACACCTTCCATGAGCGCCCCGGCAAAAAGCGTCGAGACGATGGTCAACAAGAATAGAATCAAATTCAGATGAGGAATCCGGAATCGCTTTCGTCCCGGAATTACCTCGAAATATTCCTGACCATTAATCATTATCTTGCTTATGGAATGGACTATTTCCCGGGTAGCCCGCCGAATCTGCGGAAGTGAATAGTCGGCTACTGTTGAACCTTCGATAATCAGTTTCTCGCCCTGCTCTCCCACACGGGCTATCTCGATCCAGCGGCTCAATTGATATATTATTTTCTGCTTTTCTTCGGCGTTCATATTTTTTTACCCGGGAATATCCATCCATAGGACCCGGAAAAATTACAATTCCTTTGCCCTTAAAACAACCTGTAATTCGGCTTGATCCGCAGCTTTTCCGCTTCAATTGAGTTTCGTCTCAAGCCTTGAAATGAATCGAGCAATTCCTTCAATTTGCGTTTACTCTCTGTTTTATATCTTCTTCGTCCATTGTAAATTACCCGGTCTTTAAAGAGTTCGGAAGAGTGCGTCATTATGAGATTTCAACCGCAAATTTACCTCAAACATCGCTGGAATTCTACTGGCGGATACCGGGAAATATTAACTCTCGCCGTTCCGCTGATCCTGAGCACCAGCGCCTGGTCAATCCAGCATTTTGTCGATCGATTGTTCCTGACCTGGCACTCACCCGAGGCGATAGCCGCCTCAATGCCTTCCGGCCTGCTGAACTTCACGATCATGTGTCTCTTCCTGGGTACGGTCAGCTATATCAATACTTTCGTGGCCCAATATCATGGCGCCAAGCAGCCCCAACACATCGGCCCCTCTATCTGGCAGGGCATTTACATCAGCATCATCGGCGCCGCCACGCTGTTAGTCTTGCGCAGTTTCGCCGAAGAGATATTTACCCTTATCGGCCACGGCGGGCTGGTCTATGCCTATGAAGTCGTCTATTTCAAGGTTTTGACCCTCGGTACCTTTCCGGCGCTGGCCACGGCGGCTTTTTCGAGTTTTTTCTCGGGCCGCGGACAAACCTGGCCGCTGGTCTGGATCAACATGTCCGCGACGGCCGTAAACATAGTTCTGGATTATGCCTTGATATTCGGTCATTGGGGATTGCCGGCGATGGGAGTTCGCGGAGCCGCCCTGGCAACGGTTCTATCGGCCTGGTCGGCCTTCACCCTCTATCTGCTCCTCATCTACCGTAAAAAATACCGGGATAAATACAAGATACTCTCCGGCTGGCGATTCGACCCGGCCCTGTTTACGCGCATCCTGCGCTACGGATTACCAAACGGGATTCAGTTTTTTCTCGATATCGCCGGTTTTACCACTTTCCTGATGATCATGGGCCGGCTGGGCACCACCTCCATGGCCGCCACCAACATAGCCTTCAACATCAATAACCTGGCATTCATGCCGATGCTCGGGATCGGGATCGCGGTTTCGGTAAAAGTCGGCAACTATTTAGGGGATAACAATCCCGATCTCGCCGCCCGCAGCGCCTACTCGGGTTTTCATATCACGTTCCTCTTTATGGCTACTTTTGCAGTTCTGTATGTGTTCGCTCCCGGGATTTTCATCCGCGCTTTCGGCGCAAAATCCAATCCGCAGGAGTTCGAGACATTGCGCGAAATCATTCGTATTCTGTTGCGTTTTGTGGCAGTCTATTCCCTTTTCGATGCCCTCAATCTTATCTTTTCCAATGCAATCAAAGGCGCCGGCGATACACGCTTTGTGATGGTCATGATCTTCGGGCTGTCCCTGTTCCTTTTTGTGATTCCCAGTTATATCGCTTTAGCTGTTTTGAAAACGAATCTGTATGTCGGATGGGTCATCGCCACAATCTATATCAGCAGCCTTGGGATCGGTTTCTATCTGCGTTTTCGCGGTGGAAAATGGCGCGCCATGCGGGTAATCGAATGCCCGGCTCCCTGCCTGCCCTCGGTCTACCTGGATACACCGACCCCCGATTAATCCGATAATGCTCGAAACGTATATGAAATTCACATATGTTCTATGATATACACTCATTAAATAAAATCAAATTATCACGTATATATTTATCAAATCTGTAATTTATTGTATTCTGGAATCGAACTGGACCATTCCAATTCTCGATTAAACTACAAATATTTTTTCTTGCAGCTATAGCATTATTCAAGTCAATTCTGATAATCTGATTTTTAGGATTTAATTCGACATAATCCAAATATTCATTAAAGTCCATGGTTTTATCTGTTATTATCGTTACACCAGACCACAAAGCTTCACAAATAACGTTTGAAAAATCCTTTATTGGACTATCCTGACAGAAGTAAATTAAGAAGTCAATGCTATTCAGCAAATCCGGCATTTTCTCCGGATGTATGAATCTTTTAAATTCGTAAAATCCCAAGCCAGATTGATTAACAAAATCCGAAAAATCATTAAAACCATTACCTTGACCAACAAACTGCAATTTATGTTCCTGTTTAATCCCGGAAAACAATGTAACTATCTTATCAAGGCTTTTTTGTTTCCAATAATAATTTATTTTCCCTATATAAGCAAAAGTTGGGACTTTTCGTACAGCGTATGCAGGCTTAAAATGCCTTTCATCGGGAATATACCTGGGAAGCTTATATATGACTCCATTTGTATTCTTAAAAAGATTTTCGTTGTTGCTGTCCGTAATTACAGCCCTTGCATCCCTAATAACATTCTCCAACAAAGAACTAAAAATTCCTTGTTTCAAAAATTTTGCTAAATCACTCCCACCATGTCTGACTATATAAGGGATTCCACTGATTTTTGAAGCCAAATAACCAACAATGCCGTAAGGAATTAAATAATTAGTATCAATGAGATCAATCTTGTATTTATCGATTACTTCTAAAGTCTTATCCAGTAAACTGGATATATATAACTTTGAATAAGGAATATGCCAGGGGATTTCGGGATCGATATAATGAATAAATAAATTGGTTTTCACTTCGGATGAATTATCGTCGATGAGATATTCCTTTTCAACACAGTTGCTATTGGTTATGATATGAACTTCAGTACCTATCTCTGCAAGTCCATGTGCTATCCAGTAGGTTTTTGCAGAGATGCCACCCTCGATGGGTGGGTATTTGCTTATAAAGCAAATTTTCATCTTTTACCACTTAATATTTTACATTCATTATTAATACAAATTTCAAATCTCTCATCTTTCAAACACCAGGAAACTCTTTCAACTTCATCCTCTTTTTCTTGCTGTTTCTCACTTATAAGTTTTATGGATATAGAAGTACTTTTTGCACTGTCTTTAAAGACAATATTGTCAAGTGACGATCTATCATTAGTTAATCCTTCATATGAACTTATAATCCTTCCTTCATCTTGAACTGTATCACATAATATTAACAAAAAAACAATAGGATACTCTTCGAAACTGATTTCTTTTATAATTCTTTTTTTCATTAGGAATCTTTCCCAACTTTCACATTTATAATCCTTAATCTTTTCGCTAGATATACCATCAGATATTTTTTCTTTATATATTCGACTTTTTTTATCAGTCCACAGATCTCTTCCACATTTTTTTATGCAATCATCTTCATTATCTGGAAGTTTGCTCGGACTTCTACGATATCCTAGACATCCACAAAGCGACTCCCAAATATCTTCATCATGGATACAGATTGCTAAGGCTGCCTGTAAAATCCCTTCTTCTCCCCATAAACTATACTCAGTATTGTTTTCATGTTCTTTGGTTTTATCTTCAAATAATTTCAGAATTGAAATTGCGCTTAAAACACCATGGTTTCTATCTCTCACTGTTTTTTCATAAAAATATTTAATTAATTTCTCTTCATCATCTTTATCCAATGTGCAATTAAATTGAGTGATTATTTTTAATAACTTATCATATAATGTTTCTCGAATCATTGCAGAATCTAAATTAAAAATATTCAAATTTTCTTTCGTTTGTATACTGCTTATCCGTAGAGTTTCTTTGAAATATTGGAGTAGCCATGCGTCAAAATTTTGAAGACCGTAATTAAAATCATGAAATGTAGATGCGGCTAGCCAAACATTCTCAATATTACTTTTATATTTTTCTTGGTATTGAGAACCTATTTCAGGATATAATTTATCCAAAATATAGGCGCCAATTAAAAATACTTGAAATTGGTGGACAAAATGTTCGCGGTATCTTTCATCCTTTTGCAAAATATTTTCAATTCTTCTTTGAATGTTAGGATATTCTAAATCTAGATATTTCTCCCACAAATCTTTAACTACTTTTTCAGCAATTTCCCAATCATTCCCTGATTTTTGACGATATTTTAATGAAAGTTCAATCAAATCGTCCTTGTAGCAAATATTAGTGAGTTCGCTTAATTTATCAATCAAAGAAAAACTTATTAAATCCTTTGCATCATTGGTTTTTCTTCGTATGATCGCTCTTCTTTTATAATCAGGATCGGGATAATATACAAGGTAAATAATGTAATTTTCTAAATAATCTCCTATTATTTCATTAAATGATTTTCGAGTAGTCTCACTATTATTAATTGCATTTAAAAATTGAGTTACCAAAGTGTGGGACAATGCCTTTTCCATAACTCCAGTTTCTCTTGAAACCTCTAATAGACCTATCCCTCTTTTCTTACATATCCTCACAATCCCATCGAATTCAGAATCCTTTTTTATATAATCAGGATATGCAAAATATATCCTTGCTTTCGGGAAATAATATTGATAGAAAGTCACCGGAGCTGCTTCTTGTATTGCAATACTTTCTATTTCTATTTCAGGAAAAAATTGACTTTTTAATACAGTGTCATATATAGTGAAGTCAACAACAGATTCATCAATAATTTTTTCATTTTCTTTCTTCAAACAATGTAACGGGACTCGAACAGGCCCCAAATCATCAGGGTAATCTACTATGTCTTTTACTGGAAAATCCTTCTCTTTTTGGAAGTAGTTTTTTAACCATTCAATCATTTCTTCACGAGTATATCTCCCGCTCATTTTATTGCCCCTATTCTAAAGATCCATTTTAATAATACAACGACGAATCCATTGTTCAACCTCGATGCCACAGTTTTAAACATAAATAGTAACTCAGGATAGGAAAATTAAAAAAAATTATTCTCACATTGCATACTTTTACCAGTAACCGATAGATCTAACTAAAATCCATATTTCACATGAGCATAGTAATAATTTGATTTTCACTATTAGCCTATCTTAATACTGCATCAAATCCTATGCTTTCTCTTTCTATGATCGATTTGGGTAAATACAATAGAGCCAACTCTTTTTCAATCTTTCTACTAACTCTTTTAGTATAGGGTAGATTTCTTATGAAATTTATAAGTCTTTTTGAGAATAGCGGAGTATAAATTTCAACTTGTAAAATGGATGCTGTATGTAGCAAGGGCGCAAGATGCTGAGGAGCCATGATCTCTATAAAATATTCCCAAACCGTATTATAATCTTCTTTTTGTGATTTTTCTTTGAATAGAAAATCTCTAAACCCCATGTTAAACATTTCTTTTAAATACATTTTTGCTTTGGGATGTATTTCTTCAAATGATCTTATTTTGCCTGATTCCTTATGCCCTAATGGATTTTCATGAAGCCAATATCCTCCAAAACATTCATCTCCCCCATCACCGGTGACGATTACTCTGCTGTATTCTCTGGCATAAGAGCAAAGTATATAAACATTTACGTCACCCTTGAAATTATATCGTCTAATCTTATCATATTGATCCTTAAAATTTTTCTGTTCACGATCAGATATGATTATTTCATTGTGTCTTGTATTAAACAATTTCGCAACTTCACGCGCATAGATAATATCTGGATAGTCCCCTGATTTCGCGAGGGTAAATGTTGAGATAGGTAGATTTGGATAGACCTTTCGAATAAGTGCTAAAATAAGAGAAGAATCGATGCCGCCTGATAATAAAAGAGAAATGGGAACCTCAGGAATTTCCCTTATGTTTTCAATAATCGTATTTTCTAAATTATCAACCAACTTTACAGTCATTTAATAACCGATATCCTCTTACTAAAGAGTAAAGTGCCCAGCAACTTCCTTCTTCAATATAATGATAACGCCAGAGTCCATTTGGAAGTTGATTCTCTAATAACCACTTAAGGGCATTTGCAAGAACTTGCTGTGAGATTTTATTCTGATATTCTTGAATAGCAACCATACAAATACCAGTGCACCATGGGTCGCTTCCGATAGGATGTTCTTTCCAAGGTCCCCATCCACCATCACTATTTTGCTGGGTACAGAGCCATTGTAAAGCATTTGTGATAATATCTTGATTATTTATATTGTACTTGTTTTTTCTTAACGCTAATAATGTAAATGCTGCTTTATATGTAAGACATGGCTGCAATTTGAATTCATCTATCCATTTATTTTCTAGCCAATTTATATGTTTAGAAGACGATAACTGAGGTAGAAAATATAATAGAAGTCCTGTATTTGGAATTCGAGCCGAGTCTCTTATAGAATTACCCCAACCACCGTTATCATTGGATTGTCCACTTAACCATTTATATGCTTTTTTTATAGGATCAGGGAATTCATCAAAAATATTTAGAAGTAGAATACACCATATTGATTCAAGTACATCTGACCATCCGCCATCGTCTTTTTGCATTTCAATGCATAATAATGCTAGTTTTTTGTACAAATCTGAACCAGGATTTACACCACTTTCTTTTAAAAGAACAGCTAACCTGCAAATTCTAGCGAGTTCTATATTCTTGTTAAGGAAATCTCGAAATACTCTGATAAGTGCAATAACACTGTGCTGAATTGCGATTTCAATATTCGTTATGTTATTATCTGCAGCCATGACAGCTACTGCATTGGAGACAGTACTTGTCACCATTAAACTTTTCAGTGATCTCCTTAGGAAAAATTAGTTCTTTTTCCTTTTCAAACTCCGGTTTCTTATAAGGATCACCAATTTCAATATTTTTTTTGGGTTCTTCCATCGCTGAAACTCCTCTATTTAAAGATATTTTCATTTTCCATCTTTTGCACTAATTCAATGAAATCCTTTACTATTGCCTCAGTATTTACATCTTTATATTTATCTAAGAGATATTTTTGTATTTCTCCTACTTTTTTATTCCCGTCAAACATGGATAATATACAATAAGAAGTCTCATTTATTTTAAATGAATCTCCATTCTCAATATTAAATAGCCAAAACATCCCTTCATCTATATCTAATTTATATAGTATGAACTCTTCTTTTAATTCCAGTACCCGATCTATTTCCAACATTGTGGGTCCTCAGCTAGGTAATCCCCGGTCATAGCGTAGGCAATCGCTCTGCATCCGCTACACCTTGGTATCAGCTCACATCCTTTGCATTTTCCATGTAAATTATTTTTATCTCTTATCTTCCAGAGAATATCTGATGTGTACCATATTTTAAATATAGAATCTTTCAACAAATTTCCAATAGGAATAGGTAGCCTTCTACACGGAAGAACAGTTCCATCAGGAAGTATTGTAAGGCTATCCATTCCAATCGAACACATTCCTCCTAGATCAATCTCCAAAGGAACATTAGGTTTTTTTGCTATTTCAGGATTTAATAGTGCCCATAAAGTACGATATTTAATTATTTTTAGTGATGTTCCTTTTCGATATTCCATTTCAGCCCGCCGATATATTTGCTGAAAAAGTTCGTAAATTTCATTTTTAGAGAGAAACCAATCCCTAAATTCAGCGCCCTTTCCTTCAGGAACAAATCTCTCGATTGTAAGTGTGTCTATATTCTCCTTAATTACAAGATCAATCAGAGATGGAACTTCTTGAAAATTCTTTTTATGGACAGTGAACATCAGTCGTCTGTTTATTTTATGCTCCTGGAGAAGCCTAAAAGATTCAATTGCTCTTTTATAAGATCCTTTACCTCTGATGAAATCGTTAGTTTTTTCTGTAGCGCCATCCAATGAGATTTGGATGTAATATAACTTTTTTAAAGATTTAAGTTTTTCTATTATCTCATCTTTTATCAAGACTCCATTTGTTAATATTCCAATTCTCCAAATGTATTCGCTATTTTCTAAATATTTTAGAATTGGGAATAATTCTTTCTTTAGAAAGGGTTCACCCCCGGTTAATGCAATTCTTCCTTTCGTATTCCATTTTTTCAATGCAGCGATGATTTGATCAGCAATTATCTTTAGTTGAGAGAGATTAAGTTCAGAGTCATTACTGAATTCTTTTTGGTAACAATGTGGACATCGCAAATTGCATAAGTCGGTTATATGCCACTGAATATAAAATTCTGACTCGGAATTTGTGGCTTTATCTCTGCTATTTTCCTTTTCCATTTCGTTCTTTTCCAATAATGCACGCTCCTATAAATATGTTATGCTACATTATTAACTATTACAAAAGAATTTGTGCCTGATTCAAAGAATTATTCATTTTTACTTGGGTATTAATATATCCACACGACATTTTTAAAAACTTGACTATATGCCTTTTTCTATAACTAAAAATTTCTTTCTTCACTTTTCTTATTTTAATACTCACGTGATTTCGTATAGCGTTCACAACAAGGAATTTATCATGGCAACCACAAACTTCCAATTGCTTATATCCTGCCGGTAATATTTTTAAACGGTTTATGGGATCATGGTCCCATAAACCTTATTCAGCGCGACAGGAAATTGGGCAGAAACGATTTTGCTTCGGGCACAAAGATAAACTTCTCAATCACGATTTCGATTTCTTTGCCGTCGGAAGGGCCACTTTCATCGACCAGATAGAGATTCATACGGACTTTCTCCTTACCACGCCTGGGGACATTTTTACCGGTGTAATTCCAGAGGCTAATCACGTGCTTCTCGGTCGGCGGCTGGAGATAGTGTCCATTCAGGGATTGAAAGAAAACATGGTCGCGGTTCCAGGTAAAAGCGTGGGTCGAAAAGCTGCCGTTTAATTCAAACGCGAAACGCCGCACGCTCCCATCCTCATGATACGGCTGGACAACATACTGGGCGTTGATCGCGCCGTCCTTGCCCCAGCGGCTGAATTCAATATCGATCTCCCGGTTGGGCGCCGCCGCTTCACTGTCATAAGTAAAAAGGCCCAGGACGGTGTTGCGGTCCAGCCGGTCCACGCGGCTATTGATCTGGAAAATGTAGGTTCCGTAGCCGAAGCTTTTCAGTGAGATAAGTTCCGATGCGAGCCACTTATCTTCAAGCTTGCATAATTTCAAATGCAGACGGCCCGCATCGTCAACCCGGACATTTTCCTGACTATCGGAGAACAAGTTATTGCGCGGCGCCACTCTTGTATCCGAATTCTTGACGCGCCATTTAAAGCCGGAAAAAGAGATGATCCGAACGTCTTTTCCCCAGGCACCGAAAACGGATTGGACTTGTATCAGAAAGAAAACAAGAAAGGCAAATCCTATCCGCCTCATTTTCCGGGCTATTATATTTCCGTCGAACATAAAATCAGCATCATAACAGAACCATTTGGACTACCCAAGCAACAGACTCGCTGTTGCCGCCGCCGCTACCTGCACCGTTAGATTATCCAGTCCGTGCGAGCTGACCGCTTCAATCAAGGCCGTTGCAATCCCGCAGGCTTGCGCGACCAGCAGGGCTGTTTGCCACGGTACGTGGGCCAGCAACAGGGAAAGGAACACTCCCAGCATACTCATAAACATCACCGCCAGCGATCCCTCAACGCTGCGCTGAGCCGGTACACCGGCAAGCGATGGAACCTTATATTTATGAGTTCCCCACCTCGACCCGACCGGTTCTCCGACGGCGTCGCCCCAGCCGCTGGCCATATATGCCACGAAAGCGAATTTATGGAAAAACAGATTTGCAAACACACCCCCCAGAGCCGTCGTAATCAAGGGTATGACGATGAACAACGTCCGGTGCGGCGCATCCTTCTCGCGCGCCATCGCTTCATAAAAGGAAAATCCGTCTCCGCGATAAACGGCGTAAAGCACACACAGGAAGATCACACTGCCAAACAATGCCACTGCGCTTAGCCCCATGAATAAATGCAGAATCCCCGCCATGGTGAAAATGAAAACATGAAAGACCTTGCGCGTATAAGCCGTTCGAATTCCTTTCTGCTGCTTTAACCAGCCGGCAAATCCACCGGCCAGAATACCGTAAATCAGGAAAATCGGACCAAGCAGAATGATGCTTCTAATGCTCGGGACAGCCGATTCAATAAACTTCGACAGCAATTGCGACGGATGTTTGGGCGAAGCTGCGAGAATGCCTGTCTTCGGATCGAAGTTCACCTGGCGCAGGATTGACGGACTGTGTGATAAACGGGTGCCTTTCTCGATCTTCACTTCTTCCCCACCGCGCATCATGGCCGGACTCAACCAGAGCGAAAAACTAAGCAGAGCGCCAAGAAAGGCCAGTACCGGTAGGCCGATTTTCACATGCTTAAATTTTGAGCGCAATAGAGACCGAACGGCCTGCTGGCTCAACCAGCCGGTAAAAACCACCAGCAACAGGATAATAATCCGCACGCCCCAACTTTCAAATTCCGGCCCGTAGTCTCGTGCGCGTGCAAAATCCGCCAGCCAGCGTACGGGTCCCTGCAGAGTACTTGTTCCCACCGAAAATCCAATGGAACCCCAGATAAAGAGAAAGAGGAAAATATTTTTGAGCGTCAGCGGAAAATATCTCTCCGCAAATCTTCTTTCAGATTTCATTGTAAACCTGATTTTAATTGTCTAAAAACGTCTGCTGAGGCCGGCGCTCAGGCTGCATCGTTTGAGAAACAAATCTTTGCGCCATTCGTCGTTTTCAAGGCCGATACCCCATTTCAGAATCGTCAAACTGCCCAGACTGTGCTGACCGCCGATGCCCATCTTCTTTGTAGTCAGGTAATCAACCTCTTCCTGCGTATAGATATCATCCGGTGAATTGCCGTAGCCGATACCCAGTGTCAGGTAGTTTTCGGCGTTGGCAAAATAACGACGGGTTTCGAAATAGAACGAACGCGAGAAGGAAACATCCTTGGGCGTCAGGTAGGTACGGAGATTAAACCAGTAATTGCGATAGTACTTGCCGACAGAGCCAGTGATCACGCCAACTTTACTGCCGGGAAAACTGATATAACGAAAGCCGAGCGAAGCCTCGAACGAACGCGGCAGACGTTGGAAGATTTCGGCGCCAAAACGATAATCAGGGAACAAATCCGTCCAGGAATAACCGAATCCGACATAGGAGTAGGTCCCCGGCCGGATTTTCGGATAGGATTCCAGTTCCAGTTGAGCACCCTGCTTTTTAAAACGATAGGCATAACTCAGGCGTCCGATTACGGTACCGATCCGGGTGCGCCGGGAATAATCCAGGCTGGCGAAATGCCACGGATCGCGGTCCTGTTTGAGACCGCCGAAGGCCCATTCCGAGATGGTGTTTTCAAAACGATCATAAGTGTAATTCAATCCGATTTTGGAAACCTTGCCCTTCTCGCGCAGTTGTGCATATAAAGACCGCGCTTCGGGATGGGAAGGATTGAGATCGAGCAGACGATCCAGCACGATAACGGCAGTAGATTCTGATTCGAGTTTAACGAGCAACTGGGCTTTTTTAAACAGCAATTCTTCGCGATTGGGGTAGGATTTCAATCCCTCATCCAGGTATCGCAAAGCGCTCTGGTAATTCCCCGACCAATTCTCGACATCGACGACGGCCAGACGGGCATCAAGATAATCCGGCTTAGCGGTCAGAACGGTCAGCAATTCCCGGCGGGCAGCATCGAACTGTTTATCCCAAGCAAAAAGACGGCCGAGCAGGATCCGCGCATCATAATAATCCGGATAACTTTCGAGAATTTGCGAGCACAAATCCCGTGCTTTCTGGCGCTCGCCGCCGAAAGCCAGTTCGCGCGCCTGCAGAAACAAAGCGTCCGGATCCACCTTCGTCTGGGCCGGCAGAGAAAGTGACAGAAGCAATAGGATTCCTCCGATGACCAGTAAACCATATCGACCAAATTGCGAAATCTTCATGATGCAATCCTTATTCAATCATTTATCGGCCGGCTTCTTCGTAAAGCCTTTTCTTTCCATTTTGCCCCAGGTTTTTTTACCGCGCAAAGCCGAGAACAGGCCCCGGATTCTCCAGTATGTCGTCAGTTGCCGGTAACCGAAGTTTTCGATAACTGCCAGGAGAAAAAGTTGCAGTAAATCTCTCGTTCGCGGGTAACGGCGAAAGGTCAATTCCTCCAGTCCGACGGTAGCGACCGATAATATCATCCCGAATACAAGCGCCAGCAGGAAGAACGCGACCGGATAAAATACGCCCAGTTTCCCGAGCAGCAGGTAGATGAAAAACATGATGTAGCCGGGCAATTCGATCACCGGTCCCAGCATTTCAAGGAAGAAAAAGTATGGAAAGGCAAGCATCCCGATCCGGCCGTATTTCGGATTGAACAGCATATCCACATGCCGGGTCAGCACCTCGTAGAGACCACGCTGCCAGCGATCTCGCTGCCGTCCGAGTACTTTCATCGATTCGGGGCACTCCGTCCAGGCTACCGGGTCCGGGACAAAGGTAATTCGATAGGGGATATGATTTGCGCGACAGTATTTATGTAATTTTACGACGAGTTCCATATCCTCGCCGACCGTATCGTGGGCGTATCCCCCGACCTCCACAACCGTGGAGCGAAGGAAAACTCCGAAGGCGCCCGAAATTATCAGGGAAGCATTCATCGATTCCCAGCCCATCCGTCCCGATAAAAAGGCCCGCAGATATTCCATCACCTGAAATTGGGCAAGATAATTGCGCGGCAGGCGAATATTCGAGAGCGATCCTGACTCCACCTGACAACCGTTGGCGATACGAATTATGCCTCCGGCGGCAACAGTCCGCTCGTCTTCCAGAAACGGCCGAACGATCCGGGACAGCGCCTCCTTTTCCAGCAGTGTATCCGCATCCATCGCACAGAAAAGCGATGTCCGGCAGTAGTTGATGCCAACATTCAAAGCGTCGGCTTTCCCGCCGTTTTCTTTATCAATCACCCAGAGATTGGGATACCTGTGGCTCTTATACTTTTGCCGTACTTTGGCGGTCGCTACTTTGGCTGTTGGAGCCATCGCGCCGGGCTCCAGTTCAAACGCCTCAATGAGGGTTTCCAGCGTTTTATCTTTCGAACCGTCATTGATTACGATGATATCATAATCGGGATAACGCAATGACATCAGCGATTTAATCGATTCGACACAGGTACTTTCTTCATTGTACGCCGGGGCCAGCAGAGTAATTGCCGGGATATTGGTTTGAGTAATCAGTTCATCGAAATCGACCGATTTCAGGCGGCGTGTGTATCTGCGTAAGGTTCGATAGGATAACAAAGTCGTAAACAAATACGTTGAATTCAGCGCAATGAAGTAAAATAGAACGAGAAATCCGAAGATTGTGACGAGGATTTCACCGTAGCCGATCAGGAAAACGGACGCTATATCCCTGAGAGAACGTAAAAATTCAACGATCATGAGCGCCCTTCCTTTAGAACGAAATCCGCAACTTCACGCGCCACGCTGCCGGCCGGGATGTGCTTTTCAAGTGCTTCCTGCCCGCCCAATTTCACCAGTGCTCTGGCCGTCTCGATCTCCAGCCAGGGAGATGGAGACTCGAGGTATACGGCAATCCGATCGATGTCTCCTTCGTCACCCACGGTCGCCAGCGCGGCAATGGCCCTGGCTTTTACGATGTCATGGTCGTATTCCAGCATCTGACGTACCGTCTCGGCATGAGTCGGCACTCCGAGATCGGCAATTAAGCGCAGACAATCGATCAGCAACTCTGCATTGTGGGTGTCACGGATGACCTTTTCGGCAATATCGGCTGACGCGACGTCCTTCATATAATCCAGCGCTTTGGCGACGATGGAACGCACCGGCAACGGCCGCCGCTCATCCGCCAGGGCTTTTCGATAGACAGGTAGGGCTTTCGCACCCATGTTCGCCAGTATGGAAGCCAGCATGTTGGAACTCCAGGGACGGTACCGATGCAGATTGTCCACAATCGATGGAGCGTACTGCGTGTATTGTTTCTGCGCAATCACCCGGGCCGCAACCATTGACACAATCGGGGATTTGTCCTTCAGTGCCTCCGCGACTGTCCCGATGGATTCTTTTAAATTCAAATGGCTCAATGTATTGATCGCCCGGGCACGCTGTTCGGCATCACCTCTGCGTGCAATGCGCATCAACAGGGGAATGTACGGTCCGGACAATTCGGAAATGATATCCAGTTCGGCTCCTTTAATCTTCTTTGAGTAGCGGAAAAGGTACTCCATAAAATAGAGAGCATATCTCTTCTCGACCAGACGCCATAACGCCCTTGGCTTCTCTTCTCCGGAAATAACCTGGAGCATTTTTTCCTGCCAGATTTGTTCCAATCTATCCCAGCGGCGCCGCTTACGATTGTTCGAGAAGCGGAGTAACAGCGTATAAACAGCGAACAGAAGAACCAGGATAAAAAGCAGAATTGAAAGCGTTACAATGAACAGCAGCAGCGGTTCACGATTGAAAATCTCCCGCCAGTAAGGAATCCACGTTTCCTGTATCGCATACAGTAATGTCCGTATTGCTTGCCCGATGTTTCGGAGAGAATTCAGATAATACTCCGTTTAAAGATTCTGCTGATGCTTTTTCTACTTGCTGGTGCTTTCCCGATATTCAATTCTTTTGTCTGTTTATGTAAAATATCGAAATTATGAACAGAATATCAATAGAATTATTCAAACCGAGAGCCACGTGGTCCAGATTTTATTTCCCATCTGTTTGATAATTTTTTAGATTGTTTACATGAATGATTTGAAGCACCTTTTCTATGAAAGTCTGGAGCAGAGGATCGCAGCGCTCGAAACCGCCCTGAGTCAGCTGGCATCTTCATCTTCAGAATCTATCCGGTCGATTCGTGAGGTTGTCCGGGACGTGAAGGATTCCGGGACTTCCTACGGATTTCCAAACCTCTCCGAAACGGCCCGAATCCTCCTGGAAGCTGACGAAAAGACCCTGGTAAAATACCTGCCCGAATTCATCGAACTTCTGAAGCGCATTCTGGAGACTTCCCACAGTCAATATCCGCGCATTTTAATAATCGATGATGATCCTCTGATCGCCCATTTACTCCAATCGGCGCTGAGTACCACCGATTACCTTCTCGATATCGCCGAGACGGTCAATGAAGCCGATATCTTCCTCATCAGCAAGCATTACTCGCTAATCTTCCTGGATATCTTTTTACCCGAAGCCAACGGTCTGGACTATCTGGTCGAGATCAAACATAATCCCAACCATGCCAAAATTCCGGTGGTCATTCTCTCCGGCAAAAAAGAAACCGACTTCGGCAAGCGCTCCCTTGAATTGGGAGCAATTGCATTTCTCGAAAAACCATTGGATATCAACCAATTAACCGGGATCATTTCCGGTATATTGGAAAAAGATAAACCCGTGGCGCCGATGCCGAAGACCCTCGATTTGCTCGACATCAACGATCTCACACCAGCATTTGATAAGTTAAAAAACCAACCCAGGCGGCCGGATCACGCCCTCTTTCTATCGATCATCAACATTGATACTTATACAGCCACCCGGGTTCAGACCTCCCAAAAAACCTGCCCGAGAATCTGTTCGACCTTCATAGCTCTCGTCCGCCGCCATTTGGGCGCCGGGGACGTGATTGCCAGATTCCAGGGTGGCAAGCTACTGATCTTCTTCCCCGATTCGACCAGGGACAGAGTTACAGGAATCCTTGACACCGTTCGGAAGCATTTCCAGAGCATCCAGTTTTCTGTATCCGATGACCGCAAGATGCGTGGTAAATTTTCGGCGACCGTCGCAGAAATCCATCCTGAAGATTCGCTGAAAACCGCTATCGGCAATGTCAAAACACTCTTCGCGGAAGACGTTCCTGCTGAAAAATCCGTACCGGTAACACCCCGGGTTCAAAAAAACAGAAAGAATATCCTCATGGCGGAGGACGACCTGCTGATCTCGACCCTGGTCCGGCATCGTCTGGAAAAAGCCGGATACAAATTGAGCATTTTCAGCGATGGCAAATCCGCCCTCGATGCCGCCCTGGCGGATCCCAGCTTCGCACTGATTCTGCTGGATATCAAGATGCCTATTATGGATGGTTTTGAAGTCCTGCATAATCTGAGGAATAATTCCGACTATCAGCAGGTGCCGATCATCATTCTGACTTCGATGGGCAATGAGAAGAACGTCATCCGTGGATTGGAACAGGGCGCTACCGATTATATCCTGAAGCCTTTTTCTCCGGTAGAATTGGTAGCCCGCATCAATCGGCTCTTAAAAACTTCTGTTCCGGCTGCGTAGCATTTCCAACCCGTCAGCGGGCTATCTCACGGTAATAATTGTTTAATATTTTAGACATAAGCGGGAAATAATACTCCCAGAAAAAATCACGACGTTCCGAGGGATTTTTCTTATTGTAGAAAGATTTGCGGAACAAACGAATCCCCCGGAAGCGGGCCAGAGCAACTCGCTGGATGGGATTATCGGCGAAATCAGCTGCAAAATAATAGAATTTCGGATATTCAATATTTTGAACGACGGCCGGAAACCGAAGCGGAATTCCATGGCGCTTCAGCGTACATTCCCCACGCGGATTCACGTCAATTTTGAATTCCGCTAAAATCTGATTGGTGCTGTCCGCCGATACCACATTAAACCAGAAAGGATACTGTATTTCGCGCGGCAGACCGTAATGCGCACGGGCATAATCACCGGTAATGATTACTGGCACCTCATCCCCGAGATGAGTGCCTTTCTCCAAAACGACGACATTCTGGTGATTATCCAGAAATACGATCCCTGATTTTGTAAAAGGCCAGCGGCCCCCGTTTTCGGCCCGGTATGAATCGACAATCCAGTAGGGCAATTCATCGTTCTGAAGTGAATCCAGGCTGGTGAAATAGCGGCCTGTCCAACCGCTCCAGACAATTCCGGTTTCCTCCGTCCACTGATCTCTTATCATCTTTCCAGTAGGTTCGATAAAGGTATTGAACTCATTGATAATCAGTTTGTTATATTCCCTCATTTTTTTCATCAGTTTTAATTCGGCTTCCGACATGCCACCATACAATAAGTCCCCGGGACGATTCGGCCGGCGGGCTACGTTCGCCTGGAAGTACCAGATATCATGATAGATTCCGTACATATCCGCGTAATAGATCATGTCGTAGGCTTCAGCCAGACTGTCCAGCTTAGTGTCAGGATAATTCTCAATATCATGAATTCGATATTGCCGATCGGCCTCAGGAAAAAATCCGAAATAGTCGATATCCTGGCGGTAATAATTATGGTCATTACGAGTAAACTTATGATAGTTCAGCAGCCAATTCACGGAGCGATGCTCCTGGTATTGGTCAGTCATAGAAGACTTATCTACTAAAAATATATTCATCGGCTGCTGGGGGGCCAGCCACCAAAAAAGGAACATCAGAAGCGGAATCACAAATGGAATGAGGATAAAAATATAGATGATTAGTGTCGCCAGACTTCTTCGTTTACCGGTTTTTTGCGCTTTTTGAGATTCCATATCTGCCTCTTCTATTCCCATCTGAACCATGAGATCGCTTAATTCACCATCGAGCTTTTCAAATCAATTGTGAATGTTGTGCCGATCCCTGATTCACTGGTGACCGAAAGTGTAAATCCGAGTAAATCACAGAGCGATTTCGAAATTGCGAGTCCCAGCCCGGTTCCTTCAAAATTACGAGTAAGAAAGCTATCGGCTTGCCGGAATGCCTCGAAAATCAAATCCAACTGATCTTCCGGGATGCCAATTCCTGTATCGGAAACCAGCAAGCCTATGGCTTTATGGTTCGCGGCTTCCGTAATAACTTCTACGGTTACCGATCCCTTACTCGTAAACTTCACGGCGTTACCCACCAGGTTGATTAAGATCTGTTTCAGGTGACGCCGATCGGTTCGGATCGGGGCGATCCGCTTCGGGATAGTCGCATGCAATTCCAGTTTTTTCTGGATTGCGATGGGCTCAAACTGATTCAATATTTCATTGACCAATTCATCCAGCGCGACATCTTCAGGCTGGACCGTAGATTTTCCGGCTTCGATTTTAGAAAGATCGAGGATATCGTTGATCAGGTCCAGCAGATGTTTTCCGTTATCGAGGATTCGGCTGGTGTAGAGCAGGTCTTTCTCACTGAGATTCAGCAATTTATTCTTATTCAGAATATTCGAAAATCCGATTATGGAGTTGAGCGGGGTCCTGAGTTCGTGACTCATCTTGGCCAGGAATTCGGATTTGGCCAGGTTGGCAAACTCGGCTTCCTCCTTGGCAATATGCAATTCTCTCTCAAATTGCTTGCGTTTGGTGATATCGACGACAATACCGGTAAAAAATCGTTTTTGATTGGCTATAAATTCGCTGACCGAAAGATCAACAGGAAAAACGGTTCCATCCTTCTTCAGGCCGATACACTCCCGGCTATGGTCGACCAGCCTTTTTTCCAGTGTTTTCAGATATCGACCGATATAACCGTCATGGACTACCTGGTGAGGATTGGGAATGACCACATTAACGTTTTTACCGATTACTTCCGCCTCGGTATAACCAAATATATTTTCCGCCGCAGGATTGAAAAGCTGGATTATGGCGTTTTCATTGGTGATGATCACGCCGTCCGCAATATTCTCGATTACAGATCGCATCCGTTTCTCGTTTTCCAAAAATGCAACGGCATACTCCGTCATCTGGGATATATCCCGGAAAACACTGCGGGTGTACAGCGGTTTCCCATTCTCAAAAAGGCAATTGATGTTGCCGTTGACAATTACTTTCTTGCCGGATTTGGCGATGAGTATACCTTCGAAATTACGGATCACTTCGCCATTTAAGGCTTTATGATACACCTCCTGCCAGACCGTTTCCCGAGCACTATCAATCAAATCCCGGAAATTGATCTCTTTAAAATCCTCTTCGTTATACCGCAGGCAATCTTTCCAGGCCTGGTTGGCATACAGTATTTTTCCGTCCGGGGTAACGAACTGGATCAGGTCGCTGGCATTGTCCAGAAACTCCTGCAATTTGCGATTGGTATTCTCCGCCTCGCGTGCAAAATGTTCTAGGTCTGCCTGACGCTGTCGGCCTTCAACCTGCATCCGCGCAATGATCCTGAGGTTTCTCCGCCGCGTAAAGAAGATCAGGCCGGAAAGAACCAGCGACGATAACAGGGCAAATCCGAAGTGGATCCAGATCGCCGAGGGTGAAATCAACATGACTACCATCAGCCAGCCAGCACCAATCAGTCCGACAAGTACCAGATACCATGAGCGTGATAAAAAGAAAATGCCGACGCCGATGGCCAACAAGATGAGATTGGTGGTCTGGATCGGCTCCCGGCTCAGATAGAGATGAGTGAGACTGTTTAATAGGACTACCAAGGCGATAATTCCGGCCCAGGTATGCCCCCTTTTCCCTTCTGGTCGGTGCTGCGAAGTAATTGCGAAAAAAGCCAGATAGAATATCGCGCTGCCGAAAGCGATTGTGGCAAGCAGATATGCGATTGGGGGTTCGACTAAAAATAGATGGCTGAAGGCGAAAATCAGGTACAGAACACTCAATCCTAACGCAACCGGACGAAGGCTCCCCTGTATTGTCAGAGTCCGCAGCTGTTCGAATTCGTCTGCATTGGCCTTTTCATGATTAACTGTTTCGATGAGATCGGACATGTCTTTTTTCCCCGGGCTGATCACTTAAGCAAGCAGTTTATGGATCGCCTGGATCAGAATATTTTCATCGATGATCGGTTTCGAGATATAATCATCGAATCCCATTTTGAAAAACTTTTCGCGATCGTCCGCCATGGCATGCGCGGTCAAGGCGATAACCGGAATTGCTTTTAGTCTGTCATCGGCGCGAATCCGTTTAAGCACCTCTGTGCCATCCATCTCCGGCAGAGAAATATCCAGCAATATGAGATCCGGTTTTTCCTTCTCGAATTCTACCAAGGCCTGCACACCCGTTTCGTACTCGGTAATCACGTAGAAATCTTCCAGTATAACTCTGGCCAGCAACCGGTTATCGGCATTATCCTCAACCACGGCAACGGTTTTCATTTACGATAATCTCCTTCCCTTTCCTCCGTATACTGCAACGCTTCCTCTACCCGCATCTCAAACGGCTTGAGCAATGAAAGCAGTTCCAGCCCTTGCTTTTCCTCCGCGAGCCCTTCCATTCGTTCGCATAACGCCCGCAATTCTGTGGCGCCGACATAAGCCGAGCTGGATTTCAACGAATGCGCAGATCGTTCCAGCGTCTCAAAATCACGATTTTGATGGGCCGTCATAATTTCGCTCAGACGCTGCCGGGTTTGAGTTCTGAAAATCTGCAAAATCTCCAGGACCAGTTTTTTTCCGCCCATCCGCCTTAAATTTTCAAGTGCAGTTTTATCAAATGATTGATTATTGTCATCCATGGTAAACCTCTCCGTGCCTCGTTTGATCCAATTTAAGGATTTTACTCTAATTTGCCGTGTAAATTTTCCGGGCGAGGATCGATCATACAAGAGCGTCCTAAATAAATAATTGCTCGCAATTTATCCCGAAAATTGCATGTCGGAATCTTTGATAACTCCGGAACCTTGCGGTTTCAAGCACTGATGTTGTACGATAAAAACATCCCGGAAACAAAGCATTTCACCCTATAACCTTGCCTGTGATCATTTGATTTATCTGCATTTTCACCTATATTCGCGCTATGCAAAATGCACCGATTCATGCCGTTCTTTTCGACCTGGACGGGACGCTGATTGATACGGCCCAGGATCTTTCGCTTTCCCTCAATCTTACCCTTGCCGAATTTGGCTACCTACCTCTCGATCCGGAATACTGCATTTCACTGGTTGGCAACGGCATTCCGAATCTCGTCCGACGGGCTTTCGGGAAATCCGCTTACGACAATCCCGATTATCTCTGGACAGA
>CAZPRY010000038.1:0-39317 GCA_964589175.1 uncultured bacterium
AATTTAGCTCAAACATCGATTATCTCAAAATACTATTCTTTTGGGACAGCCCCAGTCCGCTTTCTTAAGAAAATTACTCAACCTTGATGACAAACCGTTGGGATTGATTTTACTTGCATAACAAGCATTTACGATAAAATGCCATCCTGTTTACTGTAATCTGATAAATGTAAACACCACTACTATATCGATCGGCATCCCACTGAAAAGTATAACAACCCGCACTCAATGGCCGATTTACCAGTATCTCTAATTCCTTTCCCGCGAGATCTAGAATTGTGAGTTTAACCAAAGCGCTTTGCGGCAATTCGAAACGGATATTCGTCTGTGAATTGAAAGGATTGGGATAATTTTGAAGCAGTGATATCTCACTGGGTAGCGGATTCTCCTCATCCAGTCCAACTACAAAAGCGGATTCGATGGCGCCTATATCCGGAGCATTACCATTAAAATCGTCATCCGATAAATTGATGATTGTATCTCCCTCCCAGGCAAAGAAAGGCGTCCCGGCGTCCACACAGGCAGAACTTTTCATCAAGGAATAGTCCAGGCCCCATTCATTTGTAAAACCGGGTTCCCCTTCAATATTATCGTCAAGCCAATAAAAAGTAGATTTGCTACTGTATCTTTTCCTGATAACCTGTCCATCTTTTACCAGCGACCGGGATATTACAGCGCCATTTTTTGCAATGTTAAAGCAAATTTCGTCAGGGTAATTTTCCCATAGGATAGTATTGACAACTACCGGATAACAGTAATCGGAAATATAAATCCCGCCGCCCTCACCGGTTGAATTGCCTGTAATCGTGACGTTACGCAGAACCGGATTCGCATGCTTCCAAAGATAAATACCACCCCCTTTTTTACCGGTACTAATATTTTGAGCGATGGTCACATGATCGAAGATTGCATTACAAGTATCCATACAGGCTACTCCGGCACCCCAACTCGAGGTTTGATTTCGAGTGATCACTACATCTTTCAAGTAAGGATTTGATTTCCATTTGATCAGGATTCCGGCTCCACAACGACCATGATTTGAACGAATTATCGAATTCATTATTGTGGGACTGGAGAGACTGCAAAAAATTCCGCTGTCATAATTCGATTCGACCAATACATAATGAATCTGGGCGTCTGAGTACGTTGAACATTCTATACCGCTATCTCCGTTTCTCATGATCAGACAATGTGAGATTTCCGCCGGAGAATACAAATTACAGAGAATGCCTTGTCGACTATTGTCTAAAATTGTGCAGTTTTCTATCCGCGGTTTCGAATACCACCAGCAGTAAATGCCGGTTTGACAGTAATCGATTCTTACCCAGCGAATCAGAGGATTGGATTGATGTAAGAAAATACCAGCGCCCGAGTGACATTTACTCACGTTTAAATTATCCAACTGCGGACTTGCATTGTCACAGTAAATTCCGTTTTCCGCTTCTGTAAGAGTAAGACCCGTGATAATCGTACTCGTATCCACACCCTCCCAAAAGCAAAAGATGGAATTATTACCATTACCTTTGAGAATTGTTTTGTCCAAATAGGCGGGTTTTCTGGTCGTGAGCATTAATGAACCGATTACCAGGTTTTTACTTTTTATACCGATAGAATCTTGTATCAGGTAAGTACCAGGATGAATGAGAACCGTATCGCCGACCGCAGCGGAATCAACGGCACTCTGAATGTCACCAAATTCTACCGGTACTTCCAGAATCGATGCATACATGCAGGTGCAAATCAACATTGCAAAGCAAAGCCTCTTGTACTTCATGGTCTCCACCTCCCCCAAAAAGATACCTTATGCTTTTAATGCGCATGATATTTCAAAGCCAAACCGGTCCTCCGGAGCCCTGTTTTATATTTTTATGTAATGAACGAAAAAAAGTTTCAATTTTTATGCCGAACGGTCGCAAAGCATCGGATCAACCTTTGCCCTACTTACGACTAAAATTATAGACGAACGACAGCCACGGGAACGGAAAGCCGCCCTCTTTGAAAATCACGGGCATCAGAATCGCGCCGAAATCGACGGCCATACGGTCACCAAAGAGGCGCAATGCCACGCTGAAAGGCTGGTAATCCAGATCGAACTCTTCCCACGGAAAGAGCCAGTTTTCCGTCACCAGCGCCAGGCTGTTCGAAAGCCGGAAGTTGCCGCCCAGCATGATTACCGGCCGCTCGGCGAATTCGAATTTTTTGTTCTTGGCTTTCATGAATCCAAATCCAAGCCCGGTTGTGACGCTCTTGTCGGGCGAACCGAAGGTCCCGACAACGTAGGAAATCCCACCCCCGAATTCGCCGCTCACGGCTCCGTAGATTGTACCGATGGCGACCGAATATTTTTCGGTATTGACGAGACTAAATTTAGGGCCGATGTATTTGACCTGGTCCTTCAATCCCAGGCCGGGAATGATCGTGAAGCCGGCCATCACCGTGAGATTGCGCGTGAATCCGTACGACACGCCCGGAAAGATTATGTAATAGTCCGAGAAGTAGCCGTCCCCCTTTTTGAGCGGCCGGGCGGTCGGGGCGAACATCAGGCGCGAATAGTTCGGATCGCTGCGGTACAGTTTGCCCTCTTTCATCTTGCCATGAAAAAGCTCCATCGTCGCGATGGCCGTCCGCGGGATTTCAAGCGTTAGACCACTGACGGATTGCAGCGTAATTTTCCCTTCGCTCTCGGCCACAATATTTCCTTTGACGATCTCGCCGCTATTGAGCGTTACGATATAAATTTCATCGGCGGTCACCTGCCCGGGCGATGGCTGCGCCAGCAGGATCAGCGGCAGGAACAGGAACAACGGCAGGTATTTCATACATCTCCCCTTCTTTAAATCACAATCTAGAGGGAATTTCGGTAACCGGCAAGCAGCTTGATAGCGGGGTATGGCGCTCCCAGAAGCAGCATTCATCCAAATTTCGGGAATCGCAAGCCGGCTTTGACTAGGCCGCTAATTTCAACAACTCGTCCACCAGCCGGCCGATTCCGGTCTCCAGATCGGGAAGGTTGGCGGCGGACATATACGCCGGGGTCGTCACCACCCGGTTCGCGGTATCGACGACACACTGCGTGGCTTCGCAGACGACATGCACGGCGCCCATGGCTTCGAGGGCGGCGGCGGTTTCGGCATCGTCCCCGATCGTCAGTTGCAGGTTTTCGCAGTGCGCACCCAGCACTTTGGCGGCCAGCACCGGTGCGATACACATGAAGCCGAGCGGTTTGTGGAATTTATACGCATCCAGGATCAACTCCTCGACCTCCGAATTGACGGCGCAGTCCGCCCCGCGCATCGCGAAGTTGCTGAGATTTTTGGTGACGCCGTAGCCGCCGGGAAAGATCACGGCATCGAATTCCGAAGCTGTTACATCGGCGACGGCTTTGATCTTTCCGCGGGCAATCCGGGCCGCTTCGATCAGCACATTGCGTTCACCGTCAAGAGTTTCGCCCGTGAGATGATCGACGATATGAATCTGGTCGATATCCGGCGCGAGGCAATGAATCTCGACTCCTTTTCGTTCCAATGCCAACAACGTGAGCACGGATTCATGAATCTCGGCCCCGTCGTAGACACCGCACCCGGCCAGAACAACGGCAACTTTCTTCATTATCTCTCTCCTTTACCTGTTTTGCAGAAGATACAAAATTTTTTAAAAGAAAGCGATTATTCGAAGATCAACCAGAAGGGCATGATTTCCTTGGCCCACTCCTGATTGTTCGCCAGCCATGTATTAAAGTAAAACTGCGCTCTTTGATATTCCGAAGGCAGCAGCGTTTCCCAATTACGCGAGCGCCCCATGAATTCCTGGAAATCCAGATCGATGAAATCCTCCCACCAGGCCGGCAGAATTTTCAGCGAAATTTCGTCGGAGACATCCAGGCCGGCGGCTTGCTTGGCGGCGGAAATTGCATCGTACAGCCCGCCGATTTCGTCTACCAGCCCGATTTCCCGGGCCCGTGAACCGGACCAGACACGCCCCTCGCCAACCGCTTTGACTTTTTCCTGGCTCAGGCCGCGCCCGGCCGCCACTTCGGCGGTAAAGCGGTCGTAGAGTTCATCGTTCACATCGCGGATTCTTTGGCGTTCCTCTTCCGTAGCCGGGTTGTAGATCGAGAACAGCGTAGCATGCTCGCCGCGCTTGATGATCTCGCTGTGAATGCCCAGTTTATCCAGCAAGCCTTCGATATTGAATTTGCCCGAGTAGACGCCGATCGAACCGGTAATTGTCGTGGGATCGGCGAAAATTTGATCGGCGGCGCTGGCGATGTGATAGCCGCCCGAAGCCGCTACGCCGGACATCGAGACGATGACGGGTTTCTTGTGTTCGCCCTGCGTGCAGAGCAGCACTTCGCGCCAGATGATTTCGGAGGCAATCGATGAGCCGCCCGGCGAATCGACGCGCAAAACGATCGCCTTGACCATCGGGTCTTCGCGGGCCTGCTTCAGGGCCCGGGCAATGGTCGCCGCCCCCATGGTTTTATTCGAATAGCCGCTCCGGCTCTCTCCGGAAGTGATACCGCCGGTAGCATAGACCAGCGCAATGCGCGCGTTGGGATACTTCGCGTAGCTCCAGTCCGTCTGAAAGGGTTCGGCCCCGTATTCCTTCTTGTACGAAGTCAGGGCAATCTTACCGCCGAGTTCCTTTTCGAGCGTCTCTTTGATTTGGTCCGAATAGAGGAGGGCGTCCACCATCCCGGTCTTCAGGGCTTCCTTGGCATGATACGGGCCGCCGTCCACCAGGGCGGCGACATTCTGTGCAGAGGTCGCGCGCGAAGCCCCTATCTCCTCAATCCATAACGAGTAGAAATCATCGAGCAACTGGTTGACCTGTTCGCGGTTCGCTACCGACATCGAGTCCTGCGTATAACCCTCCGGCGCCGATTTGTAGGCGCCCACTTTCTCGAACTCGGCCTCCACGCCGATTTTATCGAAGAAATCTTTAAAATAGAGTAGCTGCGCCCGCATCCCGATCAGGAGCAGAAGCCCGGCCGGATTCAGGTAAACCCGATCGGCGGCGCTGGCCAGGAAATAGCCGCCGTTGCTGTAGGTCTCGGAATAACAGTAGACTTTCTTGCCGCTGGCCCGCAACTGCAGAATAGCGTTGCGAATCTCGTGCAGTTTGGAAAAGCCGGCGCTCAGGTTGCCTATTTCCAGCACCACCGCCTTGACCCGATCCTCTTTTTCAATCTTCCGGAAGCAGTCCAGGATATCTTTCAAAGACAACAATTTGGAAGAAGCCAGCGGCGGCAGTTCTTCCTCGATAATGCCGCTTAATTCCAATTTCACCACTTTCTTTCCGGCTTTGTGCAGGAAAGTCCGGTAGCGCTGCGCCGAGGTGTGGATCAGCAGTGCGCCCTCTTCCCGCTCTTCCCCAAAACGAAAGACCGAAGCGATCCCGCTGCGCAGGGCATTCACCTGGATGCCGATCTGAAAATCCTGGTTGTCGATCATATAATTCGAGAAGAACGACAGGCCCGGAAGGGGCTCAAAGTCCACGTAGAGTTTCTTCCGAACTTCCCCTGTGGGATCTTTCGGATCAAAGGCCAGATCTGCCGCAAACGTAACCCGGTTTCCGACCGGGCGGACGCCGACGCCGAATTCGGCCAGGGCCGGCCGGTCGTTCCCGGCTGAAATATTGCTGATACGGGCGCCGAGCGACAACCATCCGGCCGGACGCGCGGAAAATCCCAGGTCATACTCCGCCCGGTCCTTTACGGTTCCGTACCAGCGCACGGTTCCGCCGACTTTAATCCAGCGCCAGAGCGGCAAGCCCAGCGCGAGCTGCCAGCGCTGGTAAAACCCGCTATCGCCCGCCAGCCATTCACCGCCCAAACCGAGATTGCCCAGCATGAAGTAGGCCCCGACCTCTTCGCTGAAGCGTCCGTCACGATAGGGCAGCTGCCAGTAACTTTGCATTTCCGAGCGGTAGCCCAGCAGCGCCGGATTACTGAAAATCGCCAGGGCATTATCGGTAACGGCCACGGAATTGGGCATTGGATTCTGCGCCGAGAGTAGTCCGATCGTCAGGAGAGATAGCCAAATTGTGCGTTTCATATTCCCCGCTTCATTGTTTTCTTTTATAGTTAACCTGAACTTAATGTACCCGATTGCGCACCGGATTGCAATTAAAATTACGAAAACCGCCGCAGCCCCAAACAGTAGATCAGCATCAAATGCCTGTTTGCAATATTGAGACTATTTTCTAACTTACCCATTAATCAAACGGGATGCACAGATCATCATAACAATTTAAAAAATGTAAGGCTACAGCAAAAAGAAGGGACCCAAACCGATGAAAATTCCTTTTGCTTTCGAAACAATGCTGACCTTTGGCGTCTTATCGATTATGCTCTTATTTGGCATCATACTCAGGACAAAAATCAAGTTTTTCCAATATTTTTTGATTCCGAGTTGCCTGCTGGGCGGGATACTTGGACTGGTATTTATTAGCACGGGGATCATCAAAATCGAGCCCTCAAGCCTGGAGACATTCGCCTATCATTTTTTCAACATCTCTTTTATTTCAGTCGGATTATCGAGCAGCAACGAAGATGAAAAGAATCGGGTTCGGGGCAAGGACTATATACGCGGATCGGTATGGATGGCGATGATCCAGAGTATCTCATTTTCGCTGCAGGCCGTCATCGGGGGCCTGGTGGTTATCCTGTTCGGCGTCTGGGGATACAAACTCTTCCCCACCTTCGGATTCCTGGTTTCGCTTGGATTTGAGGAAGGTCCCGGACAGGCCTTATCCTTCGGTAAAGTATGGGAGACGATCGGCTTCGAACATGCCGCAACGATCGGCTTGACTTTCGCCGCCATCGGTTTTCTGTTTTCATTTTTCATCGGGGTTCCCCTGGCCAACTGGGGCATCCGCAAAGGATATTCAACGCTGGCCCCAACCTCCCTCCCGAAACACTTCTTAAAGGGAATTGTCCCCAAAGACCAGGAAAAGGAGTCGGCCGGGAAATTGACGATGCACTCGGGGAATATCGATACGCTGGCCTTTCACGCCGCCCTGATCGGGTTTGTTTATATTTTAGCCTATGGCGTCGTCTTACTCCTGGGCAAAATCCTTCCGCCCGATATTGGTAAAATGCTCTGGGGATTCTTTTTCTTCATTGGAATGGCCATCGCATTTTTAGTAAGAATCGTCATGAAAAAGTTAAAAATAGATCACATGATCGATCCCGGCCTGCAAAGAAGAATCACCGGGTGGTCTGTGGATTATCTGATTGTAGCGACCGTTATGGCTATCCAGGTCGTCGTTTTGTGGAATTTCATCGTTCCGATTACGATCATGGCGTTATTAGGCGGACTTTCAACTACGTTTATCGTGGTATTTTTAGGACGGCGGCTCTGGTCGTACAACATCGAAAGATCGGTCACGATCTACGGAGCGGTGACCGGTACGGTTTCCAGCGGATTGTTATTGCTCAGAATCGTCGATCCCGATTTTAAAACGCCGGTCGCCATCGAGGTCGGACTGATGAACCTGTTCATGGTGCCCATTATTCTCGGGTACGGCATCCTCATTAATGCGCCGATCTGGTGGAACTGGAGTGTCCTTTTAACCACGGGCGTTTTCCTGGCGACGCTAATCATTTCGCTCATGTTACTGTGGTTTTTAAAATTGACGGGTAAGCCGAAATTTTAAGCCAAAAATCACATTTTATTCCTGCTCGTGTTCTTCCTCGTTCGTCTCCCCGGGCGGATTGGGTAAATTCATCTCCTCCGGATGCAGCAGGCGTTCGACCACACCGTGCATGAAAGCCCCGATCTGGGCGCCGTCCACGATGCGGTGATCGAAAGTTCCCGAAAACGGCAGCATCCAGCGAATCTTGATCTCGCCGTCAATCACTACCGGCTTCTGCACCACGCGTCCCATCGTGACAACCGCGGGCAGTTTGCCGATCGGGAAGAGCGCCACCATGCCGTATTCCAGCCCGAAGCTGCCGATATTCGTGAGCATGATGCTGCCGAAGGGATCGGATTTGATTTTCAGGAAGGGAATGGGCAGACCCATCTCGAACAGGATCCAGCGGATGAAGAGGAAAACCGGGCGGCGAAACGGCCAGGGAACTTTGGCGATTTTGTCCTTCGCCGCAAAAGCATCGCTTTCCTTGCCGTTGCGCTTCTCCTCGGCTTTTTCCTTGATCAGCAGCGCAATTTCGGAGGCCGGAAGTTCCTGGGTTTTGGGCACCACGAAACCGGACATGCCCTTCCCGCCTTTTATGGAGACGGAGACAAACACGTTGGCGTCGTCGCGATAGATGATCTTGCCCCGTTTGACATAACAGTTTATATCGGGAACATCTTCATAGAGGGCCCGCGAGATGGCCGCCGCCACGAAATGGGTTATCGTCAGACGCACTCCTTCATCGCGCTTCTTGCGGATATACTCCATCGTAGCGCTAACATCCGCATCGAAGGTACCGTAGACTTTGCCCTCGGCCGGCGCTTTATAGACCGCAATGGCCAGATTACGCCAGGCGGTGGCTACTATTTTTCTTCTCAATTCAACCCCCGTTTTATAAAAACTTCTGCCTTCGGCATAAATTTAGCTGAATTATTGGCAATGACCAGCACTTTTCGACACATTTCCCAAATCGTCAAAATAAAAATTCCTGACCCGAATATTCAATGGTTTTAATATTATTTTATTGGTAAATCGGCCCGGATTGTTAAATTCCGGGAGCTCGCGAACTTATTCATTTACAGGAAGAAAAATGACTACCCAAAAAATGAGAATATTGCTCACTTTTATAAGCTTTTCAATGCTCGTACAGGCCCAGGTAACCGGGCTGGCCGGCTGGGATATTTTCCTGGACCCAGGCCACAGCCAGAGTGAAAACATGGGAATTTACAACTACTCCGAAGCCGAGAAAAACCTGCATGTCGCCCTCAACCTGCGCGAACTCCTCCTGACCCTGACCGACATCGATACCGTTTATCTCTCGCGCACCAACAGTACGGATAAAATCGAACTGAGCCAGCGCAGCGATTGGGCCAACGCCAAAGGCGCGCAGTGGTTTCATTCGATCCACAGCGACGCCGGTTCGCCCACGGCCAACAGCACCCTGCTGCTCTGGGGCCAGTACAGTTCCGGCGCTGAGAAGATCCCCAACGGCGGCCATGCCATGAGCGATGTCATCGTCAAGTACCTCACGGCCGGTATGCGCACCAATACACGCGGCGCGATCGGCGATTGCTCATTTTACGGCGGCTGCAATGGCGGGCCCTACCTGTCCGTCAACTACCGATCGACCATGCCGTCGGAACTCAGCGAAGCCGGTTTCCATACCAATCCGCGCCAGAACCAGCTCAACATGAACGCCGAATGGAAGCGGCTCGAAGCCTGGACTTTCTTCTGGTCGTTTCTCGAATTCCATGCTATCGAACGCCCCCGGGTCCGCATCTGCGCCGGCATCGTGTCCGACGATGAAACCGGAATTCCGGTGAACGACGCGCAGCTGACCCTGATCGCGGACGAAACGATGACCTACGTGACTGACGACTATGCCTCCCTTTTCCATAAATACTCCAGCGATCCGGACCAACTGCACAACGGCTTTTACTATTTCGAGAATGTGCCCGGCGATTCGGCGACGATCGTTGTCACCGCCGACAAATATATGCCCGATACGGCGCGGGTTGCGATGGTCGACAGTTTCTTCACCTTCCAGGATTTCCGGATCATCAGCACGCGCTCGCCCTACATCCTGGAGACCACGCCCATCGAGGGCGAAGCACTGCACCCGGCCTGGAATCCGATCGTAATCGAGTTTTCCCGGCCCATGGATACCCTTTCCGTCAACCAAAATCTGCAGATTTCGCCGGCGATCGCACTCACGCTGACCTGGGGCAGCTCCGGCCGGCGCCTTTCGATTACTTCCGGCGAGATTCAATTCGAGACCGACTATGTCATCAGCGTCGGCGGCGCAGCCCGCGATATCTACGGCCACCCCTTCGACGGCAATGCCGACGGAACAGGCGGCGATGTTTTTCAACTTTCGTTCCGCACCGGGGGTGAGGACCTGACCGGGCCGGTGGTGCAGAACACCACGCCCCAAACCCGGGATTCCGGCGTCGAATTGAAACCGATCATCAACGTCGTTTTCGACGAAATCATCGATACCGCTTCCATCACGGACGAGGTATTCCGGGTGGAGCGCTTTTCCGATCACAGCGCCGTCTCCGGATCGATCCGGTTCTATACCGTCGGAAACCGGACTGTAATGTGCTTCTTTCCGGACGCCGAACTGGAAGCCGACAACACCTACAGCATCATGTTCAAACCTGGTATCAAGGACCTGTTTGGAAATGAAACATCGCTCTATAAAACCGTCACTTTCAAGACGACCGCCTATGCCCAGAATTATCGTACGATCGATGGTTTCGAATCGGGCCTGGCTTCCAACTGGTGGGAACCGCAGAAAAGCGGATCAAATCTTGGCATGTTAACCGACAGCACCTCGCGTACGGTCAATACCGAATTCGTCAATTTGAGCAGCGGCAGCCAGAAATCGATGAAATTGAAATACGGCTGGGACACGGCTGCCTCGGAATGGCTCATTCGCGAATACCTGGGCGGGGGAGCTCCCCGTAATATTTCTTTCAATAGCAATTATCAACTTCAGGTTTATGTGTTTGGAGATGGAAGTGGAAATTGTTTCCGATTCGCGCTGGACGACCATTTACCTGCCAGCGACGTCTCATATCATGAGGTTAGTCCCTGGTACGTTGTCGATTGGATTGGCTGGAAACTGGTTTCCTGGGATCTTTCGACCGGGGAAACCGGTACATGGCTTGGCGACGGAGTTCTAAACGGTACGCTTCGTATTGACAGTATTCAACTGACTTATACTCCCGGTAGCCCGATAATTGGCACCTTTTATTTCGACGACCTGCGCCTGGCGCAGAAGGTTATGGTCGGCATCACCGATGAGAAAACTGCGATCCCGGAGAATTTCCGCTTGTACCAGAATTATCCCAACCCGTTCAACCCGAACACGACTATCCGCTTTTCCCTGCCGGAATCGTCACCGGTGAAAATCAGCGTCTTCGATCTGCAGGGCAACCTGGTCAGGTCGCTGCTGAACGAAGAACGCCCGGCTGGCACGCATGCCGTCACCTTTACCGCCGCGGGCCTGCCCAGCGGAATGTACATCTACAAACTGGAAGCCGGAACCTTCCGGACCAGTCTCAAAATGATGCTGATGAAATAAGCGAAAACTCATCTCCGCATGAGAAGGATAAATATGAAAAAAATTACACCCGTTTTCATTGTGACAGTGTTGCTTACCGGGTTCGTCCTCGGCGGAGACCTGAATCCTAAGCCGATCTACCAGATGAGCAATTTCGAAATCGATTCGCTGCTGACGGCGGTGAGCGCTCAGAACCTGACCATCACCGAGCGCATCCGTTTCTATTCCGAACGCTTCCTGGGCATGCCCTACAAACTGACCTGCCTGGGCGACGGGCCCTACGCGCTTTACGAGAACTGGGCGCTGGTCAATTTCGAAAACACCAACTGCATGGTTTACTGCGAACACGTCCTGGCGCTTTCCATCTCCGACTCGTGGGATAATTTCTTCAACAACCTGCAGCAAATCCGCTACCGGGACGGCATCATCGGTATGCGCACCCGCAACCACTACACGATGGCCGACTGGCTGCCGGAAAACGACTGGCTGCTGGACGACGTCTCGCGCAAAGTCGGCGGGAAGTCTACGGTCACGACCACCCGCACCATCTCGCATGAAACCTTCTTCAAAGGCAAGGGCATCAGCGACCTGCGCTATGTTAAACCGGACCGCGTGATCACCATCGACGTCGTGCCCAAAGAAAGCCTGCCGGAGGTCGGGAAGCGCATTCACAACGGCGACATCCTGGCTTTAATCTTCGCCGACAAGGATAATATCTTCTCCGCCCACATGCTGATGGCGATCGAGCAGGACGGCCGGACGATCATTCGCGAATCCTCGAACAGCAAGATGAGCACCTTCGAGACACCCTATGCCGAATGGGCTCAAAAGATCCAGGCCTCGGACCGCTACCTGGGCGTCTGCTTCATGCGCGTCAAAGACAAATTAGACAAACCCGGCAAACTCATCCTGCCCTGGGAAATCAAAGATTCAAAGTAACGCTAGTTCGACCTAAGGATTTTCTGTTTCATCACAGTACTTCACTGTATTTCGCACAGTACGGTAGATTTTCACAGACAAATATCGATAAGAAAATTGTTTACAAGCATTGTCTATCGATTGAAATTGGCGGCATTACCTCAAAGAGGTCCCTGCGGGATAAAATTGACCGCCCGGAAATCGGAGCTCCGTAGCGATTAAAAAACTTTTTATGTTTGAGCGAGAATACTCGCGAGTTTAAAAAGTTTTCAGCGGAGAAGCGACGATTTCAGGTCAATTTAATCAGCCGCAGCGTTTTTCGTCCTTTTTGCGCCTCAAAAAGGACAACAAATAAAATGCTCAATCGATCAAATTGCTGTTACATTGAACTCACGTTAAAATAAAAAGCCCACGACTTCCTCGGCCCGGCCAGTAAGGTTGTGGGTTATACCATCGTAATTTTTTTCAAAAAACAGGAAAGATCTTACCCGGCACGGTTAAATCTACTGCGCGCAGGCGCTGCCGGCTTCCCGGTTCTATGATCTAATTCTCATTTTCGCGCCTGTTTCCCGACATATCTCTTCGATCGCCGCCGTTCTTGCGTCTCTCTATCGTATCGGGCCGCTTTTCTGCTTCAGCCTTTCTCCGGTCCTCGCGCTCTCTTCGATCTTCCGGTCTTTCCCTTTGCTCTTCCCGCTCCTGCCTCATCTTACCTGTCCCCTTTCACACATGTTAGATATCATCCAATTCAAAATCCCGGCGAATCTCGGCTCACAATCATTCCGGCGTTTTACGGGCTATAATCTCTTTAAAAAATATCAAAACATCAAGCGTGAAAAGTACCGCCAGGTGCTTTTAAGTACTGATAAGTGATATCAAGTGAATTTGAACCCGGATCAGCCATTTCAGGGGCTCGAAAGTTCCGATAAGTTCAACTAGGTCCTCCAAAGTGCTGATAAACTTTTCCACTTCATCTGCTCATACTTATCAGGACTTAACAGAACTTGCTGGAACTTTTCAGCACTTATCAATGCTTATCAGTACTTATTAAAACTTACTCGAAAAAGGCTTCCATACCCGGAAAGTGCAATTTCTTCGCAGCGACCTCCGGTGGGTAGATAAAATACTCCAGTTCGCCGGTCGAGCAGAGTTGCCCCTCGCCGTCGAAAAGTTTAACGGCCACCGTGCAGATGCGCTCACTGATTGATTGAACTTGCGCGCGCAGTTCGATGTTACCCTTGTCGGTCTGCAACGGTTTCTGAAAATCGACCGTCATCTTGACCGTCACGCCCGCTGTCTTGCCCTGGATGTAGACTGCCCAGGCGCAGACCTCATCCATCAGCGTGGCCTGGATGCCGCCGTGTAAAATATTGGGGTAGCCCTCGAACTGCTTCTGCGGCTCCCAGAACGATACCACCTCGTCGCCGTCCTCGAAAAACTGCATGCGGAGTCCGTCATGATTGCCCGGATCGCAGCCGAAACAGTTATATTCCTTCGTCCCGGCAAATGGATTCTTTATCCTGCGCATATTTCCAAATCCTTCATCATTGGATTAAGGCCTACGGAAACTGTATTCGATTCCGGCCATGCCCCACAGGTTATAGCGCTTGGGCGGCAGCTGCACATCGATGATTGACAGAAATCCCGCCCCGGCGCGCACATTTACAAACAAGCGGCCCTTGTAACGGATTCGCGCCCCGGCAATAATTCCCAGATCGGTTTTGCGGATATTGTCCGCTTTGTAGCTGGTTTTGACCTTTCCGGTTCTCGAACGCGCGATCCCCGCCAGGTTCAGGCTCAGCACCGGTCCGAAGATAAACTCGGGCACCAGTCCATCCTGGACCGGTATCGCAAACTGCAGCAGCAGCGGGAAGTCCAGGTAATTCAGATCGAGACTGGCATAGATTTTATGGTTTGGCAGGATTTCATCCTCATAGAAAGAGTAGCGGTAGCCCTTCATCGTAAAATTGACTTCCGGCCGGAAAGAGAGGTTCTCCGCCACGGGCAATACGGCATAGACGCCGCCCCAGCCCCCTGCTTTCCAGTCCCTGTCTTTGGCCTCCAGGCCCCACATGCGGGCCATGCTCAGACCGCCCGTCACGCCCAACTCGGCTTCCCGGAAAAATCCGTGCGGCAGCATCCCGGCCCGCAGGCCGGAGGCGGCCAGCAAAATCAAAAGCGCCATTGTGATGATTCGATGTTTCATCCGGTCATCTTTCTTTTTCGGATTATCGCGGAAAATTCCGGCTTGTCTATTTCTTCACCGGCTGGTAGAAACAGACTTTCGGCGATTCGATCCTGCCTTCTTTCTTGAGAGTCTTGAAAACCTTATCCACATCGGCTTTGGCCAGCCCGGTCAGTTCGGCCACTTCGGCGGCTTTAAGGGCTTTCCCAGCCTTTTTCATCGCATCCAGAATGATCTCTGCATTTTCCATCTTCATGCTCCTTTTTGATCCCTGAATTAAAAGTTTCTTCTAACGTAAATCTCAGGAACCTATCTCAGCTTATTTTAGATTCCTCGACTCAATCATAAATCATAAATCTGCTATCTAAAATACTCGAAAACTCCCAGCATCACGCGGTCGCGGTCGCGCTGGCTCAGAATAGTCTCGAAGGGGAAGCCGAACACCACGACGGTGTAATCACCTTTGAAGGCCACGGCGGCGCTGCTGTTGGTCTCCGAATAGCGCATGATCGTCATGGCGTTTGAATTGTCGGCCGGCTCGATGGCGTCGGGCGCTTCGGCGGCATAGATTTCCGTTCCCAGGGCAGTATTGAATTCAAAATTGGGAATAATGTCCGTAAACACACCGTCCACGGCATGCACCCCGCCGTGCTTCACGGCGTGATTGCTGCGCCATTTATATTTCAACGTGTTCATCACAAAGCGGATCGCGGACGAATCTTCGGCCGCAAAGACGAAGGGATCGCTGGCAATGTAAGCGCCCGAAGCGAAGAGATTGCCGCCGCTCTCGCAGAATTCACGCAGTTTGGCCTGCATCGACGGTGGGAAAGCCTCGAACTGCTCTTCCGGACCGGGTTTCGGCCAGGGCGTAATACGCTCTTCACCGAGAATCAGATCGACCGTCCGGTATTTCCACAAATCAACGCCGCCGTCCATCACGGCCTCATCGCTGGCCGAAACGAACGAGTAGCCCAGATTTTTCATCGACATACCGTGCATAAACGGGTAATCGAAGCTATTGCCGACAATAACCTGGGTTTCATAATCGGCGAAACTGGCGCCGTGTCCGGGCGAATCGTCATCCAGCCAGGGCGCACTGAAACTCAGTTCGTACTGCGAGCCTACATAGGACAGGTCGTAGCGGTCGGGCACGCCCTGGTCCCAGATATCCATAAAACCCTTGTAATCCCCGGCGTCGATAGTTGCCGGCGGAGCCACGCGGTCGAAGCCGTTGACGATCATGACCGGCACCCGGCTCGTATCACCCAGGCTCACAGCCAGAATCTCCGACGGGAAGCTCTCGCCGCCTTCGTTGACCGCCGTAACTTTGAAACTATAGATTTCGCCGGGCTGCAATCCCGTGAACATTAAACGAGCTTCGTCGACCGGCGTCCCGTTATCGAAGCCGCCGTCATTCAGGCGGGTGTAGACGATATATTTGTCCGCCAGCGCCGACGGCTCCAGCGAATCGACGCTATCCCGCCACTGCAAAACGGCATTCCGGTTTGCATCGAATTCGACCTGGAAATGCGTCACCGGCAAGGGCTGCACAACGCAGGGAACGCCGTATTGCGTATTGATGAAGCGCAGGATGGCTTTGTAGATCGAGCGGCTGACGTCGAAACGGAAGCGCGGATCGAGCCCGAATTTCATATCCAGGAAATTGTGATGCGATAAAAGTTCCAGCAGCACGGACGGAACATTCGGACGAAAAGCTTCGCTGTAGCCCTTGTCCCAGAGCATGCGCCGGTTCCAGATCGGATCGTATTTATCGCGTAAATCTTCCACGATCTGGGTCTGGACGATATCCGCCAGGTCGCGGTTGGCCAGGCGCGACATGCCGTCCGGGAAACGGAAAGTGCTGTCCGAGCCCTCCGTATCGTAGATCGAAAGCGTGCCGATGACGATATCATCTTCGCGGGAGCCGGCATCGGTGTGAAAAGCCAGCGACAGGTCAATCGGGATGCCGAGCCCCTTTTCGGCTGTGTTTTTATTCGGACCGAAGGGAGCGCCTTTCAGGTAATTGACCCACTCGCCGCGGCACTGGTAATCGTCCTTATAATCATTGCCGTCTTCGTTCAGGCTCCAGACCAGCGTATCGGGAAGGCCGGCATATTGCAGGTAGTAGCGCGCCGCCTCGGTAAAGCGCGGCCGGCCGCTGACCTGCCCTTCGCGGGAAACGTTGCCCATGCCGCCGCCGAAACGCAGCGCATCGGCCGTAACGTATTTTCCGGATTCGCTGTTTTGATTCGTCAGAACCACTTTTCCGGTTTCAGCGTTTTTACCAATCTTAAAGCGGAAAGTGCCCAGGTAGATCCAAGTCCCGCCGCCCATCTGCTGATTGACCAGGAATTCCGTTTGCCCGCCGCAATGATAGACGCTGTAATGCGCGTCGCTGACGCTGTTGCTGTCGAGCGAGGCATAGGCGATTGTGACCGCGTATTCGCCCGTTTCGGGAATATCGGGGATCCACGCGATCGAAGCCGTCGCGGCGCTGTCGGCTTCTATAAAACGCACGCTTCCCTGGTGAAACGGATTCACGCCGCTGGAATAGGGCGGCTGCCCCACGGCGAATCCGGGCCGGTCTTCCAAGGTTTTCCAGGCGCCCTGTTCTACATAGCCGCTGCTCCCGGGTGGAACATCATTATCAACGATGACCTCGTGCGTCTGCACGTCGCGTTCACGCGGCAGAAAGACATTCGCACCGGCATTCTCCAGCATCGGGATCAGGTAGGGCACGGTAAAAGCCATCGGAAAGATATCTTCGACGATTTGATAAACACGCGCGCGCTGCCATTCCCAGCGCTGCAATTTGTTTTCGTAATACCAGCCGTGGCTGTGCCAGAGGGCGACATTACGGTTGTACAAACCTTGTGAAGGCTGGTACGGGCGGCTGAGATTGCGCACCGGCGGAAGTCCCCGGAAGTCGGTCACGGGCATGCGGGTATGATCGTATTGCGTGGAATCCGCGCGATAGAAATTGGGAATCAATTCCTGAATGGGCGTACTGCGGGCATAAATCGTGAAATTATAGTCGCGGAAACGATAGCCCAGGATACGGCGCATGTCGCTGTAAACCAGGCGCGTGTTTTCCTCGCGAAAGGGGATATCGGCAAAATAGCCGTTAAAATATATATCGATGCTGCGCGCCAGGCGATCCACCAGCACTTTCTCAACTTTCAGGTACGGAGTCATCTCCACCGGGTACTTATTGCGAATGCAGTTCTGCGCGAATCGCTCCGCTTTCTTGTGAACGATTTTCGTCGTGCGGTCCATGCTGGAATAATCATAGCCGGGTTTTATCAAACCGATAACGGCACAACCATTCAACAGCAGCGTTACAAGCAGAAAAAACCGGAACCATCCTCGAACCCGCATGACGTACTCCTCAATATGTTCATATCAGCACTGCCCGGACTCTGACGGGCCGTTCAATATAACGAAATTCGTATCTTTTTTAAAATGCAAAAGATGGAATAGTAAATGTAAAATGGGGGCTTGAACGATATTCGCCTTTTCAAGCCGTACGCTGCCGGTCGAGGTAGAGCGCCGCGGCGCCCAGTACGGCGACATGCTCCAGCTCCGAGACTTCAATACGCAGTCCGGAAAGGGAATTGGCATAGGCAAAAGACCGCACGGATGCCCACATCGCGTCCTTGTAAAAGGCGAACGATTTGCGGATCGATCCGCCCAGCACAATCATTTGCGGATCATAGGCGTAGAGTACCATTTTGATCGCTTCGCCCAGATGACGGCCATACTCGACGAACATATCACGCGCCGACGCTTTCCCGGCCTCGGCCTGTCGGGCGGCCTGCGCGCCGTCGATCCCGAAATTGTCACGAAAAAACTGGCCGCTGCAATAGGACTCATACACGGCATCGCGATAGGGCAGCATCCCGATCTCACCGGCGCCGCAATGCAGACCGGAATAGAGCCGGCCGTCGAGAATCAAGCCGGCGGCAAAGCCCGTCCCGAGAATCAAACCAACCAGCGAATGACAGCCCTGTCCCTTGCCGTAGTACTTCTCACCCAGGGCAAAACAGTTGGCGTCGTTGTTGACGTAGACCGGTACCCGGTAGCGCTCTTCCAGGATGTGTTTGAGATGGACCTCTTTCCAGGAGGGGATATTCTGGACATCGTAGACGATGCCCCTTTCGATATCGACAACGCTGGGCACCCCGATGCCGATGCCGGCAATCCCGGGCTCCATGATTTTGTCAATGGCCGTAAAAATACTGTCCAGGATCTGCCCGACCGTCCCCTGCCCCGGAATCGTGTCGGTCACCACCTGCAACAGATTCTCCCCGCAGACCAGGCCGGCGCGCACATTCGTACCGCCCAGATCGATCCCCAGTATTTTCAGACTTTCCACAATCTTATGCTCCTTTTCGTGCCGGGTCAGAAAGCATTTTTCTAAGCCGCTTCCCGCTTTCGCCCGATTTCGATCGTTTTATTCACGATCAGCGGTTTGGCCCAGAACCCAATGCTGAGGATATAGCCAAGCGTCAGGTAAATGAAGAGCAGGCCGTAGCGCAATCCCAGTAAATCCCCCAAGCCGCCGACAATCAGCGGTACCACCGCGCCGCCGACAATGGCCGTCACCAGGATCCCGGAAAAGGAACCGTGATGCTCCGCGACCGAGTTTAGCGCTAGGGAGAAGATCACCGGGTACATCACCGAAGCAAAAAAACCGACCAGCGGGAAGCTAATCAAAGCCACGGGCCCGCTCCCGAAAAGCGAGAGCGTCAGGCAAAAGATGGCAGCCAGCGTGAAGATCACCAGCACCTTGCGGCTGTCCATGATTTTCAGGAAGACAAGCCCCAGCAAGCCGCCGGCGGTCATTAATCCCCAGAACCACGAGACGGTCGAAGCCCCGGTCGTCTGCGGATCGTAGCCGTGGTAACTGGACAAAAACTTGGAAATCCAGTTGGCGACGCCCTGCTCCGTTCCGACGTAGGCAAATATTCCCAGGAAAAACAGGATCACATACGGATTCCTGAGGAGTTTGAGATGCGTATCCAGCGCGCCGATCTTCTCATCGTCGCTCAGTTGCACTTTCGGCAGGCGTGAGAGCAGAACCACAATCACCATGAGAAAAGCGATTAGTGTAAAAAGCCAGTACAACGACACCCAGGCCAGATCCGGCGGAACCAGAAAGCGGAAAACCCGGATAATCCAGTTTGGGTCCGGTTGGCCCTTTTCCAGGTTGACGACCAGGTAAGAGTAAACCCACGGACTGAAAAAGGACGCCAGCCCGAAGATCAATTGGGCGACCGTCGAATTAAAGGCAAAATGCTCTTCTCCGCCCGCCTGCCGCAGCAGCGGATTGATGGCCACTTGGATCATCGCCATTCCGCTGCCGATCATAAACAGCGAAACAATCGCGGTTTTGTAATTCGGAAAAAGCGCCAGGATCAGCGCCCCGCCGAAGGCCATAACGAACGAGGCCGCCAAAACCGGCTTTTCCCGGTATTTCTCAATCATGATCCCGGCCGGGATCGACATCACGCCGTAGGCGATAAAAAAGGCGAAGGGCAGAATTGCCACCATCGTCAGACTCAGCCGGAAATCTTCGATGATATCCGGGATGAGCGGACCGATGATATTGGTCAGAAAGGAGATCACGAAAAAAATCAGGAATATCAGGGAGACGATGTAGTAGTTGCGCTTCATTTTTTACCTTCCGCTGGATTGTCGCACAATCCGGCCGTTTATGATCCATCGCCGGAACTTTGCCAGCCTGGAATTTTCTGTCGGGGATTCTGTCTGTTTCATTGGAAATCCGAGTGCTTGTTGGATCTAAAATACTACTGTTGCTCCCGGAAAGAAAAGAAAATCTGCATGTTCCGTTGCCGGTGGCAGGAAAAACCTGCAAGAACCTGACATCCAAGTTCCGTCATTCATAGTCCAACATAAACTAATTACGGTAGCCGGGGATACTTATCAGAAAACGAAACGATACAAAATGACGGTAAAGGAGTTCGCATGATTAAGAACTATTTCAAAATCGCCTTCCGCAATATATTCCGCCACAAAATTTACTCGTTTCTCAATATCGGCGGATTGGCCATCGGGATAGTGAGTTTTTTATTCATCACCTTTTATGTCACGGATGAACTCTCCTATGACCGCTACCACTCCAAAGCCGACCGCATCTACCGCGTCTGCCGGCTCTACATTGCCAACGGCATCGAGGAAAACGCGGCCACCTGCTCCTTTCCGTTCGCCACGGCGCTCCAGACTCAGTATCCCAACATGGTCGAAAAGGTCGTGCGCTTTTTCAATTTCCAGCAGCCGCGCCTGTTGGTCGAGAACGGGGATATCAGGTTCAACGAGCCGCGCGTTTTCATGGCCGACACGACCGTTTTCGACATCTTCGACTACGAGTTCATAACCGGCGATCCGCGCACCGCTCTGGACCGTCCCCTGACCATGGTCATCACCGAAAGCACTGCCCGTAAGTATTTCGGCGATGAAAATGCCGTTGGTAAAACGCTGCGCTTTCAGCAGCAGATCGATTTCGAGATCACGGGCGTCATCAAAGATATTCGTTCGCAGTCCCATTTTCAATTCGACTTTCTCGGCTCGCTGTCATCCTTCGCCCAGATCGCCGGAGGACAATTGCCGCAGACCTGGATCTGGAATCCATGCTGGACTTACGTCTTGCTGAGCGAAGGCGTATCACCGGAGCAATTGGAAGAGCGTTTTCCCGAATTCCACCAGAACAACTACACCGACTTCCCCAACCAGGACATCACGCTCTACCTGCAGAAGCTGACCGACATCCATCTGAAATCGCATCTCGTCTATGAAATCACCCAGAACAGCAATATCAGTTACCTCTACCTGCTGAGCGCCATCGCGCTCTTTATCCTGATCATCGCCAGCATCAACTTCATGAACCTGGCCACCGCCGGTTCGGCCGGGCGCGCCAAAGAAATCGGCATCAAAAAAGTGCTGGGCGCCGAGCGGCCGCAGCTGATCCGCCAGTTCCTGAGTGAATCCGTTTTAACAACCTACATCGCCCTGATCCTGGCCCTGATCGTCATGCTGCTGCTCTTGCCGGCCTTCAATAATTTCACCGGCAAGGCTTTCGGCGCGGCGATGTTTCTCCGGCCGCAATTCCTCGTACTGCTGATCCTGCTTGGGCTGGGACTCGGATTGCTGTCCGGTACCTACCCGGCCTTCTTTCTCTCGGCTTTTCTGCCGATCAAGGTCTTAAAAGGCAGTCTCAACAAAGGCAGCAAAGGCGCGGTGGCCCGCAAGCTGCTGGTGATTGTGCAGTTTACCATTTCGATCGCGCTGATTGTGGGTACCCTGATCATTTTCAGGCAACTGCGCTTCATGCGCCAGGCCGACCTCGGTTTCCAGAAAGAACAGATCATCGTTCTGCCGGTTTCGTTGACGCCGCTCGTCCAGCAGTACGACGCTTTTACGACCGAATTGCTCACCCATTCCGACATCCGCAGCGTCACCGGCATGGAGGATATCCTGGGAGTGGATCACAACACCCACCCGTTCTTTATCGAAGGCTATGATCCCAATAAACCGATGTATTACCCCTGCTTCAACGTGCGCTTTGACTTTATCGAAACCTTCGATATCCGGGTCGTTTCCGGCAGGGCCTTTTCCAAAGAATTTCCAAGCGATTCGATCGAAGCCGTGATGATCAACGAGGCCATGGTGCAGCACCTGGGCTGGACCAACGAGAACGCCATCGGCCGCAGTTTCCGCAAAACCGCTAACGAACGGGTCATCGGCGTATTCCGGAATTTTAACGCCCTGTCCCTGCGCACCCCAGCCGAGACCTTCGTGCTCGACATGGTCCCGCCGCGGCAGGGCGGCAATTTCTTCCTGCGTTATGTGGCCGTGCGGGTCAATTCGGACGATTACCCCGCCGTTCTGGATTTCATCAAAACGAAATGGGAGCAGTTCGCGCCCGGACGGCCCTTCGAGTTCCGCTTCCTGGACGAGGAAATCGATGCACTCTATAACAATGAAGACAAACTCGGGCAGCTCTCGGTGGTGCTGACCGGGCTGGCGATCGTCATCGCCTGCCTGGGCTTGTTCGGCCTGACCTCCTTCCTGGCCGTTCAGCGCACCAAGGAAATCGGCATCCGTAAAGTGCTGGGCGCATCCGTGCCCGGGATCGTCTACCTGATCTCGCGCGAATTCCTGATGCTGGTGCTGTTCGCCAACCTGATCGCGGTTCCGGCCTCCTTTTTCATCATGAAACAATGGCTGCAGAATTTTGCCTATCGCAGCAGCATCGGCGTGAGCGCTTTCATTATCGGCGCCGTTTTAACCCTGCTCATCGCGTTTCTGACGGTCGCCTACCAGGCCATCAAATCAGCCCTGATCAATCCGGCCAAGGCGCTGCGCTATGAGTGATGAAGGGATTAAAGAAAGAGTAACCGCAAAGTACGCCAAGGAAGCGCAAAGGGCGCAAAAATGCAGTTAAATTTTTACACCTCGCTACGGGGTTGCACTCTGTAGCGGTAATTGATGACGTTCCCGAGTACAACCCGGAAACGAAAGGCAAAATGGTTTATTGGTTAATAATAGGAATATACTCTGCGTCCTCTGTGACCTCAGCGGTTAATGGAGCAAAAAATCCGTGTGTATCCGCCTGCCCGCTCGGTCAGGCGCGTGAAAATCTGCGGCTTAAAAAATCCCAGCAAAACCTGTTTAGTCGCTGCGCTCCGGAAACAGGTTTTCTTCGTAAAAAAAAGCCCGGCTTGATCACCGGGCCTTTCCATAATATCCGAAGATTCGATTCAGCGTTTGGCCGTAATACCGAATTCCACCCACCCTTCGCGCGGGATGTTCATTTTGATGATCGTATCCGATTCGCTGCCCTTCTGCTCCATTGCCTTGAGCGCCGTATCCACCTCCTTTGTCTTGGCTTTCAGAGCGGCTTTAAGGGCTTCCTGTTCATTGTTCCGCGCTTCCGTTGTTGCAATCAGGTTGTCGTAATTGTCCAGGTAGGCAATATCCACTCCGCGATTGGCCAGGTCCGCCTGGCGTCTACGCATCGCGCCGGCTTTGACCTTGGCGCTGTTCATCTTCTCGGCAAACGTTCTGCGTACCATGACGCCTCCTTTTCTGTCGGCTGTCCCCACTCACCACGATCGGTAAGAGGATTGCAGCCGGTTTATATTCACAATAGCCTGACATTCCATTCATCTATGATTACTTCTCTCTTTTGGCTGTCCGATTAAGTCGCCGCCCTTGTGGACCGATGCTATAATAGGATGACAAATTGTTTTTGTCTGCTCGCAAAAACGTTCTGCGTGCTCACAATTATAATTTGTGTGCTTACAAATTGAGTTTGCTTGATCGCGTATTGTATTTGTCTGCTTGCAAAGAAAGTTTGCGTGCCCGCAAATATATTTTGTGAGATGACAAAGAGAGTTTGTGAGGTCACAAAATATATTTGGATACATACAATAATAATTTACGATGTTAAAACATCGCAGCGGGCCAGGCTTATACTCGTCGCGGTGCTCAGCGCCGAGACGTTTTTTTTAATTTTCACCGCTGATTGGCAAACCGGTAACGGCGCAGAGCACCGTAATCAGAATTAAAAAAGGTTGATGTCATTTTAACAGCAAACATTTCTTCACATCTTCAAATTCACCGGCTCTCATGCGAATCAGGTATACTCCGGATTGTAGATCACCCGTATTCCATCCGATCGAGTAAGAACCAGAAGCCTGGGTACCTTGAAACAGATTACAGATAAATTCACCCCTCAAATTGTAGATAACAACATATACCTTCTCTTGTTTGGGGATTTGATAACTTATCCTTGTGGAAGAATTAAAGGGATTGGGATAATTCTGAACTAATGAAAAATCACTCATATAAGGATGATCCCAGTCTACTTTGCCATAGATTCGTTTAAATGGCGCTTTCGCCCACCATATTTCGCTACCGTCAGCTGTCTCATGCTGCCAAATAATCCCAACCACAGTGGAATCACCAGACTCAAAATTAGCGATGTATGGCCAGGTATCGTTACCCGGGAGATTTGAAATCGTAATCATCTCATTTGTTGAAGTATATGGCGGCTGAAGGATGCCCATGATCTCCGAATTATTTTCCAGCGAATCGCTGTCAAAAACCAGTAACCAGTCGTGGAGAGTAGTATTTTGGCTCTTGGTTGGTATCGGGAAAATATACCGCATCGGGCGGCGATAGTTAACCATCTTGTTTGAAGTAACCACTAAATAATCCAAATTACCATGCATCGAGTAGGTTACCTTCCAAATGGAATCTTGAAATGTTTGAAAACTTAATGCACCACCTGGACCGAACCGTGGATAGCGATTTAATCGATTTTCGGACAGAGTATTATATCTCCACTGACCAAAATAATTCAACCACGAAGCACACTTAATCCGGGTGGAATCATTATCTACTTTTTCATATACAATTTTTATATGTGAGGTGTGTTCCTCCGGACCGATCACAGGACTATAACAGCCACTGCTGTCAATCAGGATTGGTACTTGCCATGTTGTGTCATTTGGTGAGGTGAATAACTGAACCGCATATAAGTATCCCGAACTCGTCCAGCATACTCTGTATATACCGGCTGTCGATATAATGCTGTCCTGAAGACTATCAGCAATGATCATCCGCGGACTCCAAACATCATCAAGATAGCTCTGGTAATTCAGTTTCCAAAAATTATCATACCTCTCCGACCAGATAAGTTTGATTCCATTTCCCCATGGATTGATTTCCATACCGGGATCTATCAGTGTGTTGGTTGTCGACTGGATTTGCATCGGCGCTCCAGGTTCCGGATAAATCCGTTGAACATACAAAGTATAGATAGTATCCGTTTGGTTAATCCATGCCATATAGCTTGGCTCACCATACCTGGTGCAAACAGAAATCTGGCTGTTAGAACCGGGCATTTGCACTAAAGGTTTAGATTCGAAGAGACCGGCAAAAACATACAACGGAAGAATTATCGTAATAAAGGCGATTACATCTAGATTCCTGTATCCATGATTAGCGTTCATTTTTCTTCTTTTAACTTTCACCGCTGATTGGCAAACCGGTTACGGCGCAGAGCACCGTAACCAGAATCCGAATGTTCCTGTTTTCCCCACGGCTCCGCCGCTGTGAGTCCCATATCCTCTAAAAAATGTACGGAACTCAGCGGCTGAACCCATACCGAAATGCCGAAGTCCGAAAGAATCGATTAACTGTTTTACCGTTGAATAAATATTAATTCAGAAAATTCGGGAAGGCAAGCTGAAAATGGAGCGAGGAAGGGAGTGTTGGAGGAGTAAAATGGTTTATTGGTTGACTGGTTTATTGGTTTATTGGTTAATAATAGGAATATACTCTGCGTCCTCTGTGACCTCAGCGGTTAATGGAGCAAAAAAATCCGTGTGTATCCGCCTGCCCACTCGGTCAGGCCGGTGAAAATCTGCGGCTAAAAATCCCAGCAAAACCTGTTTAGTCGCTGCGCTCCGGAAACAGGTTTTTAAAATCCGCTCTAATCCGCGGCAAATTTAGAATCTGAAATCGACGAAGATCGCCAAATCGTTATTCCCGGAGGAGTGGCGGTTTGTTCAGAAGCGGCGTTTGGGATTATCTTTATAATAACGTTTGATCACCCGGCTGATTTCCTTGAAGCGCTTTTTGCTGTCCAGATAGCCTTTCTGGGCCTGCTTCTCGGCGAGAAAGTTGAGTTCCTTGCGCAACTTGAGATAGCTTTCGTAGCGCCCCTGCGTAATCCGGCCTTCACTCACCGCGGCAATAACCGCGCAGCCGGCTTCACAGGTGTGGGTGCAATCCGAATAGCGGCAATCAGCCGACAGATCGATGATCTCGGAATAGGTCTCGTCCATCCCTTCGGTGGACTCCCAGACCTGGAATTCGCGGATCCCGGGTGTATCGATCAGCAGGCCCCCTTCCGGAGCCAGAATCAATTCCCGCCGGGTGGTCGTATGCCGGCCTCGGGAATCCGCCAAACGGATTTCCTGGGTGCGCAGCAGTTCCTCGCCCATGATGCGATTGATCAGGGAGGATTTGCCAACGCCCGAAGAACCGATAAACGCAATCGTTTCTCCCTCCGAGAGAAATTGGGACATATTCGGCAGGCCTTCTCCCGAATAGGCGCTGACGGCCAGCACCTCTATCCCCGGCAGAACGGATTTCACACGAGCGACATAGGCCCCGGGATCGGGACAAATATCACTTTTATTCAGAATGACAACCGGCCGCGAGCCGCCTTCGTAGACCATCACCAGGTGGCGTTCCATGCGCCGCAGGTTGAAATTGTTATCCAAACTCTGCACGATGAAGATCGTATCGATGTTGGTCGCTAACACCTGCTCTTCGGTCTTCTTGCCGGCGGTCCTGCGCGAGAATTTCGTGCGGCGCGGCAGGATTTCGTGGATGACGCCGTTGCGGTCATTCTCGAAGATCGAGCAAGCCACCCAGTCGCCCACCTTGGGCAGGTCGGCGGTATCCAATACCGAGAAGCGCAATTTTCCGGTAATCTCGGCCATGTATTCACCGTCCCCGGTCATAACGATATAGTTGTCGCGGTTTTCGACCGCCACGCGGCCGGGCACAAGATCATCACGCTCCAGGGCCGTAAACGCTTCCTCAAATTGCCGATCCCAGCCCAATTTCAGCAGAGTCGGATACTTAAATTCAGTCATGCCGGAATTCCTGTCTTTTTCCTCGTGCTCCTCAAAATATGGAAACCGGAGGTCGTGCCCGGTCTTCCCTCAATGCCAGCGTGAATATATCGTTGTCCACAGAAAAAATCACGCATATTTCTGCTCAGCCGCAACGAATATTTTCATAAAATCGGTAAAAACAGAAGCACCCTGCAAACCTCCAGCTACAGAGTGCCTGATATATTTGAAAATGTGGTGAATTCCGGCGATGTTCTTCGCTTCGATTTTTTTCTCAGGCGCGCGGCTTAATGCGCCAGGTAAAGGCCAGCAATACGATGGACAGCAAGGTGCAGATCAGGATCGCGATAATCACCAGGTTCCAGCCGGTCGCGTTGCCGTAAAGCGCCCCGTAATGCGACACCAGCCAGCCGAAAAATTTGGCCTGTACGGTGCGGCCGATATAGCCGAACAACCCGATAAAACCGGCGGCCGTGCCGACCGCTTTTTTGGAAGTCAAATCCAGACCGGAAACTCCCAGCAGCATTACCGGCGGATAGACGAAAAAGCCCACAATCGACAACAGAACCATATCGAGCCAGAGATGGCCGGCCGGATTCAGATAAATTCCCAGAAAAGCCAGCAGAATGGGAAGCATGCACAGCAGGCTGACCATGCCGCGGCGTCCGCCCAAGCGGTCCGACAGCCAGCCCATCAGAATCGTTGAAGGAATGCCGCCGAACTCGATGATCAGAATTGCGATCCCGCCGCCGGCCAGCGTGGCACCCTTCATTTCCCGTAAATACATCGGTCCCCAATCGAGCATGCTGTAGCGCACGATATAGACGAAAAAATTAGCAACGGCGAAAAGCCACAGGTATTTATTTTTAAGAATATTATCAACGAACAGTTCGCGGGTAGTCAACTCACGCTCATGCCGAAGCGGCGCCAATTCCAAGGATCTGTAATCCTCGGATTCGTAATCCCCGGATTCATAATCCCGGGCTTTGTACTCTTCGATGGGCGACAAACCCACGGATTGCGGGGTGTCTTTGAGCCGCAGGAAAAGATAGACTGAACCGATCACGGCGATGATACCGGGAAAATAAAAGGCGTACTGCCAGCCGAAATGACCGGCCGCGAAGGCCGCCAGGATGCCGGCGATTCCACCGCCGATATTATGCGCCACGTTCCAGATCGCAAAAATCGAACCCCGCTCCTTCATGCTGAACCAGTGCCCGATCGAACGGCCGCAGGGAGGCCAGCCCATACCCTGGATGAAACCGTTCAAGGCCCAGAGCGCCAGGTGAACCGGGTAAAGCGTCACGCCGCCGAAGGCGAAGTTGCACAGAGCCGTCAGCAGAAGGCCGACCGCCATGAACTTGCGCGAGTTGCTGCGATCGGACACGGAACCCATCAGGAATTTGCCCAGGCCGTAGGTGATGGCGGAAATGGCCAGAATGCTGCCGATCATATTGTGATCGTAGTGCAACGCACCTTCGATGTCCTTGGCTACCGTCGACAGGTTGTTGCGGACCAGGTAGAAAGTCGCGTAACCCAGGAAGGTCGATTCGAGCGTCGACCAGCGGTATTTCCGGTAGAGCGGCTTAACGCGCTCTGCGGAAACCCGCTCGACAGCCGGCACCGGCGCGAAGAATTTCTTGAGGGCGGAAATAATCATCTATGGCTCCCTTTCGAATTGAATCGAACGATTAGTCGACTGCATTGGTCTTGTTCAGGCGAATCCCGAATTCCGTCGAGGAAACGGCGGGGAAACCGGGCTCCGGGACATCCTGGATACGCACGATCAGCCACTTGTTGCGTTTGGCGTAATCGGCGATGCTTTCGGTCTGATCGGGAGCAATATGTTCGTCGGGATTGACGATCAGTTTCAACCCGCGGCTGTATTCAATCATCTCCTTGTCGCCGCGACTGTTGCCGGCCACGAGCAGCGGCTGGTCCTGGATAAAGGTCTCGATGGCCTCTTTCTTGCCGTGGTCCTGCGGCACCGGCGGAACGATTTCATCGCTAATGAGGCCGTCGCGAATCACCGATTTCACACCGACAATATGGGTAATCGGGATGGCGAAGGCTTTGCTTAAGAACTGTTGGTACATGCCTTCCGGAGACGCGCTCACAATCCAGATTTCGAAGCCGTTCTCTTTGAGTACTTCGATCAGCTGGCGCATCGGCTCGAAAATCTTGTTGCGATAATATTTTTGGAAACACTCCTCGCCCAAATCGCGGTAGCACTGCAGGCTCTGCCCGGCCATATAATGCACGCGATTCTGCACGTACGGAAGTGACACATTGGATTGCAGGATCATCTCCGCGATGATTTCCGGGTTCTGATCGGGATGCTCCCGGGCCCACTTGTACATGCACTCATCCGCCAGATAATGGGGCGCCTGCCCGAGCACGGTGCCGTCGCCGTCAAACGCTGCGATCTTGCGCCCGGTCTCGTTCTTCGTCTGAATCAAAAACTCCTTCAACTGCTGATTGGCTTGCACGGTGAAGCCCTCAATATTCCGGAAATAAACCTGTTGACCGGTACAACTCAACAGGAGGCAGCCGATCAACACCAGCAGCGCAATTTTTCCAAATCTCATGAACTGTTTCATAAAACGCCCCATTTTTTGGATAATTTCATAGCATAGATGTAAAGTCCGTGAATCCCGCGCTCATAGCCGGGATAAAATCCAACCGCCACTTCCCGACCGGGCCGGATTACAGGGCTTTATCGTTCCGGCTTTCGACGAGCAACTCACCCAGTTCCTTCACGCTGGGCAGGATCAGATCCGGCGATTGCGGAATAGTAGCGGCATCCTGCGCAGTCGATTCCCCGGTCAGCACCAGCACTCCAAAAGCACCGCTGAGCCGCGCCATTGCCATATCGGTATTGAGGCGGTCACCAACCATGGCCAGTTCGTAAGGCTGAAGCCCATGCCGTTCCAGGATTCCCTTCAGCATGGTGGGATCGGGCTTACCAAGCACCTTATCGGGTGCGATCCCCGTGGCCTTTTCCAAAGCCGCGCATATGGAACCGCAATCTACCATAACGGTCGGCTGATCGGTCGGGCAAACCAGGTCAGGGTGCGTTGCGATGAAAGGTTTCCTTTGTTTGATCCAGTAAGCCGCCATACAAAGCCGGTGATAGGTCATCGTCGTATCGAATCCGACGATCACGGCATTCGGTTCATCGCGATAATTCTCTAATACAACCGTAAAGCCGGCCTGCTCGAATTCCAGTTTCAAACCGGGCGTACCGAAAATAAACAGGCGTTGCAGAGCCGGGCGATCAGTACGCAGATAACTGATCGTAGCCAGCGATGACGTATATACCTGATCCGGGGTCGCGGCCAGTCCCAGGCCATGTAACTTATCCAGATATTCCCGAACACTTCGGGAGGAATTATTCGTCAGGAAAGTGTAGCCGATGCCGAGCGAATCCAATTTCTGCATAAAATCCGGCGTAAAATCGAATAGAGTATTGCCTTTATAAATCGTGCCATCCAGATCCAGCGCCACATGCCGGATTTTCTCAAGTCGCTTTTTGACAGCTTCATCATTCATCGGTAGCATTTCCCGGTTTTATTGGTTTTTCATTTGCGTCAATCCAGTAGGTTTTGCGGTCGAATATTGTGTCAATGCACTCGTCCAGATAACCGATTTCGAACAACAAATCCAGAATTGTGTAGCGCTTACGGATGTATTGGGCCAGGCGATAACTCTTGCGCAGGCGCTCTACGCTGATGCCGATAGCCGTCGGATGCTGCGGTGCATCGACCTGGGCCAGCATACTCCGGAATTTCTCGAAATCCACAATCTGTCGCTCCAGTCGCGGCTTTAAGTCACCCCAGATATCCATCATTTTCCCGAGGCGTTTTTTAAGTTGGGGAGCATGGATGTATTTCTCACGACTCTGCTCAACGATCCTGGCGGCAAGCTCCGATTCGGGGAAATCTTGCCTGATTTCCTTTTCAATCTGCGCGAAGTTCGGCCAGTAGTCCGGAATCGACTCGATGCCCCGGCGAATCCTGTCCACTGATTGCGGCAGAAACGTATCGTAGAGCGTCATCGAAGCCAGGGCTCCTATCCCAACCTTGAAACCGTGCGAAGGAGCGACGCCATTATGGGTGTGATGCTGCATATCCCAGAGATGGCTGAACTGATGGTCGGCTCCTGAGCCGGGTCGCGACGACTGGGCCGCCTGCATGGCCAGGCCGCTCATGATCAGGCCTTCCATCAGAAAACAGAGTGCTTGGGGGTCGCCGTTCTTTACGCCGGCCGGATCGGCGATCAGCTTGTGCAAAGGTCCCTGGACCAGTTTCCAGGCCACGGTATCGATCTTTTCCACGCCGAGCGCGTCGGCAATCATCCAGTCGGCCCCGGCGGGGACTTTCGCCAGAAGATCCGCGTATCCCCAGGCATTCATCGGAACCGGCGCCCCGGCGATTATATCCAGATCGGCGATCACAGCCCTCGGTGCCGGGCAGTAGGATGTCTGCTTGTAGCCCTCGTGTGTAATTGAAGCCCCAAAAGCTGCGTAGCCATCGACGGAAGCCGCCGTTGCCACGGAGACATAGGGGCGGTCGCAATGATACGAAGCCAGTTTGGTGATATCGTTGATCGTGCCGGAGCCCACGGCAATTGCATTCGCATCGACCGTTTTCAGGTGATTTTCGAGTTTCTCTACATTAGCAGTTTCGGCATGCAGATGCGGATCGGAAAAGATAAACGGTGCCAGTAACTGCTTGCGATTTTCCATCTGCCGAACCACCGCTTCGCCGGCTGCCGGAAATGTATTGCCGTCGGCTACGATCACGAAGGTCTTTTCATCGAAACATTCGTCGAGGCAGGCAGCTAAGCCATTGATTGCGCCTGCCCTAATTTCGACACGGCGTGTGCTGTTCGCCCATTGCATGGCTTTATCGATTCGCTGACGGGTTTCAAGTTCCGCTGAATTCATATTCTGCTTATCCCACATTCAAAATTTGAAGCTCCCCGGCTTTATAGCCGTGGCCTTTTCCCCAAATCCGGCAAGTCGAAAATTGCGTGTTTACTCATTCGTATCAACTCCAGGATAGTTTGCAGATTATTTACTAAAAGTCAATGGAATTTTAGAGGTCGACGTACGAATCAGGCGACCCGGCCAATATTCTCCGGACCTTATATCCCAGTGGAATATTCGCAATTCACTGGAGCAGACCGTCTCACCACGAGGCCGGTGACCTGCTCGATTACTTCTTCGGAATATCGCAGAAACTGGACGGCCAGTGGGTAAAGACAACGGAAGGCGTGCTGGAAGAGCGCAAGGCCCGGAGCGCGATACTCGCCTGAAAACGAAGAGGGTGTCTGCAATGGGCGCTCTCACCAAGTTAAACCTTCGATTTCCAGACACCGTCATCGTTATGACCGCCATCACGTTGCGGCTCCGTTTTATCGGGGATTGCCAGGCGCATCATTACCTATGTCACACGGTGCTGGTGTTTTGAACATAGCCGATAATGTATGCCCGCGGCTCCCGCTAAATTCGGGGGACTGCCGAAAAAGTAGGAGTTTCCTAAATTGAGCAAAAAGGAAGAACCATGTTTTACACAGGAATTTATCCTCACAAAGCCACTTCCTACTTAACCACCGTTGATGAGTCGGGTAACATTCTCAAACAGCAAAACATACGTAATCATCCTATCAATTTTCAACACTACTTCACATCAATCCCGGGAAGCCACAAAGCAACCGTCGAAACCACCGGCAGCTGGTACTGGCTGGCCGATCTCTTTCAGACAATGGATGTTGATCTGATCCTGGCACACGCCAAATTTGTCAAAGCAATCGCATACGTCAAAGTCAAGACCGATAAAGTCGATTCCCATATCCTCGCTCAATTACTCCGTATGGATTTTATCCCTAAGGCCCATCAGATCGATCCGGACAAACGGGAACTCCGGGACCTTATGCGAACACGATTGAGACTGACTCATAAACGCACCAGCGTATGAGCCGTATCCTGGAAAAATTCAACCTCGATAGCCCTGATGATTTGTCCGATGCCTATCAATTCGCCTATGAATCCTTCCACACTCAGGAACAACTTCTCCATAAACAGATCAATGAACTCAGACAATCCCTTTATCCTCACCTGATCCCCGATGACAATATTCAACGAATAATCTGGATTCCCGGACTTGGTCTCGTTAATGCATTCACGATCTACCTCGAAATCGGCAACATTGAACGTTTTCCAACCGAAAACCACTTCTTCTCCTATTGCCGCTTAGTCCCCGGTACCAATAATTCCGCTAAAAAACAATTGCATAAATCCGGTAATAAGGATGGTAACAAATACCTCAAAATCGTCTTCACCGATGCTGCCGTACATGCTGTCCAATATTTTCCGGTCATCGCTAAGTTCTACCAATCAAAATTGCGTAAAAAGAATAAAAATCTTTAGCATATGTTAACAGCATCCGTAAATCACATGCCATACAACGCTTCAAAACACTGGCGCGTTGTTTAAATTTTCAGTTCGTCTATATAGGCATAAACAGCAATACCAATTCTTACAACCATCCGATATTAATGTTCAAAAAAACCATAAAGTAAATCGGGCTAATTGTATGCATATCCTTCTTGTTTGAAGTAATCTGCACACCATTTTCTTTAACAGTTAAATGATCAACCGACATCTTATCGAAGGGTATGCCGAGTCTTGCAGCAATGTTTATTTGGGCGCTGCCCTTACTCCCTCCCACCGTTTTGGTTCCAATTTGAAGAGCAAATCCGGCCACTCTTGAATAAGCAGCAGAAACCATCCGTTCTGTTCCATCGCTGAGAGTTACAGAGGCCTCCATGTCTTTTGCCTGAATCGACGTGGGGCCAATGCCGAAATAAGAGTACTTATATGATGGGATCCCCTCAGAATGGTAATTTACTCGAAAATTATAATTTACCATGAGTGCTGATGCAATAAAAAAGGTCTTTTCAGATTGAACAAGGTCAGCGATCTCTGAGTGTGGCGTGCCTGACCAGCCATTAAAAGATGACAGGTTGAGAGACACTCTTTTGTTGCAATAGAATTCCAACAGATCTATGTAGAAACCCCAGACGGTGTTTGAGGTTGTTAACTCTTCTTCGCCATATGTCGTAAATCCTTGATACGTATTGGCAACACTGATAATATTGTTTGTAGGAATGCCTGACATAAAGCAATAACTGCCACCTAATCCGGAAAAGAGTCTTTTATGGGGCAGTTTATTACTTTCACCGGCAATATTGATTGGTTGAGTAACTTGTGCTTTGACGACAGATAAACAGGTGCAAACGACGACTATGGTTGCTATTAGGAAAAACCATCGTGGTTTCTTCATTTGTGTAATCCTTTCATAAATTATTGAGAGTATATAGGCAACGGCCTTTCTCGCCTAATGGGGCGGTGTATGAGGTGCACCGAAGGTGACAGTTCCATACGCTTGTTCGGCGTCGCTTCGCGACGCCAACAAGGGTATATACGCCGCCCCATTCGGCGGAGAGCGAAGCGATCCGCCGAACATATTCATGAACGACTCGGATAACTGTTTATAGACAGCTTTTTCTGTCGTATAAAATTTCTGATGGATTCTTTGCAAATCATTGTTAATCTAATGTTAAGTATAAGATTTAATCAAATCAATTGGAATATTATCCAACTCGGATAATGTTTCTGTTGTCGGATAAAGATATCTAGGTTCAAATTCACAGTATGTAAACCTGACTTTTGATGAAAATACCCTTGTTTCATCCCTGCAAATGGTAATCAGTTATCTTCAGTTTTCCCGCCCTCTTTGTCGGCCCAGACTGTTGTCCAATTCCACGAAGGGCGGAAAAATAGCGACGGCATTGATTTTTGCTGACTCTTAGGGAAGTTGTCTCCGCACTTGACAAATTCCCCCAAAGCCCTTATACTGTTATTAGCGCTGAATAGATTACATACGGACGCCGGGAACCGGGATTTCCATTCCGTATAGATTCTTGAAATGGCGCATCTTAGTTAGGGGCAGTGTTGGCAGCAACCGGCAAGGTGTGGCTCCGGGAGGACTATGCCTTGCCGAGCCTGCCGGACGATTCCTCACGGGGCAGGATCCGATCGAACCCCAACAACTCTCTGCAAAAGTTTCTGCCCTCTTTCCCCCTCTGCATTGTTTATCAACCTACCATGGCAGTGCTATTTAAAAACAACCATGCCAATTACCCCATCACCGAGCATCTCAACTGAGTTTGGAATCCTGATAACGTAAATCTGCACAGTAACGATTCTTTGAGATTCTACGGAATTGGTCGCTTCCTGTGATCATTTCTCAGCACCGATTAAGTAGAAAAAAGCAACAGGCCGGTAAACCGGTTACACCCTGCTCCGAAAACTTACACCCTCCTTACACCCAAATTGCACCCAAATCTGATAAAATCTAGTAAAATCTGGAAACGTGAAAAGAATGGAAAGCATAGACGTTTAGAAAAATATTAGTTGTCTTGATTCGTAACAGTTAGAACATTCCCCGTCGACAAAAAGGAAAAGGCCCGCTGTTTGGGGGTATTAACGGACCGTATGTATGCTAAAAAGAGATTGGTGAGTGCAGCAGGGATCCCTGCCCGAATGCTGACGCAGTCGTGCAGGTGGGGAACCTGCGACCCACGGCTTAAAAGAACATAGAGTGCTCGTCGTGAAAAAATAAAAGTGTGCTGTAACAGTGCTGTTTTTTTGTCTACTTCTGTCTACTCCTGTCATCTCAAAAATCAAAATCTTGATAAAATGGGCGTACGGAAAATAAAAAAGAAAAAGCCCGGTTGATGAAAACCGGGCTTTAGTGTATAATGTGATATTCAAGTTACTTGACTAGCAGGCATTTCTTCACCTGTTGAATACCATCAGCCATAATCTGGTAGAAATAGACTCCGGTACTTACATTTCCTGCGTTCCAGTTAACTGAGTAGAATCCAGGTTCCTGTTTCTGGTTGACGAGTCTTTCAACTACTTGGCCATTCATGTTGTAAATAGTCAGCGTCACATATGATGCTTTAGGAATGTCGTATCGGATTGTCGTCGTAGGATTGAAAGGGTTGGGATAATTGCTCAAATGAAAATCACCAGGTATTTGAGAAACTTCTTTTTCATTTTTTACCGAAGTTAAAGATTCAACCTTAAAATCCCAGATTCCTCGTCCATAAGTGCCAAACCTGGCTGTTTTGAGAATTGGTACATATTCAACAGTCCAATAAGTCTGATCAGGCGCATTGACACCAACGATATCTATCCATTCATTTAATGAATCCACATACGCATAAGGACCGACGGCTGTAGCAACAAACAACAAATCTCCCTCAGGAGTGATATCCATGTCAAAAACTAATGTAGATGGTAGACCAGTACTCATTGGAGCAAATGTAGCGCCATAATCATCAGAAACATAAACAGGTGGGTTTGAGTAACCACTACCGGCAATATAAACGCGTCCTCTAACTGTAGGCGAACCAACAATCGAAGAGCCATAAAAATAATGCCCTACAGGCCCGTTAAAAGAAGACGTTTTCGTCCATGAAGTTCCACCATCACTCGATGTGAAAAACATTCCATTTGAGGTAATAACATATAAATAATTAGTTTCCAACGGTGAATAGCCGATTGCTGAAATCTCGCCCCCGAAGTCAAAATCACCTTCTTCGACTTCAAATGAGTCATTAGAAAAAGTCAAACACCACAAATGAGATCCAACTGTACTGGTACCCGCCCCAACATACACTTTTCGGGGATCAGTGGGATGTTCACACATTGGCGGCATCCAGAGATGATTTTCAAATCCAGCAAAATCCCACCAATGGGAATCGGCAGTTCTGGTGCCATCAGGAAAGTATAAAACAAATCCAGGATAATTTCCCCAGACACTTGTGCCGCCATCACCGGATACAAGGTGACCATAATCGCCACTGATGAGTTGCTCAAATTCGACGAGACCGCCAGTTTCCCATGTTGATCGTTGGAAACCCTGGTCCTGGCTGCCGGCATAGATTAACTCCGTGTCATCTTTTCGATAGGTGTAAGTAGAGTAGTATTGGCTGATTCTAAGACCTTCAAGTGATATATTTTTAACAGTCAGGCCACCATCATTTGAGACATATAAACCACCATCCGTTGAAATATATAGAATTTCTTCACCTTCACTATTTATAAAAGGAATAATTTCAGGAATGTCAGCATGAAGTTTATTCTCGGGGGCCCCATAATATTGTCCCCAAGAGTTTATTGGCTCCCAAATTGTTCCGCCCTCTTCACCACGAAACGCATCCAACCCACCCAGAAAAACGAGGTCAGGATTAATTAACGAACAACAAAAACTTCTATTGGTAAAAATACCTTGATCTACAGTTCCCTGTTCAGACCATGTACGACCACTATCGGTCGAACGATAGAAAATTGATTCTCCGTTAACATTATAGGCGATATATAGGATTGAAGCATCTTTATTCCCGGTCATTACCGCATTTTGCAGCGATCCCGATGCAAATTGAACACCAACTCTACCCACAGGCCCTACTGGTGAAACATTTGAGAATGAAAGTATATCACCCTTTTCTAACAAAAACACTTTCGTATTTTCGTAACGTGACGTCCAGATATGACAATAGTCTCCGTTCACATCATCGATGGTGTAAAATTTAGAGAATGTTTCTCCTAAATCTGTTGATTTATAAATAGTCGTAATCTCCGATCCCTCATGAACAAGAAGGAATATTGTATTATTGTCATCAGCTGTCATCACTCCTTGATTGATGCGCCTCCAGCCATCCAATTCTACAAGTCCGGTAGCAAAATCCCAGGTTAGTCCATCATTGTCCGTATATGCAACTCCGTCAGCAGAAACAACAATCAAACGATACCCTCCATCGTATTGAATACGACGGACCATTAGAATATTCTCAAATTGCAGGAAATCGTTAATGGAATGCCAATTATTTCCTTGTAAATCACAAACCCAGATATTGCCCCCGGCGGAGCCGGCATAGATTAAATTATTCTCAAAATCCACTTCTGTTGTATGCATACGTCCGGATAAATTATTACTTCCTTTCTCAATCCAACTAGCAGATAATAAACCATTTGCAAATTGTTCAGTCTCACCTTGTTGATTTAATTGACTTTTTGCCAACATTCCTTTTCGTTTTGAAAGTTTAGCAACATTTTTCTGATATCGAGTTTTTCGATTCATCGCTCGCCAATCAACTCCCGGAGCGGCCCGGTGCATATCTTCGATCCATAGCTTACGCTGTTTTTTAAATTCTTTCTTTTCACCAAACTTTTGATTTATGTCAATTGGTTGAGGATTTTTTAAAATTCTATAGTTCTTTTTCCCCTGGCAACCATTAAAAAAGACGATTAGTGAAATCACACTCAACAACAATATGCCTGATATTAATTTGGCTTTCATGATATCCTCATAATTATTTATTACTAGAATCCTTTGACAAACCTATCTGCCTACTGAACTAATTGATTTTCAAGGCAAAATCGATTAGTTCAGTAAGAGATATCCATTAAGCCTCAAATCATTGTTCAAAATACTTCCAGGAGTTGCCTCTTTTAGAGCGTTAGCCCGTGTTTTTTTCTGATTTGGGCGTAGTTATCACACTACGCCAAATTCCTTTCCAATTGGCCGACTCTCATGATATTGTAGATAATACAGTTCATCGTAAAACGGAGTTCATTGCGTGGCAGCGCTTTAGCAGCAGATCGAACCATTTCTTTGATCTTCAAACTAATATCGGGATAATTCCGCAACGCCCTCGACACAGTGGATGGCGAGATGCTAAGTTTTGAAGCGATAACCTTGATTGTAATCTGGGCTCTTTTCATTCTACCCGAACACTCCCCACAACGGATTCCAAAATACGCAAACGTTTACCGCAAACGTTTGCAAATAATATCCAATTTCCAGCCCAATGTCAAGTACAAAAGGCTAATAGTCCGGCTATAGACTCCCTGCCTGGCGCTGTAGTAAAAGGATTATTTGGAAGGGTGGAGCATTTTTTCACCAATGCATGATATACAAATGTGACTGGAATTTGTACCCCGAACAGGACTCGAACTTGTGACCCTCCGGCAGCTGCCGGATGCTCTAAACATTTGGAGTTGTACATCTGAATATGGCAGATTACCTGAAAAAGAAAAGCCCACGCTAAACGTGGGCCTATTTCTTGTGTGGGCGCTACTGGATTCGAACCAGTGACCCCCTGCTTGTAAGGCAGGTTTACGTATCTGTAACCGGATGACTATCAGCCTATTACAGTACTGTCGGTTATGAGTTACCGGTCAGTTTCCGGT
>CAZPRY010000039.1:0-39317 GCA_964589175.1 uncultured bacterium
AAAAGCTACCTTTTTTTCGCATTCATCGGACATTATTTTTGCAATTCGCTATAAAGATGAAATTGTTCCTTAGATCGAGAAAAACCTTGCATCCTTATGAAAAAATTATAAATTTGTATTTGTAAGATGTATTACAAATAAAAGTGAACAGGTAAGCGTGCACAATCTATTTCCTAAAATTGGCAGTACCCTTACGTTAAGCCAGGAGATCGTCGAAAAAATCGAGGAGGTCATCCGGCAAAAGAAGGTTTTACCGGGTGAAAAACTTCCTACCGAGAAAGAGCTGTGCGAAATGTTTGGCGTCAGCCGAACCGCTCTGCGTGAGGCTTTACAGATGCTCAGTGCGCGCGGGTTGATTACCATCCGTAAAGGCAGTGGTATCTATGTGAACAATTATTCATCGGCGCATGTGATCAAACCGATGAGCCTCTTTCTTGAACTGAATCTGGACAGGGAATACATCATTGAGGTGATGGAAGTACGCAAGATGATCGAGCCGCAAATTGCGCGGTTAGCGGCAATCAATCGCAATGATCAGGATATCAAGAAACTCGAAAAGAATGTAAGTGATCTCATCAAGTGCGAACCCGGAAATTTCCATAAACAGGGGCAAATCGATCGGGATTTTCACCTGATAATTGCCAATGCCTGTAAAAATAAAATCATACCTGTAATCGTCACTCCGATTTTCAAGTTGATGCCTAAAATTCGTTCCCTGGTGTATGCCAGCGTGGGTACCGCCATGAGCGAGGCGATTGAATATCATCAACGCGTTCTTGATCGTATACGGGCCGGAGATGCGGAAGGCGCTTTCCAACGCATGAAGGAACACCTGGATGTTGCTGAAATCCATTCCAGGAAAATCGTGGACGACATCGTCCCCTAAATATATTTTTAAGCAAATAATTTGTTTGATATATTATATATAGCAAATAGCTTGTTCAAACACTATTAATGATAAAGGAGAAGAAATGAATATCAATTTGACAAGTAAAGTTGCCATCATCACAGGAAGCATCCAGGGTATTGGTTTTGATATTGCGAGAATATTTACGGAATGCGGCGCGGCAGTGGTAATCAACAACAATTGCGATGCGGAAACATTGGAGGCGAAAGCTGAAGATCTGCGAAAAATCGGCGCGAAAGTGAAAGCCGTCGTGGCGGATGTAACCCAAAAAGCGGAAGCCCGCAGGCTGATCGAGGCAGCGTTGACGCTTGGAAATACGATTGATATTCTGGTCAACAATGCCGGCGGACTGATAAAGCGTGTTCCAATTGCCGATTTCGACGAAGATCACTTTCAGACTGTTATGGACGTCAATCTGAAAAGCGCATTCGTGATGGCCAGTCTGGTTATGCCCTATATGAAAAAGCAGAAATCAGGGAAGATAATCAATCTCTCTTCCCAGGCAGCCCATGATGGCGGCGGCAACGGTGCGGCGGCTTATGCGGCCTCCAAGGGGGGCATCTGGACATTTACAAAATCTCTGGCAAAAGAAGTCGCGTCATACAGTATCTGCGTGAATTGCCTTTCCCCTGGATTTATTGCCAATACCGCTTTTCATAATACCTTTACGCCTGAAGAAGTTCACAAGAAAGTGGCGGGTGTCGTTCCGCTGGGTCGGCTTGGAACCGCCCGCGATATATCCCGCGTGGCACTGTTTCTGGCCTCGGAACTATCCGATTATATGACCGGCCAGCCGTTGCAGGTGAACGGCGGGCTCTACTTGCCTTGAGGCGGCTTTCATCGGCTGGTATTGCATAATAAATCCTACACGAGGACTGAGTATGAAAAATATTGTTGTCGAGTTGTTAATTCCGCTGTTATTTCTGGCTTCCTGCGATCAAACCGCTGATTCAGGCCGGCCGTCGCTGGTAATCAGTCAACAGGAGGGGCGGGCCATTCAAGATGTTTTGGGGAAGTACCCCCTGCTCGACCAATCCTACCAAAAAACGGTTGGAGCGGCTAATTTCGCTTTAGCCAACCCGATTGCGGTGCCGCAACCCGGAGAAGCCGGTGGTTATGAACATGAGCGGCACAAACAGAATTACGAGGAGATGAAATCTGCCGGATTGCTGTTCACGATTACCGGTGATGAGAAATATGCACAATTCATCAAGAATATGCTCGATCAATATGCAGAACTATATCCGACATTAGGACCTCATCCGCTGGCTCACGATCAGAAACCCGGGAAACTCTTCCATCAGATGCTCAATGAAGCGGTCTGGCTTCTGAATACTGCCCAGGCATATGATTGTGTCTATGACTGGCTGCGTCCGGAGGATCGACAGAAGTATGAAGATAATATATTTAATCCTATGGTGAAGTGGTTTACCATCGATCATCCGGCAGAGTTCAACCGCATTCACAACCACGGAATGTGGACAGCGGCATCGGTAGGAATGATCGGTTATGTGTTACGAAACCAGGATTACGTCGATATGGCGCTATATGGTACGAACAAAGACGGCAACGGCGGTTTTCTGAAACAGGTAGAAATGCTCTTTTCGCCGGATGGCTACTATATGGAAGGCGCCTATTATGTTCGTTATGCAATGCACCCATTGGTCTTTTTTGCCGAAGCCATTGAGCGCAATCAGCCGGAATTGAAAATCTATGGATTTAAAGACCAGATTATCAAGAAGGCCTATTACGCCGCGGTGCAGGCGACCTATCCCAACGGTGTTTTCATTCCGATTAATGATGCTTCTCGGACAATGAATATGCAGGCGCCAGGCGTTGTCTATGGCAATAGCCTGGTCTATTCGCGTTACGGTGAGGATATCAATCTGCTCGGTATTGCCAAGTTTCAGCAGGAAGTTCCTCTGAATGCGATGGGTCTGAAACTGGCGAAAGCCTATGGAGCGCAAGAAACGGTTCCCGATTACAGCTGGAAAAGCCGTGAATTTACTGACGGATTTGACGGCAAACAGGGTGGACTTGGCATTCTGCGTTATGGGGAAGGAAAGGACCAGACCGTTCTTATTATGAAATACGGTGTGCATGGTCTGGGCCATGGGCATTTTGATAAATTGCATTTCATGCTCTACAATCAGCAGCGCGAAGTAATACCCGATTACGGTTATTCCCGATGGATTAATATCGAACCGAAGTTAGGCGGTCGCTACTTGCCGGAGAATAAAAGCTATGCCATGCAAACCGTCGCCCATAATACGGTAGTTGTCGATGAAACAACGCAGTTGAAATTCGATCGCGAAAGGGCCGATGAAGTCCATGCCGACCGTCATTTTTTCGATGCTGAAAATGAGAATATTCAGGTGATGAGTGCGAAAGCCGACGTCTATTATCCCGGCGTCAGGATGCAACGGACCATGTTATTGGTCAAAGACGATCGGCTAGATTATCCAGTGGTTGTGGATTTGTATCGTTTGACAAGTGGGCAGGCGCATCAGTACGATTATCCGATTCATTACCATGGACAGCTAATCACAACGAACTTCGATTACAATGCCAACATGAACTCCCAGAAAGCGCTGGGGAGCGATTACGGTTATCAGCATATCTGGAACGAAGCCTTTGCCATCGCGGAAAAATGTCCGGTGATTACCTGGCTGGATGGCAATCGTTACTATACGCAGATTACGTCCTATGAGCCGAATACAAAAGTGTTCTTCGGCCGGACCGGCGCCGGCGATCCGAATTTCAATCTGGTTTCCGAACCACTGACGATTGTCCGTCAAACCGGGCAGGATCACCTGTTCGCATCGGTTATCGAACCGCATGGCTATTTTAATGAGGCTCAGGAATCGTCGCGGCAGGCACGTCCGCTATTACAGGGCGTAAAAGTCGTCGGTCACAATGACGATGGCAGCATCATTGAAGTATTTGGCGACAAGGATATTCATTGGCGGATCATGATTAATAATTCAGATGCTTCGGACCAAGTGAAGCATACACTGAAATTTGACGGTGAAACATATCAGTGGACCGGCAATTACCATGTCGATCTGGAAGTGAAATAAAGAACAACAGGCGGAAGACATAGGAGTTAGTGTGAAAAAAGTAAAGGGACTTCGCTGGTGGATTATTGGTCTGATTGCGCTGGCGACGGTTATCAACTACATTGACCGCAGTACGCTGGCAATCATGTGGCCGAGTATTTCCGAAGATTTGGGCATGACCAAGAATGATTACGCAATTATTCTAAACGTTTTTATGATTGCCTATGCGATCGGCCAGATGGTTTCTGGACGGCTATTTGATAAAGTCGGAACGCGCATAGGGTATGTTCTTACCATTACGGTCTGGGGTTTTTCCTCGTTCTTCCATTCTATGGCCCGTGGTATCCTATCCTTCAGTTTTTTTCGCACAACGCTCGGATTGGGGGAAGCCGGCAACTGGCCTGGTGCGGTCAAGAGTAACGCCGAATGGTTCCCGGTAAAGGAACGCGCCGTCGCGCAGGGAATTTTCAATTCCGGCGCCTCCATCGGTTCAGTAATTGCCCCGCCGTTAATTGCAATGTTGTGGGCGGCTTTTGGCTGGAAAGTAACCTTCATGATCGTTGGTTGTTTTGGCCTGATCTGGATTTTTCCCTGGCTAATTGTAAATAAAGCCGGCCCAAAAGAACATCCCTGGCTATCTGATGAAGAAAAAGAATATATCCTCACCGGTCAGCCCGATGGCGGGAAAGACACAAAGAATGAAAAAGGCCTTACGTTAAGACAGATTTTATGTCATCGCGAAGCCTGGTCGGTGCTGGTTTCCCGTTTTTTCCTGGAACCGATTTGGTGGTTGTTTGTAGGCTGGATGCCGATTTATCTGGCTGATAAGTATGGATTTAATGTCAAACAGATTGGGTACTTTGCTTGGGTTCCCTATGTTGGTGCGGCGTTGGGCAGTATCATCGGTGGCGGCTATGCCGGAAAATTAATGGGAAAAGGCAAGACCGTTAATCACGCGCGAAAGCAGACGATTACAACCGGTGGTATTATAATGTTTCTCGGTCTGGTGGCAACGATCCTGTTTGCGAACAGCCCGCTGAAATTCGTCGTTATTGTGGCTTTTGTGCTCTTCGGATTTCAATTTTCTATCGGCAATGTACAGACTATTCCGAGCGATCTGTTTAGCGGAAAATCAGTGGGTTCTCTTGCCGGATTAGGCGGCAGCATTGGAGTATTTTCGGTGATTATTATGAACTTTCTGGTACCGGTAATTTCGAAGATTTCCTATGTCCCGATTTTTATTATGATTGCGGTGTTTGTACCGCTGGGTGTTACCGCAATATTTTTACTGGCCAAAGAAATCAAACCTGTAAATCAAAACTAATTAAACTTTAAGGAGATAAAAAAAATGAAGACACATATAAAAAACAGTGACATTCCGGTTGAAGAAGTGGCCTGGGGTATGACCCGTCAAATTATGGGTCACGATACGGATCTGATGCTCGTAAGGGTATTTTTTAAAAAAGACGCGATTGGGGTAGAGCATACTCATCCCCATCAACAGGTTTCCTATGTTGAAAAAGGCGTATTCGAAGTCAACATCGGTGGCAAGAAGGAAATTCTAAAAGCGGGCGACGCTTTCGTCGTTCCGGTGGGTATCTTGCATGGCGCTGTTTGTCTCGAAGAAGGTATTTTAATCGACACATTTTCTCCATCTCGTGAGGATTTTTTAAAATAGAAATTTGAACGGAACGGAAATATGTCAAAAGCGAGAATCAAATGAACAGACAAGAGATCGTCGAGCGGTTAGAACAGTCGGGTGTTATCGCTGTCATCCGGCTGAATAGTCCGGAGAACCTGGAACATATCGTCGATGCCCTTGCCAGAGGTGGGGTTAGGGCGCTGGAGATTACGATGACGACCCCGAATGCGACCGATATAATTCGCAATATATCCGCGACTTTGTCGTCGGAATTTCTGATCGGTGCCGGAACTGTATTGAGCCCGGAAGTTGCGCAGGAGGTAATTGACGCAGGAGCCCAGTTCGTGGTCAGTCCGGTGTTTAATCCCGAAGTGATCAGGGTGGTTCATCGTTATGATAAAGCCGCGCTGCCGGGCGCATTTACAGCGACGGAAATCTTTGCAGCCTGGCAAGCTGGGGCCGACATTGTAAAGGTCTTCCCGGCAACGGCTGTGGGACCGAAGTATTTCAAGGATATCCACGGGCCGCTGCCCCAGATTAAATTAACCCCGACCGGCGGCGTGACTGTCGAGAACGCCGAAGAATTCATTCGTTGTGGAGCTGTTTGCCTGGGCGTCGGTTCGGCACTGCTGGAAAAGTATAAAATCCAGAACCGGGATTGGATTGGGCTGGAAGCCAACGCCAGAGCCTTCAAGTCTGCGGTGGATAGGGGGCGACGGTAGCCAGCACAGTTTTATAGGGATTTAGACAGGAGCAGATTATGGCTGGCAAGATTGTAGCTTTTGGAGAGATCATGCTGCGCTTGGTGCCGTATAATTTTGAACGCTTTACGCAAACGGATCGTTTACAGGCTACATACGGTGGCGGTGAAGCCAATGTTGCCGTTTCATTGGCATTTTTAGGGAACGATGTCAGTTTTGTGACCCGGCTGCCGGACAATCCGATCGGCGATGCCGCCGCCAATACCCTCCGGAAGTATGGGGTGAATACGGACTACATTCTGCGTGGAGGAATCAGAGCTGGGGTATATTTCCTTGAGCATGGCGCTTCGATCCGGCCCTCGAAAGTTACCTACGATCGAGCCCATTCAGCGATTTCAGAGCTGCAACCCGGAATGATCGATTGGCGCACGATTTTCACAGATAAGGACTGGTTCCATATCACCGGAATTACGCCGGCGCTTTCACCCGCATGTTCGGAAGCCAGTCTTGAAGCGGTAAGAGTCGCGAAAGAAATGGGTTTGACAGTCAGCTGCGATTTAAATTACCGAAAAAAACTCTGGACCCGCGAAGAAGCCCGCAAAACCATGACAGCTTTGGTCAAGTTCACGGATGTGTTAATTTCCAACGAAGAAGATGCCAGCGATGTATTCGGCATTACAGCCGGCGACAGCGATGTCACTGCCGGCAAACTTGACCAGGAAAAATATAAATCGGTTGCAGAACGGCTGGCAGCCCTATCCGGCACGCCAAAGGTGGCCATTACTCTGCGGGAGAGTCTTTCCGCCTCGGACAACGACTGGTCTGCGATGCTATACGATGGCAGTCAATTTTACGTGAGTCGCAAATATCGGATTCATCTCGTCGACAGGGTTGGCGGTGGTGATTCCTTTGGTGCCGGCTTGATCCACGGGCTGCTTAGTGGTTGGGAGTCCCAGAAAGCGCTTGAATTTGCCGTGGCCGCCTCAGCGCTGAAGCATACTATACCGGGCGATATGAATCTGGTAAACGAGAGTGAAGTTCTGGCAGTTGTCAAAGGTGATATTTCCGGGCGCGTCCAACGCTAGTATCTGATCTGATTGGGCTTTTCTTATATGAAAGGTGATATGCAAAACCGAAGTCCTATTGGTAGGGAATTACTGTGCGTCATTCTCCTGATCGGAACATTGTTGATCGGTTTTTTATATGCTGAGACCGTTCTTAGAGAGGGATTCGAAGACCTGGCGATCGGCAGCATCAACAGCCAGGCTGGATGGACGGTGAGCAGTGGCAGTTGCACTATCACGGATGATTCCAATTTCGTAAATACCGGCCTTAAAGCAGCCCGTTTTACGACCAATGGCCAGTCACTGGTCGTAAACCATACCGCTTTCAGTGGAACGGAAGCCGGCATTAGTGAAATTCTGTACCTTGATGTCTGGGTTAGAATCAATTCAATGACCGAGAAGGACTTTGCGTTGAGCGGCTATGATTTGTTCGGCGGCAGCCAGAAAAGGGCCTTCGTACTGGAATTCGATACCCCGACGGCCAATGGCGGCGATTTTTGGATATACGATGGTTCGTCCAAGACCACTACTGGACAATATGTACTTGGGGATTGGAACCGGCTAAGCGCCCGGATCGACTATGACCGCGCCATCTATACGGCCATTTTCAACAATGGAGAAGCGGTCACAGTAAATTTTCGCGAAGAATATACGCCTTCTGCCAGTGGATCTCGCCAGGCAGACGTTAAGGAATTTCATCAATTGCGCATAAACCTGGGCTATGACAGCGCCAGCGGGAGTGTGGATGCCGCCCTTGACGATATCTACATCGGCAGCGATCCGCTTCCGGACATCACATTTCCGGTACTAGAAGTGAATTACACGATCACGGTAGAACAACCCGAAGTTGGCAGCATTGCGCTGAGCCCTGACCGCGACCAATATCCTGAAAATAGTGAGGTGACTGCAATATTAACGCTGCCGGAGGGTTATCTTAATCTAGGCTGGACTGGCGATCTAAGTGGCACGGAATTGGTGAAGACTTTTACAGTAAGCAGCAATATGACAATCAGCGCTGCTGTTGGCATTGATCTCCAGAATCCTCCCGAGCAATATGTAATCACGGTCAATCAGCCGGATTTCGGCAGCATTACCTTAAATCCGATAGGTGAAACGTATTTTAGATATACGAATGTGACCGCCACCGTTGATATACCTGTCGGTTGCTTGTTTGAAGGTTGGACCGGCGATTTAAGCGGAACTGATTTAGAACAGCAATTTGTAGTTCTGCAGAATATGGTCATTGGCGCTATAATAGTACAGGATACAACACCCGCAAGAATTTACTCGGTTTCCAATTCGAATGATTTTAAGAATTGTTGCAGGGAAACGAACCTGAGACCCGGTGACATTGTAGAGGTTTCGGACGGGAGTTACACTATCGGTGGTCTAACTATCGAATCCTCGGGAACATCTAACCAGCCGATTCTTATCCGTTCGAAAAATATCGGCGGCGCGATCCTGGTTGGGGAAAGCTACTTTGATCTGCGCCGGGCGGCCTATATTCAGATCGAGGGTTTTGATATTCGTTCGAATGTGTATACTGTCATTAAACTACAAGCCTGCCATCATATCCGCATTACGAGAAATTTTATACATTTGACCGAGATTGAGGGGCAGGGCGGCAAGTGGATATTAATCGGCGGAATCTGGAACGATTCCAGCGCCGCCAGTCATCATAATCGCATCGATCACAATCTTTTCGAAAACAAGCACCAGCTGGGGAATTTCATCACGATCGACGGCCAGCAGGAACCGATTAATCAAATGTCACAGTACGACTATATCGATTGCAACTATTTTCGTAATATCGGACCGAGGGCGGTAAATGAAATGGAGGCTATCCGGGTTGGCGTCAGCGATCTCTGCATGTCCAGCGCCTATTGTGTGATTGAATCCAATCTTTTTGAAGAGTGTAATGGTGACCCGGAAATCATCTCGGTGAAATCCTGCGATAATGTCGTCCGGCAGAACACTTTTCGTCGCTGCCAGGGAACGCTCTGTCTGCGCCATGGTAATCGTAACGAAGCTTCGGGCAATTTTTTCTTTGGTGAAGGAGCAGAAGGCACCGGCGGAATCCGGGTCTACGGCAACGATCATAAGATCTTCAATAACTATTTCGAGAGATTAACCGGAACAAAATGGGATGCTCCAATCACACTGACAAATGGGGATTATGACGGGGAAAACAGCGGCGGATTGTCCGATCATTGGCGCGTCAAACGAGCCACTATCTGTCATAACACACTGGTCGATAACGATTACAACATCGAGATTGGTTTCACAAATGGTGGTAAATATAGCAAAACGGTTAAGGATGTTATCTTCGCCAATAATCTGGTTCTGGGACGGCAGCATGAACTGATCGACATAATCACGCAACCGGATAACGTGCAATGGCGCGGCAATATCATGTTCCCCGACAGTACTGCAATCTTAGGGCTAAATGCCGGAAATGATGAAATTTCCGTCATGAATCCGATGTTGGTACATAACGATAATCTGTGGAGACTCAGCAGTAGCAGTCCAGCTGTTGATGCTGCGACAGATGCTTATGATTTTGTAACGATCGATATAGATGGGCAAGACCGAGAAGGAATCAGGGATATTGGCGCCGACGAATACAGCGGCAGCCCGATAATCGTATTTCCGCTTATAGCAGACGATGTAGGACCTCTTGCGGACGAGACTTCGGTAGCGATTCGGGAAGAAAGGATTTTCCCTCGGAAATACCGAGTTCTGAGCAGCTATCCCAATCCCTTCAATTTGGGTATGACAATCACATTTACCATCGGGAAATCGGGAAATGTGCACTTATCAATATACAATCTGCGCGGGCAAAAAATCGCGGAGCTGGCCGATCGGAACATGGTTTCCGGAAATTACTCCATAAGCTGGAATGCCGGAAATCTGCCATCGGGTGTGTACTGGCTGCGACTGGAAGCTGCCGATGGAATCTCCGTTCTGCCCATAAGTTTATTAAAGTAATGGAGCTGTCGATGAGACTGCTGAGAATCTTATTTGCAGTAGCATTTGCTGTGTTGATTCTGCCGTATTCATCACTGGGATCACCGGCGGAAAACATCAGGGTTGCCGGTGTTTTAGCTGAATTTGCCGATCGTACACCGGCCGAAGACAATCTAGATCTCGGCTTGAAGCAAAATCTTTCCCAATGGCCTCAGATGTCCCTGCCGCAGCCCCGGGAAAGGGGCGGGCTGACGGATTTCCCTTTTCGGACGGACGATTGGCCGGGCAAGACGGTTGAACGAAAATGAAACATCATCTCAACATATTCATATATCGTTGGCTGTTAATTCTGGCGACAATATTATTTTGTCGACCTGTAAATTCCGGAATCATACCGGTAGAAAAAGTGCCTTCGGACAGTGAATTGTTCAGCGCCCTGACAACAACAGTGCCGGAATTGAAACTGGCTGTGACCATGTTCAATAACGGAGAAATCGATTCTGCAAAAGTACGATTGACCCAATATTTTAGGAATTTATCAGCAGATCGATACTATTTTAACTGGCGCAACTTACACAAGCGTTTTGAAATGTATCAAAAATGGTATCCCGAAGCCCAGGAAAGTCATTATCGTCAGGCTGATTACCAGATGCGACATTTTGCGCCGGAGACCTGCTGGAAGCTGCCCTTTCAGAACTTACGCGGTGAAGATGTCACCGCCTACGAACTGCGGCATCTGGCCCGACAACACAGAGCCTCCGACATGGCACTGGTATATTATTATGAAGAAGAATCTCCCCAGTATACCAATTATTTTGTCCGGCAGGTGACCGATTTGAACCGAGCGTTCGATAGCGGCGAATACGATCATGCCGGGAACGGTATTTACGAATATTATCGGGCAGGGCAACGGGTTCATAACTGGCTGTTTGCCCATCATTGCTACTTAGCCAGTGAAAAATATAGCTGCGCTGAACAGTATCTTTTGATTAAGACTTTTTTCCATCACGCAATTCAACTATATGAAAGCACGCAGACTTATTCGGCCGGCAACCATCATACCAAAGGGCTCGTGGCATTGTTTGAAATCGCAGTTGTATTTCCGGAGTTCAAGGATGCCGAAGCCTGGCAGAAACAGGCAATTGATGGACTGATGCAACATATGAACCGGGAAATCAATGCCGATGGTTTCCAGTTCGAGCGCTCGATTCACTATCACAAAGGCGATATAGAAAATTATCTGCGGGTATATCAACTGGCCCACTTGAACGGCATTGAACTACCCGCTCTATATGACGAAAAATTCCGCAAATTATTTGAATCTCTGGTGCAACTGGCGCAACCGAACCGCCAGCTGCCGGTTCTACAGGATGACACCGATAGCCCTTATGCCGAGTACAATGAAATGGACGATGTGATGACGGTAGGGGCGATACTTTTTCAAGACCCGGTCTTTGGATATTTCGCTGCAGATAAAGTCGCAGATAACCTCTATTGGCTCTTCCGCAAGGAGCAATTTGACTATTTGCAAAAGATGGCCGTTGAACCACCCTCCTTGGGTTCTTCGGCTTTGCTGCAGACCGGTTACTATACGATGCGTAATGGTTGGGATATCAACGATTGCTACATGACTGTTTCGGCCGGTCTCTCTACGGAAAAGCCTGACCATCAGCACGCCGATATGCTGGGTGTTGTCGCCTATGCCAACGGTCATGAAATTTTGCCTAATTATCAGGTCAAATATAACGATCCCTATTTCCCGATCTTCAAAAATTCCTGGGTTAAAAATGTAGCTCTGGCCGACAGCCTTCCTCAGGGGCGATACTGGAAGCCGAACGAAGGCCAGTCGGGATTCGGTAAATGGACGAACCTGCCCCAGCCGAAGGTCCAGGCATGGATTTCCGGGAATGATTTCGATTACTTCGCCGGAACCCATAATGGTTATACCGCCGAAGGCATTCGCTATTGGCGTGAAATCATCTTCGTTAAAGCCGGTTTCTGGGTCATCAGAGATCATTTTCAATCTGATCGCCCTCATCGCTACCAGCAAATGTGGCAAGGCGATTACCACCGGATCGACAATGGGCGCCTACGTTCCGTTTTCGACGACGGATCAGGCTTGGAAATCGTACAATGCGATAAACAGGCTTATGACATCACCCATGGACAGTTAAAGGATAAACGCAATTGCATAATTTCCCTTAACGGGCTGAGTAGTTACGTTTTTACGACGCTGCTGATTCCGTTTAAAACGGCTGAAGGCTTGACCGGCGACACTGATAAAATCAGTGGAGACTGGAGTCTGATTCGTAATTCCGGCACGACGGATGAACAAATCGGACCCCTTGTCATCAATGCGCAATGGATACTGTACGATCACGACCGCAATATCATTGCATTGGATTTGAGCGTGCTTTCCAGCAAACGGACTCAGGTAACGTTCCCAAGTCCCGTGACCCTGGTGGGATACCAGCAGGACGAGGGGTACCGATTCAAGTATCTCGGAGCCAAAAAGGTGTGGGCTATGACTTCGCGCCGGGGATGGTTGCATAGAATCCGAAGACTCGGGTTGAAAAAACTATTTCTTGAACCGGGAGGAGAATTTATAATCGGAGATCCGGCTGTTTCTGAGTATCGATAGCAAAAAAAATGACCTTCACTCGGATGCAGGCAAAAGCTGGTATAAACGAGACTCTGGGGTGTATGCGGAAGGTATGTCAGAAAGCGATTTGAGTATGGAAAAAATGATGAGGACGTGGAAAAAGATTTGGAGTAAAATTCTTGACAAAGCCTGAAGAACATGTTAATTTGTAATACATGTTACAAATTATGATTCATAAATTACCAGTTTCCGACACCGCAACGGTTGGAGTAAAAATTTCCATTTGGGAATGCTTACATCGGAGATTATCACCGTGACCTTATCGACCGACAAAAGAAAAATTAATCATACATTATGCTCATGCTGGGTGCGGATCCGAACCAGTCTAGAAAACCTGCTTCCGGGAGCTGTAAAACCAATCAATTCTGTCAGAGTGCATCGGGAGGAGAAGCTATGAGATACAGAATAGTGAAATCCGGTCTCCTTTTTATCATGGTTTCTATGCTATTTATTATCGTAGAGGCGTTCGCCGGTGAAACCGGAAAGATCGCCGGTCGGATAACAGATCGAGCGAACGGAGAACCGTTGATGGGCGCCAATATTCTCATTACCCACATCTGGATGGACGATCGTGAACAGGCTGCGGAGTTCATTCAAGGTGCAGCATCAGATATGGATGGTCGTTATTTTATCCTGAATGTGCGGCCCGGTGTTTATTCTCTGCGAGTTAATTTTATGGGATATGGGAGCCAGATCCGAACTCAGGTCAATGTTTTTGTGGATAAAACAACTACAGTCGACTTCGGGCTGGCGGTGCAAGCTCTCGAAGGAGAAGCAGTAACAGTTGTAGCTCAGAAACGCAATGCGGTTGAAGTGGATTTAACGGCGACAAAACAGGTCTACCAGATCTCGGACGTGCAGAGCATCGCTGGCATTGCCGACATTGCGGATATTATTTCGTTGCAGGCGGACGTGGTCGACGACCATTTTCGCGGAGGTCGTACAGGCGAGTCGCGCTACCTTTTGGGCGGCGGCTCGATCGTGAATCCTTTGAATAATTCCCGGGCTTTCTCACCCATTGTAACCGGATTGGAGCAGGTGGAGGTATATACCAGTGGATTCAGTGCGGAGTACGGCAATGCCCAATCGGGCGTTATCAACATGGTCACCAAAGAAGGCAGCCGTAAATGGGAGAGTCGCTTGGAATTCTCTGCCACGATGCCGTACTATAAAGTATGGGAAGAGACCGTCAATGCGGACGGAAACAAGAGCTATGCAGGGGGCAGCCCTTATTCAACGAATAGTCTCGATTTTTACGAGATTCTGAATCGGGACGAAGAGTGGTTGAAGGAAAATCCCGTCTATCCCGGCCGGTCGTTGTACGATCCGGGTTATGGATTCGGGACGCGATATCTCCCGCCGAGGATTACGTGGCCGCCGAATCCCCTGACTCATGCGGATTCGATCCAGATCGCCCGCCTGGGGCGAATCCAATTCTTGTCCGCAATTCGCGATGTCGGCATGGAATATGACAACACGCTGGATAATCGCCTGGATTTCACTACTGGCGGACCGATTTCAGACAACATGAAGGTTTTCGTGGCAGGGCGACAGAATACGGAGTACTGTATCATGCCGACGCCCGATCCGGATATCAATCGCCAGATCATGAGCAGCCTGGTATGGCAAAGTACTATGAAGGATAAATTGAAAGCCACCTTTACGCTGGATGAGACAAACCAGACCTATTTCAGCAGTTCCTGGCGCTATTGGCTTTTCGACCGAACTATGGCGACGACTCAGACCGCCTCTCTTTCCAAGCAATATGGAGTTGAATGGAAGCATGTCGTCAACAATGCGACCTTTCTGGAATTGAAGACAAATGTATTGGATCTGGTCAGCGAGAATAGGATATCGCTGATGAACGATGATGAATTTGTCATGGTTTATTTGAAAAATTCCAATTGGACAGATTATACAACACCGTCCAATCTGCGGGTAGGGCGCCCGAACGATGATAGCGGCCTGGAAAAATCCATTTCGTATAACTTGTCAGCCAACCTCACCAGTCAGGTCAATAATTTCAACCTGCTCAAAGGGGGCATTCAATTTTCATATTACACTGTCGATGTGGATCGTCAGACGAATCGTTATGGGGATGCCGAAGTTCGCGATATCGTCTTTCAGGTAAATCCTTTCGAAGGAGCATTTTACCTGCAGGATAAGATGGAATTTGAAGGTTTGATCGCCAATATCGGCTTACGTGGCGATTTCTACCAGCTGAACAGCGACTATTACGCCGATATCTACTCCCCTCTGCGTAACGTGGGATATGACCCGACCAAACCCTATCTGGAACGGGGACCTTATTATGCCGATAGTCTCGCGGCCAAGGAGGCGACGAAATTTTATATGAATGTACAGCCGCGTATCGGTGTTTCATTTCCGGTTTCACAGACCACTGTATTCCACCTGAATTACGGGACCTTCACGCAGCGGCCGAATTTCAGTCAGCTTTTTTATAACCAAGTCACAATCAATAATGAGATCGACGTTCTGGGCAACCCACGCCTGAAGCCCGAGGTGACCAACGCTTATGATATCGGAATTGTGAAAGGTTTTGGAGGAACCGGAATTACTCTGGATGTGAGTGCTTACTACAAGGATGTGAAAAACCTGGTCGAGACTGCGTATTATTATGATGAGCAGCAATCCGTATATCGCACTTACATCAATCGCGATTATGCCGACATTAAAGGGTTTCATGTAAATCTGGAGCGAAACACCGGCCAGCTGCGAGGGTACATCCGTTACAACTATGAATCGGCCACCGGTAAAAGCAGCAATGATTTGAATGCACCGGTATCGTATTTTGAGACTCCGGATCCCAATTATGGCTATGCCGACCTGCCGGATCCCGAAGATGTATACCTGGATTATGATCGAACCCATAAGGTAGTTGTCAACCTTCGTTATAGAACTGAGCGTAATTTCGGTCCGCGATATCTGGGCGGTTATCCTCTCGCCAATCTGAGTTTGAGTGCCACCTTACGGTACATGACCGGAAGGCCGTTCACCGATCCGAGCCAGGGTAAGCTACTGGGTGTACGGACCCCCGACGAGCGTGAATTGAAAGTGCGTTTCGAGAAAGGATTTCGCCTGAGGGATTGCTTGGTTACCCTCTATGCAGAGGGTTTTAACGTGCTGAATGAGTACACCTGGTCTTATTCCAGGACTTTTGATAATGCTTACAATACTCCGCGCTGGTTCATCGATCGGAATGAAATTCTGACTTACAAAGAATACGCACCGTATATCACCAGTCAGGATATATATATGTTGGGGAATGAACCCCGGCATTGGCGATTGGGCCTGATTTTCAAGTTCTAATAACAGGGTAAGAGGTTTTCTATGAAAAGAATCGGACTGACCATATTCTTCCTATTGCTGATCGGTACTTACTCGACTGTGACAGGCCAGATCCGCGAATACCGAATACATAATCGCGGAATGTTGCACGAGACCGTTTTCAACACCGGTGAGATCGGCCGCGCCTGGCAGACCGGAGAAGCGGGTAATCGCACCAGTGTTCCCCTGATGGAATGGCCCCCTTATTCAAAAACCATCCTGGATGGGATCGAATACGATGGCCAGCATAATCTCATTGGAGCGGGCATTTATATCGGTGCCAACAAGGACGGGCTGCCCGGCGAGGAAAACCGTTTGTTTGCGCTCTGCGGCGGCGTCGGCGCGGGTACGCCTGAAGTAAGCAATGGGCGTTGGAGTTTTCCGATCTTTATGGAGGAAATCGAGAATTTTCCCTTGAATCCGGACGGCACCCTGAATGCGAATTATAATCCCGATGAGGCCGAGGAGATCATCCGCGCTTCATGGGCTAGTTCGACCGGTATTACAGTTACGCGTACCTCGCGCGCCTGGAGCTACCCGGACTATGATGATTTTATTATCTATGAATATGAATTTGAATACACCGGCGACATGGATGGGAATCCGGCGACAATCGAAATGATGGATAAACTCAAAGATGTCATGATTTGTTTCAATTATGGTTTATATCCTTCGATGTACGGTGCACAGCGGACGTACCTTGAATGGAAGTACGAAGGGGGCCTCTATCGCGGCGATGTCAACAATTTCTGGGATTCCGATTACTGGCTGACCTGGAACATGAATTTGCGCAATAATATCACCGATGACGATGGACTGGGGAAACCCGAACTCAACCCCGACTATTTCTCGCGTTTCTCATCGACCGGAGAACACGGCGGCGGTTTGAACTCACCCCAGGCTCCCGGCTACTGTGTTCTGTTCTACGATACGACTCACCTGGCAGTCGTTATCCCCGAAGAGATGGATGCCTCCGGCCGTAACGAATCGGAGGTTCAATCCATCCTGCGCTCCAGCACAGTAACCTCGTTGTCGGATTACGAAGGGATTGATATCTACCAGGAACTCACCAGCGGGTATAAGTGGTACTATGAGCTCGACAAACATTTCCATGTTCGCCAGCCTTGGGACAACAAGGTGAGCACCGGTAATACCAATAGTTATAAGTTAATGTATGAAAAAGATCCGTTCAATCCGAATAGCCGCTGGTCGGGGGTTTATAGTCCGGGCAGCACGGCTTGGCCGGAAGTGCATGGCGATCATTGGTACGGACGGGCGGCTTACCCCTACCGGCAAAGCGCCGACGCGGGAATGCGGCTGCACGCCTTCGGGCCTTATACAATGGAAATTGGCGACAAAATCCGACTGGCCTATGCCGAGGTGATTGGATATGGCGCTCGCACGGGTAAGCGCGTGGAAGGCGGACAGGTTGCAAATCAATGGAGTCTGATTCCGTCCTTGAATCGTAAAGTAAGTTATGTGGATAATGATGGGAAGGCGGTCGTTCTGACCCAGCATTATCTCGACGATTTCGGATATCCCGATTATGTGAATTCGGCCGTAAAAACGGTCCATGACGTAGCCGAGAAGGCCATTGAAGCCTATCTGGGGCATGCACCGACCTTACCGGTCTGGCCGGAGGGTAATGCATCTCGTGGCGACTATCGGATTCCAACGCCGGTACCGGCACCGGTTATCATGATCAGCAATTATGGTGAAGCCGTAATTAAGATTGTCTGGGGGCGGGCCGCGGAGGATTTCGAGCATCCGCGTCTGACAGGGACCCTTGCAAAATTCTATATTATGCGGGCGTCTGCTGGTATGGGTCCCTGGACCATTTTAGACAGCGTTTCAGTGGGTGAAAGGCTTAACGACGACGGTAATTATGAGTTTATCGATGACGACCCGAATTTCAAGGTGGGCGAGTCCCGTTACTATGCCGTAGTCTCAGTGGACAATAACGGGAACAGAAGCGGTAAAACCAATCTCATCCGGTTTCAGAAAAACATACCGGCGGCACCTGTTCTGGATAAAGTGTACGTGGTACCGAATCCGTTCGTCCAGAAATCCGGATTTGAAGGTGAGGGTGACGACCGGCGCATCGGTTTTTACGGATTGCCGACCCGCTGCACCATCCGAATTTTCTCGTATTCCGGTCAATTGATCGATACAATTGAACACAATGATGCGGTCTATTCACATGAAAAAATCCAGGTGACCCGCAACGGCCAAGATATGGCTTCCGGATTGTATTTTTACGTTGTTTCAACTCCGGAAGGCGACGAAGCTCATGGGAAATTTATCATTCTTAAATAGCATAGACGCGAGGTTGAATATATGAATCACAAGAGATTCAAGAGGTCGCTGATCACTATTGCCGGGATTTTGACATTCGTGCAGCTGCAGGCTTTTGAGAAGGTGGGAGTGACCTCATTTCAGTTTCTAAAAGTCATGCCGGATGCGCGCTCTACCTCGATGGGCGAAGCCTATTCCTCTTTATCGAGCGGGGCTGACGGAATGTACTGGAATCCGGCAGCTATGATGGAAACAAACATCGTTTCATTGAATCTGTCCAGAGTGGATTATCTCTTTGATACCGGCCACTACGGCGCTTCGGTCAGCTACCGCTATCACGGATTTGCGTTCGGCTTAATGTTCATGAGCGTTGATTACGGGGATATTGAAGTAACCGACGTCGCTCATCTGGGATATTCTGCGGATGGCAGCTACAATCCCGGACTTACCGGTGAAGTTATCCGTCCGGGAGCGATGGCGACGGGGCTGGGATTTGCTCAGCGTCTGACGGATAAGTTCTGCTATGGACTGTCCGCAAAATATGTTCGCGAAGATATGGTCGTTTCCGAAGCGTCCGTTTTGATGTGGGACATGGGGATTCTCTACGACACGGGATTCCGCAGTATTCGTCTGGCTGCGACAATGCGCAATTTTGGACCGCAGGTAGAGTACTACGACTACTCCTATCCGCTCCCCCAGACCATGAATATCGGCATCTCGGCTAATATTATCGGGGAGAGCAGCGCACTCTTCAGGCAGACCCGCTATCATCGTTTACTGATGGCTTTCGACCTGTTGCAGCCGCGGGACTATGAACAGCAGTACCAGATCGGAGTCGAATATGTCTTTCGGGAGTTCGTTGCATTGCGAAGCGGATATAAGCTTAATTACGACGCGGAGGGACTGACTTTTGGCGCAGGGCTTCGTTTAAAAGGATTCAGCATCGATTATTCTTACAACAATTATGGAGAATATCTAACCGGTGTTCACCGTTTTTCATTCTCTTTCAGTCGCTAAATATTCGTCCAGGAGATAGAACTTTATGCACAATCCAAAGAGACTTCGTATCGCGATACTTATTACAATCCTGGTGGGGATGATTTCAGGTGGTCGTTTGATGGCCCAGAATCGTGGGAACAATTTTGCATTTCAGGGGCTGGGTAATACCGGCGAAATCAGCGCAAAAGCTCTTGCCCTGGGAGGTGCTTATACCTCTATCAATGGAGACATCGACGCGATTCAGTACAATCCCGCCGGATTGGCAACCATCGATAGACTTCAGCTTTCGGTTGGAGCAGGAATGCTCTCTCGTGCTTGGACAGAGAACCAAGTTTATAATCAGAATCGACTTTTTTATACTCTACCGTTCTACCTCGAAAGACTTTACATTCCCGACCCGGCCAATAACGGGAAACTGGACAGTGATGTCTTCTTTGACGGTCTGGTGGATACGGCCTATGTCGTCGCCTTTCCGGATACCGGATTGGAGCCGTTCAGTGACGCTGCGGCCGATTGGAAGAAAAAAAAGATGACGACAGGTCCGACAAATTTCGCCATCGCATACCCCTTCCTGCTAAGCGGGAAAAACGTAGTTGTTGCCGCAGCCTGGAATAAAAAAATGGATTTTTTTGACTATGACCGGAATAGCACTTATTTGGATCCGCATCTCGGCTACACGGAGTACGATATGCCCGATCTAGTCAACGGGTTGGATACGATCAGAATGAACTGGTCCGATTTTGAAAGAAGCCGTTCCGGAAGTTTACAGGAGTTCCAAGCGGCTGTTGCTATAGACCTGAGCAAGCATATCAAAACAGGATTTGCGTTTCGTTATCTCACCGGCGAAACGGATGACATGCTGATTTTAAATAAAATTGGTGATTTCGACCTGATCGATCAGAATGAATTTGCATTTTCCTATGATACTCTGGATTTATCAATATCGGGTTCATCGGACTTCAGTGGACTGAAGACGGAACTGGGATTACAGCTGCAGTATGATGCCTTTGGTTTCGGATTGAATGTAGTACTTCCTTACACGGTTAAGCGGGATTTCAGCTACGCTGAACGAACCACTAACCCTCAAAACGATATGACCAATGAAATCAAAGGCCTTGAGAAGTTCCGGGTTCCTCTAGGCTACGCTCTGGGGATCAACTTACGTCCTGTTGAGAAGTTCGTTTTTTCGCTGGATTACGATCTCAAGCGTTTCAGTAAAGCCGAATGGGAAATCGCCAACAACGATACCACTCACCGGAATTGGGTCGATCAGCAAATATTGCGATTGGGGATACAGTATGCTCCTTTTCAGGTCTTATCGCTACGGGCCGGATATCGAGCGATCCCGCAGGTTTTCGTTCCGGACGGCGCCCCTTATCGCGACAAGGGACCCGAGGCCCGGGCCTGGACAGTGGGTTTTGGATTAAATCTGGGCCAATTGGGATTGCTTGATGTCGCCGGGGAATATCGGATCTTGAAATATTACGATCAATACTTCAGCAATACCAATTACTGCAAGGAAGTGACTAAAAATCTGCTGATAGGTTATCATTATTTTTTTTAATGAAAGGCAATAAGAGGAGGTGCCAATGAAAAGAATGGTTACAATGTTGTTCATCTGCATGGTATTTTGGGGAAATGCTTTCGGGCAGATTCCTTCCAAGATCGAGGTAACGGCAGAAAACTGGGAAGCCTGGTACCAAGGGGATTTCAAACAGGTCTTACTGTTCGTCTCACAAGGTGCCGATACGGTGGTTTTGGGAACGGGCGGATTTGTCTATACCACCAAAGATACGGTCCCGCTGGTGATCGAGCATCCTGTGGTGATCATGGCGGCCGAAGGACTAACCGAGAAGCCGATTCTCACACATCCGAATACCGGTTTTCGGAGCGGAGAACCAAGCTCGTCGATGGAAATTTTCCGGATTTGTAACGATGTCGAATTTCACGGTGTTGCTTTCCGGGGTGATATCGATGAGACAGCCGGCTGTAAGTACGGTCTGCGCTACGGAGACTGGACCGAACCTGGAACCGAACGTCTCATCCGGGCAAAAACCGGGACGCGGATCGTATTCAGGGATTGCGATTTCGTCGGATTTCATTCACTGAAAGATCCGGCGGCGCAGGGCAATGTACTCTATTATTTGAGACCGGACGACACTACCCTGGATCACCTGCGCAATACGAAAGTATATTTCGAAAATTGTATGTTCAGGGATATTGGCGACGAGGCCATTCGTGTTGCCGAAAACGAAAAATACGGCGGTACGATTGGGGTGATTCCTTTTGATACATTGATAGTGCGTAACTGTACTTTTGATGACATTGATGCCGAATGCATCCGGATTTACGGCGATATGGACACCAGCAATGTGGATGGCTATTTACTCGTGGACCACGTCACCGTGGTGAATTCTTCACCGCGCTTCATCTATGGCAAACAATATCGCAATGCTACAATCCGCAATGTTCTGGTAGCCAACGGCCGTGAACCGGGCATCACCCGACCGGATCGTGGCGATTATTGTATGCAGGTCCAACTAAGCGGCTCATCCATCGCGAATGTGGATACGTTCAATCTGGTATTTACACTGGCGTACAATACGCGGATTGGCGCTACCAAGGGTGGCTATGTGGATTTGGCGACGATATACGGAGAAGATCCGATGTTCGTCAATGCGGCCAACGGCGATTATACCCTGGCAACCGGTTCGCCGCTGTATTACCTTTCCTCTGATGGAACTGCAATCGGTGATTTGCGCTGGGCCACCAACATCCCCACTGCTATCAGACGGGAAGGTCTGCCTGAGAAGTATACCTTAAGACAAAATTATCCGAATCCTTTCAATCCGCAGACGCGGATCGAATTTGTCCTCAGTGAAGATGCTCGGACTACCTTGAAAATTTATGATATCTCAGGTCGGCTGGTAGGCGTCCCGGTAGACGACTATGTTCATTCGGGTAGTCATTCGATTGTTTTCGATGGGTCACAATTGGCTACCGGTATCTATTTTTACGAGCTGATCTCTGGCGGCCATAAATCGATCGGGAAGATGATGCTGATGAAGTGATTCAAGAGATTAGAAAAGCGCTGGATTTTCGCTTTTCCAAACAGAATTATTGGATAGAATAAAAGAGGAGAGAAGGAAATGAAGACAAAAGGTTTAATTGTGGTTCTGGCCGTATTGTTGATAGGTGCCGGATTCACGAATGCTGCTGTCGTACAGGTCGCAGCGGGAACCGATGTGCTCAGCGCGGCCATTGCAGCTGCAGCCGACGGTGACATAATCGAATTGACAACCGATGGCGGTGTCTATGCCGAGAGCTCCGGCATTTCATCGATCAGTAATAGCATTACTATTAGGGCTGCGCAAGGTTTGGCGAGCAAACCGGTTATCCGGGTCAATACGACGGATTATGTCCTCAAACTGACGGGCGTCGATTCAAGATACATGTTTAAGGGCCTTGAAATCGACGGCTCGAATGGCACGGATGCATCTGTGGGGAAGTATTTCCTGCGGATCGATAATGTGACCCCGACCGGCAAGATGAAAGTCATCGTAGACGATTGCGTCATCCATCATTTCAAAGACAAGTTCATTAAGCCCTATGGGGATTGCGGGATGGATTCGCTGGTTGTCAGAAATAGTGTCCTTTATGTGGGTGCGTCGGAAGGCATTGTGTTCTATTCGGGTTCTTCCAGCGACCCGGCAGCTGTGATTGCTTACGGAGAAGTATCCAACAGCACGTTTTATGACATCGAACGTGAATGTATTAAAGGCGATACCTACCCGGATGGCAAAATACTGGTCGATCGTATAACGGCCTATAATTGCGGCGATGTGGACGGGAAGGGAATGCTCTATTTTGATGACTGGCAGGATGTGACCGTTAAAAACAGCATATTTGTGAAGAACAGTTATGCTGAGAATTTTGCCCGTCTTGAATCGGACGCGAACATTTTCACGCACAATGTTATGTGGGATATTGCCAACTGGGAGGTTGACAATGCAACTTCCGTAACGGATACCCTGCATGCCGATCCGCAGTTTGCCGATGCGGCCAACGGCGATTTCACGCTGGGCAATTTGGCGCTGCTGACCTATGCAGACGACGGCGGGGCGGTCGGTGATCCGCGCTGGGTCCCGGCTACTGACGAACCCACGGTGTGGGAAGTGGCGGCCGGAGCTGATGTCCTTTCTGCGGCGATCAGTGCGGCTGCGGATGGGGATATTGTTGAGCTTACCAGTGACGGCGGAGTGTATACGGAATCATCGAAATTTTCCAGCATTTCCAAAAGCATCACCATTCGGGCTGCCGAAGGAATGATCAACAAACCTATCCTCCGTGTGGCAACCGGCGGTGACTATATTTTTAAATTAACCGGCACTTCAGGAGTTTTTGAACTCGACGGTATTGAGGTTGATGGTACCAATGGAACCGGAAGCGCAGAAGCGAAGTACGTGATGCGGATCGATAACCTGGACCCGGCTGGGACGTTGTCTGTTAAAGTCCTGAACTGTATTGTGCATGATTTTAACGATAAAGTCATCAAGCCCTACGCGAATACCGGTATGACTGCGCTGGTAGTGGATAGCAGTGTGTTTTATAACGGAGCCAGTGAAGGGATTACCCTCTATAGCGGTACAAGTTCGGATCCTGCCGTTGTAATTGCCGCGGCCTCTTTCACAAATTCAACATTCTATGGATTTGAGCGGGAGGCCATCAAGGGACAAACCTATGATCAAACCGAAGTTTTAATCGACCGCTGTACCTTTTATGATTGTGGCACTGTTGAAAAAAAATCCATGCTCTATTTCCGGAACATGGAAACTATTGAAGTGAAGAACAGCATTTTTGCCAACAATCAAAACGACGATTCCGGTGAAGAATTTGTCGACCTGACTTCAGCGCTCAGCAGCTTCCATCATAATGTGATGTGGAATATTGTCAACCGGGAAGTTGGTAACGGCACCGTCAGCGACACGCTATGGATTGATCCGGCTTTTACAAATGCCGCCAATGGTGATTTCACGCTGGGCAATCCGGCGCTGCTGACCTATGCAGACGACGGCGGGGCGGTCGGTGATCCGCGCTGGGCTCCATTGGAGGGCAAAGCCATTCTGACGATCGTGGTCGAGGGCAGCGGCTCGGTAGCCCTCAATCCGCCGGGTGGCGTATACAATGAGGGGACGGTTGTGACCATGACCGCCACGCCGGCCGCCATGTGGGCCTTCGACGGTTGGTCGGATAATGTCTCCACCTTCCCACCCAAGAATCCGGTTGTCAGCATCACCGTTTCGGAAAACATGACCGTGACAGCTTATTTCATTCCGACGATTACGAAATATAGCGTGAGTACGAATTCCGTCGGTTTGGGTCATGTGGACGTGGCCGAGTTTTCGGATTTCAATGTGGAAGGATATTTCGAAGGCGATTCTTTGGTCTTCACGGCCGTTCCCGATACCGCAACCTGGGAATTTGGCTACTGGGTAAATGCCGCCGGTGACAGCTTAGCCGACGATAATCCGCTCTCCTGGATTGTCAGTGCGGATTCGGTCTTTACGGCCAAATTTCGTAGCACCCTGCCCCAGGCTGCTCTGACGACTTCGATCGAGGGAATGGGCAGTATTAGCATTGATCCAAAACCGGTACCCGGATTTGAAACTTATGACCAGGGCGCCCAGGTGAACCTGACGGCCGTTGCCGCGACTGGTTGGGTATTTTCTGGCTGGAAGGGCGATGTGACCCAGACCGAGGCCTCGATCACGGTGACGTTGGCTTCAGATATGTCGATTACGGCCGAATTTGCGGAAATCGCCGTTCCGAATGGCGAACTACTCGTGGATGATACTTGGGATATGCGCGACGCGCTCGATTTCGCGAAAAACAATAGTCAGGTCAAACTGATCAAACTGACGGCAATCGGTCCCTTCATGCCGACCGAAGAGGATCGGGCGGAAGGCAAACTACCGCAGCTGGATATTGATTTTCAGGTCAAGATCGTCGGTGATCCGGCGCTGGCCACAAAGCCGGTGATTAAAGGATGGGGCGAAGGTGGTTCAGAGGGGCTCTTTCGCCTGCGCGCTAATGCCCGTTTGCTCCTGGAAAATCTCGAAATCGACGGTGATTTCACACCGGAAAAGAAGACCAAATACATCTTCCGCCTGGATGACGGCCAGGAAATCACGGTAGCGTTGAACGCGGAGAATGTCGATTTTCACGGGACATCCGAAGTATTTCTGAAGTTCTATGCGCTGGTGCACGCCGACACAATTCGCCTAAATAACTGTGTGGTCTGGGACATCGGCAAGGAGGGTATATTCGATAACGCGGCCGGAACCTCGGACTATATCGAGATCAGTAATTCCACCTTCCATCATGTCGCGCGTGAAATCTTGCGCACCAAAAGTCAGACCCCGGAGGTCATAATCGATCACGTAACCGTGGATAACTGCGGATTCGGTAACGGTACGGAAGGCGACAAATTCGGCGCATTTAAACTGGAAATCGCAAACAAGGTAGCGATCACCAATACGATCATTTCGAATGTCACCAATTCGGCTTACGGTTATTCGGTTCGTTTTTACGGAGCCGAAAGCATGATGGATAATTGCCTGCTCTTCAATGCGCCGCGCGTGGATGATAACGACGGAAGTATCCTTGGATCGGATATTTTCTGGTACGACCCGAGGTTTGTGAATGCGGACGCTGCAGATTATACCTTGCAGGATGCCTCGGTCGCGTATCATCTGGCCGGTGACGGTTCGACGGCAATCGGTGATCTGAAATGGGCTACCAGTTCGAATATCACGGATTACGTCGCACTCAATATGACGATTGAAGGGAAAGGCAGCGCCAGCCTCAATCCGGAACCGATGGCGAAGTTCTACACTCCCGGCACCGTCGTGAATATAAGTGCGGTGCCCGATTCGGGATGGGTATTTACGGGCTGGAGTGGAGATCTGAATAGCTCGGAAACCAGTATTTCGGTAACGATGGACGCTTCGAAAAATATCACGGCCAATTTCGCTGAGGAAGCGCTCGGAGTTAAAACGAAAATGCCGGAGTTCTACAAGTTAAGTCAGAACTACCCGAATCCGTTCAATCCAACCACCCAAATCAGCTTCGGCTTGAAACAGGAAGGTTTCACGACCCTTACCATCTATGACATGCTGGGGAGACAAGTTGCTACGCTGGTGAACCGGAATATGCCTGCCGGGTACCACAGCGTGGAATTTTCGGGGGCCAACCTCCCGACCGGAATGTATATCTATCGTTTGACTTCCGGTGATTTTTTCTCAATGAAGAAAATGATGTTGATGAAGTAGCTTCCTCTGAAAACAGTCGGGCAGGGGCAACTCTGCCCGACTGTTTTTTCTCAGTTTGATTATCCGCTTATTTCTGCTAAAGCGTAGAGTAATTGGATCGCTTTGAGACAATCCTGTTACCTTATCGAACATTATGCAAGAAAAGTGCTATATTCATCATTGTGCCAGAATGGATAGTACAGATCTTATCCTTGCACGCCGGTCGTTTAACGAATGATCAACAAAAGAGACTTGATTCGAAAAACAGCAGGGGTACTTGCAATCCTCTGCACCCTGATCTCCTGGGTTGAGGCGCGCGAGTTCTTCGTCTCGACATCGGCCGAAATACGCACCGTGATGACATCAGCGCAGCCCGGCGATACCCTGACAATGGAATCAGGCATCTGGCAGAATCAGAAGATTCTGTTTCACGGGCACGGGACCGAGGCGGCTCCGATTCTGCTACGGGCTGAAAAGCCTGGTTTCGTACAACTTTTGGGCACAAGCTATCTGGAAATCAGCGGCAGCTGGCTGGTCGTAGATGGCCTGCTCTTCCGAAACGGAAGCTGTGCTGATGGCCAGCCAGTCATCGAATTTCGCAGTAGTTACGGTCGCGCCAACCATTGTCGCTTGACCAACACCGTTATCTACAATTACAATCCCCAAAATTTGAACACAGATTACAAATGGGTTTCACTCTACGGCAAAAATAATCGTGTCGATCATTGTCATTTTGAAGGTAAGAAGCACAGCGGGACCACCCTAGTGGTCTGGCTGAGTACAAGTGAGGACCGTTCGAATTTTCATCAAATCGACCATAATTATTTCGGACCGCGACCGGAACTCGGCTATAACGGCGGTGAAACCATTCGCATCGGGACTTCCGATTACTCGCTCGTGAATTCCAACACAATTGTCGAATATAATGTCTTCGACGAGTGCAATGGAGAAACGGAGATCATCTCCAGTAAGTCCTGCGAAAACATTTACCGTTACAATACCTTCGTGAATTCCAAGGGGTGCCTCACCCTGCGACACGGCAACCGCTGCACAGTGGAGGGCAACTTCTTTTTCGGCAACCGCAACGGCGACACTGGTGGGGTGCGCATCATCGGTGAAGACCACGTAGTCGTCAATAACTATTTTCAGGATCTTGAGGGTTCCGGGTATAAATCAGCCCTGTGTATCACAAAAGGAGTCGTGGATTCACCCCTAAACCGCTATTTCCAGGTTAAAAGGGCCGTGATTGCCTTCAACACATTTGTCAATTGCCGTTCTACGTTTCTGATTGGCTATGGCAACAGCGATGACCAAACACTTCCCCCCGAAGATTGCGCAATCGCCAACAATGCCGTTCAGACTGCCGACGATGTGATTAAAATCGGCGACCAGCAGGGCGCGCCGGTCGACTTCAGTTGGGCAGGGAACATTTTTTGGGGTGACGAGCTGGGCATTCCCAATCCCGGCGGAGTACGCTGGCTGGACCCCCTATTGGTCCTAGTGGCGGATGAACTCTATCGCCCGTCGGCCGGCAGCCCGTTGATCGACGCGGCAGCCGGGGATTACTCTCAGATTATTACGGACATAGATGGTCAAGCACGAACAACTCCGTTTGATGTCGGCTGCGACGAGGAGAGTCAGACACCCGTGACAATCCAACCGCTCTTTAAGGCTGATGTCGATGTGGATTGGTTTACGCCCGGGCCGCAGGTTGTACAGGTAGTGCCGGGACCCAACACGATCCTGGAGGCGCTCGATTTGATTGGCGAGGACGATACATTGGAACTGGTCAGTGACGCGGCATTCTATGAACTTAGCGAAAAAATCAAGGTCGATCGTCGGATCGTTATCCGGGCTGCCAGGAACCTCCACACAAAACCGGTGATAATACCGGGGACGTCCGGTCCGGGAGCAACCGTAATCTTCGAATTGCACGGCCAGGGCGAGTTATACCTGGACGGCGTAATACTAGACGGCGCGAGCGGCAGCGTAGGATCGGTGGCATCGCTAATCGCGACTTCTGAAACATCATTTCCCGAGTACTTCCGGGTATGCGCAAAGCATTGTGATTTTCGCAATGTCAGCGGGCATTTTCTGCGTACGGCTGCCGGAACGCAGGCCGATACAATCAGTTTCAAGGATTGTATTTTCTCGGCAGCCACACAGAGTGGTTTGTGTCTTAACGAAGAAGCCGTTGCTAGCGGCCGGTATAATGTTCGCCACCTGGAAATCGAAAATTGTACATTCTGGAATCTGGATAAAGAAACTGTCGACATCTATGGGGGCGACGCCGTTCCGTTTACCATCGGGCCGGTCGTACGGATTAACCATTGCACGTTCGACGCATGCGGAAAATCAGGAACGTCCACCCTGAACCTGGTCGATGTAGACAACGCTGTCGTTACAAATTCGATAGTCAGCAATGGCCCTGTAGACGTGCCGTCGATTAGAATATATGGGTGGGCGTATATTGAATTCTGCGATATTTTCAATACAGGAATCGTGGAGCTAAATCGCGATGCACACCAGTACAACGGGATGGTTGCCGTTGATCCCGAGTACCGCGATCCCTTAATCGGTGATTTTACTCTCAGCGCTGCTTCCCCGCTGTACGGACTCGGAAAAGATGGATTGACTTTGGGCGATCTGCGCTGGGCCGAGAATCAGGCCACGTCCGTCCTCTCCGGAGAGACCCCCGGGAGTAACGCGGAATTTCGCTTACAGGGTAACTATCCAAATCCGTTTAACGGCAGCACATGGATATTTTATACCCTCTCCCGGAAAACATTCGTCGAAGTTCTGATTTACGATCTCACTGGCGGACTTGTAGCGGGATTGGAACGTGCTGAAAAGGCACCCGGAAAGTATAGCCTGGAATGGCAACCGGCGAATCTTCCTTCAGGTCTTTACTTCTGCCGAATCATGGCCGAAGGTCATCCGCGAGTCTGGAAAATGATGTATATTCAATAGTCTATTTATTGTTACAATTCTATCTCTATGAAAAAGTCAATTGCAATTTGGATAATCGCCTTCTCGATAACACTGCAACTACAGGCAGACTGGCAATCGCAGATCGTATATCACGAAGGTGATAGCACACTGGCGTACGTTTCCGATGCGGAAGGGAACCGGATCCCCGATTTTAGTTATGCGGGGTATAAAGGCGGTCTGGAGCCGATACCTGATATCCCGGTTGTCAAGACGCTGGCGCCTGTTGAAGGCGATAACACGGTCCGAATAATGAACGCCCTGTTCCAGGTTTATTACATGCTTAAAGACGAAAACGGTTTCCACGGAGCACTGCTGCTGGAACCGGGGATCTGGGAGATTACCGGAAGTATAAAATTCAAATATCCCGGAGTGATCTTACGAGGTTCCGGAGATGGTGAAGACCCGGAAACCAATACGATATTGTGGGCAACTGGCAACACACCGTCTCAAAGAACGGTGCTGGTGGCCGGTGGCGGCGGGACTTCCAAATGGTCGGAGAAAGTTACTGGAACACAGACGAATATCACCAGCGATACGGTATTTGTCGGCACTCGCGAGTTCGAAATCGCCAATGTATCTGCGTACGCGATTGGTGATAACATTATTATTTATCATCCCTGTACGGATGCCTGGTTGCAATCGATCGACTATGGTGGAACCCATTCGGGGGAAGGAGAAGCCGAACCGGAGGACAAACCCTGGGAACCCGGAAAATATCCGCTTGTGTTTAACCGGTATATCATAGATATTCATGATAGCCGGATCACGATTGATGCACCCGTCTTTAATACCCTGATCCGGGAACTATCCCAGTCCTATATTTACAAATACAGCCGCAATAACCTGAAAGCAGGTATTGGAATCGAAAATTTGCGGATTGATATAGAAACTTTCGGCGGTACGGACGAGGCCCATGCATGGCAGGCGCTCGACCTTTTTCAGATCGAAGATGCTTGGGTACGGAACTGCACTTTTTTGCATTTTGGGCAATCCGGCATTCGCTGCAACACCGCTTCCAGGATTACGGTGGAAAATTGCCGAGCGCTCGATCCGGTAAGCATCATCACGGGCGAACGACGCTATAATTTCAATGTCTACACTGCTTCCCAGCAGATTTTATTCAAGAACTGTCATGCGAGTAACGGCCGGCATCATTACATTTCGAACGGGACCTCTTACACTTCGGGTTGTGTTTTTCTGGATTGTACTTCGACCGGGGCCTATGCCAGCAGTGAGGGCCATCGCGGCTGGAGCATGGGGCTGCTGTTCGATAATCTAGTCGAGCTCAATGGGCCGCGTCCCGGTCTCAATCCCCGCTTACTGGGCCTCTATAATCGCGGGTATTACGGTACCAGTCATGGCTGGGCAATCGCCAACTCCGTCGCCTGGAATTGCAATGTCGCCAACGGTTACCTGATTGTGCAAAAGCCTCCAACCGCGCAGAATTACGCGATCGGGTGCGCCGGATACCGGATAACCGGTAAGTTGCCCTATGCGGAATTTAATGAACCGGAAGGCTATATCGAAGGAGCGAACCAAGCTGGTCTGCTGCCGCGCTCACTGTATCTGGCGCAGTTGCGCGAACGTCAGAAAGGGCAAACGGTTCGTCTTATGCGGGAGCCCAAACCCGGTACGGCAAAATTTATGCTCTCCGCCAATTACCCCAATCCGTTCAACGCCGAAACCGTGATCCCTTTTTCAATCGATAAAAGTTCGTTTATCCGCTTGGCTGTTTATGATTTAATGGGGCGCAATGTGGCAATCCTGGCCGAGAGCGAGTTGACTTCTGGCGATTACCGGTGTTCATGGTCCGGAATGGATCGATCCGGCCGGGTCCTGCCGTCGGGCGTCTATATATATACTCTGTCTGCCAATGGCCTGACACAGACCGGTAAGATGCTTTTACTGAGATGATGCACTCAAGATCCAATCCGGCCGTCTATCAGCGTTGATATAAAGGAACACCGCATTTGATAATATTACTTCTCCCTTCTTGCCTGTTGATATTCTTCCTTTTACCCACTCTCGCGGGTGAGCAAACAGCGCTTTCAATTAATATCATAGAGATCGAACGGACGCGCGTAATTCGCGCAGCGGATTCGTATCTTGATGAGGGGCCAAAGACGATCACGGTTTTTCAAAGCCAGCGTTCGGCTGGCGGCATACATGATTTCTACTCCGAAGGTGATTACTGGTGGCCTAATCCCGAAGATCCGGACGGTCCTTATGTTCGCAAAGACGGTCTGACTAATCCCGACAATTTTATTATTCATCGCCAGCTGTTGTGGCGACTCAGCGTCCAGGTTCCGGCCTTGGTGGCGGCTTATAAAATTACCAGCGACGAGCAGTACTGCGCCAAAGCGTTGGAGCATTTGCGGGCCTGGTTTATAGTCGATACGACTCGTATGAATCCCAATCTGCTCTACGCCCAGGCGATCAAGGGACGCACCACCGGGCGCGGCATAGGGATCATCGACACAATTCATCTGGTGGAGGTGGCCCGTGCGATTGCCGTCCTGGAGACTTTACAAGCCATTCCATTTGGGGATCTGGCGACGATTAAATACTGGTTTTCACAATACCTGCACTGGCTAACCACCCATGAGTACGGCCTCGCGGAGCGCGATAACGGTAATAACCACAGCACTTGCTGGACGCTGCAGGTGGCGGCTTTTGCCGATCTGGTCGGAGATCAGGAACAATTAGATTTCTGCCGCGACTTTTACAGGGCTTCTCTATTACCGGAACAGATGGCTGTCGACGGCAGTTTCCCCAAAGAACTTCAGCGAACCAAACCCTATAGTTATTCACTGTTCAACCTCGACGCGATGGCGATGCTCTGTCATATTCTCTCAAAGTCCGACGATGATCTCTGGAAGTACCGGACGGAGGATGGACGCTGCATGGCCCGGGCAATGGAATTCATGGTGCCCTTCATCCGTGATAAGTCGCGATGGCCTTATTCCTCGGATGTTATGTACTTCGATCAATGGCCCGTGCGCCATCCTGCTCTGCTGTTCGCGGGATTGGTTTATGGTAACTCGGATTACATAACTTTATGGAAGCTGCTAGAGCCCGATCCGACGAATGAAGAAGTGTTAAGGAATTACCCAATTCGCCAGCCGTTGTTGTGGTTAGACACGATTGAGGATAACAATGAATAATTCTCAGCGCCTTTTGCTTGGTATCTTCTTGCTTTCCAACCTGATGTCCGTTGATGCAGCCGTTGATCGGGCTACCCTGGACTTAATCGGGGATCAGGTAACTCGTATGGATACGATATTCGGCGATCGCTTTCCGGAATACACGATCAACGGTGAATGGACTTTTCGAGAACAACCGAACTGGCTGTCGGGTTTTATCGGTGGCGAATTGTGGTATTTATACGAAATGACTGGCGAACCCGATTTTATGCAACGCGCTCTCAGGCATGCCGATAGGATGACTGATTACGCGACTATTGATTATACCCATGATATGGGTTTTATATTCCTGCCGACCTGTGTGAAAGCCTATCAAGTGACCGGGGATCCGAAATATCGTGATGCAGCCATACGGGCGGCTGAAATGCTCGTCAAGCGTTTCAACCCGAAGGGCCAGTTCATCCGGGCTTGGGGGAAACTGGACTCAAGTGATCGGGCAGGACAAATGATCATCGACACGATGATGAACCTGGAACTGCTTTTCTGGGTAGCAGAAGAAACAGGGCAACACGAATGGTATGACATTGCTTACCGTCATGCGCTCACTTGCATGAGGGAGTCCATCCGGCCGGATGGCTCCTCGTATCACGTCATCGAGTTCGACCCGGAATCCGGCCAGCTTATTAAGAAGTACACCCATCAAGGTTATAGTGATGAATCTACCTGGGCCAGAGGCCAGGCCTGGGGTATTTATGGCTTTGCGACGGCCTATCGTTATACCAAAGATGAACGCTTCCTCCAGTGCGCGCGTCTGATGGCCGATTATTTTTGGGCCCATCTGCCTGAGAATCGGATTCCGTACTGGGATTTGACTCTCTCGGGGGAAAATGTGATCCGGGATGCCTCGGCGGCTGCGATTGCCGCAGCGGGGCTTTTCCGTCTGGCTGACCTGGAGGAAACGAGGGCGGATGAAATCAAATATATCAGACTGGCCGATGAAATTACGACCCGGCTAACCGGGCAATATCTCTTTTCTCATTCAAGCCGCGGGAATGAACAAGGTCTCCTGCTGCACACTGTCTACCACTATCATAAGGAATGGGGCGTCGACGAGTCTTACCCGGCCGGTGATTTTTATGCCCTGGAAGCGATTGCGACGCAGTGGAGTCGGCAGCGCCAGCGGATGCTGATCCAGGATCAAGCTATACGACAAAAGTACAACCTGAATTCAGACTGGTACTACCTGGAAGAAGCTATACCCGACGCGGAGCATCTGTTCTTGGCAACCAGACCCTGGCGCAAAATCGATTTACCGCACACCTGGAATGCCTTCGATGCAATCGATAATGTGCCGGGTTATCGACGCGACGCCGGTTGGTATCGGAAGGACCTGTTCGTACCGAAATTGAATCATGACCAGAGGATTGTGCTCTACTTCGAGGGCGTGAACATCACCAGCGAGGTCTTTGTGAACGGGCAGAAAGCTGGCGGCCATATCGGCGGTTACATCGGCTTTGAGTCGGACATCACGCCGTTTATTAAACAAGGTGAAACGAATCTTGTCCTGGTGCGTGCCGATAATTCCTATAATCCTGAAGTAGCGCCATCGCAAAAATCGGATTTCTTCATTTACGGCGGAATTGCAAGGGATGTCTGGCTGAAAGTGCTCCCGCCGAAATACATTGGGAGGATAAAAATTTCAACATCCGCGGTATCGAAAAAAACGGCTGAAACTAATTTGTTGATCCAATTACGAAATTATAGTGAAGCGAAAACGAGTCTTGTCCTTGAAGCCGAAGTAATGGATGAGGACGGTAAAATAATGCTGACGTCGAAGAAAAAAGTGGAAATGAGTGAAAAGGATGAGACGATCACGATGTCCATGCCCAAATTGAAAAATCCTCAACTTTGGTCGCCGGATTTGCCTGCATTGTATACTGTCAATGTCAGTCTGAAAGACGGGTCGGAGCAGATTGATAGGATTACGGAAAGATTCGGCTACCGCTGGTTTGAATTCAAGGAGCATGGACCATTTTATCTGAACGGTGAGCGATTGCTCCTGCGGGGAACCCATCGACATGAAGAGCATGCCGGGTTGGGGAACGCGCTCCCGAACGCACAGCATCGCAAAGACATGCAGATGATCAAAGAAATGGGAGCGAATTTTGTACGGCTGGTCCATTATCCTCAGGATCCCGAAGTGTATCGAGCCTGTGATGAACTCGGTCTGTTGGTGTGGGATGAATTGCCCTGGTGCCGCGGCGGGATGGGTTTTGGCGAATGGAAAGTGAATACGCGGCGCATGCTGACGGATATGATCGATCAGAATTACAATCATCCCGCAATCATTATTTGGTCGCTGGGCAATGAACTGTACTGGCTGCCTGATTTTGAGGGGGGCGGTAATGTAGATTCCCTGCGGAGTTTCCTTTCCGAACTGAATGTGTGCGCGCATAATCTGGACCCGTCGCGAGTGACGGCGACCCGTAAGTTCTACGAAGGTGCCGATATCGTCGACGTATTCTCGCCATCGATATGGGCTGGCTGGTATTCAGGCGTCTATAAAAATTATGAAACGGCCATCACGAAATCGCACAACGAGTATGCGCGTTTTTTTCACGCAGAATACGGCGGCTCCAGTCATCTGGGGCGGCATGTGGAAAATCCGATCACCGGTGATGGGATCATCAATCCCGAGGGCTGGGAGGAAGACGTTAACCAGGTTCAGGTGAAGAATATTTCTCAATACGGCGATTGGAGCGAAAACTACATCGTCGATTTGTTTGACTGGCACCTTCATATTGCCGAACAGATGGACTGGTTTACGGGAAATGCGCAATGGGCTTTCAAGGATTTCGGAACACCGTTACGCCCCGAAAACGCGATTCCGTATATCAACCAGAAAGGTCTGGTTGACAGGGCGGGAAATCCCAAAGACGCCTACTATGTGTTTAAAAGTTACTGGACGACCTCGCCGAAATTTTGTTACATCGAATCCCATAGCTGGACGGAACGGTGTGGCCCGAAAGGGGCAGCCCGGGAGGTCTGCGTATACAGCAATTGCACCGAAGTTGAACTGCTGCTCAATGGGGAGAGCCAGGGGAAACACAGTTGGGATGTGACGCTTTCTCCGGCTTGCGGATTGGCTTGGGACGTAGCCTTCCGCGAAGGTCCGAACGAACTGACTGCCGTCGGCTACGACATGGGTGAGAAAACCTGCCAGGACAGTCTGGTGATCAATTACTCGACCGAAAAATCCCGAAAACCCGATAGGATTGAATTATTGGCGCGCCCACTTCCCAACGGCCGTCTCCTGATCGAAGCTCTGGTCGTCGATGTGAACGGCAAGCGTTGTCTCGACTACAACAAGCGAATATATTTTAGCAGCGACGGCTCCGGTAGTTTGTTGATCAATTACGGAAGCTACACTGGCAGCCAGAGCATCGAAGCTGCCAACGGCCGAGCTGCAGTTGAATTTCAACCGGTTCCGGGCGAGAAGGCTGTCATTGAAGTCCGCAATCAGGATTTCAAAGGCAGTTATCTGACAATTGAAAATTAAATCGGCCGGGGAGCGATACGGATTCGGCACAGGCGTTATAGTTGTTAAGGGAAATAAACTACAAAAATCGGGAGTTAGATACTGCGAATTACAGAAGAAACAGAAGTCAGCGGCTTCTGCTCGATAGGATCTTCACAAGTATTGCAGTGGTTCTGATCACGCTCGTCAGCACTCAAGGGGCGGCAGGATATGAAAAGTCTCCGTATCGCCGCCCTAATTTTTTTCGACTAGATGAGATAGAACATCTGAAGATAGTCATAAGCGCCCCAAGCGCCGAATTACAGCCATATGTTGATATTTTGAAGCTGACCGCGGATTCCCTTCTGATGTATAGGCCCTGGAGCGTGATGTTCCAGCGCTGCCCCGATCGGAACGTCGATCCGCACGATTATTACAGCGAGAGCACGTATTGGTGGCCTGATCCAGGGAATCCCGACGGGCCCTATATCCGCAAAGACGGAATTCGTAATCCTGATCGTTTTACGGTGCATAAGGAGGCTCTTACACAGATGAGCGTGGCGACCTTCACGCTTGGTGCAGCGGCCTATCTGTTCGAGAACGAGCATTATGCCGAGAAAGCCCGGGAGTTCATTCGCGTGTGGTTTCTAGATCTGGAAACCCGTATGAATCCCAATGCCCGGTACGCCCAGGTGATTCCCAATAGTGATCAAAAACGGGGCGTTGGGATTATCGATACCCGCCGTTTCGCACAGGTTCTGGAAAGCGTTGCTTATTTGAAGATGGCGGGCTACTGGGACGAAGAGACTGACAGGGAATTGCAAATTTGGTTTCGGGAATACCTCGATTGGCTTCTGAAAAGCGAATACGGCCTTGACGAAAAGCAACGTGGGAACAATCACTCGAGCTGGTACGCTTTTCAGATTGCAGTTTACGCTCGTTATGTCGGCGATGAAAACATCGTCAGGGAGAACTGGAACTACTGCCGTGATTTTCTGATCGAAGGACAAATCGAAGCCGATGGCAGCATGCCCCTTGAAATGGAGCGCACCCGTTCGTTGTTTTATTTCACATTTAACCTCGATGTGTTATCGCTACTGGCGCGAATGGCCGAAGAGGACAGCATCGATCTCTGGCGTTACAACAATTCCAAAGGTGGGTCGATACAGAAATCCGTTGATTATATCATGCCGTACATCGAAAATCCACAAAATTGGGTGCGGGAACAAATTTATCCCTTTCATAGAAACGAGATGATTTTTCTACTCTACTGCGGTGAAGCACTGCATAAATCCAGCCTGATTCATGCCTACAGATCCGTACAATCTTGGCGCGTTATTCGCGAAGATCCGTTCATTTTTTTGCTGAATATCGTATCGATCTCCGCATCGCGCAAGGAAAGGGAGAATTGAGGACTGGACTGATTCAAGAGAGCGGCTTAGGACGCACTGTATTATCCGGAAAATGTATCAAATAAATACTATTTAACGCATGAATAAAGTTAGAGGCGCATAACTTTCTAGCATATCTGAATGGTTCAGTGAATTTTTATAACGAGAATCTGGATGAAAAAGAGCCAGATAGTACAATCTCAGCCGGGATTCTGCCTGCCCCAAAACACTGGAAAACCGTCTAGGTACACTCTGTGCAATCGATTAGAATTCTCGAAATTTCGACAGTAAATAGGTCAAATATTCTGTTCGAGGATACTGACCAAGATACCGAAATGCAGATCAAATATTTTTCAATCTAGGCGTATTAGGTAAAATAAACTAACTGTACTTCTTCACGAGCAAATGCTCATGGAATAATGAAATCGGAAAACAGAGGGACAGAGTGATTGCATTGCAATGCTATAACCCTACACTAAAAACTTACAGCCTCGCAAATGGTAATCAGTTACTTTCAGTTTTCCGGTCCTCTTTACCGGTTCCGATTGTTGTCCACTTCCGCGAAGGGTGGAAGAAGAGCGACGGCACTGATTTTTACGCCCATTATAGGAGTTGTCTCCGTAATTGACAAATTCCCATAAAGCCCTTATACTGTACTGTTATTAGCGCTGAACAGATTACATACGGACGCCGGGATTTCCATTCCGTATTGATTCTTGAAATGGCGCATCTTAGTTAGGGGCAGTGTTGGCAGCAACCAGCAAGGCGTGGCTCCGGTAGGACTATGCCTTGCCTGGTCTGCCAGACGATTCCTCACGGGGCAGGATCTTATCGAACCCCACAACTCTCCGTAAAAGGTCCTGCCCTCTTTCCTCACACGATGTCTATCAACCGATCATGGCATTGCTATTTAATACCAATTCCTTTGGATTATATTCCAGTGTACGATTTCGCTCGGGATGATCCATATTCCACAGATTATATCACTCATAAATTTAAAAAAGCGTGTGATGATGCAGGGATAAAAGGGTATTCATTACATTCACTTCGTCATACATTCGCACTTCGGAAATTACTTGAAACAAATAACATCTCAATTGTTAAAGAATTGCTGGGACATTCTTCTGTACAGGTATCTGAAATATATACACAATTTCCGATGGAATACCTTACACAGGTATTCAAAGATAGGAAAGTGAATATGAATAATCCTGAGATTTCTAAGGTATAAAGTGATTTCACTATTTATTATAAAAAAAGATCTAGTGAGGGTATAAAATATTTTGTGTAAATGGTTATGAATGTTAACGTATGTACTTTT
>CAZPRY010000040.1:0-38495 GCA_964589175.1 uncultured bacterium
CAATTTAGCTCAAACATCGATTATCTCAAAATACTATTCTTTTGGGACAGCCCCTACAATCCCCAGGACGGGACGAATCCCATCAAAAAACGACAGAGAATTTTGCCTGTCATGGCCGACTCCTGAGAGATTTCCTTTTTGTGGAAAAATCGGGAAAACTAAAAAAGGGACTGCCAGTCTCTGGTCCGGATCCGTAACACAAAATCCCACTGTATCAACCTGCGGGCGGCAATATTTTAAGTTCTGCTTAAACAAAATAAATATGGAGAATGACAATGTCAACAGATAATTTGTAAAGTACTGTGTTTGGGGTCGATTCATTAACAAATTCCAATTTCCCGACAGCTTCTGCTATTACCGACTGAGCTCCGGCTGTCCTTGATTTAAGGAGCCAAAATCTGTAAATTGCGCTAGCAGATGGGTGATCGATATTGGATATGCAAAATCAAACTGTCGCTTTCGCAACATTTCCGGTTAATCCCGGGATTTACATAGGGTAATCCGCTATGGTTTTGGGAGTTATTCCGGCCCGCTACCAGTCTACCCGTCTGCCAGGAAAGCCTCTGCAACTCATCCACGGTAAAACTCTGATCCGGCGTGTCTATGAGAATACGCTGAGGGCTCGCCACATTGACCGCTTGATTGTTGCCACGGATGATGAGCGCATCGCCGAGCATGTACGGACTTTCGGTGGTGAGGCCGTTATGACGCCCGTCGAACTACCTTCGGGGACCGATCGATGTGCCCATCTTGCGCGCGATATTGAATGCGATATCGTCGCGAATATCCAGGGCGATGAACCGTTTCTGGACCCCGGGGTTCTGGATGCCTGCATCGGGGCTCTTCTGGACGATGAGAGCTTGAATGTAAGCACGGCTGCCCGGTGGAATATCACGGAGGCTGAACTTCTGAATCCGAATGTCGTCAAAGTATTGATAAATTCCGGGGGCGAGGCCATCTATTTCAGCCGCCAGAATATTCCCTATTTCCGATCCGGGACGATTGATGTCGCCCAACACCCCGCCCTCGTGCACATCGGTCTCTATGTGTATCGTAAGAAATTTTTACTAAATTTTGCGGAGATGCCGGAATCGGCTTTGGAGCGCGCAGAAAAATTGGAGCAACTTCGGATACTGGAAAACGGGTACCCGATCAAAGTTATCTCCACGGAGACGCCCTGTCTGGGGATCGATACTCCCGAAGATTTAGAAAAAGCGGAAAGGATTTTACTGGAAAATGACGGAAATTAAACAGACCAAATATATCTTTGTCACCGGCGGAGTCATTTCCGGGCTCGGCAAAGGAATCGCCTGCGCTTCGATCGGCTACCTGCTTAAAGCGATGGGATTCAAAGTCACCATCCAGAAACTCGATCCCTATATTAACATCGATCCCGGAACGATGAGTCCCTACCAGCACGGTGAGGTTTTTGTGCTGGAAGACGGCTCGGAGACGGACCTGGACCTGGGCCACTACGAGCGCTTTATCGATGTCGATATGAACAAGCACAACAACACGACGACCGGGCAGGTCTACAACGAGGTCATCACGCGCGAGCGGCGCGGTGATTACCTGGGCGCGACCGTTCAGGTGATTCCGCACATCACCGACGAGATCAAAAGACGGATCAGCGCCGCCGGCCGTGACAAGGATTTCGACATTGTCATTACGGAAATTGGCGGAACGGTGGGTGACATCGAGAGCCTGCCGTTTTTGGAGGCTATCCGCCAGTTTCGTCTGGACACCGGACGCGGCAACAGCATCAATATCCACTTAACGCTGATTCCATACATCGAAACGAGCGGCGAAATGAAGACCAAACCGACTCAGCACAGCGTCATGAAACTGCGTGAAATCGGCCTTCAGCCGGATATCCTGATCTGCCGGTCAAAATTCAGCCTGGACGAATCCGAGCGCCGTAAAATTTCGCTCTTTTGCAGTGTCATGCCGGAAGCCGTGATTGAGGGGATCGACGTTGATTCCATCTATGAGATTCCGCTGATCTATCATCAACAAAAAATCGAGGAACTGATCTGTTTTCTGCTGCATTTGCAGCCTCGCAAACCCGGCTTGCGGGAATTGGAGCAGTTCGTTGAGAAAGTCCATAATCCCTCGAAAGAAGTTAAAATCTGTGTCTGCGGGAAGTATACCGAGCTCAAGGATTCCTACAAGTCCATCATAGAAGCCTTCGTCCATGCCGGCGCGGAGAACGATACCCGCGTCAACGTGGAATGGGTCGAGGCCGATAATTTGATGAAAAATATGGAGGAGGCCGAGAATATCTGCAATATCGACGGCCTGCTCGTGCCGGGCGGATTTGGGGACCGCGGCATCGAAGGGAAGATCAAGGCGATTGAGATGGCCCGAATCCATAAAGTGCCGTTTTTGGGCATCTGTCTCGGGTTGCAATGTGCCGTAATCGAATTTGCGCGCAACGTGTGCCACCTGGAAAAAGCCAATAGCACGGAGTTCGATGACAGCACGCCATTCCCGGTGATCGATCTGATGGAAGATCAGAAACGCATTTTTCGCAAGGGCGGGACCATGCGCCTGGGAGCCTACGCCGCTGAAGTGTACAAGCCGTCGAAAGCCTACGACATTTATCACAAGACGGAAATTTCCGAACGTCACCGGCATCGCTATGAAGTTAACAACAAATATCTGGATAAACTGCTTGCCGGCGGAATGCTCGTCGGGGCCAGAAACCGTGAACTGGATCTGGTCGAAATGATCGAGTTACCGCAGCATCCGTTTTTCGTAGGCTGCCAGTTCCATCCCGAGCTGAAATCGCGCATCAATCAAGCCCACCCGTTGTTCCGGGAATTTGTCAGAGCGGCGGTTAAGCGCAAATACAAGGGCCATAATGGCTAAAACAGTCCAAATTGCCAATATCGGCGTCGGCGCGGGCCACCCGCTGGTTTATATTCTCGGGCCCTGCGTCATTGAGAGCCGCGATCATGCGCTGTTCATGGCGGAAAAATTGAAATTACTCGCCGAGAAATTGGGTATCCCGCTGATTTTCAAAGCCTCCTACGACAAAGCCAATCGCACATCGCACGATTCGGCGCGCGGCCCCGGTATGGAAGAGGGCTTACGGATCCTGGCTGAAATCAAACGGCAATTCGGATTGCCGATCCTGACCGATATCCATGAGCCCCGGCAGGCTCAGACTGCTGCTGAGGTGGCCGATGTACTCCAGATTCCCGCCTTTTTATGCCGCCAGACGGACCTGCTGCTCGCGGCGGCCCGGACCGGCCGAACGGTCAATGTAAAGAAGGGCCAGTTTCTGGCACCCTATGATGTACAGTTTATGGTCGATAAGATCGAATCGGCGGGCAACCACGCGATTCTGCTCACCGAGCGCGGGCACAGTTTCGGTTACGGCGGTTTGGTGAGCGATGTGAGGTCAATCCCGATCATGCAGCAGACAGGCTACCCGGTCATTTTCGATGCAACCCACAGCGCGCAGGCGCCCGGCGGCAGTACGACCGGGGGCGACCGGGCCTATATCCCGCACCTGGTACGGGCCATGACGGCGGCCGGATGCGATGGGATTTTTATGGAAACTCATGACGATCCGGAACACGCCTTGAGCGACCGGGCGACCCAATATCCTCTCGATAAATTAGCCGGATTAATCCGGGAAGTGCAGCAGATCGCGGAGCTGTCCAGGAGTTTTAAGCCGTGAACGCGGAATTATCCCAAAAAATAAAAAATCTGAAATTGCTGATTGCCGACGTTGATGGTGTATTTACGGACGGCAGCCTCTATATCGGCGAAGCCGGGCAGGAGATGAAACGCTTTCATGTTCTGGACGGCGCCGGTGTGGCGTTGATGAAGGCTGTGAACTTTCCCATGGCCGTGATTTCGGGCAGAAATTCCGGCGTCACGGCGGCTCGTATGCGCGAACTGGGATTGGGCGACCAGCTTTACCAGGGCAACCTGGCGAAGATCGAGCCCTACAATGAAATCAAGCGGAAATCCGGCTTTACGGATGAAGAGATCGCCTATATCGGCGATGACCTGGTGGATATCCCCCTGCTGCGCCGCGTCGGTGTCCCGTTTTCGGTGGCCAACGCACTGCCCGAAGTCCGGGCCAGCGCCGCCTACGTCACGATTAAAACGGGCGGCAACGGCGCCGTGCGCGAGATTATCGAACTCATCCTGAAAACCCAGAATAAATTTGAAGCCGCGCTGGCAGTTTTAACCAAGCATACCTATAAGGACAATTGAATTTATGACCCAATCGTATTTGGAAAAAGCCAGACAGGTTCTGCGGATCGAATCCGAGGCCATCAGCAAGTTGGAAAGCAGAATCGACGATAATTTTGTACGCGCGATCGAGGCCATTTATCGTATCCGCGGCAAGGTCATCGTAACCGGTGTCGGAAAATCGGGTCATGTCGGAAAGCGGATTGCGGCGACGTTGTCCAGCACCGGCACGCCCAGTTTTTTTATCCATGCCGGTGAGGCCAATCACGGCGACCTGGGTGGAATTTCAGGAGACGATATCGTCATTATGGTATCGAACAGCGGCGAGACCAACGAACTGATCAACCTTCTGCCGGCCCTGAAGCAACGCGACGTTCCGATCATCGGTCTGATCGGGAAGTCCAATTCTCTGATCGCTAAAAAATGCGATATCGTGATCAGCACCCAGGTGGATAACGAAGCGTGCCCGATGGGTATTATCCCCACGGCCAGCACGATCGTCACCTCGGCCATGGGCGACGCCCTGGCGATTGCGCTGGTGGATAAGCGCGGTTTTAAAGAGCAGGATTTCGCCGGGCTGCACCCGGGGGGATCTTTAGGCCGCAGATTGCTAACCACGGTGGCCGACCTGATGCACAGCGGCGATGAAGTACCCCTGGTGAATGAAACCTGCGATATGAAAAAGGTCCTTTTCGAAATGACCCAGAAGGGGCTTGGAGTCGTCGGAATTCTCGATGAGACGGAAACCCTGGTCGGCGTTATCTCGGACGGCGATCTGCGGCGCGGTTTGGAGAAGATTGATGATTTTCTGCAGCGCTCGGCGCGGGATGTCATGAGCAGCAATCCCAAAGCTATCCAGGGGGCGTCGCTGGCCATCGATGCGTTGCGGGTAATGGAAGATTTTGCGATTACGAGCATCTTCGTCTTCAAGGAGCAGAATATCGGCCGGCCGGATGGTATCATTCATATCCACGACATCCTGCGTTACGGAATTATGTCATGAGAAATATCGCTTTCATCCTGATCACTTTCGCCCTGCTGGCCGGCTGCACCAAGATCGCCGAAGACGAAGGCGCCAAGGATGATAAGGAATACCCCGATCAGGAGAGCTGGTCGGCCGAGATTATTCTGACCCAAGAGGGACAGAAGAAGGCGGTGATCCACGCCGGACATCTGCTGCGCTACAACAACCGTGCGGAAGTCCTGATGGACGATACGGTCGAGGTCGACTTCTTCAATGTCGCGGGCGAGCATGTCTCGCATCTTAAATCCCTCAGGGCGCGCGTGAATGAAAACGATAACAACCTGCTCGCCAGCGGTAATGTGGTCGTTGAAGCCGACCGGAGTGTGACGCTCTTTACGGAAGAATTGAGATGGGATCAGCAGCGGGAGCGGATCATATCCGACGTTGATATTACCCTGGTGACCGAGCAGGATACGCTGACCGGAGTCGGTTTTGAGTCGGACTCGAATCTCGAAAACTGGTCGACCAGGAATCCCTCCGGTGTAACAGACCGGGAAACCGAAGAAAAATAGCAGGTTCATTTTGCATACTGAAGCGGAAAGAAAAGTCCTTCGCGGAGAATTGCTGTGTAAAACATACGGCCGGCGCCGTGTCGTGAACAATGTCTCCATCCAGGTCGCCAAAGGCGAAAGCGTCGGGCTGCTGGGGCCCAACGGCGCCGGAAAAACGACGACCTTTCATATGTTTACCGGAATGATCAAACCCAGCTCCGGTAAGGTTTTCCTGAATGATTGCGAACTGACGGCGCTGCCGATGTACAAGCGGGCCCAGATGGGCGTCGGTTACCTGTCCCAGGAACCGTCCGTCTTTCGCAAATTGACGGTTGAACAGAATTTACTGCTGGTATTGCAGACGCTCGGGATCAGCCGTGAGGAGCAGATGGAGCGACTGGAAAGGCTGCTGGACGAGCTCAATATCCGGCCGTATCGCAAGAGCCGGGCCGACCTGCTCTCGGGCGGGGAGCGCCGCCGGACCGAGATCACGCGGGCCCTGGTCACGAATCCCGACTTCATCCTGCTGGATGAGCCGTTTGTGGGCGTCGACCCGATTGCAGTCGAAGACATCCAGAAAATTGTAGTCAGCCTGAAAAATAAAAACATCGGTGTCCTGATCACCGATCACAACGTTCATGAGACGCTTTCCATCACCGATCGCTCATATTTGATGTTCGAAGGGAATATTCTGAAATCAGGAACCTCGGAATTTTTAGCTAACGATGAAGATGCCAGACGGTTATATTTAGGCGATAGTTTCAGGTTAAACAGGTAATGCAACTCAGTCAAACACAGATTCAGAAACTCTCCCAGGAACTCCGGCTTACGCCGCAGCAGATCCTGCAATCCACGATTCTGCAGTTGACTACGCTGGCGCTGGAAGCCAAGGTAATCCAGGAACTGGAACAGAATCCCGTACTGGAAGAGGTCGAGCCTCAGACGTCCGAGGATGAACCGGCCGAAAATAGCGATAACAACGAAGAAGAGGATCTCGACTGGGACGAAATCCTGCCCTCCAACGACGATTATAAGCCCAAAGAGGAGTACGATCGCAGCCGGAACAACTACAAAACGATCCAACCATCGCCGCGCGGGCTGGTGGATTACCTGATGGACCAGGTGAATCTGCTGACACTCGACGAGACCGAGCGAACGATCGCCCACGAACTCGTCTGGAATATCGATGAGCGGGGATACATTACCATTCCAACCGACAATATTGCCTACAGTCTCGACGTTCCCATCGAACTTCTGGAAAACGTTCTGCACCGGATCCAGCAGCTGGACCCGCCCGGAATCGCCGCCCGGGACCTGCGGGAGTGCCTGCTGCTGCAGTTGGAATCCCTGCCGGGCAGCGAAGATGCCATTTTGATCATTCAAAAACATTTCGACGATTTTGCCAATAAAAGATTTCAGAAAATCATCCGCGAGCTGGGTTGGGATCGCGACCGGATTCAGGCGGTTCAGGATACGATCCTCAAACTGAATCCGAGTCCGGGCTCCTCGCTGACCAGCGCCAACCCGAATTACATCACTCCCGACCTGATCGTTGAAAAAGTCGGCGACCAGTTTATCATCGAGATCAACGACTCCCGCGTCCCGGACCTGCGGATCAACTCCGGCTACCTTCAGATGATCGGTCGCGGTTCCCGGATCGAACAGGAGACCAAAGTCTACCTGAAGAAGAAGGTCGACATGGCCAAATGGTTTATCCAGTCCATTCACCAGAGACGAATGACCATGATCCGGGTCATGAAGGCCATTATCGAACGGCAGCACGATTTTTTCGAGGGCGATGAAAAGGCGTTGAAGCCGATGATACTGAAAGACATCGCCGAGGACGTGAAGATGGACATCTCGACCATCAGCCGGGTTACGAACGGCAAATACGTGCAGCTCAGTTCCGGTATTCACGAATTGAAATATTTCTTCAATGAAGGTATGCTGGATGAGAACGGGGACGAAGTTTCCACCCGCATCATTAAGGATAAACTCAAACAGATTATTGATTCCGAAGACAAACATAAACCTTTTAGTGACGACCAATTATCGAAGTTGTTGAAGAATGAAGGCTACACCGTCGCCCGCCGCACGGTGGCCAAATATCGCGAACAACTGAAAGTTCCCGTTGCACGCTTGCGACGAGAAATATAGAAGGAGGTCTAATCATGGCTTGGAAGAAAGTCAAGGTCGGAGACACTGAGTTCGAAGTCTCCGCAGCCCAGTACTGGGTGGTTATTGTGGGGGCAATCGTCATTGCCCTGGGCATCACCCTGCTGATGTCTTTTTATACGATCGACGCCAATGAGAACGGGGTCATTCTGCGCTTCGGCAAATACAATACAATCACGGGGCCGGGACTGCATCTGAAGTTCCCTTGGGGTATCGATAAACTCTATACCGTACGTGTGGACTACCAATGGAAAGAGGAATTCGGATTCCGCACCGCGCGCCCTGGCGTGAAGACGGTTTATTCCAAAGACCGCTATAATGACGAGTCCTGGATGCTCACCGGCGATCAGAATATTGCCGACGTGCAGTGGGTTGTGCAGTACAAAATCAAGGACCCGCTCAAGTTCCTTTTCAAGGTGCGCGAACAGAGTGGCACGATCCGCAACGTGGCCGAGGCGGCCATGCGCTTTGTGGTCGGTGATCGGTCCTTCCGCGAAGTTTTGCAGTCCGACCGTGTCAAGGTGGCTATACTGGCGCGCGAATATATGCAGGAACGGCTGGACAAATACGATCTGGGGGTCAGCATCGAGCTGGTGCAGTTGATCACCGTGCAGCCGCCCGGGCCGGTTTTCGACTCCTTCAACGAGGTCAACCGCGCCAAACAGGAGCAGGAAACAGCCATCAATGAGGCTAACCAGGTCTATAACAAAGAAATTTTCCGGGCGCTGGGCGAAGCGGACCGGGCGATCCAGGAAGCCTACGGTTACGGGATCAACCGCACCAACCGTGCCGAGGGTGACGCGAAACTGTTTACCTCCGTCTTCGATGCCTACATGAAGGCCAAAGACGTTACCCGCAAACGGATGTACATCGAAACCATGCAGGAAGTTCTGGGAGGAGTCAATCAGAAGTATATTATTGATAAGGACCTCAAAGGTCTTCTGCCGCTCCTGAACCTGAACGGAAAGGAGGTGGCGAAATGAAGACGGGAAAAATTAGCCTGGTTGTTCTGATTGTCATCGTGCTTATCGCGACCTTTGCCTCGATATTTATCCTGGACGAAACCCAGCAGGCCATCATCACCCAGTTCGGCAAACCGATCGGACAGCCGGTCACGACCGCCGGAATCCATTTTAAGGTGCCGCTGATCCAGAAGGTCATCACATTCGACAAGCGCCTGCTGGATTGGGATGGCAATCCGCAGGAGATTCCGACCAAGGACAATAAATTCATCTTTATCGACACCTTTGCCCGCTGGTGCATTTCCGACGCCCTGGTATTCTACAAATCCAACCGCAGCGAGACAGTCGGCTATTCGCGCCTGGACGACCTGCTGGACGGCGCGGTTCGCGACGAGATCGCCAACCACAATCTGCCGGAGATCATCCGCAGTTCGGACCGTCCGATGGCCATCATCGAGGTGGAGAGTTCCCAAATTGTCTCCGATATCGACTCTTCACGGATCGAAGAGCTGAACGTGGTCGGCGCGCGCGAGCAGATCGTCGAGAATATCGTCTCCAATGTGCGTAAGAAAATGCAGGAATTGAACCTTGGCATCGATGTGATCGATCTGCAAATCAAGAAGATCGACTACAACCCGGAAGTGCAGCAGAAGGTTTTCGACCGCATGATTTCCGAGCAGAAGCGAATCGCAGAGAAATATCGCGCCCTCGGCCAGGGTGAAAAAGAGCGGATTTTGGGTAAACAGGATCAGAAGAAGAAGGAAATTCTGTCGCAGGCTTACCTGGAAGCCCAGACCATCCGCGGCAAAGCGGATGCCGAAGCGGTCAATATCTATGCGAATTCCTATAATCGCAATACGGATTCACGTGATTTTTACCAGTTCCTGCGCACCCTGGATGCCTATAAGACCACGATCGATTCATCGACCAAGATAATCCTTACCACCGACAACGAATTCTTAAAATACCTGGATACGGCCGAGTAACAGGCGGAGGAATAGGAAAAGAGCATGCATGCATTGATTGAGAAGGAGCTTTTGACTCAAATTCACGCCACGACGGTGATCGGTGTACGCCGGAACGGTCAGGTCGCCATGGGAAGTGACGGACAGGTTACTCTCGGCGCCACCATCATGAAGCACAACACCAAAAAGGTCCGCAAATTCTATCACGACAGCGTGTTGGTGGGCTTTGCCGGCGCTTCCGCCGATGCCTTTGCGCTGTTCGAGAAGTTCGAAGGCAAACTGGAGGAGTTCAAGGGCAACATTCCGCGAGCTGCCGTGGAGCTGGCCAAGTTGTGGCGCACGGATAAGTATCTGCGGCAACTGGAAGCCCTGCTGACCGTGATGAGCAAAGAGACATCTCTGATCATTTCGGGCACCGGGGACGTGATCGAGCCGGACGACGAGATCGTTGCGGTCGGTTCGGGAGGCGCTTTCGCCACCGCCGCAGCCCGCGCGCTGATCAAATACAGCCAGCTCTCCGCGAAAGAAATCGTAGAAGAATCTCTGCGGATCGCGGCGGAGATATGCATTTACACGAACAATAACCTTACGATACTGGAATTATGATAAAACATGAATTGACTCCCCGCGAAATTGTCAGGGAGCTGGATGAATACATCATTGGCCAGGACAAGGCCAAGAAAGCCGTTGCGATTGCCCTGCGCAACCGCTGGCGGCGACAGCATGTCAAGGGCGCCATCAAGGAAGATATTCTTCCGAACAATATTATCCTGATCGGTCCCACCGGCGTAGGGAAGACCGAAATCGCGCGGCGCCTGTCCAACCTGGCGCATGCGCCGTTTATCAAAGTCGAAGCCTCGAAATTTACCGAAGTCGGTTACGTCGGCCGTGATGTGGAATCCATGATCCGCGATCTGACCAGCATCTCCGTCAATATGATTAAAGACGAACGCATCAAGGAGGTCAACGCCCAGGCGGAGGTCATGGCCAACGAAAGAATTCTGGATATTCTGCTGCCGCCTAAAGACGGCGCGGTTGGGGCAGTCGAGAAAAGCGATGAACAGTTTCACAATACGCGCGAAAAACTCAAAGCCATGCTGCAGAAGGGGGAGTTCGAAGACCGCGTAATCGAGATAACCATCAAACAGGGCGCTAACCCGATGATGCAGGTCTACGGACCGGCCGGTCTCGAGGAGATGGGTTTGAATCTCTCCGAGATGCTCGGCAACGCGTTCCCCAAAAAGAAGAAAAACCAGAAGGCTACGGTTGCCGAAGCGCGCAGCATCTTTACCCAGGAAGAGGCCCAGAGGCTGATCGATATGGATGCGATCACCAAGGAAGCGATTCGCCGCGTAGAGGAGTCCGGAATTGTCTTTGTCGATGAAATCGACAAGATCGCTTCCAGCAGCGGCCGCTCGGCCGGAGGACCGGACGTCTCTCGTGAGGGAGTGCAACGCGATATCCTGCCGATCGTGGAAGGCTCCAACGTTCAGACTAAATACGGCGTGGTGAAGACGGATCATGTCCTGTTCGTGGCGGCGGGCGCTTTTCATATGACCAAGCCTTCCGATCTGATCCCGGAGCTGCAGGGCCGCTTCCCGATCCGGGTGGAGATGGAAAGTCTCGGCAAAGATGAGTTCATTAAAATCCTGAAGAACCCTAAAAATGCGTTACTCAAACAGTATACCGCTTTGCTGGAGACCGAGAGGGTAAAATTAACTTTCGAGGAAGATGCCGTGGAAGAGATCGCCCGGCTGGCAGCCGAAGTGAACGAAAAGATGGAGAATATCGGCGCGCGCCGGCTGCACACGATTCTGACCACCCTGCTGGAAGATATTTTGTATACAGTACCGGATAAAAATATTAGAGATGTTCTGATCACCAAAGCGATTGTCCAGGAAAGGCTGGCAGATATCGTTCGCGACCGGGATTTGAGCCGTTATATTTTATAGGAGCTTGGATGAAACGGGATTTTCTGCATATTACGGATTTCAGCGGCGCAGAGATAGGGGATACCCTGCAACTGGCTATCGACCTGAAGAAGAAGCTGAGAGCGGGCGAAGAATATCTGCCCCTGAAGCATAAAACCATGGCGATGATCTTTGCCAAGCCGTCGGCCCGGACAAGAATTTCGTTCGAAACCGGTATGACCCAGCTGGGCGGACATGCGATTTTCCTGGGTCCCAACGATATCGGTATCGGCAAACGGGAAGCCGTACGGGATATTGCCAGGGTGATAGCACGTTACGATGATATTATCATGGCGCGCCTGTTCGAGCATGCCCATATTCTGGAAATGGCCGCCTATGCATCCGTCCCGGTGATAAACGGCCTGACGGATTTAACGCATCCCTGCCAGGTGATGGCCGATATTCTGACGGTGCTGGAACATCGCGGAAACCTGGACAACCTCAAAGTGGTTTTTGTCGGAGACGGCAACAATGTCGCCAATTCCTGGATCAATCTGGCCGCACGTCTGCCGATGCATTTTGTGCTGGCCGCGCCCGAGGGATATGACCCGGATCCAGGCATCCTGAAAAATGCAAGGGAAGCCGGCCTTAGCAAAATCGAAATCATCCATGATCCGCTGGAAGCCGCAAAAGACGCGGATGTGATTTATACGGATGTTTGGGCAAGCATGGGCCAGGAGGCGGAGCAGGAGAAACGAATGAAAGCCTTCCGGCCTTATCAGGTGAATGGCCGCCTGGTCGCCAAGGCGAAAAAAGATGTCTATGTCATGCACTGCCTGCCGGCGCACCGCGGCGATGAAATCACCGATGAAGTAATCGACAGCCCGAATTCGATCGTCTTTGACGAAGCCGAAAACCGCATGCATGTTCAGAAAGCTATTATTTTGCAGGTTATGCAAGTCCGATAGTTGGGGTAGAAGGGTTCATCCCGGCGCAAGGTTGGGACCTCTCTGCAGATAGTAGATAATTTTGCAGATTTAACCACGATGGTGATAGTCATGCAAGCGGTATCCCGGTCCAATCCAAAATCAAATTACTGCGGCGGCTGTTGATGCATTTTACGTTCAGCATCTTCTTTTTGCCGCTCCTGATGGCGGTGGTTTTGAATACGGTCGTCACTTGCTATGAGTGGCGTTATCGGAAGCGGCCGGAAGTCAGGGCTTTACTCTTTCTGGCTGCTGCGGCGACACTCTGGGCCGGGGCCAATATTTTCGAATACGGCTGTCATCAATTCGAGTATAAGCAGTTCTGGGCAAATGTGGAGTACTTTGGTATTCTGGCGATACCGATCTGCTGGGTGATCGTAACGGGCTATCTGACAGGCAAGACGCGCTGGATAAATCGGAGAAACATTCTGCTGCTGTGCATCATACCGGTTATTACGCTTATCTTTGTCTGGACGAATCAATATCACGGCCTGATGCGCCGGAATATGGTTCTGGACGCCAACGGTCCCTTCTCAATAATTAAAAAGAACTATGGCCCCTGGTTCTGGATCGCGATGACGAATAATTATACTGTTTTGGCCGCCGGTTGCATTCTGCAACTGAAACGCCTGTTCCATGCGCCCCGGATTCAGACTCAACAGGTGATCATTCTTTTTATCAGCATTTTTACTCCGTGGATTGGTAATTTCCTCTATGTATTCAATTTGAATCCGCTGCCGCGCCTGGATCTGACCTCTACGTTCCTGTCGATTTCCAGTGCTGCGATGGCCTTCGGTATCTTTCGTTTTCAATTAATGCACGTCATTCCCTTCGCGCGCGATCATGTCCTGGACAACATGAAAGACGGCATTCTGGTGCTCAATATCCGGCACCAGATTGTGGATTATAATCCGGTTTGTCGGGATATTCTGCAGTTGGAAGCCTACGACCGTACGCTTCCCTTCTCGGAGGGATTGGAGTCCGTGCACGCTTTACTTCACCCGGACACCGCCCGGATCACACCCTACGAAATAAAACTCAAAATCTGCGACCAGGAACGGATATTTGAGATTCGGATTACCCCGTTAATGGATCGGAAGGGTAGAAATCACGGCACGCTGCTGCATTTACGGGATATTACGGATCAGCGCAAATCCGAAGCCGAAATGGCTAAAACAGTAAACGAACTGCAAAGATTGCTGACCAAGGTTCGAACCCTCAGCGGGTTGCTGCCCATCTGTTCACAATGCAAAAAAATTCGGGATGACCAGGGATACTGGACCGAAGTCGAGTTCTATGTCCGCGCCCATTCCGAGGCAGATTTCACGCACAGTATCTGTCCCGATTGTATGCATAAATTGTATCCGGATTTGATGGAGCGCCGCAAGCAGCGACGGTCGAACAGCGATGAAGACGATCCCGGGGCATGAGTAAACTGCGCGTCCGGATCCGCCGCTTCTACAAAAAGGCCCGCAGAGAATGACAATATTCTCGTAATGAAGAGAATTTGATCGATAAATCCAAAAAAGGAGTCGAAAATGGAACTCTATGAGATTATTGAACCGTTGGGTATTCTCACCTGGTGTCTGCTGCTGTTTGGTGTTCTGACCGGAACGCGCGTAATCAAACTGAAACTCAGGCACCATAAATTGATCGGCTTCATCGCGATCGGTCTCGCGACGCTGCATGGTGCTCTGGTGCTGTTTTTCGCGTAGGACAGAAAGGAAGAGTGCAATGAAAAAGAGGTTTTATCTTATCGGGTTGGCCGTCTTGTTTCTCGTTCCGGGTTTTATTACGGCGCACCCGGCTAAAAAAGTCGATCTTGTTTTTGATCCCGTTACCCATATCCTGCAGATTCGTATTGATCATGAAGTGAAGGATGCCGCCAAGCATTTCATTGAAGCTGTAACTGTCACGTTAAACGGCGAAGAGCTCGTCATCCAGAAATTGAGCGCGCAGGATGACCTGACCGGATTGGACCTGATTTATAAACTGAATACAGTCAAAACCGGGGATGCGATTTCAGTCAGTACGAAGTGCAATATTATGGGTAAGAAATCGGGCAAGCTGAAAATAGAGTAATCAGCGATCACCTTCTTCGGTGCTGTCTTCCGGGGCTGCCGGCTGATCGCCGGATTCCCGCTTCGCCCGGCGGCTGTCGATCAAACCTTTGATGATCGTAATCGGCATCATGATGTAAATGATGGCGTTGACATACTGGTCGCTGAGGTTGCTCGGCCAAGGGAAAGGGCGGAACACGAAAAAATCGGTGGCTCTGCCCGCAAAAAGAACCTCCAGGACGTTCCCGGTGGCGCCGATCATCAGCGCCAGCAGGATTGAATAGATATGGATATCGGCCCGTTTTTCAGCCTCTTTAACCAGTGAACGGGATAGAATCACAATTAAAATCAGGACGAGTACCAGTCCGGAAATCGCCCAGACTCTATGATTGCCGATATTACCCAGGATGAAGTGGTACCCGGTATTATGCGTACGGTACCATTTTAAAAAGGGCAGAAAACTGCTAAGGCTTTCCTGGTAGGGTAAAACGCGGTTGGCGATGAATTTAATGCCAAAATCTACTGCCAGCAGGATAATACCGATGCTGTAGGGCAGGATCAGTCGGGATGATTTCGATTTCATGAAAAGCTTCCCCGGATCTGGTTAGTACTGGTTATTTCTTTTTTGAGAGGCGGCGAAAGCGCTGCCGGAAATTCTGGTTTGGAACGTAACCGGATTTTATGGAACGGATGTCCTGAACTGAAACAAAAACCTCCGGATCGATCTGGCGGGCGACAGTCAGAACCTCCTTAACGGCCTTGCGCGGAACGATCGTGAAAATAATATTGACCTTGCCCTTGCCTCCCTTCGCCTCCAGTACCGTAGCGCCGTAGCCTTCATCGCGCAGTGCCATGGTCAGTACATCGACATCGACGGAAGATTTGCTGATGAAACGCAGCGCCTGGAATCCCAGGGCGAGTTTTTCTTCGATGGTAATGCCGATGAAATTGCCGGAAGCAAAGCCGAGTCCGTAAGCCACAAAGCAGACCCAATTGGACAGGTGCTGCAGTACTTGGGTAATCGCCAGCAACCAGATTAGAACCTCGAAAAATCCCAGTACGGAGGCCAGAATTTTACCGCCTTTGGAAACCAGGATAATTCGGAATGTTCCGATCGAGACGTCACAGATACGCGCCAAAAATATCAGGAGGGGAATAATCACCCAAGAATAGAGTGACGAATTTGCTAAACCTTCCAACATGATAAAATTCGTTCCCTTTTAAAATTATTCGAAAAGTTCGATGTTGCCGCCGGTATGGAGAAATACCACTGTTTCGTCGGGCGCGATTTTTCCGCTGCGGCAATAGTCGATCATTCCCGCGGCGGCTTTACCGGTGTAGACATAATCGAGGAAGATGCCTTCCAGACGGGAGAAGAGTTTTACGGCCTCATCGCCGCCGGTCGTTTTACGGCCGTAGCCCGCGCCGATATAGGATACGTCGACATGCACCAGTTCCCGGCGGGCCGGGGCACCGATGAGCTTGCCCGCGTCGCGCGCCAGGCGATAAACGTCTTCGATGAGTTGCTCTTTGGGAGTATCGACGCTGATCCCGATAATTTGACCGGGCCAACCGCTGATGGATTGCCCCAGAACGAGTCCCGCCTGCGTCCCGGCTGAAGAGGAGGCAAGAAAAATTTTATCGACCGGCAACTGCTGCCGCTCGAGATCCTGCATCAGCTCCTCCCAACCAGCCGCATAGCCCAGACTGCCGATAGGTACGGAACCGCCGGGTGGCAGGAAAAAGACTTTGCGCCCCTGCCGGATTAGTTCGTCACGGACGCTTTCGGCGGCGGCCATGCGCACGGCCGAGTCGCTGGTGTCGACGTGATGAACGGTGGCTCCCAGCATGTGGTCCACCAGGAGGTTACCGGTCGGTTTTTCCGGCTTTTTCCCGCTTAGTACGAGATGTACCGCCAAATTGTAGCGGGTGCCTACTCCGGCCATAATCCGGCAAAAATTGGATTGGTTGGCACCGATGCCGATGATCGTATCGCAGCCTTTAATGAGGGCGTCGGCAATCAGAAAATCAAATTTACGGGTCTTGTTGCCGCCGAAAGTAAAACCGGTCAGGTCGTCCCGTTTGATGTAGATGTTGCGCTGGAGCAGGGCTGATAATCGATCGAGACGGTGGAGCGGCGTCGGCAGGATCGAAATTTTTTCACGAGGCATCTGTTCCAGCAGCGTACTTATGCTTGTCATTCTTTATACTCCGCAATCATAATGGTTTTGGTTTTTTGACGCAAGCTGATTTTCGATCGTTTATTCTAGGTCTGCTTATCGTTAAATCCACACCGGGAAATTAACCCATGTCGCAGGAAAATCAAAATGATAATGGCCGGCGAAATCCGGGTTTATCGGCAGGAGAGGATGTTTCCGTTGGTGCTTGTTTACGGTTTTTCGAGTATCAGATCGGAATAGGAGCGATCGATCAAGTCCGCGGTCCGGATCGAAAACAGGCCCGCCAGGTCGCGGCATTGCCGTTCCAGTTCCATCGCGGAAAAGCGGGCATCCTGATCCATAGCCTCGATTTCAACGAAAGAGCCCAGATTCCGAACCTGATCCAGATGGATTTTGATATTGTCGAGCCAGAAAATTTCGCGCAGCTTTTCCACGACGACCTTGATTCCCAGGGCTGCCTGCAGAACCTGTTTCAACTCGCCGGGATTGACCGCCGGATAAAGCAGCACATCGGAGCGCTTGGCCGCCGCCTGATCGGGACGGTGATAGAAAATCAGGGCTTTTTCGATGTCGCCCTCCCGGACCTTCAGCCGACCGTCGGGGACATTGAAATAGGTGTCGATCTGGTGGTCCCTTCCCTGAAACACGGCGCCCCGGGCCTGTAAGATGTTACGAATCAGATCAGGCTGATTGCAGCGCGCTTTAATCTCGATATTGAGTTTCCGGACCTGGGAGAGCCGTGTGCTTTTCATATAACAAATTACATCATTTCAGCCGGATATGAATGGATTTATTGGAATGAAATCGGTGTGGCGGGAAATATAGGCATTTTTGACCTTGCGAAATCCGCCGGAATCAGACATATTGTGCCCAACATGATCACCATCCTGAAAAAAGCGGAAACGCCGATGCACCCCAAAATCTCTTTCGCGCGGATAGGTCGGTTTGCCCTGTTGAGTTCAATCATAATTTTTTTCCTGTTCGGCGGAATATCGTGTTCACAGCGTATTCCCCGCCATAAATTGCCCCAGCCCATTCTGCCCGATTATCCCGAAATCGAATCTATGTATTGGGAGGCCTGGGAATTGCTGAATGAACATGTGCATAAAGGCACCCGGCAAAATAGGTTCGCCAAACGCTATTTGCACAGTGGCGAGGAGGGGATCATCAACCAGTGGCGGACAATATCCATGGTGCTTTTCGCTGCCTACGGCTGGAACTATTTCCCGGTGATGGAGTCTCTGGATAATTTCTATGAACGGCAGAGACCGGATGGTTATATTTCGCGAATTTTCCTGGAAACCACCGGAGAAGGGGCTCAGAGCGTCACCCTTAAAGAACCGATGGTTCATCCGCCGCTTTTCAGCTGGGCGGAGCTGCAGTATTATCGCATCAGTGGGGACAGCGAGAGATTAGCGAAAGTATTTCCCGTTTTGGAAAAATATTTTGACTGGCTGGACAAGAACTGCCGGGCCAGAGACGATGCGGCGCCGCTCTATTACAACAGCGTGTTCGGTTCCGGGATGAGCAATCTGCCCCGCGGAAATTTCGAATATGGTGCCTGGGTGGATATGTCGGCGCAAATGGCGGCTTTTGCCCGGGATTTGAGCATTATGGCGCAAATCCTCGGAGAAGAGCCGAAAGTGCGTCTTTACGAGGAGGAATACGGGGAAATTTCGGCCCAGGTGCAGGAATTATTATGGGACACTGATTTGACCTTTTATTACGACATGAACCGGGATTCCCGTTATTATTACGAAAAGACGGTCGCCGGTATCTGGCCGCTGTATGCCGGCATACCGGATCAGGACGATGCTCAATCTTTGGTTGCTCATTTGAAAGATACCACAGAGTTTTGTCGCCCCCATATGTTTCCGTCGGTCGCAGCCGATGAAACCGATTATAATCCGGCCGGTTTCTCCTGGCGGGGAGGCGTCTGGGGCATCGTTAATTATATGATCATCCAGGGGCTTCATCATTACCAGGAAGATACCTTTGCCCGGGAGGCCGCCTGGAACCATGTTTCGCAGATGGCGCAGATTTACGCCGACGCAATCCAGGATTCGACCCTGCTCGATCCCGGGTATCCTTTTACGGACCTGCATCAAATCTGGACCATGTATGCTCCCGACCGCGTCGCTCCCGGAACCCGCTGGGATGCGCAGTATTACTGCGATCCGGGGGTGATTGTATTTTCCGGTCACGGACCGATATCGATCCTGATCGAGGAAATTCTGGGATTCCGGGTGGATGCCGCGCAGGACCGGTTGGTTTGGAGTCCCTGGTTGATGGAGAAGCATGGTATTCGCAACCTGCGCTTCGGAGATAATGATGTGACGCTCTGGTGCGATAAGCGCGATGGGGAGCAATTACCGCTGACGATTCACGGGGAGACGAATTCGGAACTCGCTCTGGAAATCAGCATCGGCGACGAGGTTTTTAGCTTTGATTTTCCGGGAGGCTCGATCGAACTGACTTTACTGCCCGGGATTGAAATGACGGTTAGAAAAGATTCCGGCTTTTAATAGTGGCGGCCGTTTCGAGGACATCGGCGACGTAAGCGGACGAGAAGTTATAGCGGTACAGGGCGCGTTTTTGGGCTTCTTCCGAATTATCCCAACCTTTTGTATGCAGGAAATTAGCGACACTCAGGATCGCATCCGGAAAGCTGTATAAATCGACTATACCGTCTTTATCGGCATCCACGCCCCACTTGAGAACGCTGGTAGGCATAAATTGGGGATAGCCGAATGCGCCGGCATAGGAACCCGGCAATTCGAGCACATCCATATCGGTTTGCACGTGAAGGCGGATCAAACTGGCCATTTCATTGCGGGCCCAATCGGCTTTGCGTGCTGCCCGTTCCTCTTGTTGACGGATCAAATCTTTCCGTTCCGAAAAAGGCAGGTAATGGTAGGTTTCATGGATATAATCTTCGAGTTGAGCCAAAGACTGAGCATCGTCCGACAGCGCTATCGAAGCGAGAACATTGAAAACGGAATGACTGCCGATCATCTTGCCGAGTTTAGTCTCGACGAATAGAATCGCCACAACGGCTTCCGGTTCAACGCCATACTCTTCTTGGGCCATGGTCAGATAATTTTCATAACGATGCATAAAATCAAGGACGTCATAGTTTTCCGTTTCGCCCTGGAGGATCAGACTGCTGTGGGAATCCATCCTGGGAGGCGAAAGCACATTGTAGACGATCTGGGGATAGATCTCGACACGCGGGTCCAGGAACAGGAGATGGATTTCTTCAGTCGGCAATCCCTCATTTTCCAGGTAATCGATCAACGATTCCAGCCGATCCAGGGGCCGGTAATGCTCGCCCCATACGTTGCTCTGCGGATTAATCGAATTCTGCACCGTGATAGGATAGAAAAACAGGGCAGTCAGCAGCAGATAGCTGAGTGGCCGATACAGTTTTATAATTTTTTTACGAATTTCCATACTTTTAGTTTTCCATGGGTCGCGTAATCTTGTCATAAATTAAGGGCTTATCGTTTTGGGTTGTTTGTCGTAAATCACGCGATCGTTAATGTAGCGTCTGATTTTAGTTATAAATATTTTTAATAGCAAGTTTATCCATGTTGTTTTTTAGTCTCCCGGAAACTTATATTGTTGTCAATAGGAATTGTTTTTTTATGAAAATTTGAGGAAAATTGGTCGAAAATGGAAACACAAACAGAATACTCCGAGAACGGTTCTTCGAAAATCCGGGCGTTCCGTGCACATTGGATTGTCCCCGTTTCAAGGCCTCCGATTGAAGACGGAACGATTGTTATCAGGGGCGATAAGATAATCGCCGTTGACAATACGGAAAATATCAGGAACGACTGGAAGGCCGATCTGAACGATCTGGATGATGCGATCGTATTTCCGGGTTTTATCAATGTTCATACGCATCTGGAACATCCGCTCGCTGAAGATGTTCCTTCCGGGTTTCTCGATTATCAAAAATCGCTCAAACTACATGGAATAGATGTTGAAGCGGAGCAAAGGTTACAGATTGTCCGCAATAACATCAGCGACTGCATCGCGCGCGGTACCGTCGCTCTGGCGGATTTTTCCGATGACGGGAACAGCGGCGCCCTGCTTTTGGAGAACAATATCTTCGCCCGTGTTTTCCATGAATTAAAGAGTTTTAAGCATTTTGAGGCACCTCATCAATTCCGCGAACATCAACGACGTATCAAGGATTTCCCGATCAGCAAAGAGTTGACCCAGCACCTGGCTCCATCTTCGGTGTGGACGGTTTCCCCGCCGCTTTTTCGCCAGATCAGCATTAACGAGCGGCATATCGCCATTCACATGAACATGTCGGCAGCCGAGCGGGAATTCACGCTGAACGGTCGCGGTCCGATCAAACAGCTGCTGCATGCCTGGGCGGACTTCGACTACACCTGGAAAATTCCGGCCCAATCACCGGTCGATTATTTTTTCCGGAATCACTTTTACGCTAAACACAATATCCTGATTCACATGATCGACACCGATCTGCAGGATATCGAAACCATCAAAGAACAGCCCGCAAAAGTCAATATTTGCGTCTGTCCGCGCGCCGGGGAAATCCTGTCGCTCGGCAAGGCGCCGGTTCAGACATTTCTGGAGAAAGGGCTGAACATCTGCCTGGGAACCGAAAGCAGAATGACGGTACCCGATCTGGATATCCGCAACGAAATGATCAAAGGCGTTGATCTATACGGCGTAACTCCTGAAAACGTGATGAAATTTGCCACGTTGAATGGCGCCTACGCGATCGGATTTCATAAAGAGGTGGGCAGCCTGGATGAAGGCAAAACCAGCCGCTGTCTCCTGCTGCGCGGCGGTGCCGGGGATAAGCGCAATCCTTACGAGTCGATTCTTGAATCGGATCAGGCCGTCGAATGGCTGGTTTGAGGCGGTGAATCGATGCCGGGGCGATCGCCCGCCAAGACCTGACTAAGCATAACACGCCACGATAATTGCACTTGCCGGCATCGATAAAATTCAAGCACAGGAGGATTTCAAGATGGGAAAAAGATGGCTCTTTCTGGTCCTTATTTCGCTGGTGGCAGGGGGTTCTGTCAGGGGCGGGCAACTGGATGACTTGTTTCAACCGCGGGACTATACCAGCAAGCGCATTTCCAGTTACGATAAAAGCGGCGGCAATATGGACTGTCTGGTGATTGAAGCCGGAAAAACGGTGACTATCGCCGAAATAAAAGGCGCCGGCATCATTAAGCATATCTGGATTACAATCTCCTGCTCCGATCCCATGATCCGCCGCAACGCCATTATCCGTTTCTACTGGGATGGCGAAGATACTCCCAGCGTCGAATCCCCGATCGGTGACTTCTTCGGGCAGGGCTGGGGGGAATCATACCGTATGATTTCCATGCCGATTGTGGCTGCCCCGGCCGAAGGCAACGCGATGAACTGTTATTTTCCGATGCCGTTCAGCCGTTCGGCCCGGATTAGGATCGAGAATCAGTCCGACGATAAAATAGGCGCCTTCTATTTCTACGTGGATTATGAGGCCCACAAGCACATCGATGAAGCGACACCTCGTTTTCATGCCTGGTGGAACCGCAATCTGACAGCACCCCCCGCAGAGGGCGAGGACGAATGGGATGTACTGGGCAAAGATCTGAAGCATCCTCAGGCCGTGGGTGATAATTATATCTTCGGCGACATCGAGGGCAGCGGTCATTTTGTGGGTGTGAATTATTATGTGGATTGCCCGACGCCCATGTGGTACGGTGAAGGTGACGACATGTTTTTCATCGACGGCGAAAAGTGGCCGCCCAGCCTGAATGGGACCGGAACGGAAGACTTCTTCAACTCCTCATGGTGTCCTAAGGAAGAGTTCATGCACCCTTATTTCGGTTATGCACGGGTGAATGAAGAAACCGGCTGGATGGGGCGTACCCATTGTTACCGATTCCTGATGGAATCGCCGATTGCTTTCCGGAAATCGTTGCTGGCGAGCATTGAACACGGACATGCCAACAATCTTACCCTGGATCTGGCGACGGTTGCTTACTGGTACCAGGTGGAGCCGCATAAGCCTTTTCCGGCCGTGCTTCCCAGGGATAAAAGACAGAATATGCCCGAAATACGGGTCACGGATATTCACCGCTGGCGCGACGCCTGGCGGAAACAGATGGGTGAAGGGACACTCTGGGGCAACGAGAAGGCCGACAAATAGCCGAATATTCCGATTTCGCCCCAGCGGCTCCCGGCCGGTAACTTTTTTCCTGCGCGCAACTCTATAATTCTCAAAGCACGCCGGAATTATTTTTACGTTTTGGATAACGCTTCTTGACTAATTGAAAAAAAATGTTTAATAATTAGTTAGGAACAAAATTGAAGTTAGCAGCGATATTGATTAGCGGTCCTCAGATACTCTTAAGAACACACCCGGTTCGCCAGGAATGCAATTTCCGCCGCCAATCTATTGATTCCTTATTCTCAAAACCTTTTATCTACTGATAGCATAGCGCGTGCAAATTTATTTTTCAAGGTATCATTTTGTACTATCCTTACAATCTCAAAAAAATAAAATGAGGAGCCGACCATGATTAAAGGGAAAGTGCTTCAGGATCTGGTTTCGGTAAAACGTACGGACTTGCCCATAACGAGCGCCTATTTTTCAGTGGGCAGCCAAACGGCCAATCGCAAGAGCCACCTGGTGGAGCTGAAAAAGCTCATCCGATATAAAAATAGTACGACTTATTTTAAACAGCTTTCGGAGGCGGAACAAGCGTCGGTGGAACGGGATTTTGACCGCTTGCTGGAGTGGTATGGTTCGGGACTGGATACGACAAAGTACACCAGTTCCATCTGCTTCTCCTCCAGTGCGGCAGGAGTCTGGAAGACGATTGATCTGAAAAGACCGCTGCAGAATGAGCTCGTCATTCAGCCGCTGCCCTATATTCGTCCCCTGGTCAACCTGTTTAGTATGCATCGCAATTACGGCCTGGTGCTAGTGGACAGGTCCAAAGCCCGCATCCTGGAATCGCGTCTGGGCGTGTACAAAGAGCATTTTTTTATAGAGGATAATGCCCCGGAATCGGTTAAGGTTGGCGGATTCAAAGGCCGGGAAGAGCGTAAAGTGGAGCGCAATATTCACCACGGCGTGGTTCAGCACTACAAAGACACAGCCCAGAAATTATTCGATTTGAATAAGGAGTTTAAATTCAACTGGATTATCATCGGAGGAAGGAAAGATACGATCGCCGAATTTCAGAAATATCTCCATGACTATGTGGCTTCCAAGGTGCAGGGTAAGATAGAGGTTGAACCGTCGGCTCCGCTGAATGAAGTTCTTGAAAAGGTGCGTTTGACCGAAGATACTGCCCGGGAAAATTTTGAAAAAGTACTTCTGGAGGATTTCGAGCAGAAACGCCAGAATCAGCAGGGCTGCGAAGGGATGGTGGCGGTACTGGAAGCCATCCGCAAAAACCTGATCCAGACCCTGATCATCCAGGAGAATTTTATTCAAAAAGGGGTTTTCAGCCGCAGTTCCAGCTATGTCGGTCTCTCCCTTTCGGATCATTCGACGGAAGAACAGGGCCAGCTGGAACGCACCAATGACGTAATCGAGCATCTGGTCCATATTGCTTTGGCCCAGAGTACCAATGTGGAATTTGTCCATAAAGACATCCGTAAATATGGCGAAGTTGCCGCGATTCTGCGTTATCCGATGATCGGTTAACGTCGCGCAATAAAATCCGAAAATGGGGAGAACCGATACGATGAAAATGCATATTCTTATACCAATCACGATTCTTCTGCTGTTGCTGGCCGGTTGCAGCCAATCGGGCACGAGGGCGGTCCTGGAAGAGGAGAATACAGTGTTAAAAGGCGAAGTAATCCAAGCTAAAGACGATCTGAATAATACTGCCGGCGAGCTCCTGGATATCAAGGCGGAGATGAAAGTCAAAGAAACGGAACTGCAGAAACTCAAAACCGAAATCGATAAACTGCAGACCGATCTTGAAAGTATTCGGGAAGACAAAGAATTTTATCAGAAAATGGTTGAAACCCTGAAAAGTGAAAAAGCCCAGACGCCGTCGGCTCCAGCGCCAGTAACGCGGGAAAACGCACTGACGACGGCTTCCTCAACCATGTTTGATTATAAAACGGAGTACGACCAGGCGCTCCAACTGTTCTATGGTGGGCGCTACACGGCCAGTATCCAGAAATTCGAGCAATTACTTGCCCACCAAAAAAATAACACGCTGGCCGACAATTGCCAGTATTGGATTGGGGAGAATCTCTACTCGATGAATAACTATAGTGCCGCCATCATGGCCTTCGAAAAGGTGCAACAGCTCGGCGATGCTAATAAGGCGGAAGCGGCTCAGTTCAAAATTGTATTAAGCTATGTCAAATTGGGCGACCGCCTGAAAGCCGATGAAGCCCTACGCACCCTCGAACAGAATTACCCGGGAAGTGAATACATCGACAAGGCGCAGCGTTATCTGGAGTAGCTGAGACAATTCCCAGTTTCGTAAAAGGCCAGCCGTTTGCATCGGACTGGCTTTTTTTTGACAACTTTTTCGATCCGGGTCAATCCAATTGATTCATGATACAGCGCGGGAAGTTCCGATGGGAAGATTGGGATTTCCCGGATCGTATTTTTTAAAGTTTTCAGCGTGTGGGGGCACGATTACGACAAGCAACCGGGGTATCGTTAAGCACTTCTTCTCCGGCCGCCCGGAATCCGGGTCATTTGCCGTCGCCGCGAACCGGTCAGATCATAGCACCGATCTGGAAGAGCGCCTCCAATCCGGTTATATCAAAAGACATATGGGATGAACGGTTCTACCTATTAGGGAGATTAGACAATGAAAATGAGAAATGTATGTGTTCTCCTGGTGCTTAGTATAATGACCGGTTGCGCTTCCGATCAGCGCTTTCCGGTGTTAAAGGGAGATTACCTCGGCCAGGCGCCGCCGGGCGGACAGGCGCAGATCTTCGCGCCCGGAATCGTGTCTACGAATCTGGCGGCACGCGATGTCGCCATGATGCCGGATGGCAAGGAGCTCTATTTCGGGATGACCACCAACGATTATAAAAACGCAGCGATTCTGGTCACACGCTGTGTCGATGATCGCTGGACGGAGCCTGAGGTCACCCCGTTTTCGGCGAATCCGAACTGGCTGGATTTTGAACCCTGTATCTCTCCCGACGGTCTCAAATTTTATTTTTTATCGAATCGCCCCGATTCGGCCAACGGGGAAACCCAAAAGGGTGACCAGGATATCTGGGTGATGGACCGGGTCGGCAACGGCTGGAGCGAACCCTACAACCTGGGCGAACCGGTCAACTCCGCTGACGAGGAGTACTTCCCTTCGGTCACGAACGATGGTACGATCTATTTTACACGACAGGTTAAAGGCAGCCCGATCGGCAATATCTACCGTTCGCGATTAGCGAATGGTCACTATAGCGACCCGGAAAAACTGCCCGAACAGGTGAACTCCGGCCGCTCCCAATTCAACGCATTTATCGCGCCGGACGAGAGCTATATCATTGTTCCTGTGCTTGGACGAGAAGACAGCTTCGGGGCGACGGATTACTATATCGTTTTCCGCAGCGAGGACGACAGTTGGAGCGAACCGATCAACATGGGCGAAAAGATCAATACCGCCGGGGGACGGGAGTATTCACCCTACGTCTCGCGGGATGGGAAGTATTTCTTCTTTATGTCCGATAAAAAATCGGCCCAAGACATAATTCCCGAAAAGATGAACTACCGCTATTTACAGGAATTGCAGCGGCGGCCGCAGATGGGGAATTCCGATATCTTCTGGATCGAGACCAAAATTATTACGGAATTGAAAAACGAATAGCAAGAGCGCCATTCCGGTACGTGATCGGAGGCTGTGGAGATTCAGACGCAAATCAGATACGCCGATAAAAAGAACTGTAGCCGGAAACTGTTTGCGGGAACTTTGCATCGGGTTTTTCCGTTAGCTATTTGCGGAAAAAATCAAACCCGCAGTCGTCGGAAAATGCACAAAGAATGCGAGACTGTTTGCGTGAATTATCGTTCTCGGGGCGATTTGGGGAAAGCCCCGAAGCGGAAATTAATCGGGTGGAATTCGTGCAGCGGGGGCGTACGAATCCTGTCATAGTCGGTCTACCGGCGGTTTGATCTGGGCGCTGTTGCGCCGCAAAGATCCGTAGCGGCTTCGTGCGGATAACCGGAAAGAAGCCGGGATTCAAGATGACCGGACAAATAATCTGAGTGGAGGGGGAAATGCAACGCTACAATTCCATAACCATGCTTAACAAAGCGTTTTTTGGCCTCGCTTTCAGCGGGTTGATTATCCTGCTGGCGAGCTGTCAGAAACCGGAGATATACGATCCATATGCGGACTGGGACTATCATGAGGATTTTGTCTACCGGGCTCATACGCCGGCCAGCCCGGAGGCCTGCAAGATATTAATCATCGGCAACAGCCTGACCTATTTCAACGACCAGCCCGACATCCTGAAACGGATCGCTGTGGAGAATCATCGTAAAGCCTTTGTGGACGATATCACTTTTCCCGGCGTTCAGATGCGGCAACATTGTACCGATGAATATACTCTGCGTAAGATTCATGAGCAGCAATGGGACTATGTCATTCTTCAGGAAGCCGTCGGCGAGGTTATCTGGCCCGAAGATCATCCTACAATCCTGCCTTTTATCGAAACCCTGAAGGCGGAAATACTCGGGAATAATCCGGCTACGAAGATCATCTATTTCATGCCCTGGGCGCTGAAAGATGACAGCAGCATCGGATTCATGACCATCTCCTTTGATGATTACCAAAAAATGATTACCGCCGGGACGATCCAATTCGGGATTACCGCCGACCTGGAAATCGCCCCGGTCGGCGAAGCCTGGCGGATAGCCTATGCCGACTCGAGCGGCATCAATCTGTTTTATACGGATGGGGCGCACCCGTCCTGGTATGGTTCATTTCTGGGGGCCAGTGTCTATTTTGCCGCTATTTTCCAGGACAGCATGCCGGATGATTCCTATATCTCCTGGCAATGCAAATACCTGAAGGACCAGGCTTACGGATTGGTCATGGATGACCTGGAAAAGTGGCACATACCGGTGTTGGAAGATCGTGAAAAGTGGACGAAACCGGACGATGAACTTCCGATACCGACCAACGGGCAAGACGGCACGGTCGATTAAACCTGGCCGGTTCTTCGTAAGGTTGACAATATCGTGATCCTGCTGCAAATTTTATGGAATATTCAGGAGCAGCTATGCATAGATATTTAAGATCCGGATTTGCGATTTCTGTAGCGACAATGCTTGCCTGGCCCGGCCTGGCCCGGGAGCAAAAGGCGCAGACTCCCGAACAGGTTGTCGCTCAGGCCCGCTGGTACGGCCAGGCGGCGATGCGCTTCGTGCTGGACGGGAAGGTCGTCTATATCGACCCGTACCGCCTGACGGAACAAGATTCGGCCGATATTATCCTGATTACGCACTCCCACCGCGATCACCTCTCACCGGTGGATATTGCCAAAATACTGCGCAAAGAAACCATCTTGATCGTGCCGCTTTCGTGCAAAAAAGAGGTCAGCGGCATCGCCGCCGGGCAGAAGATCTACTGCCAAGCGGGCGAAGAAAAACAGATCGGCGCTATCCGCATTCAGGCCGTTCCAGCCTACAACCGGCAGGAGAGATTTCATCCCCGGCAAAATGAGTGGCTGGGCTTTGTCCTGACCGCCGGGGGTGTGCGCATCTATCACGCCGGCGACACCGATCGAATCCCGGAAATGAAAAATATCACCTGCGATGTCGCCTGCCTGCCGCTGGGACAGACCTACACGATGCGCAGTGTCGAAGATGCGGCGGCCGCGGCGCTGGATACCAAAGCCAAAATCGCGATTCCGATGCACTACGGATTGGCGGAAGGGAGCCCGGAAGATGCGCAGAAATTTAAAAAGATACTCGAAGGAAAAGTAGATGTAGTCATCCTGCGGGATGAAAATGCAGAGAAATCCGACCGGTAATCGAAAAAGGGAAATCGATTCCGGGAAGAAGCGGGAGGGGAATCATGAAAGGATTTTATAGGTGTCTCCGGGCGGGATGCCTTTGTTTCGGTCTGATTGTTTTCATGAATCTGCAGGCCGGAGCGCTTTCGCCGGCGGAAGACGTCGATTGGACCCAGCCGCAGACCGTCGATCCGCTGCAGCCCGGTATTGGCGATTTTCTGGACATCGATGCGCAGACCTTTATCGCGCGAGGCCGGAGGGAATATCAAAGCGGGCATCTGCTGGAAGCTGCCAGTAATTACCTGACAGCGTTACATTATAACGGCAACGATGCCGTGACGATTTACAATCTGGCCTGCTGCTACGGAAAATTGGGCGAAGCGGAACTGGCGGCCAGCAATCTCAAACGCGCCATCAACAACGGTTTTTCCGATATCGCCCAGATCAAAACCGACAAGGACTTCGACCCGGTGCGCGAAAACCCACAATTCAAAGCTATTCTGAAGCAGATCGAAAGTGCGACTTCGGGTTTCGGGGATGTCGTATATATCAAAGCTGCGAAACTGATCCAGTGCCGCATTCAGCTGCCGGATAATTTCGATCCGCAGAGGGAGTACCCGCTGCTCATTGCGCTGCACGGCAACGGGGGCAATGCGGAGAATATGATCCGGCTCTGGCAGGAATTCAAAGCGCACGATTTTATCTTTGCTGCACCGGAAGGCGCTTATCAGGTCGGCCCCGGTTCGGCCAATCGCTATGGCAGTTACTCCTGGGAGATCCGCACGAAGGACGAAAGGTTATGGCGGCGCGGCGACCCCCTGTCACTGGCCTATATCCAGGAAGTCGCGGATTACCTGGCGAAAAATTTCCGGGTGAAGGGCGTCTTCCTGCTGGGCTTTTCGCAGGGAGTGGCGTATGCCTATGCCACTGCGATCCTGAATCCGCAGGGCTTCCGGGGCGTAATTGCCTTTGCGGGCGTGCTGCCGGTGACCGACCTGCCGTATTCATTATTAACCGAAGAACAGATCGCGGCCGCCAGCAATATACCGGTATTTATAGCGCACGGGACCGGGGATAAGGCGATTGATTACGATCTGGCGCTCGAGGCCAAAGAGCGCTTGGAAAACTTCGGCTACGATGTTACTTTCAAAAGTTTTATGGACGGGCATGTTATCGATGCGGCTGTTCTGCGCAAAGCCGAAAAATGGATGCTTGAGAAGATAAAATAGGCGGTTCGCATCAGGCCGCGTAACAGATTTAAATTTTGTAGGGGAACGCGATGAAACGGATGAATTGGTTTGTTTTCCTTGGATTGCTGGCGCTGGGCTCGTTGCCCGCCTACGCAGCGGAAATTCAAATAGAGGCCGAGAAATTGAGCGAAACGGTTTACCGGCTGATCTGCTGTGGGACGCTGGAAGTAAATGCGACCGTGTCCATCGGGGAAGACGGTATTCTGCTCGTCGATACGGGCATGGCCGGTGCGGATGAGGCGATCCGCTCCGAATTGCAGAGCATGGGCGCTGGAGATATCAGGTACATCATCAATACCCATTTGCATCAGGATCATACCGGCGGCAATTCCATCGCCGGAGAATCCACCACCATCATTGCGCATGCCAACGTGCTCAAACGCCTGAGTTCGGGAGACAATATCTTTTTCAGACCACCGGCAGAACAGCTGCCGTCAGTACTTGTCGAGGATGAATACACGCTCGAATTCAACGGTGAAGAAATTCGGATCATTCATTTCCCGGTCAGCCATACGGACGGCGACCTGGTTGTGTACTTTCCGGAATCCAAAATCGTCTGCCTGGGCGACCTGCTCTTCTCGGACCGCTTTCCCTTTGTCGATCTCAATAATGGCGGCACCCTCGACGGATACACCGCCAGCATGAATGAGTTCCTCGATCGCTTTCCTGCCGATGTGACCTATATCGCCGGACACGGCTGTAACTATAACCGCGAAGATATCCGTGAATATCACCGGATGTTGGCCGAGACCACTGCCCTGGTGGTGAATCGGATCGAGGACGGAAAACCGCTGAATGAGGCTGAGGCGGATCGGGTACTGAAAGACTGGAGCAGCTGGGAAACCGGATTTATCTCCGATGTCGCCTGGGCTGAGACAATTTATAACAGCCGCTTCCCGACCCCGGTAGAGATCAAGAAGTCACTTTCCGAGGAATTATATAAAATCGCCGGGGCTGCGGACGGCAAGACTCTCGTTAAAAAATACCGCGAGCTGAAACACTTACATCCGGACGATTACGATTTTGGCGAAGCGCGGCTCAACCTGCTGGGCTACTACCTGATGTGGGGAGAACGTACACAGGATGCCGTTGCCGTGTTCAAGGAAAATGTGCATGAATATCCGGCTTCCGGCAATGTCTACGACAGCCTCGGCGAGGCCTACATGAAGCTCGGGAAAATCAAAGCGGCCGTCAGAAACTACGAGAAATCGCTTCAGTACGACCCCGGCAGCCAGAACGCCAAAGATATGCTCCAGAAACTTGCCGTCATGAGAACCGGTAAATAATCAATCGACAAAACCTATAAACGTCTCTATGGGATTATTATAAATAAACGGATTCGCTAATGAATAAAAATCGCTTTTCAAGACCAGGGGTGAAACCGTTTGGGTTTTTAGCCCTCTTTTTCGTTCTCCTTTTACTCTCTTGCGATGTCTGTTCAGGGCAGAAAGAGGGTCGAGATTTCATCGCTTCCGGCGAATACCAGGGCGAGTACTGGCCGACGGATGGTTGGCGCAGTTGTGCGCCGGAAGCGGTCGGCATGAGTGCGGAAAAGCTGCGCGCGGTTTTTGAATACTCCGATAATCCCAATCTGAACACCCAAGGCGTCGTCATCATCAAAGACGGCTATATCGTAGCGGAGGCGTACTGGGATGATTTCAGGCAGAACGATCGCCATGAAAGTCAGTCCATTGCCAAGAGTTTCTCCAGCGCTCTGATTGGCATCGCTATCGATCAGGGACTGATCCCCGGCGTGGACAGATATGTCTACAGTTATTATCCGCAATGGGGAGCTGCGGACGTTGCTCCTCAAAAGAAACGCATGACCATCAAACACCTGCTGACTATGACGGGCGGCCTGCAATGGAATGAGGAGGATTACTACAACGATACGAGCAATAACGATGTTTTCAGAATGGCGGCGCGCAATGATTTCATCCAGTATGTGCTGGATAAACCGGTAGAAAATGAACCAGGCACGCATTGGTACTATTCGAGCGGTGAGTCCATGCTGCTCTCGGGCGTTTTGCAGCAAGCCACCGGGATGCCGGCTTTCCGGTTTGGACAAACCAAGCTCTTCGAACCGCTGGGAATCGATAATATCAGCTGGGGCAGCGACCCGGGCGGGCGTACCATAACAGCCTGGGGAGTAAAGACCACAGTACGCAATTTCGCCAAATTCGGCTATCTCTACCTGAAACAGGGCCATTGGGAAGACCGCCGGATTATCTCGGAATCCTGGGTTTACGAATCCACTCACCCGGTGAACGGACTGGTGAATCATTACGGCTATCAGTGGTGGTTTCCTTCGGCTTATGAGGAGTATAAGAATTTCCGGATTCCCGAAAATACTTTCATGGCCCTGGGCATCTACCTGCAGCGGCTTTACGTCGTTCCGGAAAAAAACCTGGTGGTCGTAAGGGTCGGCAATGACGCCAATGTCTCCGCCGAAGACTGGCACACGCTGGGATTTTTACAGTTAGTCCTGGATGCAGTAATCGAGTAAGAAAGCATAAAGATCAAAAGTGAAAGTGTGGGATAAGAGCCGTGTTTTACGGTATCCTTTTCACTTATCAGGATTTGCGAACAATCTCCGGATTCTATATATTGATGCATAATCAATAACATCAGGGGGTGTTCAATGGATCTGTTCGGCGGTCTTAATTTTTGGGCGGTGCTGGTCGGCACGGCCTGGAGCATGTTGCTGGGTTTTCTGTGGTACGGTCCGCTTTTCGGGAAAGCCTGGATGAAAGAAGTTGGTTTAAAATCAGAGGATGTCAAGTCTTCCGACGCGCTGAAAGGTTTCGGCATCAGCGCCGTGACGGCCTTTATCGCGGTCTGGACGCTGGCCTGGATCATGTTGCGCCTGGGCTACGCGAATGCCTGGAAAGGTTTTATGTTCGGCGTCTGTGTCTCGGTCGGATTTATCGCGATGACGATCATTTCGAATGCCGCCTACGAGAAGCAGTCGCTTAAGCTGGTTTGCATCCAATCCGGCTACCGGGTAGTGTTCCTGGCCGTCAGCGGGCTGATTCTGGGAATCTGGTAAGCGGAGCCGGTTTTCGGTGAGTGATTTCCTGGCCCTTGTGTTAAGCGATTCATTGGCTGTTCGTTGCCATGTTCTACTGTATTGCCTGAATCACTTGACACAAGAGCCGGGCAAAGAGTCTGGTTTTACGGTGTAAAAGTGGTTCATCGAATCTTGCGATAAGTCAGAAGTATCACAAATTGTCTAAATAAATCAGTGATGAACCGGTCAATCTGATTTAAGATAATTTTTTCGAACGATACGCCCGCTTGCATCAGGCTATATTTATAAATTTACTCGTAGCGTAGCGATTTAACCGGGTTGGCGGTTGCCGATCGAATCGCCTGATAGGCTACAGTCAGAATGGAAACACCCAGCGCGATGATGGCTGAAAAGATAAAAGTCCATGCATCAATGCGTACCCGATAGGCATAATTCTGAAGCCATTTATGCATGAACCAATAAGCGGCGGGTATAGCGAGCAGGTTTGCCGCCAGAACCCATTTGCCGAAGTCGCCGGTCACCATTACTGTAATACTGCTGACAGAGGCGCCAAGCACCTTGCGGATACCAATTTCTTTGGCGCGCCGTTCGATGATGAAGGATGCCAGCCCGAAGAGCCCCATGCAGGCGATCAAAATTGCCAGCATGCTGAAGTATTGTAGCATCTTGCGCAGTTGCATTTCGCTATGATAAAGTTGGTCGAGACGTTCACTCAAAAAAGTGAAATTAACCGGCAATCCCGGTCGGAATGTGTGTAGCGTTGCCTCGATTTGGGACAATGTATTTTGGATGTCATGATCGGTAATCCGCATGGCGATAGTATTGGTTTCAATCATGCGAATATAAGTCATGATCGGTGAGATATCGCGGTGCAGCGATTCATAATGGAAATCCGCGACAACACCGATGATATGTCCTTCACGGTTACCAATTGCCAAGGGAACTCCCACTGCATCTGCCGGTTTTTCGAATCCTAACTGCCGTGCAGCAGTTTCATTGATGATGAAAGCCTCGAGCGCATCGCTACTGTATTCCGTCGAGAAATCACGTCCGGCGATAATCTGCATTCCATAGGTTCTGAAAAAGTCGTGTTCCACACGGTTGTGCGGCATGTGAATCGGACTATGCTGCCATTCGTTATTCAGAAAGATGCGGAAGCCCGGCGTGTCGCCCAGCCTGCCGGAGGGAGCACGTTTGGAGGCGGTGACAGACATGATGTTCGGATTTTGCAGCAGGGCGACTTTGACATCCTGCCAGCGCTCCTTAAATACCGGGTCCATCGAGAACATTACGACGTTTTCCTTATCGAAACCCAGTTTCTTGTTCTGGATATAATTCATCTGCTTTGATACGGTTTGAATACAGGTAATCAGGGCGATTGAGATGGCAAATTGCAGTATTACCAATGCTGTTCGGAAAGAATTTGCACTGCGGCCGCGCGAAATTTCACCACGTAAAATTGGTGCAGGTTTGAAGGATGAAATATACAATGCCGGATACAGACCGGAGAGAATGCCGGTGATGATGAAGACAGTAATCAGCAAGAGAATATTTGTCGGGTGGATAAAGCTGACAAACGCTATTGCCTTCCCGGTAATTCCATTGAAAAATGACAAAGCGAGGGCAGCGATCAGCACGGCGAAAAGAGTTGCCAGAAAGGTGGTGCACAGTGTTTCGCTGAAAAATTGTATGATCAACACCCCGCGATTGGCGCCCGTGACCTTGCGCAGTCCGACCTCCTTGCTGCGTTGCATAGCTTGGGTAGTGGCGAGGTTGATATAGTTTGTGGAGGCAATCAGGAGAACGAAAGCTGCGATGACAGCAAAAATTGCGACGTATCTTATATCGCTGTTGGCTTCCATTTCGCCCATGAAATGCGAATGCAAATGAATATCGCTGACCTTCATGAAATTCAAAAATATCCATTCGTGGGCCCAGACAATTCCATGCTCTTCCGTATTTCGACTGCCCAGATGCCGGTCGATGAAATCGGGGATTTTTAGGCACAATTCATCGAGGTTAACACCTTCTGCCAAGCGTACATAGGCAAAGGTGACATTATCGGAGAAATTCCGTGTTCCCCAGAAATAATCATTTTCGCCCTCACCGTAGAGTCCGCGCAGGGAGCTGTAGGAAGCCAGAAAATCATAGTGAAAGTGGGTGTTCCTCGGGGCGTCCTGAGCGATACCGACCACCTGGAAGGGATACTGATTATCGAGGATGAGTTGCTTACCCAGGGGATCTTCATCGCCAAAGTACTTGCGTGCAGTGGATTGCGTCAGAATCACGTCGCCGGGATTGCGGAGAGCCGTCCGGGGGTCACCCAGTATTAGCGGAATTGTGAATATTTCAAAGATATGCTCATCCGCGAAAAAGAAGCGGTTTTCTTCGAACACCCGGTCTTCATACTGAAGCGTCGATTGCTGGGTGTGAAGAATTCGGACCGTCGTCTCGATTTCCGGGAATTCGTCTTTTAGCAGCGGTACAAAGGAGGGGGCCAGGGTGGCGAAGGCTCTTCCCGTCGCGCCATCTTCTTGCCTGAGGCCGCGATTCACCCGATAGATGCGATCGGCATATTCGTGGTAATCATCGAAACTGAGTTCATCGGCAATATACATCAATATCAGGATACAGACTGCAATTCCGATTCCCAGTCCAACAATATTTATCGTGGAGTGCAATTTGTCCCGGTTAAGATTCCGATATGCAATTTTGAGATAATTGAGTACCATCTTTACCCTTCCTATAGATATCAAAAATGATATTTGTAGGACTTTATGGAAACGGTAATGGTTGTCTGTTCAACCGCAGTTCGTGGAAGAAAATATTCTTATCTAATCGTTTGTTCATCCGGCTTCTGAAAAGATCGATGGATGGAATTCGTTTTAGATGAAAAAGATGAGAGGAACAGTGGCAGTCCGATGATCCGAATCCTTGTACGGGAATGCTGGCGCCAGGCGTTTCGGAAAGACATATCGCCATATGATGTTCAAGGAGCAATTCGGAAGTACTCCACCAGATCGCAACGATTGAACCGAAATCTTTCAGATGATCGATGTGCCAGTGCGGTTTCGGATTTATTTTAAGATGATGTCTCAGCCGGGCGCGCAAGCCACCGGGTCCACGGGCGCTGCCACAATAGGCGTAGTAACCTGCCGGAAAGTGAAAACTGCCCAATTTGCCAATTTTGGTTTCCTGTTTATGTGCAATCTTTAAAATGAGTACGTAGGAACCTTTTTCGGAGGGGATTTCCCTAGCGTATGAATTCATGAGGTAAATATACGTGAAAGCGTCGTTACGCAATATATTTTTACCGGGATGATAGACTCCCAGGTACTTTTAACCTTCGTATGGGTCAGTCACTTTTTACGTATATTTATCTGCATTCAATCCGGTTATTGCATATTCTTCGTGGGTGTCAGCGGGCAGATTCTGGGAATCTGGTAATCAGAGCCTGCAATCGATGAAAGTATCCGGGCTTTCAGCCCGCCGTCTCGCTCCCAAACTCCGATTTGGGAGCGGGAACCTTCGATTATATTTTCTGGCTCGGATGACTGAACACTTCTGTGGACTGACCCATAAGTAATATTTTAGCCTAAGTCGGTCATGTTGAGCGCAAGCGAAAAGTCTTGTTGCCCTCAACGTGATCTTTCTCCCGCTCCATGGGATCATATCGTAGACATCCCTGTAAGGTCTGCAAACCATAAAATTAAATGTAACTATCTTTCGCTGGGACAAATATGTCACTTGATATTTCATTTAATTTTATTTAAAATCAAATAAATCTACGACCAATGAAGATCACTAAACAGATCAGGGTTCGCTTCTATTATCATTCTCCGGATACGATGCACAACAAAGAAATTTATGAAAAGCTCGCTAGTTCTATCTATCTGAGCTGGAAGGCCCTGAATACAGCTTATAACGAGTATATATTTCAACACATCAATAGGCAAAGAAGGGGTGATGAGTATACCGATGAGGAAGGGCGTAAATTCCGGAACAGTGGATACATCGCCATCAAAGATATTGATCTGCCATCAAATATTCGGGCATGCATTTCTCAGACGGCCTTCAAGCGCTTTAAAAATGATGTTAAATCTGGTGGTGTCTTGAGTGGACGTAGAACTTGGAGTAATTTTCGATATCCCTCTCCGATGCCATTCACGAAACAGGGGACTGAAATAAAAAAGAACGATGAATATTTTGTAAAAATACCTTTTCTTTCGCAGTCGCATCCGTTTGTTCTAATGGTTGAGAGAAACGAACAAAAATTAATTTTGGATCGTATTATCGATGGGACTTATAAACTGAATAATCCTACTCTGCAATGGAATAAGGACCGCAATAAGTGGTATTTTAATTTCTCCTTCAGCTTCGAAAAAAATATTGATGAAGACCAACTGGATGAGAAAATCGTTGTTGGCGTAGATCTCGGTATTTCTGTTCCTGTTGCATGTGCCTTGAATAACGATAATTATAAACGGGCTTTTATCGGTCATCGCGCGGAGATCGATGCCTTTCGGTCTCGCATTAAATCAAAACGGGTACAGATACTGAGGGAAAATAAGAAAATATATGGTTTGCGTACCGGACATGGCAAATCCGGGAAATTGAAGCCAATCCATAAATTAGAGAATCGCATTTCGGATTTCATGAACACTTACAATCATAAATTGTCCAGGGCAATTGTTAATTTTGCTAAGGATAATCACGCCGGTGTTATCAATTTTGAAGACCTTGAAAGTTTGTCAGATAAGAAACAACAGGATTATTATCTTCGTGAATGGAATATCCATGACATCATAACTAAAACGGAATATAAGGCCAGTGAAGAGGGTATAAAAGTCTGTAAGATCAAGCCTCAATACACGAGTCAGCGGTGCTCGAAGTGTGGCTATATTGATCCGGAGAATCGCCCTAAAACCCCCTCCCAGGATAAATTTCTTTGTCAGTCTTGTCATTATGAAACCCATGCCGATTTTAATGCGGCCAGAAATATTTCATTATTGACCGCTGATAGCTTTTTCTCAATTGAAAAATAATATACGGGAGCTTTCAACCCCGAAAGGCGAGGTCTGTATCTATACTGTTACGAGAAAAATATCTCTCGTCGATATAGGCGCTCAGCCAACCTTATTCTAATGATTTTAACACATGAAAAGTTACTGTTAAGCTCTTGTTATTCTGGCACTAATGGACTTCCTACAAAAAAGTGGACAGGAAAAGAAGTCATGTTATCGCCTGATTTA
>CAZPRY010000041.1:0-33713 GCA_964589175.1 uncultured bacterium
CACACAGACACCGCATTTCAGGCATTGATCATAATCAATAATAGCCCTTACCTTACTGAGAACCCCAATTTGCGCCCTGGTTTTCCCGATTAAAAAGTTATTTTCAGCCTTTTTCAATTGCAGTGATTGGTCACTTTGGGAAATTAATTCTTTTCTGTCGGTAATGCTCTCCAATAAAGACACACCCACACACCATAGTCCCTTGAGAATATTTCTGCTGACATCAACTATCCGGTGAGTTTTTACTAAGCTCGAATTACGGTGATGACGCCAAGCCCTAGCCATACCCATTCCATGCCTCATTCCTCTTCCATGCATAATAATTCCCCTGCTAAAATCTATTTCGGGTCAGATAATTTCCGTCAGGATTTACAAGGCGGGTGAATAATCGCCCGCCTTGTAAGTACACAACTACTTTTCCAGTTCTCCAATTCGCTTTTTGATATCCTCGAGATTTTGTTCAAAATTCGAAGCCTGCTGTTTCAGCATTTCCAGCTCCTGATCTTTCGTTGGAGCCGTCCAATTTACCGGGGCTCCATAATAAGCAGGAGCATTGGGATAATAACCAAAGCCTCTACCGAATCCACGACCGAGACCTCTTCGCAATCCACGTCCCATTCCACGACCCATTCCATATCCGCCCCCCAGTCCGGGATTCGCAAATCCGGGCCGATCATAACCGGCACAATAACCGGCGGCTCTGCCTGTCATCGGTCCCATTCCACTTGGACCTGTTCCGTCTCCTCTAGGCATAGTATACCTCCTTTGTTATGTTTTATGAATTTCTTGTCATCATTGCGCCGCATTTGGGGCACTGTTTCTGATTACAGGGCTGTCCTGTTAAATGGGATTCGCTGTGACCACAATTCGGGCAAATACAGTTTCCACTCGGTCCGCCTGCAACAGGGCCACCCATACGACCACGTCCGCCTTGACGTCCTTGTCCTTTTCCTAAACCACTTTTAGGTCCCATTCCGGCAGGACCCGTTCCATCTCCTCTAGGCATAGCATACCTCATTTTTTTATGGTATTTAACTAACTTCTTGTCATAATAGTACCGCATTTGGGGCACTGTTTCTGATTACATCATGGCTGTCCCTTCAAATGGGGCTCGCTGTAACCACACTTCGGGCAGACACAATTACCGCTGGGTCCACCTGGGACAGGGCCCCCCATACGACCGCGTCCACCCTGGCGTCCCTGTCCTTTTCCTGAACCGCTGCCTTGACCATTTCCACTTGACATATTATTTTCCTTTCTCAGTATCGATCACAGAATATGAGCCTTCAACTTCATGAGAAGATTTTCTGTCATTTTGTATCTGTTTTGTTCTAAATTGATTCACGATTGCATTCATAGTCCGTCGTGAAATGCTATCCGGTTTACGAAGATCATTCGCGATCGCTCCGACCGCAGATATAGCAAGGGTTCGCCATACTGAGATGCTTCCATCTTTCTTTGTGAATGCACCAAAGCAGCCACCACGTCTTCGTCCTGTACCGGGGCCACGTCCTTCAGGACCTGTACCATCATTTCTTGGCATTATAAACCTCCTTTGTACGAACACTAACAGCCATGTCCACCTCTAAAACCACCACCTTTGCCGTAACCGCCACCGCCACGTCCACTAAACCATTCATTTAAGTGAACAATATTTTCTGAACCACAGTTCGGACAGGCCCTTACTAAATCCTTGGGAGATTCAAAACGTTTAAAATCACCACAATCCATACAGCGCTGGAGTTGTGTGGAGAACGAATAATTACCACCTTCAATCAATAGTTCTTTCACATCGACAATGGCTTCCGCTACCTTCTTCCGGGCTTTTTCTATCAAGCGGGTAAAGGTCGGTCGGGACACGCCCATAATTTCGGCCGCTTCTCGATGATCCAATCCGTCATAATCCGCGAGACGAATCGCTTCATATTCTCCCAGCGCCAGGTACACGCACTCCAAAAACCGGGCAGGCACGCCCATTGGTTTCAATCCCTGAATTTTGGGTGGTTCCAACACTTTTCGCTCTTTTTGGGGTCTCGGCATTTGTTCTCCATTACGTTATGAACATAAGTTCATAACAAATATAATGCACGTATGCTCATAATGCAAGTTGTTTTTATTACAAAAATTAGGGTTTTATAAAAATTACTTGATATATAACATTTTATTTCATATTCTTTATAAGATTGTGGACACAATCACAAGGAGAATCAAAGTGAGAATAAAACCAATACCGGATCAAACCATAAGTCGCCTTTTTCCATATTTGAGGGCACTGATTTGCCTCTCTGAAAAGGGAACTGATATTGTGTCATCAACTAGTTTATCTGAAATATGTAATATCAATGCCTCAATCATTAGAAAAGATTTCTCCTATTTTGGCGAATTCGGAAAAAGAGGAATTGGGTACAATGTGAATAATCTTCTTCAAGCGATTCGAAGTATTTTAAAAATTCAAAAAATTAAACAGGTAGTACTTATTGGCGTTGGCAATATCGGAAGGGCTCTGCTGTCTTATTCTAGTTTTCCTTCCGAAGGAATTAAAATTATCGCTGCTTTTGATAGTAACGAAGAAATAATTGGTGCCGAAATCAATGGTATAACCATACAAGATATAAACGATATAGAGAAAACAATCAAAACTGAAAATATTAAAATAGTTATCCTCGCGACTCCGGTTTCTGAAACAGGTGCAGTTGCCAGTAAATTGGCAAAATTGGGAATAAATGCCATATTATCTTTTTCGCCATGTCGAATAAATATGCCGAAAAATATTGAAGTTAAGTGTATTGATTTAAGCACTGAACTAGCCAGATTAATATACTATTCACATAATCCACTACAATGATGGAACTATATTTTAAAATTTATTTTATCATGAAATCGGGCGATTTTTTAAAATTAGATCAGGAGTAAAGCAGGATGATTGAGAAATCCTTTTTAATAAAATTAAAAAATTGCCTTTATCTTTTTATTTTTTTATTAGCCGTATGGATTATTTTAACTAATACTTTTAAAATTGATGAAATTCTCCCGGGATTTCTAATTAGCGTAATGCTTGCATCAATTTTAAATAAAAATTACCAGAAACTAGGACTTCCTGCTCTCGGCGTAAAACGAATTGTATATTTTATATTGTTTCTTCTTGTGCTATTAAAAGAGATTGTAAAAGCCAATTTTGATGTGGCGTACAGAGTACTCCATCCTAAAATGCCAATAAAGCCGGGAATTGTAATTATCAAAACTGAATTAAAGCAGGATATTGCAAAAATGATATTAGCCAATTCTATTACTTTGACGCCGGGAACGTTTACCCTTGACATAAAAGGCGATGAATTGCTAATCCACTGGATTTATGTCAAAACGGAAAAGAAGGAAGATTCCACCAGAGAAATTGGTGAAAGATTTGAAAAATATTTAAAAATGGTATTTGCATGAATGAAATGATTTTTATCGTGTTTTCGGGTTTAGTAGTTGGGGGCATTCTGCTTAGTCTGATTCGAATGCTAATCGGACCGACGGCTTCAGACCGGGCTGTGGCAGTCGATACGATTACGACTACTATTGTAGCTCTGTTGGTTCTTTTGGCATTTATCTTCAAACGCTATGTTTACCTTGATGTTTCTCTGGTCTACTCCTTACTTGCTTTTGTGGGCCTGTGTGCGATCGCACGATATATGGAAAGAGGTTTTTAATATGGAATTGATTGGAATAATCATTACCGGAATAGGTGTTCTATTCCTAGTGCTTGGAAACTTTGGGATATTACGGCTACCCGATGTCTATAATCGAATTCAAGCCGGCACAAAATGCACTACCTTCGGAACATTTTTCACCATTATCGGCGTTGGAATACTCCAGCCGGAATGGTTCTGGAAATGTTTTCTTATTGCTGTTTTCGTTTTGGTTACCAATCCTATTTCAAGCCATGCTATTGCAAGAGCTTCAAAGAAAAGCGGTGTTCCACTATGTGACAGAAGTGTAGTGGACCAGACAGAAGCGTTTGAGAAAAGGAAAGAAACATGATAATAATCGTTACCTTATTAGTAATTGCTATGCTGGCATCAGCAATTTCCGCATATATTTTTAAAGACCTGCTAAGTGCAGTGATAGCTTCCTGCATGGTCAGTCTCATTGCAGCGGTTCTGTTTTTTCTCCTGCACGCTCCTGATGTTGCCATGGCAGAAGCTTCTATTGGCGCCGCACTGGTAACCGCTGTTTTCGTGATCGCAATCAGACGAACCAAGAGGTATGAAGAATGAGGAAAATCATCAGCATTATCTTATTGATAATTATTGCATGGGGTATTAGTACGGTGCTTCAGGAAATCCCGTTCGGCACTTCAAGAGCAAAACTGGCTGATTATTACATTCATAATGGCAAAGAAGACACCGGGGCAGCGAATATTGTTACGTCGGTCGTGGTCAGCTATCGGAGTCTGGATACACTTGGCGAAGTGACGGTTCTATTTCTGGCTGCCATTGGATTGGGCGCTGTACTTGCCGCATTAAAACAGAAATCTGACAAGAATTCAGAAAAAGCCAGTCTGATCCTTTCGACAGGCTGCAGGATGCTATTCCCGTTTATTCTACTATTTGGTGCTTATATATTCATTCATGGACATTTAACTCCCGGTGGAGGATTTCAGGGTGGCGCAATTATCGCCTCGGCATTTGTTCTCCGGTACCTCGGTTGTCATGAAGAAAAGAGAATCAATGAAACCGGCAGCATCCTGTCCGAATCTCTCGGCGGATTGACGTTTGTTATTATCGGATTAATCGGTCTTGCAATTGGCAGCGGTTACTTTCTGAATAATTTTCTGCCAAAAGGAGAATATAACTCATTAATCAGCGCCGGAATTATCCCCATTATTTATATCGCTATCGGATGTAAAGTGGGTGCGGAGTTAAGTAAAATTATCGACCTGCTGATGGAGGAAAGTTGATGAGCTTTTTACATAATTATATCTATTATATCGGAGCCTTCGGCCTCATTTTTATTGGTCTCTTCATTATGGCAGTCAAACGGAATTACATAAAGATCGTCATCGGGCTGAGTATTCTTGAAGCAGGTGTTAATTTATTTCTCATTTCAGTAGGTTATATCGCTAACGGAACCGCCCCAATCTTTTCAAGAACAGGACTCAATGCCAACAATATGGTCGATCCGGTACCGCAAGCGCTTGTTCTCACAGCGATTGTAATTGGATTGGCTGTCATGGGACTTGCACTATCCCTGGCAATCGGGTTATACAGACATTACGGAACCCTCAATTTGCATGAAATCAAAGAACAGAGATGGTAAACCATTTCGTAATCAATGACAGTAATTATTTGCTGAATAGGATAATATCAAATGGCTGATACAACAAATTTAAATCCGGTTCTATTAATCGCTGTCCCCTTAGGACTCGCTTTTTTAATACCCCTGCTGGGACTTATTTCCAGAAAAAGTGCTAAATGGTTACCGGTGATTGGATTTCTTTTCAACCTCGTTTTAGCGCTGCTGATTTTACCACATTCCCTGAAGCAGCCAATAATCGTAGAAATCGCGGGATTTGCCCCACCATTCGGGATCAATCTCGTTGCTGGGCCAGTCGGTATGTTGCTGGCAACATTAATTGCTCTTACCGGACTGCTCGTCGCCATATATGCCCTGAGATATATCAAGGAAGGTGCCCAGCAGAAATATCATATCCTGTTCTTGCTGTTATTAACCGGCGCCACCGGAGTTGTGCTAACCGGTGATATTTTCAATCTATTTGTCTTTTTCGAGATTCTCTGTATTTCCTCATACACCCTTGTCGCCTATCTCGGAAATCGAGCCGGACTGGAATCAGCTGTAAAATATCTCATTCAGGGATCCATTGGTTCCAGCCTTTTATTAATCGGTATCGGATTGCTCTACGGCCAATTTGGAACTTTGAATATGGCGGATTTAGCAAAGCAGATCGGTGATTACACCGAAGCGTCTGTTTTTATTCCCATGGTATTAATGATAACCGGGCTGGGAATCGAAGCCGCAATATTTCCATTAAATGCCTGGCTTCCCGATGCCCATTCATCAGCGCCTTCATCCATCAGTGCTATTCTTTCCGGAATTGCCATCGAAGTCGGACTCTATGCGGTTATTCGCGTCTTGTTTACAATATTCGCTGTTTCCAACTTTTTCATGTTTTTTACGGTTTTGGGAGTACTGACCATCTTGATCGGTGAAATGAGCGCATTTGCTCAGAAAAATATCAAGCGAATGCTGGCTTATTCCAGTATCGGCCAGATTGGATTAATTGTTTTTGCGTTTGCAATTTCCTCACAATTGGGAGTAGCAGGCGGGCTCTTTCAGATAATCAGTCACACACTGGGAAAAGCCCTGCTGTTTCTGTGCGCCGGATACATGATCTTTCGGACGGGTTCAATGGATATTTCGTCGTTTGAAGGAATTGGCAAGAAAATGCCGTTGACCGCTCTTTTCTTTACAATTGGTGCATTTTCGATTGTCGGATTGCCGCCATTTACCGGTTTCGCCAGCAAATTTGTGATTATCCGCGCCGCACTCGCCAAAGGAGAATTACTGTTTCAAATACTGATCGGAATCGTGTTAATTGGCACGATTATCGAAGGGGCCTATTTCTTCAAATTGATACAAACAATGTATTTCAAAGGGGTTCATAAAGCTGATAAAAGAGAGGAATCTCCTGTTACTGCCTTAATTCCGATGTTTGTTCTTGCGGGTTTAATAATATTTATCGGAATGTTTCCGAATTTTATTGCAAAAATATTGAATCCGGCGGCTTCAGAATTGCTCGATCGGGCAAAATATATAAGGAGTGTATTGGGATGAGCTTAGAATTATTGATTATTGTTGCCTTCGGCAGTGCATTCCTTACCTATTTTGCAGGGAAAATATCATCCACACTCAGAGATATACTTGCCCTGTTATTTTCCGTAGCGCTCGTTGTGATCGTGTCTTACTTATACAAAGTTGAGACAAATATTACACTTTACGATGGATTTTTTGGATTGCCATTGCTAATGCGTCTGAATCCAATGGCATGGTTTTTTGCCATTGCTATCGTTAGTTCATCTGCCCTAGCCGTACTTTATTCCCTGAGTTATATGAAGCATCGAGAAAGAACAGATTACTACTATTTCATGCTTCTCCTGATCAACGCCGCCATGCTTGCTATTGTTTTGTCCGGCGACCTGGTTTCCTTCTTTATTTCCTGGGAAATCATGAGCTGGTCAACCTTCCTTCTCATCAGTTACAACAGGAATGGTGCTCTTCCTGCGGGAATTAAATACATCGTTATGTCGCTGATCGGCTCAATGTGTATGCTGGTAGGGATTCTTTCCATTTACACATCCTTTCATACCATTACGATCAGTGAAATTGTAAAACACATGGCAACCGCCACTGCAGGGTACAAACTTTTTCTGCTGATAATTTTCAGCATCACATTCGGAATAAAAAATGCTGTTATGCCATTGCATACATGGCTGCCCGACGCCTACGCCGAATCCCCCTCTCCATTTTCAGCCGTGCTTTCAGGAATGCTCACCAGAATGGGAATTTTTGGTTTTCTGTTAATTATGTTCGTAATGGTCGGAGCCGAGAATACCTTTCACATGGGCAAGGGGTTTTTCAGTTACCATAACATTCTTGCCTGGTCAGGGGCGATTACGATTGTCATTCCAACCTTTATTGCCATGCTGCAGAATGACGCCAAAAAACTGCTTGCCTGGCACGGTATCGGACAAGGCGGATACATGATTGTCGGAATTGCTTTTGGTACGAGTCTCGGGCTTGCCGGCGGGATATTCCATACATTAAATCACGCAATCTATATTATTCTGCTCTTTCTCTCTGTCGGCGCTATTGAATACAGCACCAACGGTCTGCGGGACCTCAATTCCCTGGGAGGTCTCTTTAAAAAAATGCCTGTCGCATTTCTGGGAGGTTTGTTAGGAATTTGCGGTCTGATCGGCATTCCACTGACTAATGGTTTCGTGTCAAAATGGATGATCTATAAGACCTTAATTTTGGGAAAAGCCCCATTTCTGGCTTTTGCTGCTTTATTGGGAACCTGGGGAACGATTCTATCCGTTTTTAAATTTTTACACAATCTCTATCTTGGTCAATTACCCCAAAAGCATCAAAACATTCAAAAGACTCCTCTGGCTATGCAGATCCCGATCGTCATTTTGTCATTGACAATACTTATATTTGGTATTTTACCGGGTTTACCACTAAAGGTCATCAACGCCATTATTGTGTCCTTTGGGTTTAACCCTCTCGCGGTATCCATCTGGGGAGTTAGTTCAGAAACCGGAACCCTGAACATGATCAATATTTTTAGCGCTTTGCTGGTTGTCGGAGCAATTTTTTGGTTCATTTTCAGGGCTGCCCGCAAATCTACAACGGTCGATCAATATGATAATTACGCGGCCGGTGCTGCGATTCCCAAAGATAAATATAATTACACTGTCGAATTCTATGCTCCCTTTTATCGGATGGCTTCTCCCTTTCTCAAAGATGTTTTTGATATGCTGTATCAAAAAATTGCTCAATTCACAGAATTCGCCTGCGACAATATTAGAAAAATCTACACGGGTTGCGTTAGTGATTATGTAATCTACATTATCCTGTTTCTGGCACTTCTTATATCAGCTCAATTAAAATGGAGTGTGTTTTAATGGAAATACTATCACTATTCATATCGCCCCTACTGGCTTTAACCATCGGGTTACTTTTTCTCGGAATATCCCGGAAAATCACGGCGAAAATTCACTGGCGCTATGGGCCACCAGTTTACCAGCCGCTGATTGATGTCATCCGATCTTTCAGTCAAAAAAGCATCAGTCACGGATCGTTTTTTGATTTCGGAATCATCCTGTCTCTGAGCAGTTCCGTTGTGCTGATCTACTTTTTACCAATCGGTGAATTATATGCAATGACATCGGGCGGGTTAATTGCTTTTTTGTATCTCATGCTCTTAGGCCCTTTTGGAATAGCATTAAGTTCGGCTGCTTCCGGAAATCCCAACTCAAGCATCGGGGTATCCAGAAAATTTCTGCTTGCGCTTGCTTACGAAGTACCCCTGCTTCTGGTTCTGCTCACGGTTATGACCCATTATAACACAATTTCACTGGTGGAAATTGTAAACATCCAGGCAAGTACCGGTATGGCTTTTTGTTCCTGGGCATTGATTCTGCCCGGCATCGCTTATTTCCTGACTCTTCCGGCTATTCTGGGGGTGAGACCCTTTGAAATCGTCAGCGCTCCCCAAGAAATCTCATCGGGACCGATCGCCGAGTTTGGCGGTAAGCATCTGGCATTTTACACCTTACAACATGCTTTACATATGTTTGTAGGACTTGCTCTTTTTGTCGATATCTTCCTTGGGGGTGGAACCTTATTCGGCTTATTAAATCCAATTGCAGGAACAGGATGGGCAACGATTCTGGGAATCATTATCTTTCTACTAAAGATGTTCGTCGTTTTGGTTATTGGGCTTTTTATCAATGCCGTTTATCCCCGTTTCAGGATTGAGCAGGCGATGCAGTATTTGTGGAAATGGCCGACAGCGATTGCTTTTGTTGGATTGGTCATAGTAGTAATACTTAATTAATTATCAGGACAGATCAAAATGGATAGAAATCAAATCAGTAAGTGGTTAAAAAATCCCGGTAAAATGGCTAACAAATATTCCTTCCATGTTGTCTATTTTTGTACCGGGTGCGGAATCATTGAAATACCACCATCCATTACCACCCGCTGGGATGCGGAGCGCTTTGGCATCATTCCTGTTGCTACGCCACGTCAGGCAAATCTGTTTTTAATCACCGGTTACGTCTCGACAAAGACATTAAAAGCGATTATCAGAACCTATGAACAGATGCCGGAACCCAAATACACAGTGGCATTTGGTTCCTGTCCAATAAACGGCGGAATGTATTACGATTCCTATAATACCATCACCAGCCTGGACAAATATATCCCGGTTGACGGCTACATTGCAGGGTGCATGCCCCGACCGGAAGCGGTCTTCATTGGTGTCACCCATTTATGGAAACTTATTGACATGGACAAAGCCGATGGATACAAACGATATCGGGAAGATTATGCACTGTACCGAGCAAACCAGGAGCAGCTATTCGGTGAACTGGATTGGCCTCCACTCTTTCAACGTGAGAAAAATTAAGCATTACAATGGACGCTTGTAAAAAAGGAAAATTTTAAGATGGAGATTCTGAAACAAAAGCTATCATCCAACTTCAACGGTCTTGATATTCGCATTCCCGGTGAGACAAGAATGATTATCAGCACCGTAAAAGAATCGATGCTTTCGCTACTTAGTTACCTTAAAAACGATGGGTACGAACACCTGGCGTTAATCTCCTGTAACGACTGGATCGATGCTGGAAAGTTGGAGCTAATCTACATTCTTTCCGCCTACATGGCAGATGATACACAATACAAGGAAAAAGAAACAAGGAATATCATTATCAAAACAATGATTTCCCGTGATACTTCTAAATTTTTAACCATTACGAATCTGTATAACAGTGCCGAGCCCTACGAACGGGAACTGCATGAAATGTTCGGCATCGTCTTCGAAGGGCACCCCCGTTTGACGCCGCTGATGCTAGAACGTGAATATAAAATTCCTCCCTTTCGTAAAGATTTTGATACCATGGCATACGTAGATAATACTTTTGGAAAAATTCCTTCCATCCAGGAACGAAAGGAAGGAATGCAATGAGAGAACTTGAGCTTTATTTTGGTCCGCAGCACCTCGGAATGGTCGGAAATTTTAGCATTACTTTAAAAGTTGAAGGCGATCGAATTGTCCAGGCGGATGCTAATCCCGGATTTTTACACCGTGGTTTTGAAAAACTCATGGAGTTGAGAACCTGGATGCAAAACTTTCCATTAGTCTGCCGGATTAATGTCGTCGAACCCGATCACATGGAATTGATTTACTCCATGGGTGTGGAAAAATTAGCCGGTATCGAAGTTCCGGAAAGGGGAAAATTTATCAGGAGTATTTTCTGTGAAATGGCGCGAGTCGGATCACATCTGTTTGGACTCTGGGCTTATGCAAATATGCTCGGCTTCGATACAGTTGCAAACTGGGCAATGTATCACAGAGATCTTTTACTGGACCTCTTTGAGGAGCTTACCGGAGCACGCGTCTATCATATCTATCTTCGTCCCGGCGGAGTTCGGCGCGATTTTCCAGAAGGTTTCACCGATAAACTGGTCGAGACCTTACATAAAATCGGTGGCAAAGTACCGGATTATAACGCCACCTTTTTCGAAAACAGCCTTTTTAAACAACGAGCCGAAGGTATTGGGATTGTTACACGTGAAGAAGCCATCCGGATGGGCGCCGTTGGGCACACCATTAAGGCAACTGGTATGAAGTATGATATTCGTAAAATTGAACCATACGATGCCTACGATCAGGTAGATTTCGATATTCCGGTAAGAACCGATGGAGACGCCTATTCAAGGCTTTTAGCCATTCGAGATGATATGATCGAAAGTGTGCATATGATCTTTAAGCTGATCGATAAAATGCCGAAAAGCGGCGCGGTCTATACAAAAACGCCAAATCCATTCAAGTGGACGATTCCCAAGGGTGAAGCCTATGTCAGGTGTGAATCTTCGCGGGGAGAACTGGGACTATACATGGTTAGTAATGGCGGCGATAAACCCTATCGGGTCCATTTCAATACACCTTCCTATAATCATGGGCTGACCGTATTGGAAAAAGCGTTGGTAGGTGAGAGCGTATCGGACGTGGGCAATATTATGATCAGTTTATATGTTGTCGCCCCGGAAATAGACAGATAAAAATATAGGATATAAAATGCCAAAAACGAGCTTTGTCAATCCATTTAAAGCAATAAAATACCTCTTCGAGAAACCACAAACACTGAAATACCCTTTTGAAACGAAAGAAATCGCCGACCGGTACCGGGGCTTTCACAAAAACGATTGGAAAAAATGCACCGGTTGCGGAAACTGCGCAGATATCTGCCCCAATAAGGCGATTACAATGCTGGAAATCTCTGAATTAGTGAATAAACCTGAAGAAGGAAAAAAGAATGAAAGACCCCAGCTGGATTACGGAAGATGTTGTTTCTGTGGATTGTGTGTGGATATTTGTCCTCCTGGCTCTCTGACTCTGACAAAAGATTTCTTCCATATCCATTTTGACACCAGCACTTTTACTTTTATCCCGAAGGATGAAAAACATGCCCCTAACACATATAAATCCGCTGCGGATTACTCGATATTTCAAGCCAGCCTGTCCCATCGTAAAGAAAACTATAACGGCTTTTCTCCGGACATGCGCTATGCATTATTTGAACCGAACAGAGTAACAATGCCCGAAGTAGAACCTGACGAGCGGAAGCTCTCATTTATTGAACAAGTAATCGGCTACGATAAAGTGCAGGCGAAAGCGGAAGCCGGTCGTTGCCTAGAATGCAAACTCTGCGAAGAAGCGTGCCCGGCACATCTAAAAATCTCCGATTATATTGACGCCATTTACAGAGATGCTTCCGATGAGTCGCTCAAAATTATTTTTGAAGACAACCCCATTCCCTCCATCTGCGGCAGAATATGCATGGCGCATTGCGAAGATGCCTGCTCACTGCATATCAGGGGTGATTCACTTGCTATCCGATGGCTCAAGAGATACGCAGCCGATCAAATCAAGAATTTTAAAGAAGAACTGGAAATCAATCCCGGAAAACCGAGCGGAAAAAAAGTAGCCATTATCGGCGCCGGCCCCAGTGGCTTGTCACTGGCATATTTCTTACGTCTTCAGGGACACGAAGTCGTTGTCTATGATGAGCTACCCGGTGGCGGCGGAGTTATCAGAACGGGACCGCCTACTTACCGTCTACCCCTCGATGCCATCGACAAGGATGTTCACCATATCGAGTCTCTCGGTGTCGAATTTAAATTCAATACAAGGGTAGGTAAAGATATTGAATTTGAAGAGTTGCAGAAAGATAATGATGCTGTATTTATCGGAATCGGAAACACAGTTAGTTTTTCCACCCAGGTGAAAAATTCCGAAAAATGTGACCTTGCACTCGCTTTCCTCAAAGACAATAAAATTGGCAAACAGCGCGAAGTGACGGATGATATCATTGTCATTGGCGGTGGCAACGTCGCCATGGATGTTGCCCGAGAATCCATTCGATTACAGCACATCCAATTCCCCAAACAACCGGTAAGCACGAAAACAGTATCATTAGAGGACTGGGACCAGTTACCGGCAACGGAAACGGAAATCAGAGAAGCCAGGGAAGAGGGTATTCAGTTTAACCCGGCTTGGGGTCCCAAAGAGGTTGTTCTCGATGACAACGGCAATATCAAAGGGCTATTATGCAAAAAAGTGAAATCGGTTTTTGATGAACAGGGCAGATTTTCTCCAACCTTTTATGAAGGAGAGGAACAGTTCCTGAAAGGTTCAATGATCATCGAAGCGATTGGACAGCGAGCCGATTTTTCATTTCTTCCCGAAACACTGTCCAATCAGATTGAATTCACTGAAAGAAAAAAGGTCAAAGTTGATGTCAATGGTATGACCACAATTCCGGGAGTATTTGCCGGTGGAGACATTGTCAATATAAACCTGGATGCAGTTACCGCAATCGCCGATGCAAAAGTTGCTGCAGAAGGTATAAATAAATATCTACAATACGATTAAAAACAACAAGTGAGGTAATTATGTTAAAATCGTTGAAAGCAAAAGATGTTATGCTGAAAGAGATCATCGTTACTGGACCGGATGTTCCTCTAAAAATGGCGGTGACAAAATTACTCGAAAACAAAATCAGTAGTATGCCAGTAGTCAATGATGCCGGCAAATTGGTAGGCGTCATTTCCTGTGAAGATGTTCTGAATGTAGCATTCGATGGTTATCTCAATATCACTAAAGTTGAAACGGTCATGACGAAAAATGTTGTTTATTTTGAACCGGATACTAATTTGGAAGAAATTGCTCTCGTTATTGCTAAAAAACACTTCCATAGAATACCGATCGTTAAGGATGGTAAGCTAATAGGAATTGTTTCAAGAAGAGATATTGTGAAAAATATTTTTCACCTGATGTAGTTAATTCTCTCCCATCTGTAAAATTTATCGATCAATTTATTCCCCCCACGTAACCTCACCGGAGATACACATAGAAAACATTGGGCTAATCATAGCGCAGTCATCGCGATTCCCCGATTTTTCGGGGAGAGAGATCGGTTCAGATATTTGCATTGGTCTTAAATAATCTGTCACCCGACACGTCGTGAACCTAGATGACCGCCTTGGACTTCAATCACTGGACTGTCCCTGGAATTTCTCACGATTACCACCTAATCCTGTTTTTATTTTGCCATATGTTTATAATGCAAGATTATTTCAATCATCTTGTACTTCGCAATTCCCAATTCTAAATTCAGAAACAAATTTCCAAGGAAGGTATTTTTTTTGATATGTGGTATTTAATCAGCATCCTCTCAGGATTTTTCTTTGCCAGTGCCGACGCCCTCTCAAAAAAAGTATCCGGGAAAATCCCGGCCATTGTGCTGGCCTGGGTCAGGGAAGCCTACGCCCTGCCCTTTTTACTGCCTATCCTGCTCTTCATCGAAATACCGGCCCTGGACAGTACTTTCTGGTTTGCGATAGCCATCTGCGTACTGCTGGATCTCGGCACAACCTTTCTCTATATGCGCGCGATTCAGATCGCACCGCTCTCGCTGACCGTTCCCTATCTGGGCCTGACACCGATCTTCCTACTGATTATCCCCAAAATCGTGCTGGGCGAAACGCTTTCGCTCTTGGGCATTATTGGTGTAATTCTGATCTCTATCGGCACCTATACCTTGCAGATCGACCGGGCCAAACACGGCTTCTTCGAGCCTTGGCTGGCGATTTTCAAGAACCGCGGATCGCTCTATATGTTTATCGTCGCCGTTGCGTATGCCGTCACATCGACCTTCGGAAAAGTCGCCATCCAACATTCTTCGCCGTTATTCATGACGATTGTCTATTTTTCTTTGCTGGGGCTGGGCTTTGTCCCGATTGTTCTGATCACTACGCGCGGCAAGTTGCGCGTTCTGGTGCAATATCCGGTCGCCTATTTCGGCATCGGGGCCGCCATGGCCGCCATGGCCGTGACGCACTTTACCGCCATCAGCATGATTCAGATTGCCTACATGATTTCGATCAAGCGTCTGAGCTTGCTCTTCGCCATTCTTTATGGGTGGATTCTTTTTAAGGAAGAAAACATTCGCGGCCGGGTTGCCGGCGGGCTCATCATCATCGCGGGAGCAACCTTGATCGCCTTTGCCTGAATGACACCCGGCGATATTTCAGTCTAAATAGAAAAATATCCGATACGCTTGCCGGAAATGACGGTCATGTTCGATTCGCTGGCGCGCTCCAGGAATGCGCGGTGCGGGCGATGCGCCGTGAAGATAAAACCCCGGGCGTGCAATAGCGCGGTTGTCGTGTGGATTGCGCTGAGTTCGATAAAAGACTCACGCGTGATCGGATAGGAAAAGCACTGGAATATATAGAAATGACAGCCCTTCATCATGGCGATATCGATCATGGACTCGGCCCGCTGGCCATTCGGCAAAGTTTCACGTTTAATCCGCGTATCCAGGCGAACATCATCATACTGACTGCGATGAACGCGCAGGAATACCAATTCACGAAGCCAGCCGCCGTTGAAGATAAAGTTATCCCCGACCGTATCGATCTCCATGCTTCTCATCCGGTCGTCGGCTCCGAAGCGAAATCTCATTTTTTTGCTCGGAGCCTCATATTGAATAGAGAACCTTGCCACGGGATGTTCCAATTTCCACTCCCGGTCCAATTTATTATCCCCCATATCGATCCATTCGGGGCGAATTCTATCGATAAAAGGTACGATCTGATCACAATTGTTGATGATAAAATAGGAGAGTGAACTGCGTTTTCCGATCTCCGGATCAAAGCGCGTTCCTGCTTCCATATCGATCCCGTGCAGGGCGATGTACTCGTTGACGGTCAACGTAAAATGGAAAGTCTTGTATTCGCCGGATCGGACATCTACCAGACGGGAATGCTCCGAATCGATATAGAAAACCTCTTTATTGGCTTTTTTAAATACTTCGGTAGCTAAGAGGGCCTGCATTCGGGCGCCCCCGCTGGCGTTCAGGGCAATATCATGTTCCGGATAGTCTTTGATAATCCCTTCGCAACGGGCGATAAATTCCTCGATTTCGTTCTCCTTCACCTCCCGGTTCTCAAAAGTCGGCGAGTGCTGCGTCTTGATCGCATTCTCGACCTGAGTAATCATATTTTTTTGCCGGTAGGTTCGCAACCAGACGATTGCATCGGGATTCTTCAGCACTCCTCCGAGATAATTGTAAATCGGAGGATCCGAAACCAGGCATACGACTAACAATGGCATAAACAACTCCCATCTTTTTGCTGTCAGGCTACATCTTTTGAATCGATAAATCCTATACATCGAATTTAACAAAATATTTTACATTTTCAAGACCTTGCCGCAATCTCTGCTATTATATTCACGCTAATAATAGCTATTCGATTAACAACTCTGCTGTGATAGTAATTTTCCGAACAGGATAACACCGCACCGGATGTCGTGTTATTCGAGCGGGAAAGGGTGCTTTATAGGAAAAAGTGGATTTAGTGGTAGGTGTTCAGAGCTTCCCTAATTGCCGAAAAATATTCCGGATTCTCCAGGAAACTTTCATATGAGAAATAGATCAACTGCCGGAAACCCCGGTAGCGGGCTACCATTGTTTTGGTCATGATTCCCAACCGGGTTTCATTGTAGGCGCCAATTCCCATCCAGACTTTTTCGGGAGCTAGCTCCCTGGCTAAAATAGATTGAATATTCGCTTCGTATCCGTTGGTGCTCCGCACATAATTCATGGGCATCACCATATCGATCCAGCCGTTCCTGACCCAACTGACCCAGTCCTGAAAATAATAGTCAGCAGCCCGGTCGATATCGGGTTTGACGGCGGCACTCAGCGCGATCGTTCGGGGATTTTTAACCAGCATTAGTTTGACCTGCCGCAGAAAATCGGAAATTGCGTCGCGGCGAAATTGATCCCATGCGGCGGAGTAGACGCCCATATCCACTCCATTAGATACCGAAGCGGAATCCCGGGCGACGCGTCGGATTTCGAAAGGGTCAATCCCGAATTCTTCTCTGAATTTGGCGCGACCGTACTCATTGTAGTCGTAGAGGTCATTGGGATAACGGACATAATCCAGGTGGATCCCATCGACCTCGTAATTTTCGATCACTTCCTCGATAACCGCTTTCAGATGTTCGGTGACATCCGGTAAAAACGGCGAGAGAAACACACCCTCCGTTCCTGAAGCGAGCAGCTCGGAGCGTTTGCAGAAACCATCCTGGCGATCGGCGACATTGATTCCCGTCCATTCCGGATAGCGATTCAAAATATGACGGTAGCTGCGCGGCGGATCTTCGGCCGACCAGAGTAGAAACATATTCATCCAGGCATGCACGCGCAGGTTTTTTTCATGGGCTTTGCGAAGCACATAGCGCAGCGGATCAAAATATTTTTCCGTAATCAGTTCCGAGAAGGGGACGAGTTCCGATGCATACAGAGCATCGCCTCTTCCGCGGACCTGTACGAAGATATCGCTCACGCCTTCGGCGGAAAGCTGCGCGATCATCCGGTCAATTTTCGCGGTGCTGGTCAGCTGATCGCGCACGACCCAGATACCCAGCCGGGTGGTCTCCTGGGCGTGCAGAGGCGTTATCCGCAGGATAGTCGATAAAAAAAGGGCAGTCATGGAAACTGCCCTGATAAACTTGAGAAAAGTGATTCTCAATTTAAATCCGGATTATTCTTTTTCAGTGGCTTTGGTTTCTTGCTCTTCCCCGGCAACTTCAGCTTCGTCGCTTTTCACTTCCTCAAATTCCGCGTCTTCGATGGCTTCCGCCGCTTCGATTTCTTCGGTTTCCGCCGGCACTTCCGGTTCGGCTTTGACGGTGGTCTGCTTAACTGCCCTGGGTTTGGTGGCCTTCTTTTCCTTGGTCTCCGGTTTCTTCTCGGTTTTAGCCGTTTTTTCAGCCTTTTTCGAGCCGGCAGGCATCTTATAATCAACCAGTTCGATCAACGAAACCGGTGCCGTATCGTTATCGCGAAAGCCCAGTTTGGTGATGCGCGTATAGCCGCCGTTGCGATCGGTGAACTGTGGTGCAATATGGTCGAAAAGGATTTTAACCATTTCTTTTTTCTGCAAAACTTTAAAAGCCTGCCGCCGATGATGGATCGTCCCCTTTTTTCCCAGAGTGATCAGGCGTTCGACCGTGCGGCGCAATTCTTTGGCTTTCGCATCGGTGGTTTTAATCTTGCCATGCTGGATGAGGGAGGCGGACATGTTGCTTAATAGGGCCTTGCGATGACTGGCGGTTCTGCCGAGTTTCGCTACCCGTTTCTGATGTCGCATATCTGAAAACTCCTATTCCTAATTATTCGTCTTTGTCCAAAAGGTATCGCTCGACATTCATTCCGAATTCCAGATTCATGGCCTTCAACTTTGTCATCAACTCGTTCAGTGATTTACGGCCGAAGTTTTTAAATCGCAGCATCTCGGATTCTTCCCGGGAGACCAGATCGGCAATCGTTTTGATATTATTGGCCTTCAAACAGTTGTATGAACGCACGGAGAGTTCCATTTCGTCCACGCTTTTTCTGAGGAGATTGCGGATCTTGATCACGTCTTCGTCCGGCTCGTTCCTGGGCATTTCGACCGGGGAGGTCTGCACTTTGGAGAAAAGGCTGAAATATTCCCGCAATTGCTGGGAAGCGAAATCCAGAGCCTCTTCGGGGCTGACGCTTCCATCCGTCGCGACGTCAATCGTCAGTTTCTCGAGAATTTCCTTGGCCGTACCGGGCAGATTTTCCACCCTGTAGGCCACATTGGTAATGGGCGAAAAAATCGAATCGATAAAGATCGTGCCGATCGGATAGTCGACAGTCTTGTTCCCATCAGCCGGTACCCAGCCGCTGCCGCGGGCGACTTTAATCTCGATCTCGAAATCGGTCTTTTCATTGAACTGACAGATCATCAAATCGGGATTCAGGATTTCGAGTTGCGAAGTCTCTTTCCCGATATCGCCGGCCTTGAAGACTCCCGCACCTTTAAAATGCAGATTGACTTTATCCGGTTTGGGGTCAAACAGTTTCAGACGAACCTCTTTCAGGTTCAGAATGATTTCGGCGACATCTTCCTTGACTCCCGGAATCGTAGCGAATTCGTGGAGTACGCCTTCGATTTTAATCGAAGAAATTGCCGCGCCCGGTACTGAAGTAAGCAACACTCTTCTCAGTGCATTGCCGATGGTAGTACCATACCCTTGTTGCAGGGGTTGTACGGTGAAAACGCCGTGACGGTCTTCACAGACATCCTTGACAACCCTAGCTATGATTTGTTCCTGCAAAGCCATGTATAATCCTCTTCTATTTAGAATAGAGTTCTACAACCAATTGTTCGTTGACATCCACGCCCATCTGATCGCGTTCGGGTGCCTGAATGAAAATGCCTTGCATTTTGGCCTTATCAAGAATCAGCCACGGAAGATCGTGGTCACCGCGAATACGTTTCATGGATTCATGAATCGTGTCCATTTTTTTGCTTTTTTCTCTCACCTGGATGACATCCCCAGCGACCACCTGATAAGAGGGGATGTCGACGATTCTGCCATTCACTGAAAAATGCCGGTGGCGAACCAGCTGACGAGCCTGATTCAAGGAAGGTGCAAAGCCCAGCCGATGGACGACATTGTCCAACCGGCTTTCCAGAATCTTCATCAGGTTCGTACCTGTAACGCCCTTCATGCCTGTAGCTGCTGCAAAGTAGCGCCGGAATTGTCCTTCCAGCACGCCGTACATGCTTTTGATTTTCTGCTTTTCACGCAGCTGCACACCGTAGTTGGATTTTCTTCTACGGTTTGTCTGACCATGCTGTCCAGGGCTGTAACTTTTCGTCTCGAAGGAGCACTTGGTGCTCTGGCAACGTTCGCCTTTCAGAAACAGTTTGCTGCCTTCCCTGCGACAGATTTTACATACGGGTCCGGTATATCTCGCCATCTATATCACTCCCAATTTCTATTATACTCTTCTTCTTTTCGGAGGTCTGCAACCGTTATGCGGAATCGGTGTCACATCTTTGATTGCGGTGACTTTCAGGCCGGCAATGTTTAGGGAACGAATTGCCGCTTCCCGGCCGGAACCAGGACCCTTGACGCGAACTTCCACACGGGATAAACCCAGATCGGCGGCCTGTTTGGCGGCCTTGGCCGCGGCCTGCTGAGCGGCAAAGGGCGTATTTTTACGCGAACCCTTAAATCCGACCGTACCGGCTGAAGCCCAGGAAATTACATTGCCGTAATTATCGGTCAATGAAATGATCGTATTGTTAAAAGTCGCTTTTATAGTGGCGACACCTTCGGCGTCGACACGCGTTTTTTTCTTTTTCTTGACAACAGATTTTTTGGGCGGCAACTCAGTGACCTCCTACGTTTATATTATTTCGATTTTTTCCTGCTTACGGTCTTTTTTCTTCCCTTACGGGTGCGCGCATTGGTCTTGGTGCGCTGACCGTTAACCGGCAGGCCTCTTCTATGGCGCATGCCACGGTAGCAGCCGATATCCATCAGACGTTTGATGTCCATCTGAATGCTCGTGCGCAGAGCACCCTCGACCTTCTCTTCATTATTGATCACATTACGGATATCTTTAACTTCATCTTCCGTAAGATCCCTTGTACGCTTTTCCGGATCGACTTTTGCTTTTTCGAGAATGGAAAACGCTGTGGCCTGTCCGATGCCGAAAATGTACGTTAAACTTACTTTAACCTTCTTATCGTTTGGTAAATCTACACCCGCTATTCGAGCCAATTCTTCCTCCTATTGCCTATTAACCCTGTCGCTGTTTATGTTTAGGATTCACACAGATTATCCTAACGACGCCTTTACGACGAATGACTTTACATTTATCACAAATTTTCCTGACTGATGATCTCACTTTCATGACAATTCCATCCTATTTATATCTATACGTGATGCGTCCCCTCGTCAGATCATACGGGGAAAGCTCGAGAGTTACTTTATCGCCCGGCAGAATTTTGATAAAGTGCATTCTCATTTTTCCCGATACGTGCGCCAGGACTTCGTGCCCGTTTTCCAGCTGCACCCGGAAGGATGCATTGGGCAAATTCTCTTTAATCGTTCCATCGACTTTAATCAGTTTTTCCTTTGCCATAAAATGTCCTCCCCTTGCTCCTGACCATCGGTTAAGATCCTCGGGCCATTTTCCGTAATGGCAATGGTATGCTCAAAATGAGCGGATGGCGATTTGTCAACACTGACGACGGTCCAACCGTCCTCCAGCGTATGCACGTCGTAAACGCCGGCGTTTACCATCGGTTCGATCGCGATGCACATTCCCGGACGCAGTTGCGGTCCTCGCTTTGGCTCACCGTAGTTGGGAACCTCCGGCGATTCATGCAGGTTGCGCCCGATGCCATGTCCAACCAGGACCCGAATCACCGAAAATCCGGCGGCCTCCACATGGGTCTGAACCGCATTTCCGATATCAGAAAGATTGCCGCCCGGAACAGCCATTTCGATGCCGAGGTACAAAGCTTCCCGGGTCACCAGCATCAGCCGGGTTTTCAAGGAATCAACCGCTCCCACCGCGAAAGTGTAGGCGGAGTCGCCGAAATAGCCGTCCTTTTCCGCGCCGACATCGATACCCACGATCTGTCCCTCGCGGAGTTCGCGCTGGGAAGGGATTCCATGCACCACTTCTTCATCCACGCTGGCGCAGATGGATGCGGGATAGCCGTTGTAGCCTTTGAAGGCCGGGACGGCGCCGCGGCTGCGGATATATTCCTCAGCCAGGCTATCCAGCTTCTGGGTTGTGATACCGGGTTTAATCTCGCTGCTCAGCATGGTTAAAGTCTCGAAAACGATTCGACTGCTTTCTCCTATCTTCTCAATCTCTCTTTCGGAGCGAATATAAATCATTACTTCCGCTTAGCGGCGACGACCTTTCATTTTTCCACTCTTCAAGAATCCGTCATAGTGACGCATCAATAAATGCGATTCAATCTGCTGCAGCGTATCCAACGCCACGCCAACAATAATCAACAAGCTCGTACCGCCGAAAAAGGAAGCCAGATCATAACCGATATCCATGATATTCATCAGAATATAGGGAAATATAGCAATGAGGGCCAGAAAGATCGAGCCTGGTAAAGTCACTTTGGTCAAAATATTATCGATAAATTCGGAGGTCTTTTTTCCAGGTCGAATACCGGGAATAAATCCACCATGTTTTTTCATATTATCAGCCACTTCGATTGGATTGAAAGCTATCGCGGTATAAAAATAGGTAAAAAACACGATAAACAATCCGTAGATCAGCCAGTAAATGGGTGAATTGATGCCGAAGTAGCGCATCATATTCTGAATAAAATCACTGGTCGGAAAGAAAGTGGCAATTGTATTCGGAATGAACATAATCGCCTGGGCAAAGATGATCGGCATAACGCCGGCCGTATTGACGCGCAAGGGAATGTGCGTCGCCTGACCGCCATAGACCTTACGGCCGACCACGCGTTTGGCGTACTGGACCGGAATCCTGCGCTGTCCCTGCGTCAGCAGCACAACAAAACCCACGATCACCACCATCAGGCCCAGGAGTACGACCTCGGTAAAGATACCGCGGACATCTTCCTTGATCAGGGCGATTTCACTGATAATCACATTCGGGAAACGCGACAGAATATTGACCATGATAATCATGGAAATACCGTTACCGATACCGCGCTCGGTTATGCGTTCACCGAGCCACATCATCAAAACGGTTCCCGTGGTCAGAGTCAGTATCGCGAGCATTGTAAAACCGATCCCGGGATGCGGAATAACCGGCAACATCTGGTCGCCGATACGGGCCGCCATCTGCGGTCCCATCAAGAGCTGGGCAATACTGAAAGACTGCAACGCAGCAATCAGAATCGTGCCGTAACGGGTCAGCTGCGTAATCTTCTTGCGGCCTTCTTCGCCTTCGCGCTGCAGGCGCTGGAAATAGGGTATCACCGCGCCGAGCAGCTGAATGATAATCGATGCACTGATGTAGGGCATGATCCCCAGAGCAAAGAGTGTCGCCCTTTGGAAGGCGCCACCGGCAAACAGATCGTATAATCCAAAAAGGGTATTGGAAAAGTTACGCATCGCTGCGCCCAATACTTCCGTATCCACACCGGGAATCGGAATATGCGCGCCGATTCGAATCACTACCAACAGCGCCAGTGTGTACAGAATCCTTTTCCTGAGTTCGGGTATCCGGAAGATGCTCTGGAATTGCTGCCTCATAGTATCTCTACCTTTCCTCCGGCTGCTTCGATTTTTTCTTTGGCTGTGGCACTGAATGCATTCGCCGTGACAGTTACGGGCTGATTGATTTCCCCGCTGCCCAGGATTTTGACCGGCTTATTCACGGAGCGAATGACGCCTCTGGCATGGAGGATTTCGATGCTGATTTCCGGAAGTTGCAGCCGATCGATGGTGTCCAGATTGACCACCTGATAGACTTCTTTATGAATGTTCTTAAATCCACGTTTGGGCAGGCGCCGGTAAATCGGCATGGTTCCACCCTCCATCCAGGCCCGGCGTTTGGACCCCGAACGGGAGTGATAACCTTTGTGTCCCCGGCCGGCGGTACCGCCGGTGCCGGAAGCGTCGCCGCGACCCAATCTTTTGGTGTCCTTACGGGAACCGGGAGCGTATTGAAGTGATCCGAGATTCATAGCTATTATTCCACCTCTTCTACTTTTACTAAATGTGCGATTGCAGTGACCATGCCCCGGATGGCCGGGTTGTCCTTTTGAATGACCGTATGGTGCATGCGTTTCAGACCAAGGGCTTCCAAGGTTTTCCGGGCTCTCTGCCGATAGCCAATGGAACTCTTGATCTGCGTTATTTTGAGTTGTCCGGTTTCTTTTGTAGTGCTCATGATCCAAATATCTCCTGCAGCGTCATTTCTCTTTTTTTGGCCACCTGGAAAGGATCTCTCAATTTGAGCAGCGCCGCCATTGTGGCCTTGACCACATTATGCGTGTTGTTCGATCCCAGCGACTTGGACAGAATGTCCCGCACACCCACCTCTTGCATGATGACGCGGATTGCGCCGCCGGCGATAATGCCGGTACCCGGAGAGGCCGGTTTCAGGATCACTTTGGCCGCGCCGTACTTGGCCGTAACCGTGTGCGGTATCGTACCATTCAGAACGGGGACCTTAACGATACTCTTCTTGGCGTTCTCCTTGCCCTTGCTCACAGCCGTCACGACTTCGAGGGCTTTTCCCAGTCCGATCCCGACATGCCCTTTCCCGTCACCAACGGCCACGATCGCATTGAAGCGGAACCTGCGGCCACCCGTAATCACTTTCGCGACGCGATTTATTTTAACGACTTTTTCCTCTAATAATTCGAGTTGAGTCGGATCAACTGTCTTCAATTTCAAAGTTATAATCCTCCGAATTTAGAATTGCAATCCCGCTTCACGAGCCGCATCGGCCAGGGCTTTTACCCGACCATGATACCGGAAGCCACCGCGATCGAACACGATATTTGTGATCTCTTTGCCCTTGGCTTTCTCGGCGAGAACTTTACCGACGGCCGTGCTTTTCCCCGTCTTGGTTTCCTTCTCCTTGATGGCCGCTTTCACCTCGGGCGACAGATCCGATACCGTCAGAAGGGTCTTCTGCTCGGAATCATCGATCAACTGGGCATAGATATGTTTCGCGCTGCGAAAAACGACCATTCTGGGTCTTTCGGCAGTTCCGCTAATCTTTTTCCTGATCCTTTTTCTTCTGCGATCACGGGTATATGTCTTCGACTTCAGTTTTACACTCATACTATCAACCTCTACTTCACGCCGACTTTTTTACCGGCTTTTCTGCGAACATGTTCTTCTTGATAACGAATTCCTTTGCCCTTATATGGCTCCGGCGGTTTGATCGAGCGGATTTTCGCGGCAAACTGGCCGACTTTCTGTTTATCGATACCGCTGACTTTGACCACCAGGTTTTTAGGAACTTCAAAGCTAATTCCTTGCGGAGGCGTAATGAGTACCGGGTGGGAAAGACCGACATTCAGCATAAGCGAACGGCCTTTCATTTCCGCGGAATATCCGACACCTTCGATCTGCAGGACTCTCACAAAACCCTCACTCACGCCGGTGACCATGTTGCTGATCAGCATGCGGGTCAGGCCGTGCAGGGCGCGGTGCGTTTTGGAATCGCTGGGCCTGCCGACGAGAAGCTCTTGCTCCTGCTGTGTTACCGTCAGTTCCGGATTAAAACCCCAGGACAACTCACCTTTCGGTCCTTTGACCGCTATATGACTATCCTCGATGGTGATCGATACACCACCCGGAATAGGAATTGGTTTTTTGCCGATTCGAGACACTGTTTACTCCTTACTACCTACTATTACCAAATGTAGCAAAGTACTTCACCACCTAGATTGTACTTTCGTGCAAGTTTATCTGTGAGAAGACCCATCGGAGTGGAAAGGATGGTGATTCCCAAACCTCCGAGGACGCGCGGAATGTTACTGGCCGGCGTATAATAGCGTCGGCCCGGTTTGCTGGCTCGTTTCAAACCCTCAATCACAGCGTTTCCGTCTCTATCGTATTTCAGATAGACGCGAAGTTTGTCCTGTTGCCCATCCTCGATGATGAGAAAATCCTTGATGAAGTGCTCATGCTTGAGGATCAGGGAAAGGCGCTTCTTTAAATTGGAAGCAGGGATATCCACCCAGCGGTGATGATTGCGTTGTGCATTCCTCACGCGGGTCAAATAATCTGCAATTGGATCGGTTACTGGCATATTTTTACTACTCCTGTTTTACCAGCTTGCTTTCGTGACACCCGGTATCTCACCCTTGAGGGCTAATTCCCGGAAACATAACCTGCAAAGTCCAAATTTCCGGTAAATGGATCTGGGACGACCGCATATGGAACAGCGACGTACCGTCCGTGTCGAAAATTTGGGTTTACGTTTTGCCTTCGCGATTAACGATTTCTTTGCCATTAATTCTTCTCCTCTGAAAGCTTGGCAGCACGTTTTTTAAATGGGAAGCCGAAAAGCAACAGCAGTTCGTAGGCTTCCGCATCGGTCTTTGCAGTTGTGGCGAATGTGATGTTCATTCCCCGGATCTTATCCACTTTGTCGTAATTGATCTCGGGAAAGATGATCTGCTCCCGGATACCCATGGAATAATTTCCCCGCCCATCAAAAGCCTTGTCCGGCATACCGGAGAAATCACGGACACGAGGCATTGCAATGGAAATCAGTCTATCCATAAATTCGTACATTCGAAAACGGCGCAGGGTCACGGCACAACCGACCGGATCGCCCTGTCGTATTTTAAAATTGGAAATCGCTTTCTTGGCGTGTGTGGTCACCGGCTGCTGCCCCGTAATGATACGGATATCCTCCTGGGCATTCTTCAGGCTGGTCGGTTCTTCCTTTGCCTTTCCGAGGCCGACATTCATGCTGATTTTTACTAGTCTCGGAACCTCCATGATGCTCTTGTATCCGAACTTCTGCATCATGGCCGGAATGATTTCCTTTTTATATCGCTCCATCAATCGGGGCGTATTTTCAGATTTCTTCGCCACGTATCACTCCTTCATTAAAAACTATCGATGACTTCGCCGGTCTTCTTTGCGACGCGGACCCGCTTGCCGTCCGTTAACGTCTTGTGCCCTACCTTGGTCGCGACATTGTTGTGGACCAGCGCTAAATTGGAGACATGAATGGACGCCTCCTTCTCCACAATGCCGCCCTGCGGGCTTTTCTGACTGGGACGCGTGTGGCGCTTAATAAAGTTCACACCTTCCACAATCGCTCGGTCTTTATCGGGAAAAACCATCAATACGCGGCCCGTTTTTCCTTTATAATTCCCGGAGATTACTTTGACGACGTCGTTTTTGCGTATTCGTAACATTCTATACTCCTCTAAAGCACTTCAGGCGCCATAGAAACAATCTTCATGTATTGCTTCTCGCGCAATTCTCTCGCCACCGGTCCAAATATGCGGGTTCCTTTCGGTTCCGAGTGGTCGTCGATCAGTACGGCGGCGTTATCGTCAAAACGGATATAACTGCCGTCTTTACGCCGGATCTCGCGCTTGGTGCGAACCACCACGGCCCGGGACGTCTGGCCTTTTTTAATCATGCCGCCGGGAGAAGCCTGCTTGACCGTAACAATGATCACATCGCCAACTGAGGCGATTTTTCTGCCCGAACCGCCTAGAACGCGAATGCACAATACCTGTTTGGCGCCGGTATTGTCTGCTACTGTTAACCTTGTTTCTTGCTGTATCATCGGAACTTCCCCTTGCTATTCTACTACCGTCTCAATGACTTCCACCAAACGCCATCTCTTCAAGTGACTTAACGGACGAGATTCAACGATCTTGACTTTATCGCCGATATGGCACTGGTTTTGAGGATCGTGGGCAAAAAACTTGGAAGTCCGTCGTATATATTTCTTGTAGACCGGATGTTGTACAGTTCTTTCCACGGATACCACTATGGTTTTGTCCATCTTGTTGCTGAGAACATTACCGATAAGTGTTTTTCTTTTCCCTTGTGTTGTCATCCTAGCTGCATCCTATGCTTATTCGCTGCTGTTGCTTATTTTCTCAATCCCAGTTCACGTTCGCGCAGTAACGTTTTAATCTGCGCGATCTCTCGACGAACCTGTTTCATCTTTGTCGGATCTTCCAATTGCTGCAGGGCTTTTTGAAACCGCAGGTTTTCCAGAGCCGTGGCATTGTCCAGCAGCCTGGTCTTCATTTCCTCAACAGATAATTCTTTTAACTGACTCGCTTTCACCTTATGCTCCTAATTCTCGTCTCGGTACAACTTTTGTCTTCATAGGCAGTTTGTAGGCTGCGGTGGAGAAGGCATCTCTGGCATCCGCCTCGCTTGAAACCTCTACTTCGAACAGAATTCGTCCGGGTTTAATCACCGCTACCCAGTATTCCGGGGAGCCTTTTCCTTTTCCCATACGGGTTTCCGCTGGCTTCTTGGTGATCGGTTTATCCGGGAATATCCGGATCCACATCTTGCCGTGTTTTCTGACTTTTCTGGAAATCGCAATACGAACGGCTTCAATCTGGCGACTGCTGATCCAACCGCACTCCATGGCTTTCAGCCCGAAATGGCCGAAACAGACACTGTCTCCGCGATTTGCGGTGCCCTTCATTCTGCCTTTGTGTTGCTTTCTATGCTTGATCTTTCGTGGTGCCAGCATGCTATGATTCCTTTATTACTTTTTCTTGTAGGCTACGCCGTTACAGATCCAAACTTTGATACCGATACAACCATAAGTTGTAAAAGCCGTTACCGAAGCGAAGTCGATATCCGAACGCAGGGTATGCAGCGGAACCCGGCCTTCACGGTAGGTTTCGGAGCGCGACATTTCCGCACCGCCCAGTCGACCGCTGATCTGAATACGAACGCCTTCGGCGCCCATACGCATCGTGGCCTGAATGGACTTTTTAATCGCCCGGCGGAACGATACTTTCTTGACGATCTGGGCTGCAATGTTGCCGCCAACCAGGGTCGCATCCAATTCCGGTCGCTTGATCTCGTTGACATTGATCTGCACGTCGGTGTTCGTGATTCGCTGCAATTCCAGCCGAAGCAGATCGACCTCTTCACCCTTCTTGCCGATGACGATGCCCGGACGGGAGGTATTGATCGCTACCGTAATTTTCTTCGAAGTGCGGAGAATATCCACTTTGGAAACACCAGCATTCGGCAATCTTTTCAGTATATAGCGACGTAATTTTAAGTCCTCGGTTAGTTTCGCAGTGTAGTTGCGTTCGTCGAACCAATTACTGCTCCACTCTTTATTGAAACCAAGCCGAAAACCGATAGGATGTGTCTTCTGACCCAAAAAGCCTCCAAACTATTTAACTTTTTTCACTTTTTCTTTTTTCTCAGCGACCACAACGGAAATATGACTGGTGCGCTTGCGAATGATCGATGCCCGCCCCATGGCGCCGGCGCGAAAACGCCGGGCTGTCGGACCTTCATCAACCTGTATGCTTTTCAGATATAAATCCTCAGGATGAACGCCCGATCCGCCTTCCGAGTTCATCAGATTGGAAACCGCGGAACGGACCGTTTTTTCGACGGCTACAGAAGCTTTCTTACTGTTGAAATGCAGGGAATTGAGCGCGGTTTCGATATCATTGCCGCGCACCATATCCGCGACCAGCCGAATCTTGCGGGCTGATTGTCGCACGTGCCGATATATTGCCTTTGCTTCCATACGTTTCGTTACTACCCTTCTAGTCTATCAAATCAACTTCTTAAACGTTTTTCTAATGCCCACGGAATGTTCTGGTCAGGGCGAATTCTCCCAATTTATGCCCTACCATGTTTTCGGTCACGAATACAGGGATAAATTTGTTACCGTTATGAACGGCAAAGGTGTGGCCTACGAATTCCGGAGATATGGTCGACCTTCTTGCCCAGGTTTTGATTACCCGCTTCTTGCCGGTGCTATTCATTTCCTCGATTCTTTCCATCAGTCTTGGATCTAAGTACGGACCTTTTTTGAGCGAACGACTCATGCAGATATCTCCCTATCTATTTAGCGCGTCTTTTCACGATATACTTGCTGCTGGGCTTGTTGGCCTTGCGTGTGCGATATCCCTTGGTGGGCTTGCCCCAGGGCGTCGACGGATGGCGGCCACCCGAGCTCTTGCCTTCACCACCACCCATTGGATGGTCGATCGGGTTCATGGCGACACCCCTGACTTTCGGACGGCGTCCCAGCCAGCGGTTGCGGCCAGCTTTACCGAGCGAAATATTCTCGTGGGTCCTGTTGCTGACTTCACCAATCGTTGCGTAGCACTCGTCCAGTATCGAGCGCATCTCGCCGGAAGGCATCTTCAGGGTCGCATAGCGTCCCTCTTTAGCCATAATCTGAACGGCGGTACCGGCGCTCCGGGCGATTTGTCCACCCTTCTTGGGCTTCATCTCGATATTGTGGACATAGGTACCGGCGGGAATATTTTTGAGCGGCATAGCGTTACCGACTTTCACCGGCACTTCGCTGCCCGATATGATCACAGAACCGACTTCCAGTTTGTCGGGAGCCAGGATATAGCGCTTTTCACCATCTTTGTAAACAAGCAGGGCGATTCTGGCCGAACGGTTCGGATCGTATTCGATCGTGCTCACCTTGGCCTCGATGCCGTGTTTATCGCGTTTGAAATCGATGATGCGGTAGGCGCGTTTCACACCGCCGCCACGTCGGCGCGCTGTCACTCGTCCGCGATTGTTGCGGCCGCCGGAGCTTTTCTTTGCTACTAATAAACTTCTTTCCGGTGAATCAGTCGTAATATCCTCAAAGGTGTCAACTGATTTAAAACGCTGTCCCGGTGTCGTCGGTTTGATTGTTTTGATACCCATGATACTATACCGCAGTTTCTCCTTGATAGAAATCTATTTTCTCGCCTTCTTTCAGAGTAATAATGGCTTTTTTCCAGTCGCCCCGCTTGCCGCTGGTACGAATCACATGACCGCCACTGCGCACCGTCATCTGTTTGCTTTTACCTTCGTAGTTGAGGGTGGCCACCTTAGCGACCTTGACGCCAAACTTCTTTTCGATAGCCTGTTTGATCTCGATCTTGTTGGCGTCCGGACGGACCTGGAAACCGTATTTACGCTCCGATTCCTGAAGATTATTCAGTTTTTCGGTCAAAATAGGTTTGATGATGATGTTTTGTTTTATCGACATTACTGAATCCCTAATTGTTCGCCAAAAGTTGATCGTTCAATTTCTCCATACCATCTTTCTCTACCAGCAGGACTTCACAATCCATGAGATCATAGGCCGAGGCGCTCTCTGCTTCGATCACAAAGATATTGTAGAAGTTACGGCAGGACAAGAACAGATTTTCATCCAGATTTGAGGCCAGGATGGTCACTTTCTTATCCTCGATTTGGAATGCATCGAGCAATTGACGGATATTCTTGGATTTGATATCGCTATAACTCAGGTCGTCCATGATGCGGATAGCGTTTTCATGGTACTTGTACGCCAAGGCGCTTGTGCGCGCCAAACGCTTAACTTTTTTATTGACCTTCATCGTATACGCGCGCGGCGTAGGACCGAATGCACGTCCGCCGCCTACCCAGACCGGGCTTCTGCGCGAACCGGCGCGAGCCCCACCGCGGCCCTTCTGTTTCCAGGGTTTGCGTCCGCCGCCGGCAACTTCGGCTCTGGTTTTCGTAGACGAAGTTCCCTGACGCGAATTGGCCATTTCGGCTTTTACCGCCAGATAGAGGGAATGATCATGAGGCTCAATGTCAAAAGCAGCATTCTCTATGACCAGCTTCTGACCTGTATCTTGACCTTCTTTGTTGAAGATGGAGAATTCTACACTCAACTTTCTTGCCTCCGAATTGTTACAATGCTATTTATTGCGCCAGGCACGGCCCCCTTCACGTAGAGCAGATTGTTCACGGCATCGATTTTAACGATGGTCAATCCGCGGACCGTCTTGCTATCGCCGCCCATTCTGCCCGGCATACGCATGCCCTTGATGACCCGGGAGGGATAGGCGGAAGCACCGATGGACCCGGGCGCACGAAGGCGATCGCTTTGACCATGCGTTTTCGGACCGCCGTGAAAACCATGCCGTTTCACGACACCCTGAAAACCCTTGCCCTTGGTCACGCCGGTAACCTTGACCATATCGCCGACCTTAAAGAGTTCCACGGTAAGGGGTTCACCCACCTTGCAGTAATCCGCTTCGAAATCACGGATTTCCTTGAGATGGCGGAATGAGGGCGTTCCGGCCTTGTCAAAATGCCCCTTTTCGGGTTTTTTCACCAAACGCTCGGGTTTTACCTCAAAGCCGACCTGGACGGAAGAGTAACCTTCCTTTTTGTCGGTTTTGACCTGAACGACCTGGCAGGGACCGGCTTCGATGATGGAAACGGGCCTTACCTCGCCGCTTTCCAGGAAAACCTGGCTCATCCCAATCTTTTTTCCAATTATAGCAATCATAGATCTACTTCCGTTATACCTTTATCTCAATATCTACACCAGCAGGGAGATCCAATCTCATCAGTGCATCCACGGTTTTCGAGGTGGAGTTCAGGATATCGATGAGACGCTTGTGAATTTTAGTCTGAAACTGCTCTCTCGATTTCTTGTCCACATGCGGTGAACGCAACACGGTATATACCGTTCTCTGGGTAGGCAACGGGATCGGTCCCGAGACTACCGCACCGGTTGATTTTGCCGTAGCAACGATCTTTTTGGTGCTCTTGTCGAGCAGATTGTGGTCGTATGCTTTAAGACTGATTCTGATTCTTTGTCCTGGCACAGTGACTCCTTATTACTCTAAAATCTCGATTACAACGCCAGCGCCGACCGTTCTCCCGCCTTCACGAATCGCGAAGCGCAGCTCTTTCTCCATGGCGATCGGCGTAATCAGTTCGATTTCCATCACGATGTTGTCGCCCGGCATCACCATGTCCACGCCTTCCGGCAAGGTCACTACACCGGTCACATCCGTCGTGCGAAAATAAAACTGCGGACGATAACCCTTGAAGAACGGCGTATGACGTCCGCCCTCTTCCTTCTTCAGTACGTACACCTGGCCGTTGAACTTCGTGTGCGGTGTAATACTGCCCGGCTTCGCGCAAACCATACCGCGCTGCAGCCATTCTTTATCGATTCCGCGCAGCAACAAACCAACGTTGTCGCCCGCCTGTCCGCGGTCCAGGATCTTGCGGAACATCTCGACGCCCGTGACTACGGTCTTCTTGTGGCCGCCCAGACCGATAATCTCGACTTCCTCACCAACCTTGATCACGCCGCGGTCGATTCTTCCCGTGCCAACCGTGCCGCGACCCGTAATCGAAAAAACATCTTCGACCGGCATCAGGAACGGCTTGTCAATGTCGCGCAGCGGCTCGGGAATAAAGTCATCGACTGCCTTGATCAGTTCATGGATGCACTTGGTCTTCTCGGGATCATCCGGGTTGTTCAGAGCTTCCAGGGCGCTGCCCATGATGATCGGCGTATCGTCACCCGGAAATTCATATTTGTTCAGAAGATCGCGCAGTTCCATCTCTACCAATTCCAGCAACTCCGGATCGTCTACCATGTCCGTTTTGTTCATGAACACAACCATCGACGGCACATTCACCTGGCGCGCCAGAAGAACGTGCTCGCGCGTCTGCGGCATCGGGCCGTCAAAGGCCGACACAACCAGGATCGCTCCGTCCATCTGGGCGGCGCCCGTGATCATGTTCTTAATATAATCGGCGTGGCCAGGGCAATCCACATGTGCATAATGTCGCTTGTCCGACTCATACTCCACGTGCGCGGTGTTGATCGTTATTCCGCGTTCACGCTCTTCCGGGGCATTGTCGATGCTGTCAAATGTACGGATCTGCGCCAAACCCTTCTGATTCAATATCAGCGTCATTGCGGCCGTCAATGTTGTCTTGCCGTGATCTACGTGCCCAATCGTGCCAACATTAACGTGCGGCTTCGTCCGCTTAAATTGTTCCTTTGCCATGG
>CAZPRY010000042.1:0-32196 GCA_964589175.1 uncultured bacterium
GGCCGCATCTTTAACGGCAGCGGCGAACCGCGCGACCGCGGGCCGCACCTGACCGAAAACCTGATCGAGGTCGCCGGCCCGTCGGTGAATCCGGCCAAGCGCATCATTCCGCGCAACATGATCCGCACCAACATTCCCATGATCGATGTCTTCAACTCGCTGGTCGTCTCCCAGAAACTGCCGATTTTCTCGGTCTCGGGCGAACCGTACAATCCGCTGCTGGCGCGCATCGCCCTGCAGGCCGAGGTGGACATGATCGTCCTGGGCGGCATCGGACTCAAATACGACGAATATATGTATTTCCGCAATACACTCGAAGAGGGCGGAGCCATGAGCCGCTCGATCTTCTTCGTGCATACGGCCTCGGATCCGATCGTGGAAGGCCTGATGGTTCCCGATCTCTGCCTGGCAGTCGCCGAGCGTTTCGCCCTCAAAGGTAAAAATGTACTCGTGCTGCTGACCGACATGACCAACTTTGCGGACGCTTTGAAAGAGATCGCCATCACCATGGAACAGGTACCCTCCAACCGAGGTTACCCGGGTGACCTGTACAGCCAGCTGGCCGCACGTTATGAGAAAGCCGTCGATTTTGAAGGTGCCGGTTCCGTAACGATTCTGGCCGTGACGACCATGCCCGGTGACGACGTGACCCATCCCGTGCCGGACAACACCGGCTACATCACCGAAGGCCAGTTCTACCTGCGCAACGGGCGCATCGAGCCGTTCGGTTCCCTGAGCCGCCTGAAACAGCAGGTCAATGACAAAACGCGCGAAGACCACCGCGCCATCATGGACGGCATGATCCAGCTTTACGCCCAGTACATGGAAACCGAAGAGAAACGCGCCATGGGCTTCCGCATGAATGAGTGGGACAACAAACTGCTTAAATACGGCAAGTTGTTCGAAGCCGGCATGATGGACCTCTCGGTCAAAATCAGCCTGGAAGATACTCTCGATCGCGGCTGGGAAATTCTGGCCGAATGTTTCAATCCCGAGGAAACCCGCCTGAAAACTGACCTTATTAAAAAATTCTGGCCGAAGGAGAAGGGCGCGAACTGATGGCCAAAATCAGACTGACCAAGAACGAACTGAAAATCCAGAAAGAGGCGCTCAAGCGTTATACCCGCTATCTGCCGACTCTCGAACTCAAGAAGCAGCAGCTGGTGAACGAGATTCGCAGCGTTTCGACGGCCATCGAAGGCGTCGAAAAGGAGATCGAACGGGCCGAACAGGAGATCATGCAGTGGGTGGCCGTTTTCGGCGAAGATGTCGACGTCAGCGCCTTTTTTAAGGTAGAGGAAATCCGCACCAATCCCGGCAATATCGCCGGTATCGATATCGAAATTTTCGACCAGGCTGTTTTTGGCGAAACGGAATACGATCTGTTCACCACCCCGTTGTGGGTGGATCAGGCGATCGTGGCAGCCGAGGAACGGATCAGCCGGCTGGCCGAGATCACCGCTCTTCAGAAACAGATGGAAATTTTAAAAGAGGAGATGCGCATCACCATTCAGCGCATTAATCTCTTCGAAAAAGTCAAAATCCCGGAAGCCAGGGAAAATATCCGCAAGATTCGCATCTATCTCGGAGACATCCAGACGACGGAAGTGGTGCGCGGCAAGATTGCCAAGGCCAAGATTCAGAAGAAAAAGGAGCTCGCCCGCGCATGATTGCCAGGATGCAAAAAGTGACCCTCTTTATCAGCGCACCTTACCGGGATGAGGCGCTCCGCAAACTGCGGCGCCTGGGCGTCGTCCATATTCAGCATCTGCAGAGTCCGGTCTCGGAGGACATCTCCCGGCTGGAATCCGAATTGAATGTAACTGCCAGATGCCTGGCCCTCATCGAAAGCAATGCGCCGGCCGTAACGGAAAAGAAATCCGGTATCGCCCAAAGCGCGAAAATCGTCGACGAGATACTGGCCTTGTCATCGGAAAAACAGCAAATCAGCGCGGTCATTGAAGAGAAGAAATCCCTGCTGAACTGGTTTGAGAGGTGGGGTAAAGTCTCCACCGCCGATCTCGAAATTTTGAAGGCAAAGGGGATTTTCATCCGGCTTTACAACGCCGAAAGAAGTATGCTCAAAGGCCTGCCGGAAGAGGCCGTCATCCAGGTGCTGAGTGAAAATAAAAATGATCTGCAGCTGGCGCTCGTATCCGAATCGGAGGACGAACGACTGGACCTGAAAGAGGAATTTGTTCCGCAGCAGGATTACCCTGCTGTCGTGAAAGATATAGAGAAGATGACCGGCCGGGTAGCGGAAATCGATACACGTATCGCAACCTTGAGCCAATCCGTCGGTGAGATCGTGGCCTATCAGGCGGACCTTAAAAAACGCCTCGAATTTGCAGCGGTCAAATCCGGCATGCAGGAGTCCGGCGAAATTATCTACCTGCAAGGCTATTGCCCCGACGAACAGGCAGCGCGATTAATTAAGACTTCCGAGAAAGAGGGCTGGGGCATTCTGAGCGAAGAACCGGAGGAAACCGATAATCCGCCGACCCTGTTGTATATGAGCCGCTGGACCCGCATCATCAAGCCGGTCTTTGAATTTCTGGGCACCGTGCCGGGCTACCGGGAGTACGACATCAGCAAATACTTTCTGGCGTTCTTTTCCATCTTCGTGGCGATGATCATCGGCGACGCCGGGTACGGCATGATATTCCTGCTGGTCAGTATTCTCGTGAACCTTAAAACAGCCAAAAACGGCCAGCCGCTGCCGCTGGCGGTCAAACTATTTTATGTGCTGAGCATCTGCACGATTGCCTGGGGTACGATTACGGGCAACTGGTTCGGCGCGTATCAGATTGGCGCCCTGCCGTTCTTTAAAGCCCTGACGATTCCGCAGCTGGCGACTTTCCCGAAGGAAGTCTTCCCGGGACTGGAAGTCGATCCCCAGCAGAAGGTCATGTTCATCTGTTTCGTCATCGCGATCACGCAGCTCGGGTTGGCCAACATCATGAATTTTCTGAAAAATTTTCCGCAGCTGAAGAGCATTGCCAACCTGGGCTGGTTTACCCTGATGGTCGGCCTGTTCCTGGTGGTGTTGCAGCTGGTGCTTGGAATGACGATGCCGGCCTTTACCGTCCCGCTGATCGGCGCCGGATTATTGGCCATTATCCTGTTTATGAGCCAGGAAAAGGGAGTCAGCTTTTTCAAAGGAGCTGCCCGTGGGCTGGGCGGCGCCTTCACAACTTTTCTGAACGCCATTAGTTCCTTTTCAAATATCATTTCTTATATCCGTCTCTTCGCGGTCGGGATGGCTTCGGTGGCCATAGCCTCGAGTTTCAATCAGATCGCCGCGCCGATGCTGAAGGGCTTCGCCTTGCCGGCCGGGATTATCGTGCTGCTGATCGGGCACGGGCTTAATATTGTGATGGGGATGCTGTCGGTGATCGTGCACGGCATCCGTTTAAATGTTCTCGAATTTTCCGGCCAGCTGGGTATGGAGTGGACCGGATACGAATACAAACCTTTCCAGGAAAAAATGCAAGATATAACAGAAGGGGAAATACAATGAATATTGGAATGATAGGACCCGCCGCTGCGCTGGGATTGGCCGCTGTCGGCTCTGCCGTGGGAGCCGGTGTCGCCTCTCAGGCTGCCATTGGCGGATGGAAAAAATGTTTCGCCAACAACAAACCGGCGCCCTTCATGCTGGTGGCTTTCTCCGGAGCACCGTTGACCCAGACGATTTACGGCTTCCTGCTGATGCTCTTCATCAGCGGCAGCGACAAGGATCCGCTGGCTCTGCTGGCTGCGGGCGTCTTCGGCGGCCTGGCCATGGGCATGTCGGCCTTCTACCAGGGCAAGGTCGCGGCGCGGGCGGCCGACTCGCTGGCGGAAACCGGCAAAGGAACAGCGAACTACTTCATGGTCATCGGAATCGTCGAGACCGTCGCCCTGTTTGTGATGGTCTTCCTGCTCCTGATGCTCTAGAAAATATGCGTCAAAGGACCTGACAGCCGTCCGTAGTGGCGGCTGTTTGTGTTTTGGAAATTCGACAAACGATGGCGGTGTGAGATTTCGCCGGGGAACTTTTCAAACGGCACGCCGTTTTTTACTATTAAAAGCCTATTTTTTATTTGTTGGTTGTGGTGAGACGGGATAAATTCATTAAAATGAAATTGGACCATTCATGTACCGGTATTGCTACGGCAACCATCACAGCGGTTATTCTTACACTATTTGTCCATCATTGTTCCGATATCGATCAGACAGCTGCAGCCGGCGTTTATCGCCCGGTCCGGGATAGTCTGGTGACGATTTACGAAACGGGTGAACTCGAATCACAAAATTCCATCATAATTTCGGCACCCAGCGACTGGCACCTCTCCTACCAGATAATCTATATGCCGGACGAGGGAGTGATGGTTTCGGAAGGGGATACGGTAATCATTTTCGATACGAAACAGATCGAATTGGATTTGGAAGGAAACCAGAAAGAACTGGAACGTCTCGCAGAGTCGCTTAAAGAGATGACGCTCCAAAATGAACTGACAATTCAGGAACTGAAAACGAGTATCGCAAATTCGCAAATTCAGGAGGAGATCACCCTCAGTCTCCTGGAACAGGCCCAATATAATTCCGAGACGGACCGCAAAAATGCCGAGCTGGAGTTAACGAAAACCCGTCTAACGCTGGTGAACCAGGGGGAAGCGCTGGAGGCCCAATATATCCTGAATAAGAATTCCGAAAACGAGATTAGACTTAAAATGGATCAGGTGCAAGGCAAGATCAGCCAGAATCAACGTATGATCGATGATATGTATATTGTAGCCCCTAAAAATGGATTGGTTGTCTATTTTGTACAGAGAAACCGTAACGCTGAGAAGGTCAGAGTCGGGGATTCTGTCACGCCGCAGACACCGATTCTTCAGATACCTGATCTGGACAACATGAGGGCGATTATTCATCTGAATGAGGTCGATCGTCCCTACGTCGAGGAAGGAATTCCTGCGGAGGTGATGGTGGAAGCTTACCCGGATACGGTTTTCAGCGGCCAGGTTTCCTTTGTTTCGAAAATTGTCGGGTATGAATCCCAGTATAATGATTTGAAAACCTATAACGTTTATGTCGATATTCATAGTCCGGCGAACTATCGCCTCAAGCCTGGGCTTTCGGTTCGCGTTCGTCTGATGACCGCACGTCTGGATGATGTTTACCGGGTATCGGGTTGGTGTCTGTTCCGGGAGCCGAACGGTTATTATGTTCGGACGGTAAAAAACGATGCAGTTCGAGTCGAATTAGTAAAATTGGCCGACGGCCAGGCCTATGTGCGGGGCGAACTCACCGAAAATCTTTTACTGGTAGCCAACCAGGAATTGCCTGATTAATTACTAATGAACTGAGTTGAATTAATGAAAAAGGTTATCACTATTTTCCGATCTATCTTCCGCTGGCGCAGGATCGTGATTTCATTATTGATTCTGGGGCTGGCCGTGGCGATGGTCCGTATCCTTTCCAGCGAGGATGATTTCCCGCTTTTCACTCTTAAGAAGGGTCACTTTCTGATTGATATCCGGACGAAGGGAGAGGTAAAAGCACTGGATTCTTTCGTGATCAGCTCTCCGAGCAAGATCTGGGGAAACGTGCGTATCGTTAAGATGGTGGACGAGGGAACGTATGTCAAACCGGGCGATTTTCTGATTCAGTTCGATCAGGCGGAGTTTATGCAGCGTCTCCAGGAAGAGCGCAATAATCTGGAAACCGCCCTGGCCAATCATGAATCGAAAATGGCCAATATCAAAAAACAGACGGCCGATCTGGAAAGCCAACTGAAGATTGGGGAGTACAGCCTGGAGCAGACGCGGCTGCAGGCAAAAAACGCTGTATATGAAGCCGAAAACAAGCGCAAGGAGATCGAATATTCGCTCAAGAAAGCGGAGATCGGTTTTCAGCAATTAAGAGGAAAAATCGCTGCAACCGAGAAGATTAACGAAGCCGCGATTCGGCAGAGTGAACTGCAAATCGAACAAGCCCGCTTAAAACTTCAGCGGGTCGAAGAGGATATGAGCCAGCTGTCGATTAGTTCACCGACTGAAGGATTGGTTGTCTATCGCGAAATTTGGAGCCCCACCGGCTCTGAAAAGGTCAAGGTCGGATCGAGCCCGTGGCGCAATCAACCGCTTATGGAGATCCCGGATCAGTCCGGTATGAAAGTCAAGACGCAGGTCAATGAAGTGGATATTTCCCGGTTGAGTCTGGATCAAAAGGTAATCATTAAGATGGATGCTATTGTGGATACAAGTTTTACGGGGAAAGTCACCAGCATTGCCCGTCTGGCCGCAAAGGATCGCCGGACCCGCAAGAACGTTTTCGATGTTGAAGTGAATTTCGATGCCGTAGATCCGCGTCTCAAGCCCGGTATGAGCGCCAATTGCCAGATTATCGTCAAGGAGATTGAAGATACGCTTTTTGTACCGATTGACGCCGTTGTACAGGAGGAGGGCAAAACCGGCGTGTATCTCAAAGACGGCAATTTCAGAGAAATTGCCACCGGGGAATCAAACACGGATTTTATCCTGCTGGAGAAGGGATTGCAATCCGGCGAAACAATCCGCCTGAAAACGTTGAAGTCTGCGGACCAAACACAGCAACCGACCAAGAAACGCAAAGAGGGCGAGTCGGGCGTATACCATAGAGTCACGATTATCGGTTGAACGGAGAATATTGGAAGCACCAAAGACGAATATGAGTAGCCGCGAGCCGAACAACATGCACGTACCGGAACCTCTGTTCAATCGATCGAGGATGACGCGGTTTTTCAATTTGTTCGGGAGAGAGCAGATCCATATCAGTATCGAAGGCTTGCGCGATCATAAGCTGCGTTCTTTCTTAACTATGCTGGGAATTATTTTCGGCGTGGCGGCCGTCATTTCGATGCTCGCCATCGGCGAGGGAGCGCGGCGTAAGACCCTGGGACAAATTGAACGTCTGGGTTTAAATAATATCATTGTTAAAAATGTGATCGAAGACGAGGACAATCCCGAAGAAAGCGGGGCCCTGTTGAGCCTCGAAGACGGCTGGTCCATTCAGGACATTTTACCGGCTGTGCGGACCGTCGTGCCGGTAATCGAACGCGAGTACGAGACAAATTATAAGACACGCTTTACCGATGTCACGCTAACCGGGACCGAGCCCGGCTACTTCCGGGTGATGAATATGCAAATCGAAAAAGGCGGGTACTTCTCCACTCCGGATGACGATTTATACCAGAAAGTATGCGTTCTGGGCGCGGATGCCGCCAAGATGCTTTTTCTGGTTGAGGATCCGCTGGGCAAGGCGATCAAAATCGATCAGATATGGTTCAGCGTAGTTGGGGTGCTGCAATATCAGCCGGTCAGTGTGGCCGGCAACACCGAGGTCAATTTGAACCAGCATGTCTTCGTCCCGATTCATTCGGCAATGAAACGCTTCGAACAGAATCCACGCGAGGCCGAGCTGGATCAGATTATCGTACAGATTCGCGACAGTAAATTTGTGGTCTCCAGCGCCGAGTTCATCGAGCAGGTGATTTACCGGCGGCACAATGAAATCAGGAATTTTGAGTTAATCGTCCCGGAACAACTGCTGCGCCAGAGTGAGGAGACGCAGAAGATTTTCAATATTGTCATGGGCGCGATCGCCGGGATTTCCCTGCTCGTGGGCGGCATCGGCATCATGAATATCATGCTGGCCTCGGTGCTGGAACGCACGCGCGAGATTGGTATCCGCCGTGCCATGGGTGCTACACGTCTGGATATTCGAAACCAGTTTCTGATCGAAGCGATCATTCTGAGTCTGCTGGGCGGGATCATCGGCATCCTGATCGGCTATGGATTTACCTTCGCGGTAACGATCTATTCCGACTGGGAAACCGCGATCAGCCTCTGGTCGGTGCTGCTCTCATTCGGGGTGAGCAGTTTCGTCGGCATCCTGTTCGGCTATTTCCCGGCTAAAAACGCCGCGGAACTGGACCCGATCGAAGCCCTGCGCTACGAATAAAGCGGCGCGGTTGACCCGAAGGGACCGTAACAAGAATGGAAATTTTACGGATTAACGATTTGGAATTTATATGAGAATGAAACAAAGCATTTTGATTTGGGGATGTCTCCTGTGGAGTTCGGCCCTGCTCCCGGCCGCCGAAAGTTACAACCTCGACCTGCAGGGATCGCTGGACATTGCCATAAACCGCAGTTATAAGATGCGCACACTGAAGGAGAATCTGCTGCAGGCCGGGTACGAACTCAAAGCCGCTACCAGCCGTTTCAAGACCCAGGTTGACCTGGACCTGAAAATTCCGAATTACACCGAAACCATGCGCAATTTCGAGGACAGCCTGGGCGTCCACTACTTTCCGGTCAAGCAGGCTGCCTACAGCAGCAACCTGGTGATTCGCCAGCCGCTGCCGACCGACGGCAGCATCGACCTGAGTTCCGGCTTCTACACCCTCGAAGATTATTACAGACGCAGGAACAGTATCCAACTCAACACCCGTTTGAGGATCACCCAGCCGCTGGAGGCCTTTTATTCATACAACCGCATCAAGTCGACCCTGCGCCAGGCGCAGCTGCATTTTGAATTGTCCCGGAAGCAGCTGAGCCGCAGCACCCTCGATCTGAATTACGAAGTGGGGCAGGCTTTCTATGGTCTGGTCTCCGCCAACGAGCGGGAGAAGATCGCCGAGCAGACCCTGCGTGTTCAGGAGGAAGCGTATCACCTGGCCCAGAACAAGTACAAGGCCGGGGTGATCGCCGAGGTTGAGGCGCTGCAGATGGAAGTGGATTACGGGGAAGCCCAGAACAGTTACGACATTGCCGTTGCCAACCGCCGCTCGCAGGCCAACTACCTGAAACAGTTGCTGGGGATCAATCTCGCCGATACGGTGCGGGTGGATTACGATTTGAGTTATCAGGTGGTCGCTGTCGATGCGGAACAGGCCGTGGCGCTGGGGCTGAAGAACCGCCTGGAAATCCGCGAAAAGGAGATCAGCGCTGAATTGTCCGAAATCGATATCCGGCGTACCCGCGCGGACGGCCGCATAACGGGATCGATCTCGGCCTATTACGATTTTATCGGAATCGGTGAGGATGACCGCAACATCGCCCTGAGCCGGACTTTCGATAAAACCTGGCAGAATCTGAGCGACCGGCCCGGCAACAAAGGTGTTTCGCTGGATATATCCATACCGATCTGGGACTGGGGCGTGAACCGTGCCCAGGTGAAAGCCGCGGAAGCCGGACTGCGTAAAGCCCGCTACACCCTAGAAAACGAAAAAGTGAGTGTGGAACGCGATATCCGCGATACGGTTACCCAATTGAAAAGCAGTTTGAAGCGATTGCATTTACTGGAAAAAAACGTGGCCGTTGCGGAGAAGAGTTTCGAGATCAGCAAGAATCGTTTCAGTAACGGCGATATCAACAGCCAGTCGCTGGCGCTGGACCGCAACCGTCTCAGCCAGGCCTATGTCTCGCGCCTGGAAGCCTACATCAGTTACAAGTTGCTGCTGGCCGATTTGGCGCGCAAAACATTTTATGATTATGAGAACGACCGGGTGCTGTAAAAAGGCTAATTCGGAATCGATTGAGGAGAGCGTGAAAAAAGGCAATTTCCTGGAATATCTGCAAAATAACATCGTTCTTTTTGATGGGGCGATGGGGACGATGATTTATAAACGCGGCGTCTATGTCAACCGCTGTTTCGATGAACTTAACCTGAGCAACCCCAAACTGGTGCAGGAAGTCCACAGCGAGTACCTGCGCGCCGGGGCCGTTGTGCTGGAGACCAACACCTTCGGCGCCAACCGCTTCAAGTTACTTTCGCACGGATTTCTGGAAGACCTGGACGCCATCAATTTTCAGGGCGCCTGCATCGCCCGCGAGGTCGCCGGCGAGTATGCCTGGGTGGCCGGCAGCATCGGACCGCTGGGCATCCGCCTGGAACCCTGGGGCCCGACATCCTATCAGGAGGCGCGGGATGCTTTTCGCGAGCAGGCGCAGGCTTTACTCAAGGGCGGCGTCGATCTGTTCATCATTGAGACGATCCCGGACCTGACGGAAATGGAGCAGGCGATCAAGGCCGTAAAAGAGCTTTGTGCACTTCCGATCGTGGCCCAGATGACAATCGGTGAGGATGGAGATTCGCCCTACGGATCGTCACCGCAGAAAATCGCCCGCAGTCTCTCCGACTGGGGCGCGGATGTGGTCGGCCTGAACTGCAGCGTCGGTCCGCAGATCATGCTGGAAGCCCTGGAGAAAATGGTCAAGGTTACCGACAAGCCGCTCTCGGTTCAGCCGAACGCCGGGCTGCCGCGTAGTGTCGAGGGCCGCAATATCTACCTGGCTTCCCCGGAATATATGGCGGAGTACGCCCGCCGCTTCATTCAGGCCGGAGCCAAGGTCATCGGAGGTTGCTGCGGAACCACGCCCAAGTACATCAAGGCCATGCACAGCGCCGTTCAGTCGCTGATTCCGCATAAACGCAAAATCGAAATCAAAATACCCGCGGCGGAAGACCTGACCTGTCACACGAAACCGCTGAAAGACAGGTCCCGCTTCGCTGCGAAACTGGCGGCCGGCGAATTTGTGACTTCCGTTGAACTGGTGCCGCCGCGCGGCAGCGATACGCAGAAAGCCCTGGAAGTGGCCGCCATCCTGAAAGCGGCGGGCGTCGATGCGATCAATCTCCCGGAAGGACCGCGGGCGCTTTCACGCATGGGTGCTCCCTACCTGGCGAAGATCATCGCCGACAAGGTGGGGATCGAACCGGTGGTGCATTACACCTGCCGCGACCGCAACCTGCTTGGAATCATCTCGGATATGCTCGGAATCAACGCCATTGGCCTCCACAATTTGTTGCTGATTACGGGCGATCCGCCCAAGATGGGCAATCTTCCCGATGCCACGGCGGTCTTCGACGTCGATTCCATCGGCTTGGTGAATGTCGTCCACAGTTTGAATTGCGGGGTCGATTTAGGCGGGAATCCGATCGGCGGTGCGACCGAATACGTTATCGGGGTGGGCGTCAACCCGGGTGCGGTTGACCCGGACTACGAGCTGAAACGCTTCCGCTGGAAAGTCGAAGCCGGTGCGGAATACGCCATCACCCAGCCGGTTTTCGATGTGCAATTACTGCTGGATTTTCTGCAAAGGATCGAAGATATACGCATCCCGATCATCGCCGGGATCTGGCCCCTGGTCAGCCTGCGCAACGCCGAGTTTATGAACAACGAGGTGCCCGGCGCGCATGTTCCCGACGAGATCATGGACCGCATGCGCAAGGCCCGCAGCAAACAGGAGGCGCTCGAAACCGGTCTGGAAATCGCCCGGGAATCGATCCGCCAAATCCATGCTCATGTTGAAGGTGTCCAGGTTTCGATGCCCTTCGGCAAAGTGGAATACCCGCTCGAAGTGCTCAAGGTGTTGAAGGAATTGTAGACCGGGCGATCTGTTTCAGGACACACAGTCGGCGTAAATGATCCTTTGCTGATCCAATAGTGGGAGGGGTGCTCGAGATAATGCCTATTCCGGGTACCCAATAACGGATTGGTCTATAAAGAGATCCATGTTTTTATAGCTATTGACAACGTCTGATTTCATGCGTAGAATCACAACAAATGCGGTTACCTAAAGTCAATAAGGTAAACTCGGTTTTAAATTTAGCGACACCGAAAATGGAATCTATATACAAGGAGGTGGCTTAACAGTAGGTTTACCCCAAGGTCAAGCAACGGGAAAATGGTTACAAAGAACCTCTCGAAAGCAGAACTGAACAAACGCAATATGGAAAATCTCTATCGTATAAAGGTCCAATAATATGAGTTATTCAAAAGACCTGCCATTTAACGACTTGCCAATGCTCCCACCCGATCTAAAAGCGTGGGAAACAATCGGAATCTATAAAAAACTAGCCGAAGCTCGCGCCGCCCTGGCTGAGTTGAAAGGACGACTACTAATCATACCAAATCCTTTAATGCTCATAAATACATTGGTACTGCGAGAGGCGAAAGATAGTTCGACTATTGAAAATATCGTTACCAGCAGTGATAAACTCTTCAAGGCATTTTCTTCTCCTAGGGCGGCGATTGATCCCGCGACCAAGGAAGTCCTCCGCTATCGTGAAGCGCTATGGAAAGCATTCACCTCACTTAAACGGCGAGAGAATTTTTCGGTAAATCTTATAGAAATAATGTTCAGGACAATCACAGAAAAGGACGAAGGCATCCGGGATCACCAGGTATGGATCGGAAATGCAATCAACGTTGCCTATACCCCGCCCGAACCGGGAAGGACACTAAGTGATAAATTAAGTAATTGGTTCGATTTCGCCCTTGAAAGGAACGGTGTCGATCCCTTAATCAAGTTGGCAATGCTTCATTACCAGTTCGAGGCAATTCATCCGTTTACTGACGGTAATGGAAGAACGGGTAGAATTCTAAGTGTTCTCTATCTCTGTCTTGAGCAACTGCTCGATTTACCAGTGCTATATCTCTCGAAATATATCTTGGAGTATAAAAACGACTACTACCGTCTCCTGCGTGAAGTAACGGAACAAGGAAACTGGAACGGTTGGATTTTCTATATACTGGAAGGCGTAAAACAGACATCTGCACTGACTCTTGAAACTGTTAACGCCATCCACGAACAGTATATCTCTGTTATGGATCTCGTTCGCAAGAAGGCGAAGGAAATTTATTCGCGGGAGCTGATCGAGATACTCTTCAGCCAGCCATACTGTAAAATAGCGATACTCGAACAGATGAAAATCGCTTCTCGCAACACGGCAAGCAAATATTTGCACCGGTTAGAAGAACTTGGAATTCTGCAATCCGAATCGGTTGGCAGAGAAGTTTTGTACAAGAATATAGCGCTCTATGAACTACTTTCAACGAGCTAAACCCGATGCACATTTTAAGCTGTCCATTGTGCAATACTTCCCTGACCTGCACAGCTACTGTGCATGTAAGCTGTCTATTGCACAAATAAGTTGAAAATCTGTGCAATTAGCTAACATCCTGCACCATAGCTGGGCATTTCGAAATTCGGAACTCGTTGCCGCGAGGAACGGCAATGGGTGAGTGAAGAGAATTTAAGATTAAGGATATTGTCATTTTCGTTCCGTCAGATCCTCAGACCTGATGCAGTACCTTGATGCCTCTTCGTGCCAACTCTGCGTCGATTATAAATTCCTTCCCATCTCATCCGCAAAACGTATTATCGGTACCATCCTGCCCCTGTCTATCGTTGGAACAGCCCCATATTCCCTCGGAATCGCTCCTACTACCAAGCGCCCTGCGATCGTTGCAAAGGGAATTATCTTCATGGTAGATGTTTTCGTGACCATTGTAAAGGGAACTGTCTTGTTACCATGTGAATCGGTCTGATATACTGAAGGATGCCAATCCTGGAATTGACCTGATAGAATCACGTTTTTTATTGTTCTTCAATCCGGGTATCTATATTTTCAATACATACTTTTGTATGCAACTCCGAAACTTGACAGTATAATGATGATATCAAAATCCAGAATTTGACATTGCGGGGCGGCCTAATAACACGAGGAACAAGAAGATGACGGGCGCGAAACAGTCAGCAAGAAAGATTCGGATGAAAACCGTTTTGATTATTTTTCTTTTTGGTGCTTTGCTTTCGTGCAGATCAAAACCGGCGACAACAGATTGTTTGAATAATGATGATATCACCGTCATTAACCTGGGAGGGATCAACTGCTTTCTGCTGAGAAGCGCTAGCGGATTCATACTAATCGATAACGCAGTTCCGCAAAAGCGTGATAATATCGAAGCGGGTATCCTGGCAGCCGGTTATAAACCGGAGGACCTGCAGCTGGTTATATTAACCCATGGGGACTACGATCATGTCAGTAATTCAACCTACTTCCGGGATAAATATAACGTGAAAATCGCCATGCATAACGATGATGTCGGGATGGTGGAAAATTGCGACATGACCTGGAACAGAACCAAAGAAAACGAATATTATGCACTTAAATTCAGAATGATCTCCATGCTGTCAATATTCTTCAAGACCGGCGACTGTAAGACCTTCAGCCCGGACCTGATTATCGATGAATCCTTCGATCTGTCGGAATACGGCTCGACAGCGAAAATTGTCTACTTGCCCGGACATTCAAAGGGCTCGATTGGCGTTCTGACAGAAGACGGTGACCTGATTTGCGGTGACCTGATGTACAACATTTTCAAGCCGGAATTTTTGTACATCAATGAGCTTCCCGACGCGATGGACAGCATCGAACGCCTGAGAACCATGAACATCCGGACCGTCTATCCCGGGCATGGCAATCCCTTCGAATTCGATCGGTTTATCCATAAGTACTACGACAGGAAATTTTCAAAAATGAAATCGTGAGGAGCCAAAATGGCGAGTCTGTCACCAGGAACCGCCGGCGCCAAGGAAGCCTTTGCTATCTCTGTAATCAGGGACGACTATGCCCTGCAAATCCCACCCAAAGCGATGGCCCATTACGGCATCAGCGACCAGGACCAAGTCCTGCTCACCACGGGACATGTAGAAGGCAGCGGGTTCGGCTTGATCAAAAAGGCAACAGTTGAGAGATCGGTATTTAAGAAATGCGCGGATCAACTCAACGCAATTGGTGATTTGCGCTGGTTTGGGAAACGGGCCTATGTCCTGCTCGACATCACCGACGGCGTTATTCGATTAAATGCTGAGATTCTGAAAGCATTTTTACTGAAAATCGGCGATAAACTCGTAGCGGTGAAAAGCACCACTGTGACCATGAGCCTCACGCCGGTTGAAGTCTGGCAGAAGGTTTTTGAAAAACATGGTTTTACTGAAGCAATCAAGAACCTGGAAAAGCTTGAAGTGTATTAGGCCGCACTGACAATCGCATGTACCAAGGTTTCAGATTCATCACACAGCAGAGAGGATGTAACAAGCATAAAACGCTCCTTCGTCGCCCCGATGAATCAGGCTTCCTCGGATGACGCTAGGATTGTTTGCGCGATTCCTAGGGATATTAAGGTTGATTCAGGATGCGGTCCATGACCCAATTGGTGCGGGCGCCGGTCTGCCCGGTGCTGGGGCATTTGCCCCGGCCCGTCAATTCATCGACGATTATCTGGATCAACGGCTGTTGGATGTGCGCCGGATTGATGAAATTAAATTCCAGCCGGCCGCCTGAATTTTCGAGTACAATCGCTTCTTCCCCGAAAGTCGAGAAAACGATCTTGCCTTGAGCGCCGATGATTTCAGTGTGATCCAGGTTGGAGTAGCTGCTGAAATTCCAGATACAGGTGCCCTGGACCCCGCTTTCGAAAAGGTATGCCCCGGAGAAGGCGTCCGCGGCGGGGTAGAGTTTCTGCTGATTGCTGGCAAAGCCCGAAGCCGCAACGATGTCGCCGAGCAGGAATTGCAGGATGTCGATATTATGGCAGGCCAGATCGTAGAAGTACCCGGCGCCTCCGATTTGCGGGTCAACACGCCAATGTGGTCCGCCCGTCAAGTCTATATCAAGCGGTGGGCGGTAAAAGACCGTATTGACGGCCCGCACGGTGCCGATCGCATTTTCCGACAGCAATTCCCTGATTTTCAGGAAGCGCGGCAAAGCCCGGCGGTAATAGGCCACGAAAAGCGGAACGCCGGCATCCGCGCAGGCGGCAATCATCTCGAGACACTCGGCGTAATTCATCGCCATCGGTTTTTCGACATAGATCGGTTTACCGGCCCGGGCGATCTGAAGCACGTATTGTTTGTGAAAAACCGGCGGCGTGGCGATGTAAACGGCATCCACAGCGGGATCGCGGATCAGGGCCTCGGCGTCGTCATACCAACGCGGGATGTCATGGCGGCGGGCGTAGTCCGCGGCTTTTGCGGCGTTGCGGCGCATGACCGCCACAAGTTCCGAACGTTTGGCCTTCTGAAAGGCCGGCCCGCTCTTGACTTCGGTAACCTCCCCACAACCGATCATGCCCCAGCGGATACGTTTTATCTGCATTCTCAGTTTTCCTCGAGTTGCAGAATCTGCTGATAGCGTTTTTCAAGCCAGTGCAGGTCGCCGGGTCTGACGGTCCCCTGGTTATCGGAGATTTCTTCGAGAGGGATGGTTTTTTCTTCGACAGTGGCGACTTCCAATCGGGACGAGCCCTGACCATCTGTAATTACACGAATCGCCCGGATTTGGTCGCGTTTGATTTCGGTTTTCTTCAACACCCTGCCGAAGAGTTTTATGTATTTTCGAATTCCCACCCGGTTGACTTCATGAACCTGCCAGCCGAACAGGCTGATGACAATTCCTTTGCTGATGGCCCAGACAAAAAGGAATAGCAATCCTCCGGCGAAGATAAAAAGGATCACCGGCAAGTCGCCTTGAATCACCTTGGATAGCATAAAAACTTCCGCAGCGAAAAACAGGCTGTCAAAGACGAGCAGCAGCAAAATCAGGGGCAGTCCCATCCGTTTCGGCCATGAAAAACGGTAGGCGTCATTAATCCACTCTTCCCTGATTCTCGGATTTTGCGCTTTACCGGTTTGGGAGCCGAAACTGTCCGGCCGGCTGTAGGTGCGGGATGCAATTCGGGATTTTGCAGCATCGGTCTGATCGTCAAGCGCCAGTCCGCTCTTTTCGGTGATGAGTGCGCAAATACGGTGAATGTAAGTTTCGTCAACTCCCTTGTCGACAAACTCGATGCCGCCGTCGTTTTTCAGAAGGTCACAGATCCAGACGGGATGCGTCGATGAGCTGCCGCTGCCACTGACCCGGCTACTGCGTTTTTGCGTGTGCAGACGGATCGATTTGATTTCTCCGAAATGCAGAACGTAGCGATCCGCACGCGCTTTGCCCTGGAAGCGGACTATCTCACGCTGGATATCGAATTCTATGGAGCGTTTTCGCCGGTCCGCCAGCATCTGGGCGACGGCCAGAATTAATATTCCGAATAGCGCTACGAAAAGGCGGCCGACCAGGGCCCCTCCCCGGCCGCTGCTCAGGAGCAGGGCCAACAACAGGACCAGGATTCCCAATAATCGCTGAATGAATACCAGGACGCCGCTGCTTTTGCCGGGGCCGAGAACGAGCAATGATGGCTCATCTTTGATGATACGGGTTGTACTCATAAGATTTTCCTTGCCATGATTACGGTTTGTATTACGATTTGAAGAATACAAAGGAATATCGAAATGAGCAATATTTAGATCGGGCCGGGGCAGGAGCCGGAGGCGATTCAGCGCAGTAATTTTTTCATGATTTCTACGAAGTTGTGAACATCTTCCTCGGTGGTGTCGAAGGAGGTCATCCAGCGCACTTCGGAGCGCTGTTCGTCCCAGACATAAAAGAAATATTCCTGCTGCAACAGCGGGACAAGCTTGGGCGGTACGATGGCGAAAACGCCGTTGGTTTGCACTTTTTGAGTAATCCGGATTTGAGGAATATTCTCGATTTCCTTTGCGAGCAGCTGGGCCATTTCGTTGGCATGTCTGGCGGAGCGGTACCACAGGTCGTTGGAGAGCAGGGTGTCGAATTGTACGGCGATGTAGCGCATTTTGGAGGCCAGCTGCATGCCCTGTTTGCGAAAATATTTGAAATCTGCGGTATGGGAATTGTCGGCGAAGACCAGTGCCTCACCGAACATCATGCCGTTCTTCGTGCCGCCGAAGGAGAGTACGTCAACCCCAGCCTCAAAAGTCGTTTCCCGCAGACTCACGCCGAGACTGACCGCCGCGTTCCCAATGCGCGCGCCGTCCATGTGCAGCAGCATGTCGTGACTGTGGGCAAGGTCGGCAATCTGGCGAATCTCCTGCGCTGTATAGACGGTCCCCAGTTCGGTGGCTTGCGTGATCGAAATGACGCGCGGCTGGGCGTGGTGCTCGAAATCGAAACCGTGGAGATGCCTCCGGATTTTATCGACAGTTAGTTTGCCGTCTTTGGTTGCAACCGTCAGCAACTTGCAGCCCGTAAATTTCTCGGGAGCGCCGCATTCATCGACATGGATATGGGCGGTCTCGGCGCAGATTACGGAGTTGTACGATTTCGTGACGGCCTTAATCCCGAGGACGTTGGCGGCGGTGCCGTTGTAAATCAGGAAGACCTCGACATTCCGGCCGAGCTGATCTTTGATTTTTTGGATGGCCTTCGTCGTGTAGGGGTCGTCGCCATAACCAATCGTATGGCCGTTATTGGCGGCTTGTAACGTGGTTAGAATCTCCGGATGAACGCCGGCATTGTTGTCGCTGGCAAAGCCCCGTTGGTGTTTTAATTGCATTCAATCGCCTCGCATTGTATTTCGGATTGCGATGAAATATAAAGCAAAATCGGCAGATTGGAAATAGCGGGAATTTTCGCCGTTTCGTTCAAAACCTGTGGTGATTAAACTATGACTTTTATAAATTATTCCCATAGCGAATGTAAAACGGTTTCAATCTGCCTCGGCAGTGAAAATAACCGCGGAAAATTATCGGTCATTCGCTAAGAGGGGAGAAAAGATGCCACTGTTGGCTGAACTAAAAAATCGAGTTCTTATCGTCGCCGGATCTGCCGGGATTAATCGGGAAATGGGAGAAAATAGCGCAGACTGGTTGCCGGCTCTTCTGAATCTTAGCCGGCCGGAGTTTGTCAGGCAAATTCAAAAGCAACAGATCGAGGCCGGGGCGGATATTATTTTGACCAATACAGCGGGTGCTGTGCGATCGGTTTTACAGCGCTACCAGGCTGCTTCGGACTGCGAGCGCATTAATGCTGCCGGAGTACAGATCGCCCGTACGGCGGCTGGGGAAAAGGGCTTTGTCGCCGGACATCTAAAAACCGGTTTTCGTGAGAACTATACTTTTGAAAATGTCTCCTTCGAGGAGATGGCGGCGTCCTATGCAGAGCAGATTGAAATTTTTCTCGAACAGAAAGTCGATCTGCTGGTGGCGGGACCGCTTACGGATCTGCTGGAACTGCGTGCAGCGGTCATCGCGGCGAATGAACGCCGGGGGACTGTGCCGCTGATTGCAATGGCGAAATTTGTGAATGGGTGCTCGGATGATATAGGCATGAATGCCGAACTGGCCGCGGCGGTTTTGGGAGCACTGGATGTGGACATTCTTGGCGCCGAATGCTGGTGCCGAACCCGACCACGCAAGGCCTGCCTGTGCCAGTTTACCAATCACCGGGTGGCAGCGAATCTTGTACCCGAGGATCGCGTTCAGATGGAAGCTCAGGCCAAATCACTGATCTTGCATGGAGCGGACATTATTTTTCTTCCTGAGAAAATATCATCCGAGGATACCGGCCGTTTCGCCGCGGCGGTCAAAGGCAAGCGTCTGTTTCGCGAGCAGGTCACTTTTCCGTTGCGCATCGCCAGCGCCGAAAGAGTCGTAAAAATTGGTGACGCCCGCCCCTTCGTGAAAATCGGAGAGCGAATTAACCCAACCAATCGCGCAGCGCTTTCGCACTCGATCCGGGACGGCAAAACGGACCAGATTGTCGCAGACGCCGTGGCCCAGTTTGAACACGGTGCGCATGCCCTGGATGTAAACGTCGGCGCGCCGATGGCCGATGAGGTTTTAATGATGGGCAAGGCCGTCACCGAGATCCAGAAAAGTATACCGTTGCCCTTGGTCTTCGATAGCAGCAAGGTGCAGGTCCTGGAAGCCGGGTTGCGCGCCTTCTCCGGAAAAGCGCTGGTCAACAGCGTTAACGGCAAGGAAAAAGCACTTGCGGAAATTCTGCCTCTTGCCAAAAAATACGGTGCGGCGATCATCGCACTGACCATTGATGAGACAATTCCGGAAACGGCTGAACAACGCTTTGCTATTCTGGATAAAATACTGAAAGCTTGCGATCGATACGGCATCCGCAGTGAAGATATCCTGGTCGATCCGGCAGCCCTGGCAGTAGCGACCTCGGCCGGCTCCGGCCCGGAATTGCTGCGTTCGATCCGACTCATCAAAAAGCAATATAACCTTCCTGTATCATTGGGAGCCAGCAATGTCTCCTTCGGTTTGCCGGATCGTAAACTCGTTCACAATACCTTTCTGGCGCAAGCGATTGCCGTCGGGCTTGATGCGGCGATTTTGAATCCGCTGGATGATGAAGTGCATAAAATAATCGCCGCCGCCAGCCTGTTTGCCGGGCGGGATGAAGATTGTATGCATTATATCCGGATGGTCAGGGCCCAGCCGCGCTAATTTGGTGAGATCAATCACGTCCCCTGAATCGGAATCGTATTATATTTGGACAAATTTTCCGCTTACACCAAAGGAGGATTCCGCGGGCTCGTTCTCGCGGGATTCTTGTTTTGTTTTTTTGATAAAAATGAGGGGGCGGATCGCTTGCCTGGGATTAAGGACAGTGTTCTATTCTGCCTTTGAGACGTGGACCTGGTCGACAATCCCGACAATGATCGAGCGCAGGGGCGCCTTTTTATCGCCGACGATTTGACGGGCGGAGTTGCCTTCATCAATGATCAGCACTGTTTCGCCCGCGCCCGCTCCGACAGAATCGACCGCAATGATATATTTGCCGGTCATCTTTCCGTCAATCGAAAGACGATCTACGATCAACAGTCGCTGGTTATCGTAAAACGGATGATTGATGGTGGAGACAACGGAACCGCAGACTTTGCCCAGGATCATGTTTCTTCCTCATCGATTAAATTAACGTCGTCGACGATTCCGATGATGGTCGCATCGACCGGTACAAACGTGGTTTCCAGCGCCATGGCGGCTTCACGGCCGCCTTCATAATAGACCAATTCGTCAGGACCGGCCATCCCGGTTGCATCCGTTGCGACGAATGTCTCGCCAGCTGGTTTTTGATGTTTGTCAAGCGGCTGGACTAGCAGCAATGGAACGCCTTCGAGTCCTTCGTAAACGATGCAAGGCGTCAGCGTGCCGATTACCTTTCCCAACAGCATTTAGAGCTCCCCGCCTTCCAGCGTTTCTAAATTGTTTTTCGAGAAGACGCTGCTCTTGGCCAATTGCCGGATCATTTCCGCATGCAGGTGCGGGATCAGCGATTCCCGGACTGTCTGGTTGCGGTCGGCGGCAGTTTTCCGGGAAACGGCCAGGGCCTCCTCGACGTCCTCGATTTTTCCGTTATACAGTACGAGTCCTTTACCGCCGATGTCGTCGGCCAGGCGGAGCTCGACGATCGTCACCCGTGCGCGTTTGATGGCCGCGTCGGCGGCCTGAATAACAGCCGCGACGGAAGCACTCTCAATGATTCCCAGGGATGTGTCGGGACAGGGCGAGCGTTTGCCCAGCATCGCGTCATAAACCTGCGGATGAATGTCCGGGAGCAGAACACTGTCGAAGATTTGATCGCCTCCGATCGACAGGCCTTTGCGATAGGCCTCCTCGACCGAGGCCACGCTTCCGCCGATCAGGATCAGAAATTTGCCGTTGTGGACCGTGCCCGATTTCAATACCGAAATCGGAGAGGCTTTGATCATGGCATCGGCTGCCAGAATACCGGTAGCGATTTCGGTGAGTTCGATAAGTGCTATGGCGGGACAATTTTTCATTATACAATCCTAAAATGATCTACAAGTACACATCGTCGTTCGCGTGAAAAACTTCGCGGCCCGGTCAGGCCTTCGCCGGTCGGGCTGGCGATGGAGAAGGAGCAGTAGCCCTCGCCGCCAAATCCCAGCCCGGAGTAGGCCGGTCCGTTTTTGACAAAAATACTGCAATTCATCTCTTTGGCCATGTGGCTGAGATTATCGAGATTTTTCGAGTGCATGACGGCCGAATGCCCGAAACCGTGCTCCGCTTTCTTAGCGATGTCGATGGCCGAATCAGCGTCCGGCATGCGTACCAGCGGCATCACGGGCATCATCTGTTCCGTCCAGACCAGGGGATGATCCGGATCGACCGGCGCGATGGCCAGGCGAATGTTCTCCGCGACAGTAAGGCCTATTTTTGCCAGAATCACCTGCACGTCTTTACCGATCAGAAGTTTCTCCATGATGGCCGGTTTTCCCGGACCGTTGCTGTGCGCGAAGATCACTTTTTCCAGTTGCCGGATTTGATCGGCATTGAGGACCACCGCATTGTTGCGGCTGAGCGCGGCCAGCAGTTGATCGGCCACCGATTCGACGACAAAGATCTCCTTTTCGTCGACGCAGATGATGTTGTTGTCCATCGAACCGCCGCGCACGATGTCGCGGGCCGCGGCCTCAAGATCGGCGCTTTCATCGACCACGACTGGTGGATTGCCCGGCCCGGCGCAGATGGCGCGCTTGCCGCTGGTCATGGCGGCCTTGACCACGCCGGCGCCGCCGGTGACGACCAGCAACCGGATTCCGGGATGCTGCATCATCTGCTGCGCGCTTTCAATTGTCGGCTCGGAGATAGCCGTCACCAGGTTCAAAGGACCGCCCACTTCCGAAATCGCCTGATTCAGCAGTTGAACGTTGTAAATGCTGACGTTCTTCGCCGTCGGATGAACATTGAAAACCACGGTGTTCCCGGCGGCAAGCATCCCGATCGTATTGCAGATGATGGTCGAAGTCGGATTGGTCACCGGGGTGATCGCGCCGATTACGCCGTAGGGAGCGAGTTCAATCAGGGTTAATCCGCGGTCGCCGGTGTATGCCGTGGGCTTTAGAACTTCTGTACCGGGTGTTTTTTCGGCCACCAAACGATTCTTGAGAATCTTATCCCCGACGCGTCCCAGGCCGGTTTCCATATGAGCCCGCCGGGCCAGGTCTTCGGCCTGCGCCAGCATCTGTTTGCGGATATTGGCGATGATCTCGTTGCGTTTGTCCAGCGTCAAACTCATCAACTGCAGCTGCGCCTCACGGGCGGCCTTGACCGCGGAATCGATGTCCGGGAAAATTCCGTTCCCGGCTACAGGACCGGCTGGCTGGGTCGGCGCTTCTTTCGTCGATGATTCTCTTCCCGCTCCGCCCATTAGTCCGGCGATTTGGGAAGCAATCGTGTCGATTTGTGCCTGGCTGAGAGGAGTCACATCCTATCTCCTTGCATAGTGAAAATTGTCAGTTAGCGCGGTCGTTCACGCAGCACAATCAGGTCAATCATCGCGGCCTTTTTTGTACTTGTACTCGCCTTGAACTTCCCAATTGTCCACGATGGCCATGACCACCGCATCGCAGGGTTTCCCGTCGGTACTGGTCGTCTGGCGGGCGGAACTTCCGGTGGCGTAAAGGACATACTCGCCGATGCCGGCACTGACCGCATCGGCGGCGACGACAAATCCGCCGCTGGCTTTACCCTCCAGGTCGACCTGCTGCAGGAGCAGGAATTTCAGGCCCTCGATACGCGGCTCTTTCTGGGAAGAAACGACTGTACCAATTACTTTGGCAAGAACCATGTTGCCTCCGGTCTGCTATTTCTTTTCCTGCTTGACTTCTTCCGCGCGCCCGAGCGGCATAATTTCATCGACATTCTGGTGCGGGCGGGCAATTACGTGGACCGATACGATTTCACCAACGCGCGCAGCGCTGACCCGGCCGGCGTCACAGGCGGCTTTTACGGCCGCGACATCGCCACGGATAATTGCGGTCACGTAGCCGCCGCCGGTCTTCTCGTAAGATACCAGTTCGACTTTAGCGGCCTTTACCATTGCATCCGCAGCTTCAACGACGGCTGTGAAACTCCTGGTTTCGATCATTCCCAATGCTTCTGCCATTTTCTTATCCTCCTGATATTTTGATTAATTAAGGTCTATTAAAAATTACTTTTCCTGGACTTTACCGGTGACATCTTCGATGGCTTTGATAGCGGCCTGCCAGGCGACGTCGATGTCTTTCTCCTCGCCACCGAGATAGACGCGTCCGAAACTGCCGAAGGCGCGGACTTCCAGGATGTTGATTTCCGCGGCTTTCTCGGCTTCGTTGGCGGCCAGGGCGGCATAAGCAGCAGGGGCTACCTCCATGATAAACATGGTCTGACCCGGGACAATCATATTGCCGTGCCGCATCCGGTTGATCAGCTGCGTCTGATGATCATCAATGCGGCGGATCACCTGGCGCGAATAAATTTTTGGTTTCCAGCGATCCTCCTCTTTCAATTCCAGCGCGTCCAGAATAGCGTTTCCCGCCTGACGGACATCCGCCTGGGAATGCGAGTGAATTTCCAGCATTCCGTACAAACGCTCGACAATCTGCATGCCCGGGGTGACGTTGGTCGATTTCAGGGCGATATCGGTAATCCGGTTGATTTCAATACCGGGTGAAATCTCCACATAAAGCGAAGCCATTCCCGCAATGGGCAGGAATCCTGTTGCAACCGTGCCCAGAAATGCGGCGTATTGCGGCTGCAGGTTATCCAAAAACACGTAGGCTCGAAGATCAACCACCTTTTCCTCCTTTAGTGATCTTGTTTAATTGGACACAGTCAGCGATTTCGACTCGCCGAGAATTTTGATGCTGGCGCTGGCGCCGATGCGATTGGCTCCGGCCTTGATCATCTTTTCGGCATCTTCAAAGGAGCGAATTCCGCCCGCGGCCTTGACGCCGATTCCGGAATAGCCGACTACCTTGCGCATCAGGGCGACGTCCTCGGCGGTTGCGCCGTGCGGACCGAAACCGGTCGAGGTCTTGACAAAATTAGCGCGCGCCTTCTTGGCCAGTTCACAGGCGCGGACTTTTTCTTCGTCGGTCAGCAGGGCTGCTTCGATGATGACTTTGCTGATGGCGCTGCCGTCTTCACAGGTCTCGCAGACCATGCGGATGTCACGATAGACCAGTTCGTCGTTACCGCTTTTCAAAGCGCCGATGTTGATCACCATATCAATTTCTCTGGCGCCGTCGCGAATGGCCTGGCGCGTTTCCGCGGCTTTGATTTCGGGCAGGTGCGCCCCCGACGGAAAACCGACTACGGTGCAGACTTTCACGGGTGACCCGGCCAGCTCGCCGGCGGCCAGTTTCACATAGCTTGGGCTGATGCAGACGGTTGCGAAATTATTCTCGCGGGCTTCCGCGCAAACTCGTTTGATATCGGTTTCGCTTGTATCCGGTTTCAGGATCGTATGATCGATGCAGCGGGCGATATCATCGGGAACGCAGTCGCAACCGGTTCCATCGTGGTAGCCCAGGCGCTGAACGCCGAGATCCAGAAATTGCCGGATCGTCTCCGGTTTGCGATCCACCAAAACGCCGCACATACAGACCATATCGGAGTCTTTATGGTCCGGGTTGGGAATCGGTTTTACTGCGCCGTGTTCGCCCATAATCTGTCGGACGCGCTCGGCAATCTTGATCAGGTCTTCATTTGAAATTTCGGCCAAGGCTTCCTCCTTGTTCATAGTCTTCTCGGTCGAGAAAATTTTCTCATTCACTGGCTCTTTATCCAACTCATCGATCATGGCCACCCGTTTGAGATGGCGTTCGACTGTACACTGGTGTGTTAAAAAGGTTTTAACGATCTGTTGGGCAAGCGCCTCTCCAATGAGTCCGGCGCCCAGTGTCAATACGTTTGCATTGTTGTGTTCGCGGGCGTTTTGGGCGGTGGATAGGTCGTAGCAAAGTGCCGCACGCACGCCTTTGACTTTATTGGCGACCATTGAGGAACCAATCCCGGCTCCGTCAATCATAATGCCGAAATCGGCATTCTTGCTGGCGACTTCGCTGGCGACCGCGTAAGCAAATTTTGGGTAATCCACGGATGCGCTGCTGTGGGTACCGCAATCCATGATTTTGTAACCGTTTTCAGTCAGAAAGTGCTTTAGTTTTTCTTTGAGCGGAAATCCGCCGTGGTCGGCGCCGATTGCGATCGTTTTCTGGATTTCACCACTCATCGTAATTACTGGTCCTGATTATCGGATAAAAGTTCGCCGGCAACCCATTCGTCGGTTACCAGGGTGTTACAAAGTTTTCCGTGTAAAGCGGCGCGAATGGCCGGCAATTTTTCCCGGCCTCCGGCGATGGCGATGGCATATTCTTTCTCTTTCAAGTGTGAGAGATCGATACCGATCGTTCGTGAATTCAAATCTTTGGAACAGATTTCGCCTTGATGGTTGATGATGCGCGAGCAAATATCGCCGACGGCACCCTGTTTTAGTAGCGCCTCAACCTCTTCCGGTTCGAAATAATCCGATTTCACGAGCAGCGAGTCGTAGCCGAAGGAACCGATCGTAAACATTGCGATTTTGGCTTCGCGGGCGATTTGTAAAGTTTTTGTGATATTTTTATCCGATATGATGGCTTCCTTCAGATCGGGCCGGTCGACGATGGCCGGAAGAGGCAGCAGGTAGGGAATCCCGGACAGAGCTTCGCCGATTTTTTGGGCGACCTGGCTGGCGTGCGTGTCATATTGGGCCCGCGAAACACCGCCGTTCAGTTGTACGACGATCACGTCTTTCAGCCGGTTCTTTTTAACGCTTTTAGCGACTTCCAGCATCGTCGAACCCCAGGAAACGCCCAGAATCATGCCTGCTGTGCTCAGCTCATTGAGTAGAGCGGCGGCAGCAACGCCCAGTCGTTTTTTTATCAGGGTGATATCATCATCGTCGTTGGGGACCACGACCACCTTTTTCAGGGCGAACTTCTGTTTCAATTGGTTTTCCGCGATGGTGCCCCGGTCCGATGGATCACAAATTTCGATCTTAACAATGCCGTTCTCGCGGGCCTGCTGCAACAGACGCGATACTCCCGGTCGGGAAATGCCCAGCTTCTGGGCGATCTGCAATTGGCTGTAGTTGTGCTCGTAATAGAGCCGGGCGGCTTCGACAAGGGCAACAGTTTGGTGTCTCTGGCTTTTCATTTTATGTACATATGTTCATTGCAGATTAACATTTGTTCAATTTTAAACAAGCATTTCCTTTTTGTCAAGGAAAAAATGATGGGGGGTTGGTTGACTCCCTAAAAATTGGAGAATTTGGATGAAATGATTTAGCGCTGTGCAGGGTTAACGATTAATGCCCTTCGAAAAATCGCACAAACGGCGCGACGATCTCTTCGGCTTCGGCTTTGGTCGGTGCCTCGGCATAAATCCGGATGATGGGTTCCGTATTGGAGGGACGCAAATGCACCCAGCGATCCCGCCAGCTGAACTTAATGCCGTCCTCCGTATTGTACTCGTCCGCGGCCGCCAGTTTTTTGAGTTCGGGGATGGCGGCAGCCAGATCGATGTCGCCGAGGGCTACCTTTTTCTTGGCCATGCTGTAAGAGGGCAGTTGGGTCATTAATTGAGAAAGGGCGACCTTCTCCTCGGCGAGCAATTGCAGGATCAAGACTGTAGCCACCAGCGAATCGCGGCCGAGATGGGCTTCAGGCAGGAGCACGCCGCCGTTGCCCTCACCGCCGACGGTTGCGCCGACTTCACGCATCTTCTTGGCGACATTAATCTCACCGATGGCGGTGCGGTAGATGCGGGCGCCGTATTGAGCGGCGATGTCGTCTACCGCCAGAGTAGTGGACAGGTTGGTCACCACGGATTTCGTGGTGCTTTCGGATTTGGAGAGAACCAGCTTTTCGGCCAAGACCAGGGTGAATTCTTCAGAGATCGGCTTGCCTTCATCCGAGACGATCGCCAGCCGGTCGGCATCCGGATCGACGACCAGCCCCAGATCGGCATGATGCTTTTTGACAGCTTCCATCACTTCACCCAGGTTTTCCGGCAGCGGTTCAGGGCTGCGCGGAAACGGCTTGTCCGGTGCACAGTTCAGTCGGATCACTTCAGAGCCCAATTGTGAAAGAAGTTGCGGCAGAATTTCATAACCGGCGCCGTTGACCGCGTCGAAGACGATTTTGAATGCAGCCGAACGGATTGAGGCCGGATCGATGTAAGGAATGCGGAGAACTGCCTGGATATGGTCTTCAAACACCGTGCTGTATTCACGAATGGTCCCGGTACTACTCGGATAGGTATCGAGAGTCAGGCCGATTTCCAGGCGGCGGTTCTTCAATTGCAGCATTTGCGGGCCATCCAGAAAGAGCCCGTCGGACCCGATGAATTTCAGGCCGTTCCAGGGCAATGGATTGTGCGAAGCAGTAATGACAATCCCGCCGGCAGCGTGTTGTTGTTCGACGGCCAGTTGCACAGTTGGTGTCGGGCAGATACCGAGCAGGACGACATTCGCGCCGCTGTTCCGCAGAGCCTCCGCTAACAGAGACTGAATGTTTGCTCCGCTGGCGCGGGTATCCCGACCGATCAGGATTTTATTGCCCCGGACGGTCTCCCGAAAGGCGAGGGCGTAGGACTTGATCAGATTTTCGGTCAATGCGCTGTCCCAACCTCTGACTCCGGAAAGACTCTCGATTAACATACATACTCCTCATACAGGAAAACCCACGCTGAAGAATCAGGTGGGTCGGAAAGTTTTTGGTATAAGAGATTTATTTTGTAACTAAAACAGTCCAAAATTATTCTTCATAAGTTTCCGTGCGATGCAGGCGCTTCATCGCCTTGGCGCGGCGCAGACGTTTCTCCTCGCTGGGCTTGACATAGTAGGCGTTTTTCTTGACTTCTTTCAGGATACCGGCTTTTTCGAATTTTTTCTTGAAGCGCCTGATGGCTTTTTCGAGCGGTTCATGCTGTTTGACATTAACTTCGACCATTCGTTTTCTTTTCTCCTAAATTACAATTATCCCAGGTACGTTTTGAGTTTTTGGCTCCGTGATTTATGCCGGAGCCGGCGAATTGCCTTTTCTTTTATCTGACGGACACGTTCACGTGTCAGGCTGAACTCTTCACCGATTTCATTGAGCGGGAGGGCGTAGTCCCGGTCGATTCCGAAATACATTTTGATCACATCGCGTTCGCGTTCCTTGAGAGTATTCAGGGCATCGCGAATCTCCAACTGCAAGGATTCTCCCATCAACCTGAAGTCGGGAGGTATTTGGCCGTCATCTTCAATTACGTCGATTAAGGCGTTTTTTTCGCTGCTCCTAAAGGGCTCATCCAGGGAGTGATGCCGTCTTGAAATATTGATTGCGTCCGATACTTGATTGTACTGCATCTCAAGTCCATGCGCGATTTCGTCTTGGCGGGGAGCGCGTTCGTATTGCTGTTCGAGGATTTCCGCTTCTTTGGCTATCTTGGTGATGGCGCCGACACGATTCAGCGGCAGGCGTACGATCCGCGAATGTTCGGCAAGCGCCTGGAGAATGGACTGGCGAATCCACCAGACGGCGTAAGAAATGAATTTAAATCCCCGGGTTTCGTCGAAGCGCTTGACGGCTTTGATGAGCCCCAGGTTGCCCTCGTTAATCAGATCGGTGAGCGGCATGCCCTGCCCCTGGTAGTCTTTGGCTACGCTGACCACGAAACGCAGATTGGCCTCGGTCATTTTTTTCAGGGCAACCCGATCGCCTTGCCGGACTTTTTGGGTCATCTCGATTTCTTCCTCGGGGGACATTGGATTGAACCTGCCGATTTCCTCTAGATATTTACTTAAAGCGCGATTCGAGTCAGAGCTGACCTTTTTGTCTTTCTTTGACATTTCTGCTCGCTGAGATTTCAATTTACCCAGATAGTTATAAACACATAAACATACAATTTTTCACTATTTTTGTCAACAGTTAGAGTTGGATTTTATCTTGACTTAAGATATAAGAGTCAATAATTTACCGCGCTCTTAGATTTATGCTGCTTTTTTGATAACGGGGTGTGGCGCAGTCCGGTTAGCGCGCCTGCTTTGGGAGCAGGAAGTCGCAGGTTCGAATCCTGCCACCCCGACTAGTGGTTTCAATTGAGAGAACGAATAGTTTACGCGCCTGTTTTAAGAGCAGGAAATCGTAGGTTTTCCGATGAATCGGGACCACCTCGACGCGTAATTTCCCAACCAGGATGATTGACAATCCTCACGTCCATATATTTGACATGCCCCGATAGCTCAAGTGGATAGAGCATCTGCCTTCTAAGCAGAGGGTTACAGGTTCGAGTCCTGTTCGGGGTACAAACAATTTCGATTATCAGATATTTTTTTCACCGAAGCCCTTCTTTGTTTTGACGATTCGGCCGTGAAGTATAAGTTTGCATGCAGAGGGTAACAGGTTCCTTGCCCGACTGATGTCATTCAGGCAGCGACTGGTTCTATAAATAGGCTTGCCTCATGCGAGCAAAGTTTTTATCTTTGGTCAGGAGAAAAAAATGAAATCGAAAAATATTTTTACTAAAGCTTTCATTGTCTGTCTGTTTGTAACTCTTGCCTGGGCTGGTGACATACAGGTAATCGCTCACCGCGGCTTCTCTGGCGCTGCCCCCGAGAACACGATGGCCGCGTTTGAGGCCGCCGCCGACCTGGGTGTCGGCTTCGAACTCGATGTGATTCTCTGCGCCACCGGCGAAGTGGTAATCAGCCATGACAAAAACGTCGACCGCACCACCGACGGCGAGGGGATGATCGGCGATCTGTCCCTGGCAGAATTAAAATCGCTTGACGCGGGGAGTTGGTACGGTGAGGCGTTTACCGGTGAGACGATCCCCACCCTGCGTGAAGTGCTCGAGCGCTTCGGCGGCGTGGTCCCGATCGACATCGAGATTAAAAACTGCAAACCCATCGAGCCTCTGGTAGATGCGGTGGTCGCCGAGGTCGAGCGCGCTGACATGGTCGACCAGGTCTTCGTCACATCCTTCAATCCCTACATGCTGGCCCGTGTTCGGGAGCAGAATCCCGCCATCCGCCGCGGCATGCTCACCGGAACTTTCAAGGACGAAGACTTGAGCCTCATCGAAAAAGTCATTCTGCGTCGCTTGTGGCTGCGCGGCAAGGTCGCGCCCGTCAGTTTTGTGGAAGAGCGGGTGCGAATCAGGAAGCACAAAGTGAAGAGGTGGCAGCGCCATGGTTACGAGGTCCTCACCTGGACGGTGAATGACGAAGCTGAGATGCGGCGCATGATAGACATCGGAGTGGACGGCATCATTACCAATCACCCCGACGTGCTCCTGAGGCTGCTTTCGGAGTAAGCCGGTCATCTATTTGTAGAACCAGATCACAAAATCCGTATTTCCATCGTCCGTTGTCGCCAGGGAAAAACGAAATCCGTGATTACGCAAGATTTCCCGGGTTAACGTAAGCCCGATCCCCTGACCGTTGCGCTTGGTACTGAAAAACGGGATGAAGAGTTTCTGCTTCTCTTCGGGCGGAATCGGCTGGCCGTCATTGCGGATGATCAATTTTCGGTCGGTTTCAGGTATCGTGATGATCCGGATGTTGCCGCCCTTACCCATCGCTTCCAGCGCATTCTTGATGATGTTGACCAGAACCTGCTCCATCTGTTGCACATCGATGCTGACTTCAAATTTCCCGGGGGCGAGTTGCCAATGCCACTCAGCGTTTGCACGTTTGCACTGCGCCTCCATCAGGACATGCACCGACCGGAGCAGTCCAGGCAGGTCGCAGTTTTCGCGGCTGGGAAGCGGCAGGCGCACGATCTCGGCGAAGTTGGACATAAAACGGTTAAGGCGGGTATTGCGCTGCATGGCAACCTGCATTGCGGTGCGGAAATCCTCACGATACGCTTCATCAATCTGGGCCGCATAATCGATGCAGGAATCAAGGATCGAGTTCACGGCGCCCACCGAGTTGTTGATCTCATGCGACATCATGCGGATCACTTTTTCGTAGGCGCGTTTCTCGGCGGCGTAAATCTCTTCGGTGAGCTCCTCGATCAGGATGAAATGATGATCGAAACCCTTGTCGATGAAATGCGCCTTGTGACAGTTGTAGGCCTGAATTCCATCGATCCGCAGGATGCGGGAGTCGCCATTGCGGAATTGTACCAGTTCCCGGGCCAGGGGATGGTCGATCTCGCTCAGGATTTTTCCCCGGATATCGCCCTGAACGAATCCGAAAGTAGTTTCCGCAGCGGGATTCAGGGCGGTGATCCGCTGGTCCAGATCCAGTATAATGATGCTGGAGGGACTGGCTTCGATGAGCTGTTCGAGAAAGTAGTGCTGCTGCTCTTTCTTGATCCGCTCTTCACGCAGGCGTTCCATCATCTGGTTGTACACTTCGATCAGCTGGTCCAATTCCTTCTGCCCGATAGTGCAGAATTTAGTATTGAAATCCCTATCCTTCATCGTCTGCGTGCCGCTGGCGATTAGATCGAGCGGGCGAATGAAGGCCCGGAAGAGATGAATCAAAATTCCGATGGACAGTAGTATCAGGATTTCAGATCCGAGAAAAAGCAGTTTGTCAACCTTCAGCAGCTGATAGGAGAGAATCAGAAAAAGGAAGTTGACGAGGCAGGTCAGCAGGATGAACTTAGTACGTAGTGTAATGTCATTCATGATATGACGGGTATAGTCGTTTCAGTTTAATTCTTGC
>CAZPRY010000043.1:0-31178 GCA_964589175.1 uncultured bacterium
GACCGTCTTCCAACAGAATCCCGAAGGGATCTCTGGTGAGACAAGGATTGAAACCCAGAAAACCGGTAAGTGGATGACGCCGTTCGGGAAGTTTCCGACCATCTTCCAACAGAATCCCGAAGGGATCTCTGGTGAGACAAGGATTGAAACCTATACGGCGCAAAGAGATCGAAGCGGAAATCAGGGAGAAGATCGCCGGCGCCAAGACCAGCTGAGGCTCTTTGGGATGAATTGGATTTGCTTCTATCGCTACGGGATTGTACTCCCCATCGGAATCTATTACAAGTGGTTCTGTCCGTTCCGGAGCGCAGCCACGGAATGAGAAAAATGAAGAATGAAAAAAGAAGGAGCAGCCGAAATACCTTCTGAAAAAGCAATACTTTTCTCCGGATTATTTATTCCTAATCCTCAACTCTTTGCTCCTTAATTTAAAGCATTTTTTTACTTGATAATCTAAAGGGCAGGTCTTATTATTGTTTAAAGACTTACCAGTCAACAAGACAGTGTAAGTCAGTGAGGCAGGGATCCGATGAGGAAGATCAATTCGGAGAACTGGAAGAATCACAACTTGTATTTGTTGTAATATCGTAAAAAAAGTGACTTTTTGAATAGGCAACTTGGTATTGCCTTATACGAAATTTTATGTTTTCACTTAAATCCGCTAATGTTTGGATTAAAACCTTAAAATTAAAGGAGGTGCGAATGGAAAAACGGCGATTCCTGATCTGCGTCATCTTGTTCTGTTCACTTGCATATGCTCAGAATTATGAACTTCATGTGAATCTGAGTGATGGAACAACAGTGGCGTATGCGATTGCAGATATTGAAAAAATCGATTTTAGCGGACTTACGGATATCAAGAACAACCAGAGCTTGCACAACATTTTAAAATCGTTCAGGCTCATGCAAAATTATCCGAATCCCTTTAATCCTTCCACAGTCATTGAATATGAAATACCGGAATCGGGATCTGTTGAGATCACGATCTACGACTTGAAAGGCAATTTGGTAAAAACATATTTCCACGGAAACCGGCAGACCGGAAGGTATCAGTTCATCTGGGAAGGACGCGATCAGTCCGGTGAGAAAGTGGGCAGCGGTTTTTACATCTATGCCATTCGTTTTGAAAATCGGACTTTATCAAAGAAAATGCTATTAATCAAGTGATAAGGAAATAAAACCATGAAAAAGATCACAATCTGTTTTCTTCTGTTGATTTCAACGATGGTCTACGCACAGACCTTGAATATTCATACCAGGAACGGTTCGGTGAACAGCTATAACCTCGCAGAGATTGACAGTATCAGTTTTTTGCCTGTCTCAGCAGAATTGACGGTAACGGATATTGACGGAAACATTTACCGGACGGTTACGATCGGCACTCAGATATGGATGGCGGAGAACCTGAAAGTGACTCACTACCGCAATGGCGACGCTATTCCGAATGTTGCGGACAGCACCGGATGGGCCGATCTGACCACTGGCGCCTATTGTAATTATAATAACTATATCAATCATGCCAACTTGTACGGCCGTCTTTATAATTGGTATGCCATTGACGACAGCCGCGGTCTGGCCCCGGAAGGCTGGCATGTCGCGACGGACGAGGAATGGAAGCAGCTGGAAATGTATATGGGCATGAGCCAGTCCGATGCTGATCTTACGGGATGGCGAGGCACTGATCAAGGGATGAAGCTTAAATCCACTTTTGGCTGGACTAATTATGTCGGGGGCAGCGGGAACGGAACGGATGACTATGGTTTCACGGCATTGGCCGGAGGTTATCGTGAAGACGGTAGGTACGAACATCTCGGGGTGGATGCCAGCTTCTGGACGGCTTCGCCAGGCAGTCAGGATGACTTCGCCTGGTGGAGAGATATGTACAACAATAATACTGCTATTCGCAGATATGATTATAAAAAAAGTCTCGGTATGTCAATTAGATGTGTCAAGGATACGGAATAAAAGAATATCAGCAAGGCGACATATCTGATCCGGGTCTTTGATGATTCTCCTTCGCTAAGGCATTGGACTCCGGAGAGGAATTCGGTGCAGGTAGTACTACTATCCGTTCAGGAGTGCGGGCCGGGAAATGAGAAAAATTGCATCAGCTAATCACTCATACCAGCGGAGGATGAGTATTATGGATGTCTGAGGCAATCGCAAATTCTCTTCAGGGATTTAAAGTGCAGGCGATGTGCGGAGGTCACAATAAGGATTTCACAGATTTTTATTGCTTGGGCTGATTTTCCCGTCGTGTAACGCGGGCCGGATTAGCCGCCCATTTTCTTGTGTAGTCGGTTGAGCCGATGCATGAGGTCGTCACTCTCCATTACGCGGTGTGTTGGTAATTGGCGGATGGCCTCAGAAACCGTCTCGATGGCGACGGCGTAGTCCTTTTTACGATGCTCATAATATTTGGCGAGTTCCTCAAAAGGCAGCATATGAAACGGATCGGACATTTCGATCGCCTGCCGCAGGGTAGCCTCGAATTCATCCCAGCGACCCAGCCGTTTCTGCAGGAGGGCCAGCCGGATCAGGACATCCTTGCGGCGGCCGAGGCTGAGTTCTCCCTGCAGGGCCTTTTGATAGGCTTGCGCGGCCATCTCGGGTTCGCCTTTGTTGGTCAGGATTCGGCCGCGGGCATGATCGATCAGGCCGCTGGACACATCTTCATCTTTGGCGTGGAACTGGCGCCAGAGCTGATAGGTTACGGCGGCCATCGAAATGATGTCGTCGGCGTTGTGCTTGAAAACCGGCTGCAGCGGAACCGGGTTGCCGTCGCGCAGGTAGCGGAAGTAGATCAGCGGCGCTTCCTCTCCGGGCACATCGTCGATGCGATTGAAATGCAAAATCTTCTGTTCGATTGTCTGCAGGCGGCAATTTTCCAATTCCAGCTTCCAGAGCTGACGGCTGGGGTGCAGGAGATCCAGATGATCGAGACCGGCGAAGGGCGAAGTTTGCCTGACCATGACATAACGGCTTTCGAGCAGCGGCAGATCGAAAGTTTTACCGTTGAAAGTCACCACCGTGGGATACGGCTTAATAAATTTGGCGACAAGGTCCAGCATACCCTCTTCCCGGGTAAAAGTGTCGATGAAATATTGATCTACCTGGAATTCATCCGCGACAAAGTAGCCGATGCCGATCAGAAAAGCGACGGTTCCGGAGCCGCCCGACAGGCCGGTAGTCTCGGTGTCAACGAACACAGTCTGGCGGAAATCGATCATCGTTTCCCGGCCGAAATTCCCGAGGCGCGATAACCAGTTATCGTCAATCGAAAAAATCCGTTTGACCGGGACCGTACCGACTTCATGTGTTTCCGGGTAGCGGGTCAGTCCGATGAAAATATCGCCGAAGGGCGTATTCTGCCAACGGCCGGAGACGCATTCATCCAGGCGCTGGTAGCGCCGGATTACCGCTTCATCCGGGAAGTGTTTGGGGTGCGTGCTGCGGTCGTAGAGCCGCTGCAGGTGCGCCCGGATTTCGGATTCCGGTTCCTCGCGGGGGGATTCACGGCGGATAAAATTGTCCAATTTTTTACGAAGTTCACTCATCGTTTAGTAAAGACAAATCCTGATCTTCCGAAATATATCTCATTTTGTGACATGCCTCAAAAGAATAAATATCCAAAGACCTTATATTTAATCGACTTTTGTAATTGATCCCCAACCCTCACTACCCTCCAGTCCAGAGTGATACCCCGTCACCCTGGACTCTTTCTTTCAGGCTGCCGAGGGCGCGGATATGTTCGGGAGTCGTACCGCAGCATCCGCCTATAATGCGGACGCCCAGGCGGTGCCATCGATCGGCGACACCGGCGTAGAACTGCGGATTGAATTGTGGGTCTTCCTGCCATCCGCAAAGCGGATCGAAGATTCCGGCGTTGGCGTACACGGCCATAGGCGGACCAATCGTTGTTACAAGTTTTTCAATGGCTTTCGTGATCGTGCTGTGATGCGTGCAATTCAGTGCGTAGCCGTGGATGCCTTCCGAAGTCAGATCACGAACGGTTTCTGGCAGATCATCGCCGTTAAAGATGTCTCCCCCGGAATTCAATATGAAACTCGTAAGCACCGGCAGACCGGTTTCGAGAGCGGCGATTGAGGCGGCGAGGGCTTCGCGGGCCGTGTTCATGGTTTCGATGAGGATAACATCCACACCGCCTGCGGCCAGCCAGCCGGCTTTCTCGCGATGCTCACGGAAGGCGGTATTTTTATCAGGAGTCAGTTCAGGGTGATAGCAATCTTCGAGCGGTGACATCGAACCGGCGATCCAAATCTTCCGTTCGGTTTTGGCCTGTTCGCCGGCGTCGCGCGCCAGTTCGATCGCCAGGCGGGTGGCCTGCTCGGCCTCCCTGCGATCCAGCCCGGCTTTGCCGAAAGTGCGGGTGTCGGTACGGAAAGTGGCGGTGGTGATGATATCGGCGCCGGCCCGGATATAATCGAGATGAATCTGCCGGACGATTCCGGGGGTGCTGCGAATGGCTGCGGCTGACCAGAGCGGCAGTTCGATCGGAACACCGTGCCGGGCCAGTTCGGTGCCCATAGCGCCGTCGAGGATCAGTGCCGCATCTCCGTTTACTATTTGCAAAAAATTATCCATTAGAAAGGGATCGAAAGCGAAAGTGTTGCCCGGTCGCGATCGCATTCGGCATTCCATTCGAAAGCATGTTGGGCAGCGAAACTACGCCCGATTACGGTGCCGAGTACCGCGCCCGCGACGACATCGGAGAGATAGTGTTTGTCATCATTCATGCGCGTGGCGGCCACGAACCAGGCCATTGCGTAAGCGGGAATGCCGACGGTTTTGCCGTAGATTTCCTGTAGTGTCGCGGCCAGCGCGAAACTACCGGCGGTATGCCCCGAAGGAAAGCTATAACGGTTCCCGTTGGGCCGGCGGCGGGACACGATGCGCTTCAGCGCTTCCGAAAATACCGCGGTGGTTCCGATGGTTTCACCCAATAGGATCGCATCTGCGGCCGTCCGGCGCAGCGGCTGGTGTTTAAGAAGCCCGGTTATCGTGATAGCGACTCCGGCCCCGGCATAGCCCCAAAACTCGCCGTAGGCATCCCCGACGCGGGAAACCGGGTCCGCAAAGAGTTTATGATTTTCGATCCGGTCCTGAATCGGATGATCGAGCGGGAGGGCCAGCGGCAGTAAAATCACGCCGGTCAGTAAAACGTACTTATGTTGATCCCAGTCCGCAATTCTTTTGAAACCGTTCCAGTAGTGATCCGGCAGCGATTGAAAATATTGCAGGGATAAATCTTCGCGGTTCCACCCGGCGCCGAAAATGACATAGGGAAAAAAGAGTAGAAAAATGAGTAGATACCGTTTATGGAATCGGAAATTTATGGTTGATTTATTTTTCAAACTTAGCGGCCGAATTCCCGGGCGGCTTCGATCATGGCGACGTAATTTTCGAAACTGGCGTAGTCAGGCACACTGTTTCCGGAACCGACGCAGTAGCCGCCGTTATAAGCCGCTTCTTCGATATTTTTGCGCACCTGTTCGCGTACCTGCGCAGGCGTGCCGCGGGAGAGCAGATCGACATCCACGTGCCCGATCAGGCACAGTTTATCGCCGTAGCGGGCTTTGACTTCGGCCAGTTTCATGGCCTGCACCTCGATCGGGTGCAGGGCGTCCACGCCGCAGTTGATAATATCATCCATAACATCGTAGAGCACACCGTCCGTATGGTAAATCAAAGGCTTGTTCGCGGCGATCGCCAGCTCGCCGATCTTCTTCAGCCAGGGGAAGAAATACTGTCGCAGCACGGCGGGCGACATCATCAGGCTGGTGACATAGGCAATATCATCACTGTACCACAGAACATCCACGGCATCACTCTGCGCGAAATATTCAAACATCCCAAGCACCAGTTCGCCGATTTTGTCGAACAGGGACTGCACCAGTTCGGGATTATCGAAGAGGGCGAACGAGAAGTTTTCAAAGCCCATCATCTCCCAGACCATGGTAAAGATGTCGCCGTACTGGCCGATGACGCCCATCCCATCGGGCAGCAGCTCGCGTACCTGTTCGAGCCGGGAATAATCGAAATCGGACGCTTTCGGGAATCGGTACTTCTCAAAATCTTCCCAGGAAGAAATAACGCCCTTTCCTTCGGTAGCCCAGTTGCGCGAAACCGTACCGTCTTCGTTGATCGTGGCATTTTCCGCATCCTGGAGAAAGACCTGGCCCGGATTGAAATCGGCGGCCGGTTGCAGCTTGATATAGTCGTAGCCGGCTTTATGCCAGAATTCCACCTCATCATGCAGGGACAGGATCGGATGCCCGATATATTTTTCCATGATACTGCGATGGATGCCCAGTTCGGCGATTGGGACATAAGGCGCTTTGCCGCGTTTCAGGGTCTTTATAAAAGATTCGATATTTGGATTCATGGTTTCCTTGGGGTTTCAGCTTCGCGCTGTCTTTCGATGAAAATATAAGGCATTTTCGGATTTGTTCTGAACACTTTTTCGAACGATTGCCGCTTCGGGCGACTAGAACAGTTTTATAGCGTGTGTCCGGTTTCTGAACACTTTTGCGTTATCGCTGTGCTTTACAATTTGGTTTAGGCTAATATTTGTATAAATTTGCATTGAGCGGCAAACGGCCCGAAATCCCCGAAAACGATGAATAAAGCATAAGATCATTGAAGTTAAACGATTGGAAGAGATGTCGAGTAGAAGAGATTTTTTAAAGAGGAGTGGCCTGGCGGCGGCAGCATTGATGACGATTCCCCGCGGCATTTTTTCTGCGACAACTGCCTTTGGCGGATCGAAAATCATCAAAGCAGTGCGTTTGCTTGAAGGCGATACCGTCGGACTGATCGCCCCGGCCTCGCAGGTCAATCCCCCGGATGACGTAGCTTTTTCAAAAGAAGTCTTTGAAGCGCTTGGCTACCGAGTCAAGATCGGCGAGCACGTGCTGGACCGTTTCGGCGACCTGGCGGGTGAGGATCAGGCCCGGGCGGACGATATCCATAACTTCGTGAGTGACCCACAGGTGAAAGCCATAGTCTGCATTCGCGGCGGCTGGGGGTGCCAGCGCATCCTGCCCTACCTGGATTACAAATTGATCGCGAATAATCCGAAGATTTTCATCGGTTACAGTGATGTCACGACACTGATCAATGCGATCTATGCCAAGACGGGATTGGTGACTTTTCACGGACCGGTTGGAATTTCGACATTTAATGAGTTTACCATAAATTCTTTTCGGGATATGTTGGCCAAAGGCGATATTCCGGCAGCGCTCAGCAATCCGCCGAAGTCCGAGAAAGACCTGGTCGAAACGGAAAACCGCATCATTCGCCTCTATCCCGGTAAGGTTGAGGGCCGGCTGATCGGCGGCAACCTTTCGCTAATGACGGCCATGGTCGGCACGCCGTACGAGCCGGATTACGAGGGCGCTATCCTGTTTTTAGAGGAGGTCGGCGAGAAAACGTACAGCATCGACCGCATGTTCTCGCATTTAAAACTGGTTGGTAATTTGAAAAAACTAAATGGAATCGTGATCGGCAAGTTCACCGATTGTAAGCCCGGAGAGGGCTACGGCGCTTTCTCGATTGAGGAACTGCTGCGGCAGTATATTGAACCGCTGAAAATACCGGCTTACAGCGGCGCCATGATCGGGCATATCAAGGATAAATGGACGGTGCCCATCGGCGTTAAGGCGGAGCTGGATGCGGACCTGGGGCAAATTCGTTTACTGGAAAGTACGGTTGCATAATCATGAATGAGGGGGAAGAGTGAGCATTAAAGTTTTGGTTCCATTAGCGGGAGGATTTGAGGAGATTGAGGCGATCACGATTGTCGATGTGCTGCGCCGGGCGGGAATCGCCGTAGATGTTGTCAGTCTGGATTCATTGCACGTCAAAGGGGCTCACCAGATCGTGGTGCACGCCGATCTTTTTATCAATCAGATTAACGGTGTGGTGTACGATGCTATAGTTCTGCCCGGCGGCATGCCCGGTTCCGATATATTAAGAAAGGACCCGCGGATCGTGGGCCTGGTTAAAAAACTTGATGAAGAGGGTAAAATTGTAGCCGCGATTTGCGCCGGTCCTCTGGTGCTTTTCGAAGCCGGAGTGCTCGAAGATGACAGCTTTACGATTCATCCTTCGGTCATGAATCAACTGCCGCTCTCCTGCCGGAATGAATCCGTGTGCGTCAACGGCAATATCATCACCGGCCAGGCAGCGGGTTCGGCCCTGAAGTTTGCCTTGACCGTGGTGGATCGCCTGCTGGGTCACGAAAAAGTCACTGAACTCAATCAGAGCATTTTGACTGAGTTGTAGTTACCCGCGCCGCATAAATTATAATGCTAAGGCCTGAATCGTTTATTTCAGTAGAATCATCTTCATCACGGTTTGAAAACCTTTTTTCCCGGAAATCGTCGGAGTTGCACATAATCGCACTAGATATAATCCGCTCTGATACTCCGCTGCATTCCACTGAAAGTAAAAACATCCGGCGCCGGGATTATATAAGTCTCCCGGGCGTTGAATTCCGGATATCGGACAGACTTTGGCGGGAGCGGGGAAAGGATTATCTGTGCGAAACGACAGCTGATTTCGATGGAATCCGAAGTTAATTTTACGTAAACTTAAACGGTTTTTTTACCATTACGAAGTGATCCGAATCAGTTATGGATAGGATATGTTCGGGTTCCTGACAACCATTTTTTCGATTTTACGACTAATGGAAGATTTCCGGAAATTGATACAACGGTAAATGAATAAGTGGCCAGAAAATCGCATGTGACGATTGTAATATTATCTTTAGAAATGAACTAAAGAAATGCGGGATGACTATATTGAGATTCTAAATGACCTGATCGGTCGGGATTTTAAAAATGCCCTGAAACTATCCTTTCGTAATCCGGGCCTATTTGCTTTTATGGCTAAAACGCTACGCTGGCAGCGCCGCGCCGTGAAGATGCGCACGGCGAATGAAGCCCGGGGCGTGCATGTGCCGCCTTTGATGATCATGAGCATCACCAATCGCTGCAACCTCAATTGTGCCGGCTGCTATGCACGCAAGTTCCACGGTTTTGAAGAAAAGGAGATGAGTGCACAAAAGTTCGAGCGAATCGTTAGTGAAGCGCAACAACTGGGTGTTTCGATCATCATGCTGGCCGGCGGTGAACCATTGATGCGTAGCGATATTCTCGAGGTGGCGCAGCGATTTCCACGAATCATCTTCCCGGTTTTTACGAATGGAATGCTCATCGATGAAGCTTTCGTGCGGAACATACGCAAGCGTCGGAACCTGATGCCGGTGCTCAGTATCGAAGGCCACGAACAGGAGACCGACCAGCGGCGCGGTGCCGGCGTCTATCAAAGGGTCGCCAAGGCCATCCCGAAGCTGAAGAATCGCGGCATTTTCTGGGGGATTTCGATCACTGTGAATTGTCAGAATTTCGAAAAGGTCACGGAAGAAGCCTTTGTGCAGGAAATCCTGCGCAGCGGCTGCAAGATGATATTTTATGTCGAATATGTTCCGGTGGCTGAAGGGACGCTGGAATTGACGCTGACGGAAGATCAGAAACAGCAATTGTCACAGTTGACGAACCGCTTTCAGGATGAGTACCCCGGTTTGTTTTTCGCCTTGCCCGGTGAGGAGGAGAAATTCGGCGGCTGCCTGGCGGCCGGGCGCGGTTTCGTGCATATCAATCCCGCCGGAAACCTGGAGCCCTGCCCGTTCGCGCCTTATTCGGATACAAATCTTGAGAATATTTCACTGGAAGAGGCTCTGCGCTCTGAGTTCCTCAAGGTCATCCGCCAGAATCACGATAAACTGACGGAAACGCGCGGCGGCTGTGCGCTCTGGGAAAATCGCGCCTGGGTGCAGTCCCTTTTATCCGTTGACGCGGAAGTTCCTGCGTAGCATCCTATCTCACTTCAACAACAGCATTTTCTTAACACTGCTGAACGAAGGTCCGGGACCGGTGGCAGAGATGCGCTCCAGGTAAATCCCGCTCGGGTAGTTGCCCGCATTCCATTGCACCCGGAAACAGCCGACTTCGTGGTGAAAATGAATAAGCCTTCCGGATTTGACAGCCCGGAAGGCTTTAATATAACTCGATGGATTATTATTGATTATTCTTTGACTTTTCGAACAGCGTCGATGACTGTGCCGTCCACCCACTTGATGACCGCTACGATGTCTTCTTCCAGTTGAATGTCGGCCGGGATACCGCAGATACGGTCGGCTTCGTCTTTCAACTGCTGAATCGTTTTGATGGGCAACCCGGAATCCTTGACGCTGTCGATTAAGTCCTGGCGCAGCGGGTTGATGGCGATACCGCGTTCGGTGATGATGACATCGATCAGTTCGCCGGGACCGACGAGGGTCGTTACTTTATCCCGGATGACGGGGATTCGGTCGCGGAAGAGCGGAATCGGGAGAATGACGCATTTGGCGTGCAGGCAATTCTGCCAGCCGCCGATGCCGTGCAGCAGGTACCCGTCGGAATGGGTGACGACGTTGCCGTTAAAATTGAGATCGACTTCGGTCGCGCCCAGGATCATGATATCCATCATGGCGGTGAGGTTGCCCTTGGAGTGGAAGTTGTAGGCGTTGAAAACGGAATATTGATGGTGATTGGCGTTGCGGGCGATACTGCGGGCGGCTTCCAGGTCGAAGGCCTGGGCATCGAGGATGTGTTGCATCGATCCGTCCTCGAGCATCTGGACCATGTATTGCGTACTGCCGCCGAATCCCAACCGGGATTTCCAGCCCTTTTGTTTGAGAATCTGATGGGTGAAATAACCGATCGCCAGTGATGTTCCGCCGGCGCCGGACTGCATATAACAGCCGTCGTGCAGAACGCCGCTGCTTTCCAGGAAACGGGCGGTCAAGTCCGCGATCAGCAGGCGATCCGGGCTTTTGGTAATTTTGGTAGTTCCAGAGACGATTTTTTCGGGAATGCCGATCTTATCGACAACGACGACATAATCGACGTAATTGCCTTCAATTTCCATCGGCATGTTGGGAAAATCGACCAGGTTGTCAGTCACGACAATGACCTTATCGGCAAAAAGGTAATCGGCTTTGGCGTAGCCCAGGACCCCGCAGGCGCTCGGCCCGTTCTGGCCGTTGGCGTTGCCGAAAGCGTCCGAGGAAGGCGCCGCGATCACGGCGATGTCGATTTTCACTTCACCATCCTGTATGGCCTGGACTCGTCCACCGTGCGAGCGCAGTACCGCAGTGCCCTTCATTTTTCCCTGGGAAACGAAACGTCCCAGCGGTCCGTTCATGCTGCCTTCGATGCGGTTGATCGTACCGTCCTCAAGATAGGGAATAAGCGGCGCGTTGCAGGGAAAAGAGGCCGAAGGAAACCAAACCAGTTCCCTGGCGCCGATTTCGTGAATGCTATCGAAGAGCATATTGCTGACCAGGTCGCCGTCGCGCAGATGGTGATGGGTGGAGATCGTCATACCGTCTTTAAGGCCGGCAAGCTGCAGGGCTTCTTTCAGACTCGCTACGACCTTGTTGCCATCTTTGGGGTAGTCGAGACAAGTGGCAATCCGCGGACCATAACGCATCCCTTCGGGCCGGTGTTTTCCAAGCCCTTTATAGGGAATGACTGCCTGTCCGTTTATCTCAGTCGGCACCAGGCGGCCGACGGCGTTTTTGACGAGTTTACTTGCCATAGGACTCTCTCCAGTTTTTAGCGAGTTTTCCGATTTCAATGGCGATGTCTAATGTGTGTTGGGCGCGTTTGACAACTGGCGGATCGATCATCTTGGAGCCGAGTGAAACGACGCCGAGCCCCTGTTCTTCGGCTTCATGGAATGCATTGACGATCGCGCAGGCTTTTTCGATTTCCGTTGGATTGGGAGCGAAATTCTCGTGGATTATGCCAATCTGCCGCGGATGAATGCAGCCCATACCCTCGAAACCGAGTGATTTGGATTCGAGGATGACATTCTTTAAAGCATCCATGTCCGCAACATCGGAGAAGACCGAATCGATCGGTTGGATCCCGGCCGCTTTGGCGGCATTGGCAACCTGGCAGCGGGCAAAAAAGGTCTCGCGTCCTTCCGGGCTGCGCTGTGTGCCCAGATCGGCGGTGTAATCTTCCAGGCCAATCGCAAGAGCAACGACATTCGGCGAGGCCGTGGCGATTTCATAGGGTTTGATCACGCCCAGTGCGCTTTCAATAATCGGCATCAGGTGGACGGGGTTTTCCAGCGTGTACTGCTGTGAGATCATGGCGATCCGGTCTTCAACCTGCCGGATCTGATCCGCCGATTCGCATTTGGGAATGAGGATCAGATTGACGTTGTGTGGAATGACGTAGTCGAGGTCATCCAGGCCTCTCGGTATCTGGTTGATGCGCACCATGCGTTCGGCGCCGTAGAAATCGACACTGCGCAGGGCGTTCCGCACCAGAAAACGCGCTTCAATCTTTTTGGAGGGCGCCACGGAATCTTCCAGGTCGAGAATGATCCCGTCCGGTCGGTGTAATCCTGCGTTGATCATGAATTTTGGCTGGTTACCGGGCAGATACAATCGCGAGCGGCGGTGGCGATCGCGAGTTGTTGTGTACTGATTTTCGGGAAGTATATCGAACAAATAGTTGGCTTCCGTTTCTATGCATTGCTTGACGGCGGCTTCGATCCGCGCGGCCGTCACGAAAGGAAGCGCCCCGTAATCCACGACGGTCAACCTGGCATCTTTTATATTAAAGTATTTCAGTATAGCGCTACATAGCGTCCGGATATCATCGCCGAACAATTTTGCGACCTTGCTCTGCAGATCGATTTGAATCCCGTTGCCCTCACCGTTTAACGTAAGGGTCACATGACAATCCGAGCGGACATCGTTGCCCTGATTCCCCGCAGTACCCTGTTTCTCCAACGTAGCCTCCTGATTGTTTCGTTTTTGCTTTAATAATTTAGCCCAATTTTCAGATGTTCGCAAACAGTGCGATGCGGGCAATGTTGAAAAGTTCGCGCCGCCCCGTAATTTTATGAGTTAAAAAAATAAAGCTATATTCGGTTAGGTGCTGGTATTCGGTTGATAAATGATATATTTCTATCTAAATTCTGCGCGTTGGTAAAAGATGAAAACATCGGGATATGTTGACACCGTCCGCCTATAAATTGCACCTGAAAATAAAGCTCCACCCGGCTAACGAATAACAATCATTTTTAGCAAATCGTTCACCTGTGATAACGGAAGAGTAATGATCACCGAAATTTTTCTTAAAATCCGATAACTGAAAATTGCCTGGATCTATTTGGCCGGGCATTGTGCATTTTACAGATTGAATTTTAACGGAGGTAATTGCAGTGGGAAAAACATTTTCCGAAAAAATACTGGGCCGCAAAGCGGGCAAAGAAGTCGTGGCCAGCGAGATCGTGGAGGTCGAGCCCGATGTGGCGATGTCACATGACAATACGGCCGCTATTTCCAGTACTTTTTATAAAATTGGGGAGGACAAAGTCTACGACCCCCAAAAGCATGTGATTATTCTGGATCACTGTACACCGGCGGCCAACTCGAAATTCGCCCAGAATCATAAAGACATTCGCAGCTTTGTCGAGAAGCAGGGCATTCCCCATTTTTATGATATCGAAGTCGGTATCTGCCACCAGGTTATCCATGAGAAAGGGCATGTGTGGCCGGGCGCCCTGATCCTCGGTTCGGATTCGCATACGACTTCGTACGGTGCTTTTGGGGCTTTTTCTACCGGGATCGGGCGCAGTGAGATGGCTGCGATTATGGCCTGCGGCAAAATCTGGCTGCGTGTGCCGGAGACGATCCGCATCCGGGTGGAAGGCGAATTTCCTGCGGGCGTCACTTCCAAGGATCTGATGCTGAAAATCGCCGGGGATATTGGCGCTGACGGTGCCCTCTACCAGGCCATCGAATTCTGCGGATCAACTATCGACAATATGTCGATTGCCAGCCGCTTCGTCTTGACCAATATGGCCGTCGAGATCGGAGCCAAGGCCGGTTACATAATTCCCAATGCCGAGACGTTGGCCTATCTCAAACAACGCGTCAAAGTGCCGTTCGAAGTCGTCGAGTCGGACCCGGATGCGCAGTTCCTGGCGGAATACAAATACGACGTATCCGGACTAGAGCCCATGATCGCCAAACCGCATACAGTGGATAATGTCGTCCCTGTCCGCGAAGTTGTCGGTACGCCGATTCAGCAGGTGTTTTTCGGTTCCTGTACGAATGCCCGGGTTGAGGATTTCGAGGTCGTGGCTAATGTGCTGCGCGGCAAGAAAATTCATCCGAAAGTGCGTATGCTGGTGTTCCCGGCCTCGCAGGAAATCTTCCTTGAAGTGCTCAAACGCGGCTGGATCACTGATTTGGTCGAAGCCGGAGCTGTGATCATGAATCCCGGCTGCGGGCCCTGCATGGGTAACCATGAAGGCGTTCCGGCCGACGGCGAGGCCGTCGTGGCGACCTCCAACCGTAATTTCAAAGGCCGGCTGGGCAACAAGGAATCGGATGTCTATCTGGCCAGCCCGCGAACCGCGGCGGTCTGCGCGCTGGCGGGAGAGATCGTGGATTTTAGGAATAGTAATTCTTAGATTTCTGATATGCGATTTGTGATAGTAGGTTTATGATTTAAGATAGGGATGAGTCGTGAATCCGGAAGAGTTATCAGACCGATTTTTAGATTATGCGGTTTCGGTATTGCACCTGGAAAGTAAATTGAATCAATCTTACTCATCCAGGCACATCTTTCATCAGCTTGTAAGGTCCGCAACCTCATGCGGAGCCAATTACGAAGAAGCACGATCTGCCGAGAGTAAAGCGGATTTTGTTCACAAACTACAGGTTGTTCTGAAAGAACTGCGCGAATCTTCATTCTGGCTAAGATTGCTATTAAGAACAGATATTACATCCAAAGACTGTATGGGTTCAATTTTAAAAGAAACAGATGAATTAATCAGTATCTTAGTCCAATCCGTTAAAACTATTAAGAAACAGCAGAGCCGGTAATGCAAATCGGATATTCTGTATCTCAAATCTGCTATCGAATATCTGCTTTCGTATATCTGAAATCAGGGAATTTTCAATTTGAAATCACAAAGGAGGCAGCATGCTGATCAAGGGTCGGGTCTGGAAATACGGGGATGACGTCAATACGGACGTGATTTTCCCCGGGAAATATACCTACACCATCACGGATCCCAGGGAGATGGCGAAAATCGCGTTGGAGGATCTGGATGCGGACTTCGCTAAGAATGTTCAGAAAGGCGATGTGATTGTCGGCGGCAAGAATTTCGGCTGCGGCAGTTCGCGCGAACAGGCGGCCTCCTGCCTGTTGTATGCCGGGATTGGTGCCGTGATAGCCAAATCGTTCTCGCGTATTTACTTCCGGAATTGCATCAATTTCGGTCTGCCGGCCCTGACTTCCGATGCGGCGGTCGAGGCGCTTGAGAATGGCGAGATGATTGAGATCGATACCGAGGCGGGTGAAATCCACTGCAAAGCGGATACCTTCCGTTTCCCGCCGCTGCCCAAAGAAGTGGTTGGAATTTTCGATGCCGGTGGTTTAATTCCCTATACACGCAAAAAACTGGGATTGTCGTGAAATTTGATTTTTATAGCCTTCTGATACCCCAAAAACTGAGGGACGGAAATCCCGATGAACCGAAACTGCGTTCGGCCATGGGACGCTTCGCCGGCTGGGCCAGTATCTATGTGAACCTGATCCTGTTTATCGCCAAACTGGTTGCCGGCCTGATGATCAAATCGATTGCCCTGATTGCCGACGCAGTCCATTCGCTGTCGGATGTCGCCACCTCGATTATCGTCATCGTGGGCTATAAAATATCCGACAAGCCGGCGGATGCGGAGCATCCCTACGGTCATCAGCGCGCGGAATATATCGCCACGCTGATTATCTCGATTCTGCTTTGCGTAGCCGGGCTCGAGTTCATCCGGGAAGCCGTGAAGCGTTTTCAGAATCCCCAGGTGAGCCGGGTTGGCATCGGGATTTTAGTCTTCATCGTCTTTACGATCTTGGTGAAATACGCGCTCGGTAAATTCGCCGATAAAATCGCCAAACGGATTCATTCCGGAGCCGTCAAAGCCGATTCGCTGCATCATTATACGGATGCGCTTAGTTCAGTCCTGGTGCTGATCGCGGTCTGGGGCAGCGATTTCGGTTATAAGCGATTGGACGGCGTTGGTGGTATCCTGGTCGGGATCATTCTTATCTGGGCCGGATATTCGATTGCCAGGGAGGCCGCCGATCTGCTTCTGGGAAAACCGCCGACTCCCGAGATGGTGCGCGAAATCCGTAAAACCTGTCGATCGATCAAGAACGTCCTGAATGCGCACGACATCGCGGTGCACAGCTACGGCAACCGCAAATTCATCGGTGTGCATGTGGAAGTGGATCAGAAAAAAAGCAGTACGATTGCCCATGAAATCGCCGATCATGTTGAAGACACGCTGCGACGAAAATTCGATGCCTATTCCATGATCCACGTCGATCCCGTTGATATGGAAAGCGAAGATGTGAAAAAGGCGAACGCGATTCTGGATCGCATCGTTAGCGATAGTGCGGAGATCAAGGAATATCATGATCTGCGGCTTGTCAAAAAACCGGGTTATCAACTTGTAATATTTGACCTGGTGCCGATAGATCCGGTCAATAAAAGATGCGAAGATTTCAACGAATGTGAAGAGTTAAAACGGGCTTTACGCGAGGCTTTTCCCGGATGCGAAGTACACGTGACGATCGATCCGGTGTACGTTTTTAACTAATTGCTAAGGTAGAACCAGTTTAGGAGGAATATTGATGACGAAGAGAGCCATCGTAACGATGCCCGGTGATGGGATAGGCAAACATGTTCTGGAAGAGGCCGTCCGGGTGCTGGATGCGGCTGGTTTTGAGGCGAATTATATCCATGCGGATATCGGCTGGGAATTCTGGTGTAGACAGGGCAATCCGCTGCCGCAGCGGACGCTGGATCTGATCGCCGAGCACAAAATTGCACTTTTCGGTGCGATAACATCCAAGCCTAAAGATGCGGCCGCGGCCGAGCTTGTTCCTGAACTTCAGGACAAAGGTCTGGTCTATTCCAGCCCGATTGTCGGCCTGCGCCAGCATTTCGGTCTGGATATTTGTGTGCGTCCCTGCCATTCATACAAAGGCAACCCGCTCAATTTTATTCGCCGCGGCGCAAAGGGTGCGATTGAGGAACCCGAGGTGGATGTGGTGATTTTTCGCCAGAATACCGAAGGTTTATACAGCGGCGTCGAATGGACCAATCCGCCGGATCAGGTCTATCAGGCCTTGCTGACCCACCCGAAGTTCAAGAAGAATTTCGGACAGGTTCCCAAAGAAGAAATCTCGGTTTCCACCCGGATTTTCACTAAAAAGGCGACGGAGCGAATCCTGCGCGCGGCCTTTGAGCATGCCCGCAAATATGGCTATAAGTCCGTAACGGTTTGCGAAAAACCTAATGTGATCCGCGAGACTTCCGGTATGATGTATAAAATGGCGCAGATGATGCAGAAGAACGAATATCCCGGGATCGAACTCCGGAACACGAATATCGATGCGCAGATGATGTGGCTGACCAAGAATCCCGAGACCTACGGCGTTATCGTCGCCGGCAATATGTTCGGCGACATCGTCTCCGATGGATTTGCCGGTTTGATCGGCGGACTCGGTTTCGCCTGTTCGGCGCAATTCAATCCCGACAGCGGTATCGGCGTGTTCGAACCGACGCACGGCTCGGCGCCGAAATACGCGGATTACCCGGTTTCGATCGTCAACCCGATCGCCATGGTCGAATCCGCCTGCATGATGCTGGATTATATCGAGGAGAATAAAATCGCCGCGAAAATCCGGAAAGCCGTAGCAAGCATTGTGGCCGAAGGCAAGGTGCGGACCTATGATATGATGAAAATGTCCGGACGGCCGGATGTCGTCGAGAAAGGTGCGGCATCGACACATCAGATGGCCGATGCGATCATCGCCAGGATGAAATAGTGGTGATCAGCCACGGAGGCACAGAGAATTTTTAAATAAATTTTTGTTAATCTCAGTGCTTTCAGTGTCTCTGTGGCAAATTAAGAAAGGCAGGATTGTGAAAAAAGAAATATTGGATTTATGGCCTGAACTGACCTGGATTCAGGATAAAGAATTACGCGAAAAAACCGCCCGGACCTGGGAACTGGCCCTCGAAAAGAGCGTTCTGACTGCGGACGATCTGCGACGGATTCCGTTCACCTTGCTATGCGGGCCGGATCTGAAGGTGACCTTCATGGATCACAAACGTTCGGTCGTGCGCATTGCGCGCGACGCCGGTCAGACGATCAACGAAATGTACCACGGCGAATTGCCAGTCGATATGGACGTATTGATCGCCGGCGCGATTCTCTGCGATATCGGCAAATTACTCGAGTATGTGCTCGATGAAAACGGGAAAGCCGTTCAGGGTGTTTACGGAAAGTACCTGCGCCACCCGTTTTCGGGCGTTTCCCTGGCGGAGCAGTGTGGGGTGCGAGCCGAGGTCTGCCATATCATTGCCGCCCACGCCGGCGAGGGGGATTTGATCAAACGCAGCACTGAAGCCTACATCGTGCATCATGCCGATTTCATGACATTCCTGCCGTTTAAGGAGAGGCTCAAGGTATGAACCTGATCGAGAAAATACTGGCTAGTCACAGCAATCTGACGGAAGTCAACCCCGGTGATATTATCGATGTCGGGATCGACGCGCGCGCGGCCCGCGATTTCGGCGGCGCCAATGTGGTCAAGAACCTGATCGATAACGGTCTGGAAGTAAACGATCCGTTGCGCACCTTTTTTACCTTTGACTGTAATCCCGGCGGGTCCGATCAGAAATACGCGGCCAATCAGCATTTCTGCCGTCAGTATGCCCGCGAGAAGGGCATCCGGATCTACGATGTGGATGCCGGAATCGGGACGCACCTGGCGATCGATAACGGCCTGATTCTGCCCGGCGGAACCTTCGTCTCCACCGATTCGCATGCCAATATTATGGGCGCAATCGGAGCCTTCGGTCAGGGCATGGGCGACCAGGATATTGCCGCCGTCTGGGCCCACGGCAAGGCCTGGTTTAAAGTGCCGGAATCGGTGAAACTGAATTTAACCGGCAAGCGCCCTGAAAACGTGAGCGCCAAAGACATTGTGCTGAACCTGCTCGACCGCTTTGGAGCCAATCAGTTGCTGGGCTATTCGGTGGAAATGAGCGGAGAAGCGGTCGATGCGCTGACACTCGATGAACGCATCACGATTTCGTCGATGGGCACCGAGATGGGCGCCATCATTATCCTGTTCACGCCTACACCGGCCGTTGTTGCGGAATTGGAAACGCGGACCGGTAAAAAGATCGAAATTGTCGCAGCCGACCGGGATGCGGAGTACGATAGTGAAGTGGAGGTAGATATTTCCACGTTCAAGGCGATGGTGGCCCGGCCGGGACACCCGCATGACAATATCGCTATCGAAGCGGTAAAAAAAACCAAGATCGACTCGGCCTTTATCGGCAGCTGTACCAATGGTCGTATGGAGGATTTCCGCATCGCCGCCGCTATTCTGAAGGATAAAAAATTGGCTCCCGGGGTGGTTCTGAAGATTGTACCTGCGACGGATGCGGTCTGGAGACAGGCGCTGGAAGAGGGACTGATCCGGATCTTCAAAGATGCCGGCGCACTGGTTTCCAATGCCGGCTGTGCGGGCTGCGCCGCCGGACAGATCGGTCAGAACGGACCGAACGAAATCACCGTCAGCACGGGCAATCGTAACTTCGCCGGAAAGCAGGGCAAAGGCAGTGTTTACCTGGCATCACCGGCCATCGTGGCTGCGTCGGCGGTGGCCGGCTACATCACCACACCGGATGATTTGCCGCGGGAAGCCGCCCGGTTCACCGCCCTGGGCATCCGCCTGGGTGAAGCCCGGGCGAAAGGGCGTCCTGTCACAACACCGGTTGAATTCAGCGGCCGCGTTTGGCTGATCCCAATGGACGATATCGATACCGACATGATCTTCCACAACCGCTACCTGACCATTACGGATATTAAGGATATGGGGCAGTACACCTTTGATAATCTGAAAGGCTATGAGAACTTCGCCAAACAGGCGCGACCCGGCGACATCGTCATGACGGGCAAGAATTTCGGCGCGGGCAGCTCGCGTCAGCAGGCGGTGGATTGCTTCCAATCACTGGGCATTCCGCTGATCCTGGCTGAATCGTTCGGCGCGATCTATGAGCGCAACGCCATCAACGCCGCCATGCCCATCCTGACTTACGCCCCGGGCTTGATTGAAGAACTCGATATCCGCGACGGCGATACCGTGACAGTGCATCTCGAAAGCGGAATGATCGGCAATGAGCGTTCCGGAAAAACCGGGAAGGTTCAGCCATTCTCGCAGGTTCAGATAGATATTTATAAGCGAGGCGGGCTGCTCAATAAATAATATGACAATCAAAGACATATCGGCGTCGCTGGCGGAGTACCGGGAACTCTTTCCGGTCACTGCCCACCACGTTTATATGAATCATGCGGCCACGTCGCCGCTGTCGCTCCGGGTGATTGCTGCGATGCAGGAACACCTGCAGGAGCGCAGCGAGAGCTGTCCGGACAACTGGCCTCAGACCTTCGAACGCAGCGGGAAACTGCGCAGTCTCATCGCTGAATTGATCGGCACGACGCCCGACCGCCTGGCCCTGCTGCAAAACACCTGTTCCGGGTTGAATGTAATCGCCGCCGGCCTGGACTGGCAGGCGGGTGACGAAATTCTGATTCCCGAGGGCGAATTCCCGGCTAATGTCTATCCGTTCACAAACCTGGAGAGATTCGGAGTTAAGGTTCGATTTCTGGCGGTTCCGGAGGGCGGTCTGACACCTGAGATTCTGGAGCGTTCAATCAGTCCGCGCACTCGTTTACTCACGCTCAGTTTCGTCGAATTTCTCAGCGGCTACAAGGCTGATCTGGCAATTATCGGTAAGATCTGCCATGCCAACGACATCATCTTCGTCGTGGACGGCATTCAGGGAGTCGGTGCTATTCCCATTGATGTTGAGGAGTTCGGAATCGATGCCCTGGCGAACGGGATGCACAAATGGATGATGTGTCCGCAGGGACTCGCGTTTCTGTATCTTTCGCGCGAATTGCAGGGCAGAGTTCATCCCACGCACCTCGGTTGGGTGGGAGTTAAGAAACCTGAAGAGTTTTTAAATTACCCGCAGGAATTATCGGAAGAGGCGCGGCGCTATGAACTGGGCGGTTTCAATAGTGCCGGCGTGGCGGGGGCCGTCGCGGCGGTTTCCATGTTGCTGGAAGTCAGTCCGCAAAACACGTATGTACAGCTAAAGACGCTGACTTCGCGCTTGATGGAAGGGCTTGAGAAACTGGGATACAGACTATACACACACAGCGACCTGAATCATCGTTCGGGAATTGTGACTTTTCATCCCCGGGATAAAAACCTTTCGGAAAGACTGTATCAGAGGCTCACTGAACAAAATATTACCATTTCCATGCGCAGCAGCATGATCCGGGTGGCGCCGCACTTCTATAACACCGTGGAAGAAATCGACCGGGTGCTATCGGTCTGTGACGGCTTTATAAGGCATTTACATTAATACGGATTATTCCTAAATTAAAACCAAAGTAAAGAGGAGAATATCATGAAAAAGGGTTGGATCATATTGATCGTTATAGTCGTCCTCCTGTTCATTATCGGAGGCCGATTGGTAGGTACCTACAATTCACTGGTGACCCTGGAAGAGGGAGTTAATCAGAGCTGGGCGCAAGTCAACAATCAGTACCAGCGCCGCGCCGACCTGATTCCCAACCTGGTCGAAACGGTCAAAGGCTACGCCGCGCACGAGCAGGAAACCTTCACGGCGGTGATCGAAGCCCGCGCGAAAGTCGGCCAGTTGACAGTTACTCCCGAAGTACTTGAGAACCCGGAAGCATTTGCGCGTTTTCAGCAGGTGCAGGGCGAGATCGGTTCGGTACTGAGCCGTTTGATGGCGATTTCGGAAAATTACCCGCAATTGAAAGCCAACGAAAATTTCCTGGCATTGCAGGCCCAACTGGAAGGTACCGAGAACCGGATTGCCGTCGAGCGCAAACGTTTCAATGAGACGGTGCAGAGTTTCAATACGCGCATTCGCCGCTTCCCGACCAATATCATCGCCGGCATGTTCAACTTCGATCAGAAAGTCTATTTCCAGGCTGAAGCCGGAGCGGAACAGGCACCGAAAGTATCCTTTTAGTATTTAGATCGGATTGTACATGAAATCACGCAGTAGAATATTTCCCGGTATCGCGCTCGCAATCCTGCTGGGTGCCCGCCTGTTAGCGCTGGACGTCCCGCAGCTGCAGCATCGCGTAACCGACCTGGCTGGAGTATTGTCGCCATCGCAAACTTCCCAGTTGGAACAGAAACTTTATCTTTTCGAGCAGAACACCACCAACCAGATCGCGGTCCTGATCCTCAGCTCCCTGGAGGGTGAGGTCATCGAGGATTACGCTATTCGTGTCGTCGATAAATGGCAATTGGGCGAGAAGGGCAAGGACAACGGCGTTCTGCTCCTGATCGCGGTCAGCGACCGGCAGATGCGGATCGAGGTCGGCTACGGCCTGGAGGGCGCGCTGACCGATCTGTTGAGTTCCAGCATCATTCGCAACGAGATCAGCCCGGAATTTCGTAAGGGCAACTATTTCGGCGGGATTGATGCCGGCACGAGCGCCATTATGAATGCCACCGTCGGCGAATACAAAGCCGATCCGCAGAAATACAATCGTTCCAACGGCGAATCCGGGGGTTCGGTGGGATCGTTTATCGTTTTTATTTTCTTTCTGCTGTTCTTTCTGACAGCTGGCCGCAAAGGACGACGCGGCCTGTTCTGGGCGCTCCTGGGAGCCAGCATGTTTCGCGGCGGCGGCCGGGGCGGTGGTTACGGCGGCGGTTTTGGTGGTGGATTTGGCGGATTCTCCGGTGGCGGCGGCGGCTTCGGCGGCGGCGGTGCCTCGGGAGGATGGTAAAGAAGACAAGACGAAAGTTTAAAGTCGAAGCGTAGCGAGGACCCCGCTGTGACGGGGGAAAAAGTTTAAAGTAAGCGAAAATAAGAAGAGCAAAAATGGCACTGATTGATCACTATTTTATGAAGGCGGATTTGCAGAAAATTGCGCAGGCCTGCGGCGAAGTCGAGAAAAAAACAGCCGGTGAAATCCGGGTCAGCGTCTTCAGCAAACGCCCCCGCAAGCTGAAGAAACTTGCCCTGGATGAGGTCGCGCTGGACGAATTTTACCACATGGGAATGGACAAGACCCGCGACCGGACGGGGATCCTGCTTTTCATCCTTTTGGCCGAGAGAAAATTCCAGATCCTGGCGGATACCGGCATCAACGCCAAAGTCGAGCAGCAAGTCTGGGACGAACTGGCCGCCGGACTTTCCGATAGTTTTAAAAAGGGCGCGTACCTGGAAGGCGTGTTGCAGACCGTAGCCGGCATGGGCATAATTCTGGCCCAATGGTTTCCGCGCAAAGCCGACGATACCAACGAACTGAGCAATGAAGTCAGAGTGGGATAAAAAAGCAGATAATCTCCTGAAAAGGATCGATTCTATTCTTGAACCTTTTTGTTCAAATCCATATGCATATGTCGCTTCGTCAATTTGGATAATATTTAGCGTATGCATTTTTTCTAAGAATTCACTGGTTCAATTTCGTTACGAAAATCAAAATATCCTCTATCTACTCAGTGCTTTATCTCAATCTATGGCAGCCCTTTTTGCGATTATGTTTTCAATAATATTGGTGTATAACCAGATTTCAAAATATGCAGTAGGTAAAATTGAACTGGATTTGTGGACAACGGTATATGGTTTATTATTCATTTTTAACATTATATCCCCTTTGTTTATCTTGTATATTGACCAGTTAACTCTAACTAAATATGTTTTATCAACGAGCTTTTTATCGTTAGTATTGTCCATCTGGTTTTTGGTTCACGTTCAAAATCAGAATCAGCCCGATATAATCTTAAAAAAAAGTATTAATCAATATGAACAACTGATAAAAAGAGGCGATATCCATATTAATTATTCACATCTCGAGGATATTATTATCAAGTCTTTTAAGAATGATGATCTTGATGTTTTTGCTAGGTCGATCTTTGAATTACGCAGTTTAGCTGAGTGGGATTATAAATGTTTACAGATAAATATGACGTATATGGAATATCCATCAGAATCTTCAATTAGGAAATATGGCTATCAAGATGCGTTATACAGGCTTCAAAAAATTGGTGAAAAGATAATTGATGATTCATATTTTTCAGAAATATTTTATAGAACGCTAGAGAAAGATTATGTCGGAATACTAGACCGAGATTATCTAATTCCTCATATAATCGATGATGACTCTAATGGAGAGCACTGGTTTGCTTATACAGATGAGTACATGGAAGTATTAGATACTCTAATAAAAGTCATTTCTTGGATAGAACAAGGATATAATCCATACGAGGCTTTAAGAAGCACACTACTTATTAAACAAAAGATACAGCGAAAGGAATATTACAATCATTTTAGAGAAGGACTTAAAGAAGAAAGTATTCGACGGATAATAAAGGACTTGGAATATTTACAACCTGACACTAACTATCACCATTTCATTACAGATTCCTTTCGCGTGGAAAACAAAAACACCATTCGATCTATATTACATGATATGAAGGCAGATTTATCGAAGAAAAATTAAAGGAGAGCCTCGTATGAAATACATTTATATCCCATTTGTGATTTTTGTTCTACTGGTTCTACCAGAAATAATTGGATGTGATAAAAATAATACCCATGGGGCATATATGTTATCCCAAAAAGACCTCAAACAAACGAATGAGGAAATGTTAATTAAATATGGGAATGAGCATTCCAAGCGCATCCGCAAAGGCGTCGAGCAGGTGAGCAAATTCTGGCGTGCACAGGACGGTGACAAGGATGCATTCAGGACCTTTTGCCTGGAAAATTTCGTTACCGCTCCCGAAGAACTCGACGAATCGCTGAGACGGCTGGAGATATCCTTCGAAACGCTCAATGGGGTGCTCCTGGAACTGCGCCGCCAGATGCAATGGAATATCCAGGTGGATACCGGGCCCAACCTGCCGATCGATCGACTGATGGCCAATTTCAGCCTGGCTTCGCACGTAGAGGAAGACCTGTACAAAAGTAAAATCGCCTTTTTCGTACTGCTTAATTTTCCGGTCTACTCGCTGGATGAGGTGTTAAAAGAAGGCCCAAAGTGGCCGCGTCAGAAGTGGGCTGAAGTTCGCCTGGCGCAGCGATTTACCTCGCGTGTTCCATCCGATGTGACTCAGGAAATCTACGAAGCCTATGTCGCTACCGACGATTATATCAACAACTATAACATTTACATGCACAATTTGTTGACGGAGGATGGCCAACGGCTATTCCCCGAGGGACTCCGCCTGATCACGCATTGGGGCCTGCGCGATGAGCTCAAATCGCAATACATGGACGCGGCGGAGGGCCTTGCCCGCCAGAAGATGATTTACGAAGTGATGAAACATATCATCTTCCAGGACATTCCGCAAGTCGTGATCAACAACCCCGAAATAGACTGGAAAGTCTATTCCAACGCAGTGATTGGGGAAGGCGCGAATAACCGACCTGAACCAAATACCCGCTACGAGCGTTGGCTGAATGTTTTCCGGGCCGAGAAAAAATCCGATCACTACTACCCGGTTTATCCTACGAAAATCGAACGGCGTTTCAACCAGGATCGTGAAATCCCCGAGAAAACGGTGGAGAACCTGTTCATCAAGCTCCTGAGTTCGAAAGAGTTTAAACGCACCGGCAAAGCGATCCAGGGAAGGCTTGGCCGGGAATTGGAACCGTTTGACATCTGGTATACGGGATTTAAAACCGATTTAAAATACAGTGAAGCCGAACTGGATATGATTGTCTCGAAGCGTTTTCCAACGGTGGAGGCCTTCGACCAGAGCATACCCTACATCCTGGTTGCGCTGGGATTCGACAGGGAAACCGCCGAATTTCTCGGCAGCAAGATTGAGATCGATCCATCCCGCGGGGCAGGACACGCCCAAGGCGCCGAGCGCCGTTCCGATAACGCCCACCTGCGCACCCGCATACCCGCAACTGGCATGAATTATAAGGGCTTCAATATCGCCATCCATGAATTGGGCCACAATGTGGAGCAGGTGTTCACCCTGAACCGGGTGGATCATACGCTGCTCCAGGGCGTGCCGAACACGGCCTTCACGGAAGCCTTCGCATTCGTCTTCCAGAGCCGCGACCTGCAGGTGCTGGGGCTGACCGGTAAACGGGATGAGAATGCCGGGCATCTTAACAATTTGCACAATCTCTGGGCGACCGGCGAAATCGCGGCTGTGGCGCTCGTGGATATGTACGCCTGGAACTGGCTCTACGCCCATCCCGAAGCCGATGCGGCTGAATTCAAAGCCGCCGTCATCGGGATTGCCCAAGATGTCTGGAACCGCTATTACGAACCGATTCTGGGGCATAAGGATGCGCCTATCCTGGCGATCTATTCGCACATGATCGATGCCGGTCTGTATCTGCCGGATTACCCGATTGGGCACATCATCCAGTTCCAGATGGAAGAATACATGAAGAATAAGGACCTGGCAAGGGAGATGGAACGCATGTGCATCCAGGGACGCCTTACTCCCAACCTGTGGATGAAAGGCGCCGTCGGGGCGGACATCTCGGTCGAACCGATGCTGAAGGCGGCTGCCGAGGCACTCAAAGTGACTTTTTAAATTTAACGTCAGTTCGATCTAAGCAAGGCGTTCGAATAACCTATTAACTCTTTGATTATTGGGGTATTGATCCGACTACGTTCAGACATACAATCCATCAGCCTGTTCAGGACCTCTGATTTCCGGGCGGTCAATTTTATGATGCCGCCATTATCGATGGGAAAGGCTATCATCTTTTGAATTATGTACAGTAATATACTCTGTGATTCTCCGAGACTCTGTGGCAATATTCGTATTTCTCTTATATCGAACTCATGTTAAATTCAAATTGAAATAAGATGGGGCCTTCCGGGTTTTCGTAATTCGGAAGGCTTTTTATTTTGCCGGAACGCTTCTATCCGTTAAAGACGATTCATCCGATTGCGAAGTAAGGTTTTATGAAAACTGGTTCTGGGAACCGGGGTGATTGGCTATTCCGGCGGGAAGAAATATTGCAGGGCTTCGTCGAGGTGGGCGCGCCAGTTGCCGATGGAGTGGTATTCGTTCCAGCCGAAAAAGCGGCCGTCGAAATCGTTCTCTTCCAAGTACCCGGCGAGTTCCAGGGCGGGCTCGTAAATCCAGGGCTCGTAAGTTCCGGCGTCGAGATAGATGCGGGCGCGGAACGGCTGGCTTTCGGCGAAACATTCGACAAGTTCCGTGTTGTGAATAGCGGGTGACTGGGCGGCACAGCAGCCGAAGATTTCGGGCCGCATATAGGTGAAATAAAGGGCTGCCATTCCGCCTTTGGAGAAACCGACAACCGCGCGGTCAAGGGCCTGGCGGCTGCTGTTGTACATCGCGTCGATGATGGGCACCAACTCATCGGCTACGATATTCAGGAAGACTTCATCGTACCAGTATTCACTGTCCCGGTTGCGCGGTTCGACGAAGACGCCGATCACCGGCTCGATGCGTTGCTGGTAAATCAGATAATCGAAGATGCGGTCTGCGTAAGCATTATTGAGATAAGTGGAGCCGTCGTGAAAGTAGACGGTCGGATAGGAGGCACCGTCCTCACGATAACCCGGCGGCAGGTAGACGGAGATTTGGCGCGTACTGCCGCGGGCCTGGTCGGTAAAGGGGAAAGACTCGATTGTACCGTGCGGAATATCGCAGATTTCGATCTCGGGCGGCGGGAGATAGTCGGGCATTGCCAGTTCCGAATTCAGCCCGAAATCGCCGAAACAGCAGGTCCCCGGATTGAGCGGATCGCGCTGCAGGACGCCGTTCACGATCAGTTTGTATTCCAGGCGGGCATCGGAGGGCACCGCCATGGAATAATAATACAGATCGGTTTGGGCCAGGCGAGACAAAACCGGCCGGTCGTATCCCCAGCCGTTGAAATCGCCGATCAGGGCAAGCTCCGGATTGCGGCTGTCGCGATAGAGGAAATGGGCGATTCCGCCGTTTTCGACGTAAGGAATACCGGCAGCCGCGGCAATTGCCATGAACGAATCGACGGCGGCCTGCTTCCGGACGGAATCACTGAGCGCTTCGACTCCGCGGATGAAACGCGTGAATTCTGTATCGAGTTGGGCCAGATCGATTTCCGGCAAAGGCCGGCTGAAATGCCATTCGAACTCAGGGTTCCATCTGTCCTCCTCGCTAGTCCGAAATAAATCACAGCCGGGCAGGATTCCTAAAACAAGCAGGCCGGCAACGCAGAGTTCTCGCATAGTTACCGGCCTGGATGTTCTCATAAGCTTCTCGGGATTTTATACGTGCTTCATTTTAGGTAAGTTCCGGGATTTCATGGGGTTGCAGCGGACCCAAATCCGAGGCCGCACAATTATCGATTACCTGCCCGGCCGTTTTGGCGCCGGGGATCGCCACATGACAGGCCGGGTGCGAGAGGCAGAAACGCAGGCTGACCTGCGTCATGCTCTGTTCGGGATAGCGGTTGTACAGAGGCTGCAACTGTTCCAATTGCGTCAGATAGGTATTCAACTTTTCCGGTGACAGGTTCATGCTGCGATGATCTTCCTTATCGAAGCGGCTGTCACGGTTGAATTTGCCGGTCAGCAGACCGAACAGGATGGGAATCCGCACGATCACGCCGATACCGTACTCGATGGCTTTGGGGAAAAGCAGCTTTTCGGCTTCGCGTTCCAGCAGGTTGTAGCGCACCTGGATGCTGTCCAGGATATCATGATGTCCGTCTAGCAGAAAGGCCTGTTCGGTCTCCTTGAAGGACTGGATGCTCAGTCCGGCGTGCTTGATCTTGCCGTCCTTTTTCAGAGTGGCGAGCGCTTCCCAGGGATCGTCGCGGCGCAGTTTTTCCGTATCGGGACTGTGCAGTTGCAGCAGATCGAGCGCGTCGACCTTAAAACGTTTCAGACTCTGTTCGGCGGCGAAGATGATGTAGTCCTTAGCGGCATTCTAGCGGATACTGCCGTAGCCCATGTCGTCTTTGTCGTCGGCATTATAAAAATCGTTACCGGCTTTGGTGGCGACAATTACATCGCCCTTGCCGCGTTCTTTCAGAACCCCGGCAATCAAATCCTCGGAGTGCCCGAAGCCGTAGACATCGGCGGTGTCGATGAAGGTGACGCCCTGATCGAGGGCGGTGTGCAGGGCCTTGCGGGAGACGTTATCGTCCGTCGGTCCCCAGTTCATACCGCCGATAGCCCAGGCGCCGAAACCGATTGTAGAAATTCCCGGGCCGCGTTTTCCGAGTTGTGTATATTGCATGTTTTACTCCGTATTTTTTCCGAATATAGTCAATCCGGGAGGCCAAATGCAACGGGTTCGTGAAACCGGAGTTGAGCCGGATTTGTTATGTTGACAGTTCGGGGGATTTGTATTAAATTTACCCGCTTTTTGCCTCGGTAGCTCAATTGGTAGAGCAGCGGACTCTTAATCCGTTGGTTGAAGGTTCGAGTCCTTCCCGGGGTACTCCAATAACGGCTCTTTCAGGAGCCGTTATTTAATTGCAGATTACACGATTGCAGATTGAGTGATTGTCTGGCATCGTATGTGGCGGTAGAGAACATTAATCCCGGCATTAAAACCGGATATCGGTGGGATTCGCTTCATTATTTGCTACGTATATGTCAAGCGAAAGTTATCCTTCAATTCTATCGGCTAATATTTGCGGCGTTAGCCGGCGGAGTCCGTATTAAGTGAGTTTATCAAAGCGCCGAAATATATCCTCATAAGCCGCCTGATATTCAGGATTACATTTTAAGACGATGTCCTGAACATCGGTTCGCACTTTCACCAGGGCTTTTACAGCCGCTTGCGGGAAGCACCCGTGACCGACGTGCTCCATTAATTCGGTCAGCGTATCGGCGGCGGCAAACTGAATCTCAGGATTCGGGTTCGACAGCGCAGCAGTAAGCGCGCAGATCGCCTGATAAATATTGTGCCCGTAAAAAGCTGCATGGCCGCGTGTCCAGTCAAATTCGTCACCGTGGTTGATATCATTGGCCCGCAGGCCAAGGTAATTCACGATATGAAGATCTTTCTGCGCCACAAATCCCTCTGCAATGCCGGACGCGATTTCATTCCCGTTGCTGCAACAAATATAAACCGGCTCCTGGCAATAGAAGCAGGATGCAATGTATTCCATGATATCGACGATGTAACTATCCTTCTGGGCCTCGTTCCATTTCACACAGTAATAACCAATTCCGGATTTCATGATCTCTTCTGTGAGATTAGCAGAAATTTTCCCAAGCGATACAACGGCCCGGAATCCCTGTGCTAAAAGCCAGTCCAGCGCTTCAGTAGAGTCCGGCACATCGCCGACCGCCAGCAAACCTTCCATTTTCCAGGCGAAATTGGGCAAAGGAATATTTTTAGACATTTATACACGCTCCTGATTGCAACCTTAAGGTTCATAGTTTTGGCGCGCTAGCGACAAATACCCTGCAAGCTATGCTTGCGCTTTTCTTTTTCTAGAACTTTTCAAGCGCTTTGAGTTTCTGTTGGGTTTCCTCTGAGAGCGCCTGGACGTGTTCCGGTTTTAAAAGGTTATGGCGTTTCAACTGGAACAGCCTGTGGATCAGGTTGGATCGGCGCCAGTCATCAAAACAACAGGCGACAATGCGGTCGGAATCTTTAATGTGTCGATAGAGCGTGAGGTACTTATCACCTTCGGATTGTCCGGAGGCCTTGAGGATGGCCATGGACTGGTTGTTGATCCGCTCAAACAAGGCGGCAAGGAGTTCCTCTTTCACCTTCTTCATGTACTTCCAATCCTGCTCTGGCGTTGATCCTGCCATATTCATCTCCTCTGTCTTATTCCAAAGCCCAACGCCGCTAATCAGCCGCGCGGCTTTTTGCGTCGGCTGAATTAGCCTGGTTAGGGGCCTCCCTGTGGCAGCGAATCACTCTCTGCACTTGCAACAAAAAAGTAGACACATAAATCTCATTGATTATTCTGATAAT
>CAZPRY010000044.1:0-30863 GCA_964589175.1 uncultured bacterium
ACGAATCGAGGCAATCCAGTGAAAAGGCCGTTTACACAAAATTCTTTACACGCTCTGTTCCGATGATATTCTTTCTTTGGTAGGCACCTCATTGAAAGAAGATGCTAATGATGTCCCTTCAATATTATAGCTTCTGGGACAGCCACGGTATCCTGGTTAAAATTTGAACAATTTTAATTGGGAATATAATTCCTTTTCCCTTGCACTGCCTTGCTCTTGTATGTATTTCCTGACGATAGATTCTGTGGTTCCTTCTCCTACTGTACCTATATATCCTCCATCACTCCAGTATTCTCCTCCCCATAATTGCCTCCTCAATGCTGGATATTCTGAAAACATCTGCCGGGCACTTAGGCTTTTCACAACCTGCATTATTCTTGAAGGGGACCATTTGGGTAAGGCTCCTACAAATACATGTACATGGTCTCCATCTGTTCCTATCTCATCAAACTCAATCCAGTACCTTTCTCCTATCTCTCGCATTATGGCTCTTAAACTGTCCATATAATCTTTCTGGCGTAACAACAATTTCCGATATTTCAAACACATCACCATGTGATATCGAATTTGATAGGAGCAATGACTGGCAAACTTCAATTCCATTTTGGAAAGTTACGGCCGGGCTCTTTCTTTGGCAAATTCATCCCATTCGCTGCTCCAAGGGAGTTCCTGGTGGAACAAGCAGCGGGGTATTCTTTGCCTTTGTAGATAAATCAAACGATATCGGAAAATCGATGTGTTGCTATGCTTGGCTTTGGGTTTTTGAGCGGGTGAGGGGAATCGAACCCCCGTATCCAGCTTGGGAAGCTGGTGTTCTGCCATTGAACTACACCCGCTTTTAAAAACCACGATTAATTTAATAGTATCAGAACATTTTCAAAACGATTTTAAGCGATATTCAGTGTCTTTTTAAAGGATAATTTTCGGTTTCCGACGAGCTTTGCCCTTCCGATTCAAATTTTTTCAAAATAGCCCAAGAATTGTGATTCTTCTGACGGGGAGCACAAAATATTGTATAATCTGCCGGATTCCGGCTTGACTTCAAAATCAAGTTTTGGTATATTCATTTCAACTATTTCGAATCAGTTATAGATGACAAAGTATATTATCTTTTTTTTACATCGGGAGCTATGAGTGTCTGAATCCATCAAGATTCTGTTTGACAGCCAGGAGACGACCGAGAGCCCCGGCATAGATTCAGAAAATCGCGTCACGGTCGAAGTCCTGGCAGACAGAGCGCAGGCGAATCATAGAGGCAATCTGCGTATTTTCTTTGCTATAGAATCTCCGGATGCATCTTCGAAAATTATTTCTAAGTGGGAGCTTTAATGTCCGAATCCATCAAAAGCGGAGTGGAAAATTCTCTATCTCTGAATCAATCTGCGCTGCCCACCACCCCAGCGAATAGAGCTGCGGCGAATTCATCCAGATCAGAACAGCGTCTCTTTTCTGAAAACGCTCTGGCAGTCCTTAAACGCCGCTATTTACAGCGCGATAAAGATGGAAACATCCAGGAGAAGCCGGAAGATTTATTGTGGCGCGTTGCCAACGCAATCGCAGAAGCCGACATCGCCTACACCAATCGTTCCAACGTCAAGAGAACCGCTCAGCAATTCTATGATTTGATCGCCGCCAAAGATTTCATGCCCAACTCTCCAACATTGATGAATGCTGGCAAGGAGTTGGGCCAACTCTCGGCCTGTTTCGTTTTACCTATCGAGGATTCCATGGAATCCATTTTCCAGACACTGAAGGAAGCTGCCTTGATTCACAAGAGCGGCGGCGGCACCGGATTTTCCTTTTCCCGGCTGCGTCCCCAAAAAAGCATTGTAAAATCCACCAGCGGCGTCGCCAGTGGTCCGGTTTCCTTCATGAAGGTCTTCAACTCCTCCACTGAGGCTGTAAAACAGGGCGGTACGCGGCGCGGCGCCAACATGGGTATTCTGCGCGTGGATCATCCCGACATCCTGGATTTTATTAACTGCAAACTCAATGGCAACGAGCTGACAAATTTCAACATTTCCGTGGCCGTCACGGATGATTTTATGGAAAAAGTCCGACGCCACGAACACTATGAATTGATCAATCCGCATGATCATTCCATCGCCGGAACGCTTAACGCGTTCGACGTTTTCAAACTCATCGCCCGCAACGCCTGGCTGAACGGCGATCCCGGTATCGTTTATATCGATCATATCAATAAACTCAATCCGACACCCAAACTGGGTGACATTGAGGCCACCAATCCCTGCGGTGAGCAGCCCCTGCTGCCGAACGAAGCCTGTAATTTGGGTTCCATCAACCTGGCAAACTTTATAGTTGAAGAAAAAATCGATTATGTGCGACTCGGGCAGGTAGTGGATACCGCCGTTCACTTCCTCGACAATGTCATCGATGTGAACAAGTACCCCCTAAAAAAAATCGATTCGATGGTTAAGAAGACCCGTAAAATCGGTCTGGGCGTGATGGGACTTGCCGATCTTCTGTTCAGCCTCAGAATCCCATACAATTCGGATGAAGCCCTGCAGAAAGCCGATGAAATCATGCGTTTCATCTACACCAAAGCCCAGGAAGCCAGCATAAAACTGGGAGCCAGCCGCGGCACTTTCCCGGCCTGGAACGAAAGTATCTACTTCCCCGATGGACCCAAGCTGCGCAATTCGACGTTCATCACAATCGCCCCGACCGGTACCATTTCGATGATTTCAGACTGTTCCAGCGGTATCGAACCGATCTTTTCGCTGGTCTTCACCAAACACGTCATGGATGGTACGAATCTCATCTATGCCAATCCGTATTTTGAAAAAGCCTGTCGGGAAGCCGGTATATACAGCCAGGAGCTGATGCAGCGGGTGCAGGAAGAAGGCTCCATTCAGAACTTCAGCGATATCCCGGAACATATCCGCAATATTTTTGTGACGGCTCACGATATCTCACCGGAATGGCACGTTCGCACCCAGGCCGCATTTCAGAAATGGGTCGATTCGGCCGTCTCCAAGACCTGCAATTTCCCCAATAGTTCCACTGTCGACGACGTGATGGAAGCCTACTGGCTGGCCTACGAAGCCAGCTGCAAAGGAATCACGATTTACCGCGACGGCAGCCGCGACGAACAAGTACTTTATGTCGGCGACAAAAGCCAGAAGGCAGCGAAGGAAGCCGGCATCTCACCAGCGTTCTCCCAGATGACCCAGACCATCCAACCGCGTATCCGGCCGCAGGAAACCCACGGCGTAACCAAACGGATCCGCACCGGCCAGGGTACTCTCTACGTCACCATCAACGAAGACGAACACGGACTTTGTGAAGTTTTCACGAACATCGGCAAAGCCGGCAGCCAGGCCCAGGTCGAATCCGAGGCCATTAGCCGCCTGATCTCGCTGGCATTGCGCTCCGGAATTGATGTACAGGCCGTGATTCGCCAGCTCAAGGGTATCGGAGGTCCGATGCCGATCTGGGAAAATGGCACGCAAATTTTGTCGACTCCGGATGCCATCGCCAAGGCGATTGAGTGGTACATCGCCGAACAGAGGGATGGTAAGAAAATCAAAAAACATCAGCCGAGTATCTCGCTCGATGAAACCGCTCTTGCCCGACCGAGGCCAGTGACCGCGATTACGGAAAATATTCTGGATTTCAAGGTCGATAACAAGAAACTGATCACGACCTGCCCGGACTGCGGATCCACCGTCTACCACGAAAGCGGATGTGTCACCTGTCCCTCGTGCGGCTATTCCAAATGTTAAACATATTTTGACCTCATAATAATAAAAAGCCCCGGTTGACCGGGGCTTTTTATTATATTCCTGGAATAGTCGTACGGGCACTATTCTTCCATGATTTCTTTCTCTTTACGCTTGAGCAGATCATCCATTTTTTCGATGTATTCGTTAGTAAGCTTCTGGATTTTATCCAGGGCCTGGTGGGCCACATCTTCGGGAATGTCGTGCGATTTGTCCAGTTCCTTGATCATCTCATTCGCGTCGCGGCGGATATTACGGATAGCGACCCGCCCTTCTTCGGCCATTTTGTGCACATACTTGACCAGATCGCGGCGCCTCTGCTCATTCAATGGCGGGATGGGGAGCCGGATCAGGTTGCCGTCAGTCTGGGGATTCAATCCCAGGTCAGAGGTCTGGATGGCCTTCTCAACAGCGCTGACAGCCGTTCTGTCGAACACCTGCACCATGATCAACCGCGGATCGGGTGCGGCCACATTTGCGACCTGTTTAAGCGAAACCTTACTACCGTAATACTCCACCCGGATTCCATCGAGCAGGGCCGGTGTCGCCCGACCGGTTCGAATGACCATAAAGTCGTGCTGGGTCGCCGTGATGCTCTTCAGCATTCTTTCTTCGGTATCCTGCAAAATATCGTTAACCATTTTGTCCTCCTGATATGAGCGTCCCGATTTTTTCACCTCTCAGAATGCGATCGAGGTTACCGGGTTTTTTCATATTGTAAACAATGATGGGTATCCGGTTGTCCCGGCAGAGTGTAATCGCGGTCAGATCCATTACCTTCAACTGTTTTTCCACAACCTCTTGAAAATTCAGATCGCGGAAAAATAGCGCGTCGGGATATTTAACCGGGTCCTTATCGTAAACGCCGTCTACCTTGGTAGCTTTGATAATTGCATCAGCCTTAATCTCGGCAGCCCTGAGCGCCGCGGCGGTATCCGTACTGAAGAAAGGATTCCCGGTCCCGGCACTGAACAGCACGATCTTCCCGTCGGAGAGATATTCATTGGCCCGTGCGGCGATCATCGGTTCAGCAACCTCGATCATGCGGATCGCGGATAGATGATGAACCGTTTGTCCTTTGCGTTGCAGCATCTCCTGCATAGCCAGGGCATTCATCACAGTTGCCAGCATACCCATCTGATCCGCCTTGACACGATCGCCCCCTTCTCCGGCCTCTATCCCGCGAAAGAAATTACCACCGCCGATGACTATACCGATCTCGGTGCCAAGCGCCTTGGCCTGAATGATTTCATCGGAAATCTGATCGATTACCAGGTGACTGATGCCGAAACGCTTCTCACCGGCAAGCGCTTCCCCCGAAAATTTCAGAAGAACGCGTTTATATGGCAATCCTGTTTCCAAGAATTTGATAGTGACGTTTTGGATTTTAACGTACTTACAGTTTATCTTCGCCTAATTGAAAGCGAACAAAACGGGAGATTGTAATATTTTCACCGATTTTCGCCACGGTGTTCGTCAGATAATCTTTGATCGTGAGCTGCGGATCCTTAACGAACGGCTGTTCAAGCAGACAAACATCAGAATAAAATTTGTCCATTTTGCCTTCGACGATCCGATCGAGAATATTCTCCGGCTTGCCCTGCATTCTGGCCTGTTCGCGGTAAATATCCTTCTCCTTTTCGAGTAACGTAGCGTCGACTTCGTCGCGCGCAATGGCACTGGGGCTCGTCGCGGCGATATGCATGGCGATATCTTTGACGAATTCAAGGAATTGGTCGGTTTTGGCGACAAAATCGGTTTCACAGTTCACTTCGACCATGACACCCAGTTTATTGCCGGGATGAATATAGGACAGGATGACGCCTTCTTTGGCTTCGCGGCTGGATTTCTTCTCTGCTTTGGCTTTGCCTTTCTTACGCAGAATTTCGATGGCTTTATCTTCATCGCCTTCGGATTCCACCAAGGCGGCCTTGCAATCCATCATTCCGATTCCGGTTCTATCTCTTAGCGCCTTTACCTGCGCTGCGGAAATATTCATCTACTGGTCCCTCTGTATTAGGAAATTAGTTCGTACTTTCTTGGCTGTGCGATTCCACCATTTTGGAACCCTTGGCTTCCATAATGGCGTTCGCCAGCTCGCCTATGATCAGCTGAATCGTCTGAATCGAGTCATCGTTGGCTGGGATTGGATAATCGACCAGCGCCGGATCGGCGTTGGTATCGATAAGAGCCACAACCGGGATATCCAGCCGGCGGGCTTCCTGAACGGCGATGCTGTCGTTCATGGTATCCACGATAATCAGGGCGTCCGGCAAACGTTTCATATCTTTAATGCCACGATGAAGGTCGGCCAATTTGACCCGCTCGCGTTCCAGGGAGAGCTTCTCTTTCTTGGTGAGATTGTCACCATAGCCGATGGATTTGTCTTTTTCCAGCTGCTGCAGGTGGCGGATACTCTTCTTGATTGTAGAAAAATTAGTCAGCGTACCGCCCAGCCAGCGTTCCACAACATAGAACATACCACAGCGGTCAGCCTCTTTCTGAATGATATCTTTGGCTTGTTTCTTGGTGCCGACAAAAAGGATATCGCCGCCCTTGCGAACGGTTTCCCTGGTGAAACTGGAAGCTTTTTCGATACATTCCACGGTCTTATTGAGATCGAAGATATGGATGCCGTTCTTCTCCATGAAAATGTATTCCTTCATTTTCGGATTCCATTTTCTGATCAGATGGCCAAAGTGGGCTCCACTCTTCCAAAGGGATTCAAAAGTAATATTGTTCATAAAATCCAACTCGCTTAATAATTAACGTTTTGAGAACTGGAATGCACGGCGGGCTCCCCGCAAACCGTATTTCTTTCTTTCCGTGATTCGCGCATCCCGGGTGAGAAAACCGGCCGGCTTTAATTTTTTTCTAAGCTCCGGATCATATTTCTCGAGGGCGCGGGCCACCGCCAAGCGAATTGCACCGGCCTGTCCGGCCAAACCACCACCGTCGACGTTAATATCGATATTAAACTGGCCGACCACCTCGCAGAGCTCCAGAGGCTGCATAATCAGCCGTTTCAGAGTATCACGACCGAAATAAGCCTCAAAACTATGCTTATTGACGATGATCGTCCCTTCGCCATGGGACATACGTAATCGCGCAACCGCTCGCTTTCTTCTACCAAGTGATATATACTCTAATTTCGGCATGTCTCAATTATCCTTCTACTTCTAAAGGTTTCGGTTGTTGAGCAGCGTGCGGATGTTCCGGTCCGCTGTATATTTTTAATTTTTTCAGCAATTGTTTGCCGAGCGTATTGTGGGGCAGCATTCCCTTGACCGCATGCTCGATCACTCTTTCCGGATGCTCCTGGATTACGTTCTTAAACTGGCGGAATCTTTCCCCACCCAGATAGCCGGAGTGGCTGAAATAGGTTTTGGTCTCCGCCTTCTTGCCGGAAAGCCTGATTTTTTCGGCGTTAACGATCACGACGAAATCGCCGGTATCGACATGAGGTGTAAAACAGGGCTTATGTTTTCCCCTCAAAACGGATGCAACCTGGCTGGCCAAACGGCCGAGCACTTTACCCTCGGCGTCTACGACAAGCCATTCCCGTTTAATTTCATGTTCTTTGGGATAGTAAGTTTTATACATATAACTCTCTAATTTCCGTTTAAAAAAGCGGGTAAACTTACAATTGCACTGTCTTAGAATCAAGTTTTTTTTCGACGGGAAACTTACAATTCTATAAAAGCAGACTCTGTAAACACAAATTTAATTCTTCCCGTGAACTCCGATCCCAGAAACGGCGTATTGTGCGATTTGGATTGGATGTCTTTCCGGCTGAAAATCCACCATTCCTGCGGATCGAAAATCGTCAGGTTGGCCTCCTGTCCCTCCTTCAATTCGGGCAACGGCAACTGCATGATTTGCGCCGGATTGACCGTCAGCTTTTGAATGAGCTGCAGCAGCGTAAGGTGACCGGGTTTTACCAGGTGGGTCATCGCCAGTCCGAAAGCACTCTCCAGGCCGATCATCCCGAAGGAAGCCAGATCGAGCGAGGTCTCTTTCGTTTCGTAGGCATGGGGCGCATGGTCGGTCGCAATCGCATCGATTGTGCCGTCCCGCAATCCCTCGATAATCGCCAGCCGGTCGGCCTCGGTCCGTAGCGGCGGCGCGACCTTGCCATGCGCATCGAAAGAACGCATGTACTCATCGGTCAGGGCAAAATGATGCGGGGTGGCCTCGGCGCTGATTTTAACGCCTTCGCTCTTGGCCCGCCGGATCAGTTCCACGGAGGCCCCGGTCGAGACATGCGGTATGTGCAGGCGTGCGCCGGTAAACTTCGCCAGTGTGATATCGCGGTATATCATGACCTCTTCCGCGATGCCCGGATTCCCGTTTAGCCCGAGATGCGTGGAGACAATCCCTTCGTTCATGAGACCGTCAGCCCGCAGTTCGATATCCTCGGCGTGGTTGACGATCGCTTTCCCGGTAATTTTTGAATATTCGAGGGCGTAGCGCATGAGCTGCGCACTCTGTAAAGGCGTCCCGTCATCCGAGAAGGCCACCGCCCCGGCCCCGGCCAGTTCGACCATATCGGTCAGTTCCTGCCCGTTGCGCCCCTTGGTTATGGCGGCGATCGGGTAGACCTTCACGGGTAACTTTTCGGCCTGGCGATAAATGAAGCGCACACCGTCCTGTGTGGCAATCGCCGGTTCCGTATTGGGCATGCAGCAGACCTGCGTAAAACCGCCCGCCAGGGCCGCCCGGCTGCCGCTTTCGATCGTCTCTTCGTCTTCGAATCCAGGTTCCCGAAAATGCACATGAATATCGATAAAACCGGGCGCTATCGATTTGCCTTTCAAATCGACAATTCTCTTAACGTCCTCCCCGGGAATGGTTTCAGCAATGGTTTTAATCCGGCCTTTGTCGATCAGAATATCCGCATGATAACTGGTCTCTTTAAACGGATCGACGATGACACCGTTTTTGAATAGGATCTTTTCTTTTATTTCTTGAATCTGCATGGCACTCTCCTATTTGGCTCCGGCTAATAAATACAGGACGGCCATCCGTATGGCTACACCATTGAGAACCTGGTGCAGAATGATGGCGTGTTCCCCATCCGCGACATCCGAGTCGATTTCCACGCCCCGGTTCATGGGCCCCGGATGCAGGATCGTAATCGGTTTTGACAGTTTATCGAGCCGCTCGCGCGTGATACCGAAAACATTGCGGTATTCACGTAGCGAAGGAATCAGGCCCTTCCCCTGCCGCTCCTTCTGAATGCGCAGCACGTTCACGGCATCGGCAAATTTTAAAGCCTCATCGAGGTCATGGGTCACTCTCACTCCCAGCGTCTCGATCCCGAACGGCAGAAACGTGGGCGGCGCGCACAACATGACATTGGCACCCATGGTTTTCAGGCCGTGAATGTTGGAGAGCGCAACCCGGCTGTGCAGGATATCGCCGATGATCACGACGTTCATGCCCTGTAAGTCGCCGACTTTCTCCTGCAGCGACATCATATCGAGCAGGGCCTGCGTCGGATGCTCATGGGTGCCGTCGCCGGCGTTGATGATTACAGCGTCCACGAAACGGGACAATAAGATCGCCGAACCGGGGACCGGGTGACGCATCACGACGACATCAACTTTCATGGCGAAGATATTCTGAATCGTGTCCTTCAGACTTTCACCCTTCTGCAGGCTACTGGTGGAAGCCGAGAAATTCACGGTGTCCGCCGAAAGCCGTTTCTCCGCCAGTTCGAAGGAGATGCGCGTGCGCGTGGAAGCTTCGAAAAACAGGTTCACGACGGTCACGCCCTGTAGCGTCGGTACTTTCTTCACCGGCCTTTCCAGTACTTCACGGAAGGAAAAGGCTGTGTTCAGAATCGCCTGAATATCCTCGCGGGGTACTTTTTCCAACCCGAATAAATGTTTGATACTCAGATTCATCGAACTTCCTCCACTAAAAGAATGCCGTCTTCACCGTCGGTCTCGACAACTTTCACGCGTATCTCCTCACCCGGCGCCGTTGGAAAATTCTTGCCTACGTAATCCGGTTTGATGGGCATTTCGCGGTGGCCGCGATCGACCAGAACCGCCAGTTGAATGCGGGCCGGCCGCCCGAAATCGATCATCGCATCCAGGGCCGCCCGGATCGTCCGGCCGGTGTAAATCACATCATCCACCAGAATCAGTATCTTGTTGTCAACATTAAACGGGATGTTCGTCACTTCGATCGAAGGCAGTTTGTGAGTGGTGCGAAAATCATCACGATACATGACCACGTCCAGCACACCCAGCGGTAATTTTACATTTTCGATCTTTTCGATTTTTTCGACAATCCTCTTGGCCAGATACTCGCCGCGCGTACGGATGCCGATAATCGCTATATTTTCGATGCCTTTGCATTTTTCGATAATTTCATGCGCCAGCCGTGTCAGGGTTCTGTCCATGGCCTTCTCATCGGCCAGTTTGGATTTCACTTTAAAATTCATGCTTCCTCCTCAATAAATAAAAAAATCCACCCCTGCGGCGGATTTACTCTTTTTATTTTGCCTTTGCCAACTCACGGGTTGCTTTTAAAGGCTCCTCTTTAAATGTTGCGGAAATTTAGAGAATATCCATCAATATACCAATGGTTTTATCGATCAGATTTTCAGCATAAATCTCGCAGTCAGAACGGTCCGGCATGCTGCGAATGATCGTTCGCCTTGCCACAATCCTTAACTGCCATCGATACGCTAAGGGCCGCAAGAATGACACCTGCGGCCCTTAGCTGAAATTTCTACAGCGGTTTTACCGGGATGACAATATCGACGATGTGCTTCCCTTCTAGATGCTCCTTGGGATCGTTCAGACAGTGCTCGTAGCAGGGACCGTCCGCCGGCTGATAGCCGCTGTCCGGCAACCAGCTGCCGCAAACGGCATCCCAGGCCTGGCCGAATTCGTCCACGTTCAACTCGAAACGGGCGAAGGCGTACTTGCCCGCCGGCAGGGACATCTTGCCAATCTCACCATCGACCTTCGTATCCTTCGGGACCGTGATGCAAACGCTGAGGCGCAGCTTGGATGCCTCCGTGAGATTTGGATCATCATGGTAAATGTTCAGAATCTGGGTTTCCGGAAAGTTCAGCAGCCCCCGCGGCCCGGCCCATTTCATCAACTTCTCATACAGTCGCCGAAACAAGGCCTCGTCCCCGGCATAGGGTCCGATATGGCGTACGTAGGCCAGCTGCATTTCCGGCATTTCCTTGACTTCCACCTGAAATTCCAATTGACGCTTTTCCTTCATTTTTAACCTCCAAATTTGGTTTTTCGTTGCAGCGTCAATGTAGGACGAAACCAGGTCGAATTCTTTCCCGATCTTGCCATGCAGTTGATGATCCTTGCCTTTCGTTTGCCGAATCTTGCTCTTTTCGAGACGATAGCGGGTCCGCCACTGGCTGGCGCTGATTCCGTAGCTTTCTTTAAACGCCCGCGCAAAAGAAGCCGAACCGGAGAAGCCGCAATCCAGGGCAATTTCCGTGATGCTCTTTTGGGGATTGCCGGCCAGTTGCGCAACCGCTTTCTCGATGCGGATACGCTGAATAAATTGATTCAGCGTTTCTCCGACCATTGCCCCAAAAATGCGGTGAAAGTGGAACGGTGAAAAATTCGCCACACCCGCCAGGGTGCTTAGGGTGAGTTCACTCCGAATATTCGTTTCGATAAAATCGATCACCCGGTTGATCCGGGCAATATATTCTTCGCGCCGGAATTGCGGCCCGTCTTTTTTCATCTCGCTTCTCCCGGTGCCGGCTGAGCACGTGGTTTAATTCCTATCGCCGGTTCAATTTATCCATCCCGCAGGAAAATATGAATAAAATCATCCGCCTAAAAATCGCAGCGGATTTAAAAATGAAGAAGCGGACCTGATCGACCCGCCTCTTAGATTCTGTTACGTCATGAAGTTTTAAACCTCAATTTGCCACGACGTACTTCCCGCGATGATATTTAAACCGGTCGCCCCGGTTCATGGCACAAATAATCGGCGCCTGCGTGTTGCGTTGTTCCGCCTCCTTGCGAAAATCAAACGTCCGGAAGCTGAAGTATTCACCATTGTGCATCGGGAAAACCGCTATCGGCTTTAATTTATTGATTGCATAAAAATCACCGGTCCAGACCGCGACATAATCGCCGAAATTACAGCCGCTGACCGGGAGAAAAGCCAGGTCCACTTTTGTATTCCCGGCTGCCAGCCAGTCGATTTCGGGGCAGTAATCGCCCGAAAGATCGCGGTTACGATTGACGTGATCGCCGCTGTGAAAGATCGTCACGTCGTCGGCTTTGACCCAAAATCCAACTCCCGAATCGTTAGAATAAATCGTGCGCACCTCGACGCCGTCGATATTGCGCTTCTCGCGGGCATTCATAAAGATATATTCGCGATCGGTTTCCGGCTGAAAACCGAGTACATAGTTAATTTTGCTCAGTGAATCTGCCCAGGAAAATATCCTTGGATCGAAATGATCACCATGCTCGTGGGAGACGAAGACGATCACTTTCTGATCTTTGATCTCCGCCGGATTGATGTAGCCGCCGGCCAATGTCAGGTTGGTCGGTTTTTGGGCTGTCTCGAAATAGTCAAAAACCAACAGGTGATTTTTAGTTTTGATCGCCCAGCCGCTGTGCCCGAGATACCAGATTACGGCATCATTTTTCTTTAACTTGCGCTGCAAGTCCGGCGAGTAGCCATAATTCGTTTCGTAACCGGCGTCGCTCGCTCCGTTTTTCAGAAGCATCCCGGCTGTCCCGCGATGACCGTATAAAGCCGCATAACGCAACGGTGTGGCCCCGGAATTATCCTTCGCATTAACCGCCACACCGGCTTCCACCAGTGGACCGACCACATCTGGATAATCCCGGATAGCAGTGATATGCAGCAGATTTTGTCCCGAAACCGGATCTGTGATTTTGGTATCTGCTCCATGCTCAATGAATAATTTGGCGATATTGAGCCTGCCTGTTTTCATAGCTATCAAAAGAGGCGTTTCCCCGTCATTATCGGACTCATTCAGCGGCGCCCCATTCTCCACCAGAATATTGACAATCTCCGACTGAGCGTAAACGGCCCAGAGCAATGGAGTCGTACCCATATTGTTTCTCGCATTTGCGTCCGCACCGTGCTCCATCAGCATCCGAACTGCATCGACGCGGTGGCGGTCAACCGCCCCATGCAGCGCTGTATTGCCGTCGTGATCAGTGGCATTCACTGAAGCGCCCCTTTCCAGCAGATATTCCAGTCCGGCCGTTCTATTCGAACCGGCCGCCAGATGGATTGCCCGGCGTCCGTTGGTCGTGGTGAGCGCCGTATCGGCGCCCCGCTCTTCAAAGTATTTCATCAACTCAACATGACCATAAGAAGCCGCAAACAGATAGGGCGTCATTCCAAAGTTATCCTGCTCATTGATATTCGATCCGTTTTCCAGTAGAATTCTGACAATTTCCAGTTGCCCGGTAGCAGCAGCGTTATGCAGGGCGTTGCTACCTTCAGTATCACCGGCTGCGATATCGGCGCCCCTTTCCAGCAACAGGCGGACAACTGCGGCCTGTCCATTGGCCGCCGCCAGAATCAAAGGCGTCAGGTTGTTTTCATCTCGTTGCTCTAATAAAGCCGGATTTTCCGATAGCAATGCGGCGACCTGATCGACGCTCCCCGATTGGATGGCCGCTTGAAACGGCTGCTGGGCAAGGCCAAGCGTCGCACCAAACAACAACAGCAACACAAACCCATTCAATCGAACGGTGTACTTCATCTTTCCCCTCCTCGATTTCTAATACTAGCATTTTGACTCTATTGTGGATGCCCGATTCCTGCATTGGGTTGTCACGTACTTCTTTTTTTATATAAAAAACGGCCGCCCTGCCCGGACAGCCGTTCTATCTCTGGCAAACAAGTGCTTTACTTTTCGGATTCAACCGATGATGCGAACTGAATCGAGGCAATATCCGCAATATCGATCTCGCGGATCTCACCATCAACATCCAGCTGCACGACGCTCTGGGTCCCGCCGATGAAGACACCCTTCAATATCGTACCATCCTGCATCTTTACGGTATCGAATCCACTCTCCATCGCACTCCTGGCGTCGGCCGGTTTTTCCACTACCGTATAAAAATCTTCATCGGGATAGTACCGATAGTAGGTTCCGTAGTAATAATAATAGGGAATCCCAGCACAATAAAAACGGATGTACGCTGGCGGCAGCACCCGGATGCGGGCTCCAATAGGCGCCCGGGTTACGATGAAACCGGTCCGGCCATTCCGGTAAAAGACACCGCGATTATAATAGTAGGGCGTACGATTGACGATCATCCGCGAATGATCGTGCGGTAGATGCGTGACTACTTTCCCGTGACCGCCGGTTCGGTGACGAACCGTTTTCTGAGGAGGACTTGCCAATGCAGTCAATGAAAAGAGAACAACCAGGAGCACTATCCATCCGGAATGACTGCTCAAATTTCGCTCTTTCATAATATCCGCCTTTCCCTTTATGTTTTGCATCAAATTTCTGCAATATGCAATTCGTACTTTAGACAACCGAAAAAATCGGATGGTTAAAATATTTTAACGATAATTGTGATTCTGATCAAGATGCTGCCTGACAGAAAAGTTGATTATGGATATTAAGATGGAAAATGACCGGTCCGATGCCTCCGAGGCCGAACTCAAAGCCCCCAGCGTCCACCGGATAATCGGAAGAGCAAATAATCATAGGAATTGCCGGAGAGATTGCCCAGACGGATCATACGCAGAACGATTTCGATCATGCGGGCGCGGTCCCGACCGTATTGTATATAGAGTTTTTCGCGTAGTTCGGGGTCCGGCTTTGCGTTCTGCTCGGCCCAGTGCTGGGCATAGAGCAGGGCGGTTAATTCTTCCGGTTCGGGATTGCGAACCTCTCCGCCCAGCAGGTTTTCAATCTCCGCCCGCTCGAATCCCATACGAAGCGCCAGCCAGGTATGGTAATAGTTACAGTAGCGGCAGCCGTTCACGGCCGTCACGGCCATCATCAGGCGCTCTTGGAATTCGGGGCTGACCCAGCCGCGAAACTTATTGCGGATGATCCGGGGTATGCGAGTCATCAGGAAAAAAATATCTATCAGAAAGGAAAGCGGATTGTGATAATAGCGTTTGCGGAATTCGTTTTTCATGGATTGCAATTTAGACCGATTGCGACGGAATCCCCAGAAATTAAATGAGATCAATAAATCGCAGCACCCTCACAATGATTATTCCGATATCCTGCTTCAGCAACGTGAGGGATAACGTCGATGAATGGAACTCCGGCACAATTACCGCCGGCTATGCCTCCGTGTCGCGTTTGCTTCAATAATTATTGGTTTTCTTGCCGGTATAATTGTAGTATTGAGTGTAGTGTTCATTGACAAAGTTATTGAAATAAACGATCCGATTGAGGGTATCCGAAGATGAAGAATTGCGCGGTCTTATTACCGGCGGACATAGCATGGAGGCCTGCAATGGATCCCAGATATTCATGACTCAGTGATTGAATGTTAGACGCTATCATGAATAAGATAAATCAGCAGAAAGGATGTGTAAAATGAAATTGAAATCAATAACGATTACAATCCTGGCCGTCCTATCCCTCAGTGGATCGGCTTTTGCCCAATTCAGTATCGGAAGTGATCTGGTCAGCCGCTATGTGTGGCGCGGGACGGATTTTGGAAATGCGGCCAGCGTCCAGCCATCCTTATCCTACGCTCTTGGAAATTTTGAAATCGGCGCCTGGGCTTCCTATCCGATTTTTTCGGATTCATCGAGAATAGGAGTGAATGAAAACGATCTCTATTTATTCTACAGAATCGGGAACCTGGGAATCACACTGAACGATTATTATTTTCCCGAGGCGAATCAGCTCTTCAATTATAAGAGTGACGATGCCATCCACCTGCTTGAGATCAGCGCTTCCTACAATTTCGGAAAATTCAGCCTGTTGGGCGGATTCTTTTTTTCCGGCGATACGGATAATTCGACCTATTTCGAAGCCGGATATAATTTTTACGAAAAAGATGAAATCACGGCAAACCTGACAGTGGGAGCAGGAAACGGTTTTTATTCAGTCGGAGATGGTTTTGGGCTGGTGAATATCGGACTGACGGTGTCTAAAGGCCCCGGATATGTCGCCTATGTCGTGAATCCGGACCAGGAGACCAATTTCCTTGTCTTTGGCTTTAGCATCAGTCTGGACTAGTGGTAAGTTCCTCATAGATTCCCACCCATATCGATGCGACGACGGGACATTTAAATATGCCCCGTTGTGTTATCAAAGATCGGTTACTGGATTCCGTCAGGTCTGAGATTATCTTTTATATCTAAATTATTCGGGTCTTTTCCGAATATCCTCAACGTCCGGCTTCGTATCGTTACCGCCATCAGGCGCGCGGCAAGCAACTCCTGAGATTGCCTCAATCCCCCGACGGTAATTCCAAATCCCCGCCGACCGGCCGAACCGATTTCTCCCCCGTTAGAAGCAGATTCGAAATAACAAGACGGGAAAACAGCCGGCTGGACCGAGCTCTCATGCGCCTGATTTCATCGTAATTTTTCGGGATGTTGACGAATGGAAATGGGGAACCACATGAAATCTGATCCAGTATCCAACGGAAATAATTTTATTAAAATTGTAGCAAAGGGGATGGAGTGGCTTGCCACCAGCTGCAGGTCTGAAAATTTTTGAAATCTGAATCTACCTACAATTCCTTTTTTCAGACCATGCTCCTTCGCCTATTAAACTAGTCGTCTATTATGTTGGTTAATGGTAAAATATTCAATCACATTTTTCCATACAACAAAATTATCAGTAACAAATTGCATCCCATTAATGGGTGATTCAGTGCGATTAAATTCCTCTATAAATGAGAAAATCTCTTTGACGTTCAATCCTGAAAATATAGATGTTAGGCATGAAGTATTTTTTGAATATTTGTTAATTATCTCAACAAATTGTTTTTTTAGTAGAGTGTAAGTGTCATTAAACATCCTTAATATTTTTTCGTTGAGTTTTTCTAAGAAGAAATCATCATCAGTATTTTTAAATAAATCAAATTGTTTCATCCAAGTTTCAAAAGATAAAACTGTACCAATTAAAAACGATCTGAAAGAAAATCCTTCTGATTCTAATATTTCTTTTGTTGGCAATAAAGCCATTATTTCATTAGGAATTTCTTGAGGTACAAACGATTCCCAACTCAGATCGTTTATGCTTTGATATGTGGCTATTTTGTATCCTCCGGGAATAATCCTTCTATTTTGGTATATTGGGATAAGATAGTAGAAATCGGGTTTGAGAGCGGGAATTTCTAAAATGTTTAACAACCGTTGTAAGCCATCCTCGGGATAAATAGGATTTTCGATTGAAAAGTAAAGCGGTAAGTAAGTTAATGGAAAGTCGATATATACATGATCTGGAATAACAACATCCGTCTCACAAAGAGCTTGCCTAACACTTTCACAAATTGTTGAGTGATATTTATTTTTATATAAGTCAATCCGTTTCTTATAATCATATATTGGAGGAAGAATCTTGTTACCAATAAAATATTCAAATAAGTCTATAAAATCGTCTGCAATTTCAATTTCCTTTTTCCTCAAATCGGAAAATCGAAAATATATAGGAGCAACACCAAGAATCGTTTCGAAACCATTGTATAGATCAATTAAATGTTTTCGATATTTTTTCAAATTGTGTAATGCAAGTTTACCATTTTGATCATCTTTATTTTCCTGGGTTATGTAAAAAAATTGATAGTAAAAATTTCTGAAATGAAATTGACACTTATTTGTCAATTCTCTATAACATCGTTTGATTTCGTTATTACACTGATTAGGTGGATCAGGTATAGTATCAAGAAGTTTTTTTATATTCCCAATGAGATTGTCCTTGTTTAAAAAAAATTGCAAATCATATCTTTTCCCCAGATAGGTACATCTAAAGAAGTTTGTAAGAACTGTGAGAAATTCTACTATCATAGATCTCATTTTGAAATGGGTTTCTTCAAAGATAAAAAATGTATCTGGTAAATATGCATTTTCTAGAATATCCAACCAATATCTGTTTAGTTTTGTGTAAAATTCAAGCGGTAAATTTTTAACTGGAATTCGTTTTTTTAAATCATTTATGGAAGGTTCAAGGCCTAATGGTAAAAGATTAACTGCATCAGATGAATATTTTGCACAGAACGGTAAAGCTTCCCTGAGTTTATTTAATATCTTTATAGCATCTTCATTAGAAGAATGGCTATTAATAAAAGGAATGAATTTTATTTTTAATTCATCATTATTTATTTTCAAATCGATTGTATCTGTTAAATACATCAGGAATGAGTGGAATTCTGCTTTATTAGTATTGTACCACTTAGAATATACATCAGGTTTATATTCATATAGTCCTGAGATTAATTTAAAAAATGCTCTTTCATCTATATCTATGAACTCCACGATATTTGAAAATTGTGATTGAAAAGTAATAGTTGTGACATCAAAATCAATAAGTTTTAACCAATAGAATATGGAAGGAGCAGATAAAAATGCTTTTTTATTGAATTTATCTTGTATGTCCTCGCGATTCAGCAATTTCGAAAATTCTTTACATAGGTCTTCTCCTCTTGCCCCATTTTTTATGTTCAAAGCAATTCTATCTAAATGATCAATAGTCTCATTTGTTTTAATTCTTTTTAAATCTTCAATCGCATTAATCATTTTTGTCGGAGTTGTACTCATGCCCAAAAGGGATACACCTGATTGGCCCAATAATTCAAATGCCTCATCAAAATGTGATTTAATATTTATAAAATATTGTTTTTCTCCGCCAAGGAAAAGGCCTAGAAATACTAACTCCAACTCATTTAGTGAATGATTAGGAACATCCGAGGCAAGGCTTTTTAAGAATATAACATTATCGATATGACCGTTTACAACACAGTTGGATATAAATAATGATAAATTTTCAACCGGTATTATTTTTAATATTTTTATTGCAGTATCCGTTAGGGTGCATATTTTTCCGTGTAATAGAGATGCTAAATGTTTAGATCTGATCCAGTGTAGGCCTTGTATTTCATCGCCCTTAATTTCTATGTATTCGTCTAATAATGATTCAAAAATCATTTGTGGGTCCAAATTGAATGATAATAAGGATATTAATTTCTTCAACTTTACAGTAGATCCCAATAAATCAGCGGCGGAAACCAGGCGTAATATTTCGATCTTGGATTTGTCTTCGCGAAGCTCTGATATATTTTCAACTTGTTTTTTTAGTCTATCCCAAAGCATCTCACCATGCGTAAGTAAATAGACATATTCTAATAATAATTTAGGTTCATCAATTTTTTCATAAGCCCACAGGTAAGAACTAGTATCTTGATGAATTTTTCCCCGCTTTTGGAATGAAATAAAGATATCTTTTGCTTCATCAGTATCTAAGTATGGCTGAATAATCTCATAATTAGTAACATTGGGATCACTTAAACGAAACCAATCTTCATGTCTAATACTTACCAAAACTTTTATGCCGATCTCAGAACAATATCCGGCAATTTCTGGCCATAGAGCTATTTGTAGATCTGCATTATCAATCAATAATAGAATAGGAAAATCAAAATTTCTCAAAGACTTAAGAAATTCCTTTATTAATTCATTTTCCCGAGGTGACTTTGATGATCTAAGAATATAAATGTATCTTTCATTCCAGTAATCGTAAGCGTACCTGTATAAAAGTGTCGATTTACCTTGCCCGCTCGAGGCTCTAATTATGCAGATATTTGTTCCTTTGATTGCCTGATCTATTTTCTCTAGCCATTTCAACCGTGGTATATCTATTTGTGCTGCAATATGGCCAGATCGAACCCTTTTTCCATCGTAAAAGTCATGAATATTTTGATCAATTCTCCACTCAAGTTTTGAAATAAGTCCTTGTCCATAAGCAGAATATTCTTGAAGTCTAGCAATATTTTCATTCAATTCTTTCCATGTAGAATCAAGGGTGTTCTTTGTTATAATTCCCCGTTTCTCGGCAATTTCGACAAATTTCGAAAACAATGCATCTCGATAGAAAGGGATCAGGTTGCTTGGTACAACTATATATATATCGAAAATATATCTATTTATAGAGTCTAATATTTCACCTTCTCTCAGCGTAACAAGTTTAATTCTATTGTAGAAACTTGAATTATCGACACCAAAATCTCGATTAATATTTTTTACTTTCTTTTCTAATCGTTTCCTCTCATTTTTCGACAAATCATCAGGATTGATTATTTTTTGCCAGTCATTATTGTGTTGAAAATTTGAAACTAAAATAAAATCTGCCTTATTATCTTCTTTGAAGACTTTACTAAAGTTGTCAAAAACCTCTTTATATTGGTTCCAAGTCCACATTTTCGAAGATGTTTTTACCTGAATATATGTATTCTTCTGTTTTATACTTTTAAGATCTAAATCTTCTATACCTTCTAACTTTATTGAATAATTTTCTTCATGATAATACTGTAATGAGCAGTAAATGGAATAAAGTATTTGATAACGAATTCCGCGTATATTGACAGCACCGTGATATCTTTCTCGAAGAATATTATCAAGTGAATTAAAATCTTTAGGATTTTTATTGTCTTCGTTCATATTTATATCATTTTTATTGAATATATGGCACTATTTATTACCCATTCCCACTGTTTGTTCCATCGAATGATTTATTCACATATTCGCTTCATATCCGTCATATCTCGTTGAAATCGCGCCGGAAATCAGCCAACGACTGACCGGAAAGCACCGCCGCCTTGGATATCGAAATGATTTCTTCGGTCACGGCCCGGTTGATCAGGTTTCTGTACCGACCCGAACGTTCCAGGCCGCAATATTGTCCGGGTTCATTTTTACGATAGCCCATCCGGTTAATCCATTTGTTGAACAGCTCATATTCGCGCACACCGATCAGTCCCAGAGAATTGGCGCGGGCCATAATAGCCTGGATGGAGATACCGAAAGTCTCTTTGATACGAGTTAATTCTTCGAGAGTAATTCCCTTACGGCGGCTCCCGAATTCCCGAACGAAAGTTGCGCGTGGCATCAGGAAGGCCCCGGCGAAGGAGTGACAGAGTTTCTCTTTCCGGCGGGATTCTTCCACCGCTTGAAAATCCAATACCAGGTGCGCAAATTCATGCAGCACAGTGAAACGCTTACGGCACAAATCGCCGTTCAAAGTTCGATTGAGTACAATCAGGGGGGATCGATCCGTCCGGCCCGATAATCCGACTAACTCTTCTGGGGCTTCCACTTCGAATATCCGCAACCCATGGTTTTCGAGCAGTTCCACGACATTGGGTAAGGCCCACTCCCCGAGATTCCAGCGGCGGCGTAATTCCTCTGCGATGCGTTCGATATCTTCGATGGTTTTCACAGTATTGTTCTCGACGGGGAAAACAAACAGGTCATGAATCCCGAGCAGATCTTCCAGTTCTGCATTGCGTTCAACGAAGGCAATACTCAACTCCCTCACGCGGTTTTGATCGGTGACATTCAGGCGGGAGTTCCTGCGGAATTCAATATTCCTGATCTCATAAGCCGGCGCCCTGAAGAAGTAATCCGGCGATACATCCAGTACTCTTGATAAGGCCGACAGAACCTTTCCGTCGGGTTTCATACGATTTTGCTCGTATTTGGAAAGCGCTTGCTTCGAGACAAGGTTTCCCATTCTATCGGCAAGGCCTTGCAGGGAGAGCCCCGCCATCCTGCGCGCTGATTTTAATCTTTCACCAAACATCCTGAACCTCGTTGGTTGACAATAACGCCATAATATACGACAATTGTCAACCTATTGCAAATATTTATCAAAATGAAGCGCTTATATCACGCGCCACAACTGGATTCAAAATGGCGAAACGGAAAAAACTGCCAGTTATACTTGGCTATCCCCCTCAAGCACTCCACGTCGCATAGCATTTGACTCATAAATCACGATTATTTCCGGCAGATCTGCGTCATTTTCACCCAAAATCCGTAGTATTACATTAAGTCTTCGATCATTTTCAGGAAAACTCGTAATATTTTCCTATATACTTTTGTTATTAACGCGCCGACTTCTTTCATTTTCAGCCCGAATCGTTTTATTTTCCAATACACTTCTTTCATTTTCAGTCCGATTCGTGATATTTTCCTATACTATTTTCTGATCTGCGCGTGATATTTTGAGACTTTCCCCGTCGGTGAAGCGCCTGAACGTGCTACAAACGAGTCATGTCAAACAGCTCAACCTACGTCCGATTCACCCTTGAGCCAGGTGTTAATCGTTAGACTGAATGAAGTTATGATCGAACCATAGAGTGATCTTTAGAGGAAACCGACCGCAGTTTCACCACCTCAGTTGTCTCGACATCCCCTATTCCTCTCCGAACAGATTCGCCTGTTGCGGCTGTTCCTTCCAGCAAAAGCGCAGTGGATTCTCCTGACGCCGGATCCAGCCTTCCGCCACGGCCCGCTGCATCCACTCCTGAAGCTGGCCGCGCGAGATCAGCAATGTCGCCTGGATTTCCCGCAGGGTTTTGGGCCCGCTTTTCAGGACCGGCGCCAACCTCTGGCAGAACAGGCCGTACGTTAAAATCTCCGCCCGTTCTCCCTGCCCTGCGTTAAAATAGCGATCCGTACTCATCGCGTAGCTCCCCGGTTTATCCTTTATAAATCAGCCGCACGGCATCCAGACGCAGCCGGGCGTCGCCGATATGTTTTTCCAGCAGCGCCGCCTCATTGCTGAAATATTCGATCGTCTCCGGTCCGATATTGCTGTTGATCCCCTGCAGGGCTATCAGGCGTTCGATCTCCGGTCCCAGGGCACCCTGCATTTCCTTCAATGCATTCTGCCGGATTTGCCCGGCCCGTTTTTCGGCCAGCTCATTGCATTCCCGCAGCATGGCCGGAAAGAGTTCACGGCGCAATTGTTTGTTTTGAAGAATTTCACGGGCGGGTTCACCATTCAGGGCCTGCCGCAGTACTTCGGCGGGGTAGTCGACGCTGCAATCCTTCAACTGGTGATCGACGAGAACGCGGATCGGGGTCGGCGGTAAAAACCGATCGATGTTCAAGCCCTGCGGCGCAACACTCTCCAATATCAAAATGCATTCCAGAATCAGACCCGGCAAGCCATCGGACGCCCAGCGCGCCAGGCAGCTGTTGCCCATTTCCGAACCGAGCAGCATCTCAATTGTGCCCGTCACCATCGGATGGTCCCAGGTCAGGAACTCGATGTCTTCCCGCTTCAGCGCCGCGGCCCGGTCGAACGTGATAACGCAGTGTTCCTCGTTCATCGGCGGCACCGGAAAATCCTGGTGATTCAGCAGCGTAAAATTGAGATGGTAACTACGTTCGGTAATCTTCTCCTGCATGATTTCGAAACGGTCAAAAACCCGAAACATAAAGCGTTCCAGGTCGCGCTCCTCATCCGCGTTACGGATATCTTCGATCAGTTTTGCAGCCTCAAGCGGATCGAATGAACTGATCTCCAGCAAACGATCGCGTCCCGTCTCAAAAATCCGCCGTACATCGGCCGTTTCCTGCCGGGTTTTCGCGATAAGATTCGCGATGCCCTGCAAATTCTGGTCGAAAATGCGTTCCCGCAGGTTCTTCTCAAAACGCTGAAAAATCCGGTACGCCCCGGGCACGTTCACGCAAAAGGCGTTCAATCCCTCGTGATACCAGCGGAACAGGATTTCTGCGGGACTTCCGATCAGATACGGTACGAATATTTTAACCGTCTGCTGCTGGCCGATACGATCGAGTCGCCCGATGCGCTGTTCGAGCAATTCCGGATTGAGCGGCAGATCGAAGAGGACGAGCCGGTGCGCGAACTGGAAATTGCGGCCCTCGCTGCCGATCTCGGAACAGATCATCAGCCGGGGACCGTCCGTTTCACCGAACCAGGCCGCGTTGCGGTCTCTCTGGATCAGCGACAAGCCCTCGTGAAAGAGCGTCGTCTGAATCCCGGTTTTCTCGCGCAGGGCCTCTTCGACCGCGCAGGCCTTGGCCTGCGAAGCGGCAATCAGAAGAACTTTTTCATCCGGTGATTGTTCGAGGAAATCCACCAGCCAGAGAATTCGCGGATCACTCCTAAAATCGTAACGCGACTGGGTTCCCCCGCCGTCCATCTCAATCTGCCAGGCCTGCCGGTTCTGCTGCAGGCGTTCCTCATCCGCTGGTAAGGCCACGGCAAAGACTTCACGCTCCGGAAAGCCGCTTACAGCCGTCCTTCGATTGCGGAACACAGCCCGTCCGACACCGAAACGATCCAGCAATTCGCGCAGGATTCGCGCCCGGTCTTCCTCGGACCAGGTATCGGATTTCGCAACAATCCGGGAAACTTCCGTATCGATCATCGCCAGGATTTTATGGTCACTCGCGCTCAGTTTTTTCTCTTCCAGCACATGATTCACCAGTTGCGCGATTTTTTCGTATTCCCGTTCCTCCTGCTCGAAGTGTTCGAAATCGAAATAGCGCGCCGGATCGAGCAGGTGCAGCCGCGAGAAATGGTTGCGGTGCCCCAGCTGTTCCGGAGTCGCCGTTAATAAGAGCAGGCCGGCCGTTCGGCCGCCCAATTCCTCGGCGACGCGATACGCGACCGTATCTTCCTGAATGTGGTGCACCTCATCCATGATAACCAGGTCCCAGCCGGCTTGCACCGCCTGCGTGCGGCGTTTGCGGCCCTGAATCAGGAATTCGATGCTGCAGATGCCCCACTGGGTTTCGAGAAAGGGATTGATATTCGCATCGGGCTTCTCCACCGAACGGCAATAGGCTTCATCGAAAATCCGGAAAAGCAGGTTAAAACGGCGCAGCAGTTCAACGAACCATTGATGGACAAGGGATTGCGGCACGACAATCAGCACCCGGCGAACCCTGTCGGACAGGATCAAACGATGCATGATCAGGCAGGCCTCGATCGTCTTGCCCAGGCCGACCTCATCGGAGAGCAGTACCCGCGGCAACGGCCGCCCGGCCACTTCGCGGGCGACGTACAACTGGTGTGGAATGAGATCGATACGGCCGCCGATAAAACCGCGCACGGCCGAGCGGCGGATGCGGTAGTGATAACGCAGAGCGTCAAAGCGCAGATCGAACATTTTGTTGTCATCGATAAAACCGTTCAGCAGACGTTCGTGCGGAGTCGTGAAACTCAGCGAGTCACTCAACTCGCTTTCAGGCAATTCGATCTTATCGCCGATATACACCACCAATTCTTCATCCTGATGCAGCTCACGCACCACGAAGCTATGGCCGGTATGGGATTTGACGGTATCGCCGGTTTGAAACAGAACGCGTTTCAGGGGAGCACTCGCAAGGGCGTAATGACGTTCGCATTCTCCGGCCGGAAACCAGATATGAACGCTACGGGAATCGACGCCGGTGACGATTCCGAGACCGAGTCCCGGCTCCATTCCACTGATCCAGCGCTGCCCGATGACGATCTTTTCCAAATCAGAATTCCTTTGCGATTGAACCCAAGATAGCGGCATAATGTAGGCAATATCGACGGAATTTCCAGCGAAAAGCAGGGGTAGGCCGCCATGAAATCAGCCTTCCGGGTTGAAACGATCCTCATATCGCCCCGATGATCCGGGGCTCCTCAGGATGACCGGTTTGGGTTGACTTTACTCTACAAAGAAGGCCGTTTACGGATTTCTAAAAATTCCACCGGCGCACCATTGTCCACGATGAAGGCCACCCGCACACCCTCGGACGGGCTGTTCGGCTCGATCAGAATCACCCGGCCCCGGATTGCCTCTTCGAGATTATCCACCTCAAAAGCCACGTGCGGAACGGTCTGCACCAGTTCCGGCAGGCTGCAGCCCGGTTCGAAGCGCATCCACTCGACACCGAAGGGGCTTTCTTCGAATCCATGAACATAAAACCCGAATTTCTCGAGATAGACTTCTCCCTCACGTGGAATCGTCGTGGGGATGCCGAGGTGGTGGTATTTCAGGCCGGGCTTCAACGCACTCATTCTTCCAGTTCCTTGTCCACCCGCCGCTTTCCGAAATAGGCCAGGAGCAGCCAAATAGAGATGAGGATTGCTCCGATGGCGGCATTAATCAGGAATTTGCCATAAATCGTCTGGAAATCAGTGAGCCGGTACTTAACGATCGAAAAGGCAGTTCCCAGAACAACTATGATTACATAGAACATCAGCGCCATGGTCGGTCGTATTTTTATTTTTGGTAGAAATCGACTTGGATACAGTTGCTTTTAATCCGCTTGATCAGCTGCTAACGAATGAGAAAGAAGATTATATGCTGACTTTTCTAATAAAAAATGTTGACCATATCTTGGCCATTCCATGTCATCATGAAATCACGCAGGTTTTATCTATTATTCCGGCAATTAAATAACGTAAGCGGCATATTGGACTTTCGGATACTTAAAGAAGTTCTTAATCTTCTCTTTGTTTCGCTGGGTTTTGCACATATGACTTCTCAGGATGCTTCTTAATTGCTTCTCACTTCGCAGTTTTAATCTTTTCGACATTTTAAAGTCTTGTTTTCCCTATTTAATAATCACATTTCAAAGAAATATTTAACTGTTTTTAATTGCCACAGTAATAATATTCCTTTTTGTGATTTTGACTGTCTGCCCCGCCTATTCCCGACCTCTGCGGAACGGTAGTCATCTATGAGTAAATGACATTCGCGTCGTGACGCAATTTTTGGCATTTGGCATAACGCCTATTAGATTGTAGATTTGCTGGAGTGGAGTTCGAATAATAATGGCAAAAAAACCTGCACATAACATCCTCATCTCTTTCATCGGCAACAACGATTGCGACGCGCCTGAAAAACCCGGCGCGATTCTGTCCATTCTAGAAAAATTACCTTTCGACCGGCTCTATATCCTCTACAATCACGAAAAATATCTCAGACCTGCCTCCGCCATTCTCGAATACTGTCGCCAAAATTATCCTCGTATGGACGTCTGCTATCAACCGGCGCTGGCAGAAAATCCAACCGATTACAACACCATCTATCCCGCGCTCTACGCTGCTGTCAAGACAATTCAAAAGGAGAATCCATCTGCCGACTTCACGATTTCGATTACTTCCGGGACGCCAACCATGCACGCCTGTTGGATTTTTCTTCGTCAGGGCGGCGTAATCGATAGTAAACTTATTCAGATTCACCGCGAAACCGGCATTTCAGAGATCAATTTCGACCTGGACGACTTCCCCAAAATTCAAAATGTTAACACCGTCAAGGCTGAACTGACAAAACTCTCCCGTGAAAACAAAAACCTGAAGCAGCGACTGAAACTCCAGTATGACGAAATGGTCGGTGTATCGCCTCAGATTTTAAAAGTCAAAGAACAGATCAAAATTTTCGCCGCAACCGACATCCCGATCTTCATAAGCGGCGAAAGCGGCACCGGCAAAGAACTGGTCGCCTCTGCGATTCACTTAGACAGCGTGCGGAAAAACAAACCGTTCATCAAAGTGAATTGTGGCGCGATCAGTCCACATTTATTCGAAAGTGAATTTTTCGGACACAAGAAAGGCAGTTTCACCGGCGCGCTTTCCGATAAAGAAGGCAAATTCAAACAAGCGGACGGCGGAACGATCTTACTGGATGAAATCGGCGACCTGCCCTCCGAGATGCAGGTCAAACTCCTGCGCTTTCTCGATGGCGGTTCAATTCAAATCGTCGGCGGAAAAGAAGAAAAAGTTGATGTCCGCGTGATTTCCGCGACCAATAAAGACATTAAAGTGCTGGTAAAAAATGGCGGATTTCGAGAGGATTTGTTCTATCGGTTGGTGCAGGCAGAAATTTTCTTACCGCCGCTCCGCGAACGCGACAACGACAAGATTCTCATCGCCGAGCACATCGTCACAGAGCTCAACCGGAAATACGAGCGGAACAAGTCGCTTAATCCGTCCGCTATTGAGATTATTCGGAATAATAAATGGTCAGGTAACGTCCGTCAGATGAAGAACTCCCTCGAAGCCGCGTTTGTCTATCCCGGCGACGAAATCACCGCCGCCACGCTGAAAATTATCGAACTCGACAATCGGACCGGGGAAATCACCATCCCATCTGAAGGTCTCGACATCGACAACGAATTGCTTCCGCTTTATTATAAAAAGGCCCTGGAACTGACCAACGGCAACGCCGAGGCCGCCGCCAAACTGTTGAAACTCGAACCGCACACTTTCCGCGCCAGACTGCGAAAACTCGGAAAACGTCACGGCTTTACCGGTTATGCAGATCGCTAAAATATTGTACGAGAACTGAGATGAATGAATGCGGCGTTAAAAATCTTACGGGTCAAAGTAAAAATGGTTACCTACCTTTACATCTTGCCTAGCTTCGAATCGGCTCTGAAACCGTGATTAAGGAAACAGTTCTCCGTCGGAAAACCACCTTTTCTTTCACCGATCCAACAGCCGTCTTTGCTTTCTGGCATGACAAATGCACTATTTTATACGAGTTACTTGAAAAGGCAGAAAACAAGGAAGAAAAGATGGTATGGAAATTTAGAAAAAGTATAAATTCAAACAGAAATAAATACCTTCTATATTTTGGAGAAAATCAATGAGAAAAATACAATTTTTACTCTTAGTTTTATTCCTTTCGATATTCATGAAGTACTGTGCAACAGGTGAAGAGTACCTCAAACCCGGTGCGGATTTTAGTAGATATTCCAGATTGGCCGTATTGCCATTAACAGATTACTTTAATTCCCCTGGTTCGGGTCAACAAGTCGCTGATATTATCTCTTTTGAACTGTTGAAGCGAGGATTTAGCGTGATTGACAGAGCAAACACTCAAAAAATCCTATCCGAACAAAAATTATCTCTAAGTGGTGTTCTTGATGAAACTTCAATCCTAGCGGTTGGTCGAATACTGGGCGTTCAGGCGCTATTGACCGGTTCAATAAATGAATACTCTACGACATACTCTTATATTTCGTTTGCGAAAGATCCAACTTATATGCCAATTTCAGCGACTGGATTAACATTAAAATTGATTGATACAGAAACTGGTGAGATTGTTTGGGCTTCAACCGGAAGAGCAACTCAAATTGGAGAAGGATTGTATTCTGTCTGTTCACAAAATGCAGTTAAAAAAATGCTTCTTCAATTATCGAATCATCTCAAATAATTCTAAGAAAGCGACTTATGGAAGAAAATCAAAAAAATCTGGATAAAAAAACAACTGAGGAAGCGATCGCGGAGATGATGGACGATGTAAAAATCAATCCAAATCTAATTTACTTCTATCTTGGCGTATTTTCTCATAGTCTCGGAAAAATTGACGATGCAATAAATCATTTAGAAAAATATCTGGAAAAAGAACCGGATGACTATCGCACAAATTTTTTAATTGGAGAGATATATGTTAACCAAGGGCAATTTCAAAAAGCATCCCAATGTTTAAAAAAAATCGTTTTTGATATTAAATCAAAAGATGATTTTGAAACATTGGATAACATAATTAATAAACTCAAAGATAATGAGCAGTTCGAAATCGCTAAAGATTTGTTATCCAATGTTAGTGATATGAATTTTCAATTGACAATGGGATATCCGCTATCGTGGGAGGTTAAGACTGTTGGAGAATCTGAGATGCAATTCAAAGTATTAAAAGCCCGTCAAGAAGAACGTAATAAGGTTATCTCCGATTTATCCCATACACTGAAAAATATTGTCGGTACAGTTGTAGACCCGCTCGAAAATCTCAAAGAAGCCAAACAGTATATCCAGACGACCATTGACAACGCCTTGCGCGGCGCTAACCTGGTCCGGGAAATCACCAACGCGATGAACTATTCACTGAAAGGCGGGATCGAGGATTTTTATTATGATTCCGGTCATAATCAGGGGCGGGAATCGAAAAACTTGGTGGACATCGTAGTTACTTCCATAAAAAATTCCGTCGTTAACATTTTCGACAGTAAGTATTTTGGCGTCTTTACCCATAAATATTTTCCCGATAAAAAATCCTATGGGGATGCTAAAAGCGAATGGGAGATCACTTCACAAAAGACGAAAATCGCAGAGATTACTCCATTTCTGGAAAAATACTATTTCACTCCTGAGTTCGAGTTGGGAAATCTCGCCGGTTACGTCATGGGCAACGATAAAGGTTCGGCGGTCAAGCTGCTGATTCTTTTGCAGGAGATGATTTTCAATGCTGTTAAATATTCGGCTTTTGTCAGTCGCGGTAATCGCTTTGTAAGGATCAAGTTTATCGATGAGGAAAGCACTATTACTTTGCTGGTTGAGAATCGTTTCAAGCCTAAAGTGAAAGTCAAGACTACCGGGCTGGGGCATGTCATTCTGAAAAATTTCGCCGATATGCTGAATACTACGCTTGAAGTTAAAACCAAAGATGAAGTATATTCGGTTAAGATTACCATTCCCAATTTCTGGAAGGAGAAAAAGCATGAAGATTCTATTCGTTGAAGATGAGTTAGAGAAGAATATCCCGCGCCTCCTGCGGCTTTTTAAAAAGTACCTGTACAAACCTCAAAGGCAGGAGCTTAAAGCGCTGGAGGATGACCCAAGCGGATACGGCGCGACGCCGGAACAGATCAAGGAGATTGTTGAAAGAAATGATATCATAAGAGTCGCCTATCGTTTTCCTGACGCACTTAAAGAAATTCTCGACCATTACCAGCAGTATGCTCTGTTTATCATTGATCGCAACCTGTCTTTATCGGATTATGATTATGAAGAAGCAAACCAGTTGGACCCGCTCTTTACCGATGCGCAATATAATAAATTCTTCGAGCGGGAAGGTGATTATCTTCTGAAAAAAATGTCACATCTGCCGGATTTCAAGACTATGTTTTACTTCCTGACTGCCTATTCTTATGATGATGAAATCCGCGGAAAAGAAGATATACAAGACCTGATAGATTTTGACCGACTACGGGCAGAAAACTTTATTGATAAATCGAATCCGGACGAGATAAATCGCCTGCAGAATATTATTGAAACTCAACCTATGCTGATCATCCAAAATGAAAACCAAAAGTATTTGGAGATATTGAAGAGGCGAATTGGTGAAGACGCTAGTGTAATGTCATTCATGATATGACGGGTATAGTCGTTTCAGTTTAATTCTT
>CAZPRY010000045.1:0-30189 GCA_964589175.1 uncultured bacterium
GGCTGTCTCTTCTATTTGTAAATCATAGGACATTTATTCTGAGAATCGCTATAAGTCGCTGGATTCTCATTCCTCCGTTTCCGGTTCGTTTTCTCCTCCGGCCTTCTTCCGGCGTCTGACTATGATCGTGCGGAATTCATTGCGATGGCCTCCGGCCTCCCGGAGGCTAATCCTAATCACTCGCAATTATCCTCATCTAATTCTGGCTTTTAACAATCCCGATCATTTCTAACATCTGCCTCCGGGAGGCTCCGGCTTTTTTGCGGATGCAGTACATATTTTCCTGGAAGCTTTAGAGGACTTGCTTTCGTATATGATCACGTCTTTCATCACGTTTCTCGTCGGGAAGATGACTTTTACGGTGTGTGCGTGCGTCGTATTTGCCAGGTTGAAACCGGCAATCGACGCAGCAAAACAAACAATTGAATTGTCAAAACCGACGGTTGATAAGTCAGTGCAAGCATTTGCCTTCTTGAAACCGATGATTGGCGACTTAATACCGGCGATTGACAAATTAAAACAGGTGAACATAAACTTGAAATCAACAAATGAAAACTGAAAACCACTGTTTGATTTGTTAAAACATATCTTTGGGAACTCAAAAACAGTGATTGGCTTCTCGTCGCCATCGATAGATCGATGGCTGACGCGCATGGGAGGATTTTTTGTAATGATTTAATAATGGATGATTCTGATTGGAAGATGAGGGGTGGATTTTATTCGAGGATATTTCCTCTTTTGCAGAGTAATGCGGTAAAAACCGGGGCAGGTGTCGGATTGTCAAAAGCGCCGTTTTAGTCATCATGTCAAAGAGCTTGAATCATTTTCTATGCTGTCCGAATGATGCTGATGCGTTAACGATTTGCACATATTTATTCAGAATAAATGAGATTGTCAACAGAAATTTGAAAGTACGTAACCCGTGGCTCCCGCCGCAGCCGGTGGGCAACCCGGTAGACCTGATGCAATCAGGAGTGATTGAATTACGCCTTATCTTTTTCAACCTGAGTGATAAGCGACATTCTATGATTTTCACTCAAGCGATTTCTCAGTCACTCCGTTCCTTCGAAATGACAATTTCGGGTAGGGCATTTCTCCTCCTTGAGCAGATTCGCGGCACCGGGCGCCGCGATAGGAAGGGGAGTAGAACAGATATTCCTGTCTGTTTCTCGGAACGGATAAAATGCAATCAGGAGTGATTGCATTACGACGCGAATCAGTTTGGGCTGAGATAGCGTTGGAAGCCGCCCGGGATAATTTTCAACCCGGCGAGATGATGAATGGCATTTTCATCATTTACCATTATATTTACGTCAGTAAGCACCAAGCGTCAGTCGAACCTTTATAATGGCAATTGAACTATGGGAAATTTAGATAAGGACAAAACCGCGCAAATCGGGCAAACGCGAAAGAAAGCCCACGCGTTTTACCTGAAACGTTCCGAGATCTACCGCTCTTTCGTGGAAATGGAGCAAAACACCTTTGAAGACGGCCAACTGGGCAAAAGATATAAGGAACTGATCGCCATCGGAATCTCCATCGTCATTAATTGCGAGTCATGCCTGGAGTGGCACATCAAGCAGGCCCTGGATGACGGCGCAAATGAGGGCGAGATCATCGAAGCCATCGGGGTCGGAATCGAGATGAGCGGCGGACCGGGCACGGTCTCGGCCAGGTTCGCTATGAATGTTCTCGATTACTACAAATCAGATAACCGGTCTAAATAACAAGGAAACCGCCAATGCCCGATCTGAAACCTCTTAACTTTCCCAAATCACTGTTGCTCTTCGGAATTCCCTCCGTTTTCTTCATTCTGATTGCCTACGGCGTGATCCCCTTTTTGAATACCGGCCTGGGGCTGCACCCGGCATTAAGCTGGTTTATCGGCGGGTTGATCGTTTTCGTTCCGCTCTTTATCCTGGCCGTCGCGCTTGCCCATTCCGACGGTTACAAAACGAAAAAGGATTTATTCGAACGTCTCCGGTTAAAGAAATTATCCGGGCGGGACTGGAAATATGTGGTCGTATCTTCCCTGATTATTTTCACGGCCACCGGGGCAATCATGGGCGTCTCGAAACTGCTGAATCTGAAATTCGGCATTCCCGAAATCGAAACCACACCGGCCTTTATGAAATTCGAAACACTCACCGGCAATCAGCGTTATCTGCTGCTCATCTGGATCGTGATGTTCTTTTTCAATATGTACGGCGAGGAACTGTTGTGGAGAGGATATATCCTGCCGCGCCAGGAACTCCGTTTCAAGGAAAACGCCTGGATCCTGAATGCTGTGCTGTGGATGCTTTTTCATCTCAGCTTCGGAATTCAGCTGATGATCATGCTGGTACCGATCATGATTGTGTTGCCCTATGCGGTCCAGAAAACGCAGAACACCAACGTCGGTTTGCTGATCCACGCCCTCCTGAACGGACCGATGTTCATCCTGGTATCGCTGGGAGTCGTCGTATAAACGAAGCTCGTAAAAAAGATGAATCTTGAAATCCGAAAAATGAATAAGAGCGAAACGGGCTTCCTGCGGGAAATGCTCTATGAGGCGATTTTTATCCCGGAAGGCTCGCCGCCGCTGCCGAAGTCGATCGTCGAGGAGCCTGCCCTGCGCAAGTATTTCGCAGATTGGGGCAAACCGGGCGATATCGCCGTTATCGCGGAGTATAAAGGCCAACTGATCGGTGCGATCTGGAGCCGGCTGTACCCGGAAACGGACAAGGGATTCGGCTTCATCGACAAACACACGCCCGAGCTGAGTATCGCCGTCCGGCCGGAATACCGTGACCGCGGCATCGGGACAAGTCTGTTTAAAAAGTATCTAAGCGAAGCCGGTAAGCAAGGATTTCGAGAAGTATCGCTTAGTGTCGACAAGCGCAACCGCTCGGTAAGTTTATATCGGAGAATGGGCTTCGAAATCGTCCGCGAACCCGAAGCGGACTATACGATGAGAAAGCACTTACCAACAATCGGCCGGCAAAATCCGGATTTAAAGAGGTAGTCAAATGTCGAAACGAATTGATCTCAGACTCGCTCCTGCCATTCTGCCCAAAACTTTCTTTTTACTCATCTTCCTGTCGCTGCTGTGTGCCACTTTGAGGGCGCAACGAATCAGCGTAGACGGAAACCGCTTCAAAGTCGACGGCCGGGAAATTTTCATCAACGGCGTCAACACACCCTGGGATAACTGGAACGATTTCGGGGGTGAATATGACCGCGCTTTCTGGGACAGCGAATTTCAGCGCATCCGGCAGGCCGGCGGCAACGCCACCCGGATCTGGATCAGCTGCAACGGCGATGTGGGCATTGACATTTCAAAATCCGGTTACGTCAGCGGCGCAACGAGCGCCCACTGGGAAGACCTGGACGACTTATTTGGGCTGGCCCGCAAGCACCGGATTTACGTCATGGCGACCCTGACCTCATTCGATCACACCAAAAACACCTACGAGAAATTCCGGCGCTGGCGCAGAATGCTTAAAAACGATCAAAAGGTAAGCAGCTATGTCGAGAATTACGTGATTCCGTTTGTCCGGCGCTACGGGGACAATCCCTATCTCTGGTGCGTCGATATCTGCAATGAAATCGAATGGATGCACGAAGATCCCGGTGTCGGCCACATCGCCTGGAACCGGTTACAGTACTTCGCCGCACGCGTCGCCGCCGCCGTCCACGAAAACAGCCCGATACTGGTGACCCTCGGCAGCGCAGCGGTAAAGTGGAACAGCGATGTCCCGCCCTGCGAAGGAAATTTCTGGAGCGATCGGAACCTGCAAGCCGCGTATGACTCGAAAGAAGCCTATCTCGATTTCTATTCGCCGCATTACTACGGCTGGGTCGTGCGCTGGTTTGGGAATTTTGCCAAAGACAAAACGCCGGCGGATTACGGCCTGGACGATCGCCCTTGCGTCATCGGCGAAAATCCGGCCAAAGCGGTCTTCATTCAGAACGAAGCGGGGCACGATGAAGTTGCCGTGCCGATGTCCGAAGCTTTTATCCAAACGTACCGGCAGGGCTGGCAGGGTCTGATGGTCTGGAGCTCCAACAGCGGCGTGAGTCCGCTCGGCAATCTGGATGACTGCGCGCCCGGGCTGCGTGCTTTTTACAAACAGTATCCTGAACTGGTTTTTCCGGATGAACAGCGCGTACGCTAAGCAGCGCTAAAATTGAAATCCATCGAAAATTTGTTCGCCGCCGTCCCGCGGATCGTCACCGGATTGCTTTGCGTTGACGGCTGCAGCGGTCGGTTGCCGAATCCCGGAAATACTCTTCGAGCCGGTCCTGGACGAGTTTCTCTTCTTCGGGAATCAGCGCTTTATAACCACGCATCGTCTTCCAGCCGTAGCCCCAGCGGTACCAGGTCGGAAAATACGGACCGCCGCCAACCCGCACCGCCTCGTACATGAGGTCGGCCAGGTGCCCATCGCCGGTCATTTGCAGAATACATTCCCGGAATTCCCGGTCCGCCGCTTCGCGCTCTTCCTTACTGCCGCCGCGCCAATAGGCCAGGTCGTGGCTGAGACAACATTCACACCAATCTTTGTCGTCGATCAGCGACCGGTCGATGAACATGCTGCAGCCGTCACTCCTGAATTCCCTGAGGACGACACCCGGCGAACAGGAAATCACTCTGAATGCGAGATAAACCGCCAGAATTGAGAGAAGAAATTTTTTATAGACCATAATTATTGTTGCGATTCGCTGAAAGTTCTCTATCCGGGATCACGGTAGTCGCTTCTCCAGCCAGGCCTCGACGTCCTTAAAGACCTCTTCGCGCTCCGGTTCATTATAGACTTCGTGATGGAGCCCGGGATAGACCTTGAGGGTTTTATCCGTCGAACTGACCGTATCGTAGAGCATCTGCGCACCGTCGGGATCGACCAGCCGGTCATCACTACCCTGCAGCAGCAGGAGCGGTAATTCGATCTTTCCGGCCTCTGCGCTTACGCGCTGCATGGCTTTGAGCATTTCGGCCGCCAGGCGCGCCGTGATCTTGCCGTTGTATACCAGCGGATCGTCAAGATAGGCCTTCACAACCGCCGGGTCCTTGCTGACGCCCTGCGCATCCAGTTGCATGATTCCGACCCGCGGCAGTAAGCTGGATAAAATTTTACCCATGAAGATCAGCCCCGCCGAAGTGCCCACCGGAACCTTGGTGAGCGGTCCCGATAAAATTGCCCCGGCCAGTTCGGCCTGATGGTCGAACAAATAGACGGACGCGATCAATCCGCCCAGGCTGTGTCCGACCAGGAAAACCGGCGTATCAGGCTGCGATTCCCGAATTTTATCAAAATACATCCAAAGTGTCTCGGTATAATCCTCAAAGCGTTTTAAAAGGACCCGCCTCCCGTCGGATTTACCGTGACCGATATGATCGAGGCCATAAACAGCAAAACCTTTCGGCACAAAATGGTTGACGACATTCATATAGCGCCCGCAGTGTTCGCCCAGGCCGTGGATGATTAAAAGAATCGCCCTCGGTTTTCCCTCCGGCAGCCAGACCTGATAGTAAATTTTTGCGTAGCGGACTCCCGGAAAATAGTCTTCCTGATGGATCATTTTCTTCTCCGTAATTAAAATTGTCGATTTTCAGTTTCCGGCGACTTCCGGATTGCATGTAGCCAATTTTCAGTAAGTATCCGGTACGAAAGTCTGATCCGTAATGGGCGGCCTGACATAACCTTCCTCGGCCTGCCGCGGTGGCAGTTTGATCGGTTCGGGTGTCAGGTCTTCGAACGGAATCATGCTCAGTAAATGACTGATGCAGTTCAGGCGGGCTCTTTTTTTGTTGTCGGCATTGACGACAAACCAGGACGCCTGTTTGATATCGGTATACTTGAACATCTCGTCTTTGGCTTTGGAATATTCCATCCACTTGCTGCGCGATTCCAGGTCCATCGGGCTAAGCTTCCAGCGCTTGGTTGGGTCATGAATGCGGGCCTGAAACCGGCGTTCCTGTTCCTCATCCGAGACCGAGAACCAGTATTTGATCAGGATGATTCCGGATCGAATCAGCATCCGCTCAAACTCCGGGCAGGAACGTAAAAACTCACGGTACTCTTCCTCAGTGCAGAATCCCATCACGCGCTCGACACCGGCCCGATTATACCAGCTGCGGTCAAACAGGACCATTTCGCCGGCCGCCGGCAGATGCGGCACATAGCGCTGAAAATACCACTGGGTTTTCTCGCGCTCCATCGGCGTCCCCAAAGCCACCACACGGCAGATGCGGGGATTCAGACTCTGGGTGATGCGTTTAATCACGCCGCCCTTTCCGGCCGCATCGCGACCTTCGAAGATCCCGACGACTTTAAGCCCCTTGAACTTGATCCATTCCTGGAGCTTCACCAGTTCGATTTGCAGTTTGGCCAGTTCCGCCTCGTAGACTTTGTTCTTGATCTTGCGCGGATCCTTTTTTTCCGGTTCAACAAGCTGTACGGATACTGCCTCGGCCGTTACCTTTTTGGCTTTCGGCGCCGTTTTCTTCGATTTTTTGTTGTCTTTTTTGTCCTTCATAAACACTCCTAAAAAGAATTTTTAGGGAAATTAACGTAGCATTGCGCTCTATAATATTTATCCATTGAATGGAAATGCCGCCATAATGACCATCTTTATGCTACCAATAATAAGGCTCCTGAAGTTGATAATCAATAAGCAAATTCAATCATTATCATTTTTGCCCGATCACCCTCGCTACGGGGTTGTACTCCGTAGCGGAAGATGAGATAGCGTTCCCGAGTACAACCCGGGAACGAGACGTGCTGCTCGCTTGCCCTCGCTACGGGGTTGTACTCCGTAGCGAACATTTTACTTGACAATGCCGGCAATGTCCCAGATAATAGTACTATGACAAGAAATCGATATAGAGTATTCGAAAGCGAATTTCCTTTTCTGGTGACCGGCACAGTTGTTAACTGGCTCGATTTATTAAAACCAAATGAAGTCAAACAAATTATTATTGATTCGTTGCGATTCTTGAAACAGGAAAATTCCCTTAAAGTTTTTGCTTTCGTCATCATGCAAAATCACCTGCATTTGATCGTATCCTCTAACAATCTTCCCGGTGTGATGTGCCGATTCAAATCGTTTACCGCCAAAAAGATTATTCAGTACTATAAAGCGTCTGGTGAAACCCACCTGATCCAAAAATTATCTGCAATTAATCCTGAGTACCATTCAGAAAGCAAGCATCAATTCTGGCAAGAAGGCTATTGCCCAAAGAAGATCATCGATTTTAAAACGTTGCAGCAAAAGATTGATTATATCCATTTTAATCCGGTGCGTAAAGGATACGTTGATTCACCGGAACAATGGAAATGGTCAAGCGCCAGGATTTTTGCAGGAATGGATGGCATGCTTGAGATTGATCCGATTATGGCTTAATAAGAAAAAGGTGTCTACGTGACAGGCGATCATTACGGTCTTGCTGCTCGCTTGCCCTCGCTACGGGGTTACACTCGGTAGCGGGAGCTGAGATACCATTCCCGAGTACAACCCGGGAACGAGGAAAATTGCGGGATATTTCGAAAAGGGTCAATTTTCGACTTTGATGCGCAGAAGTTCGATCGCATGCTCCATATCGGTCCGATGCCTGACTTCCAGGCTAACGCCCCGGCCTTCCATGTATTTCCGGGCGTCGACCAGCGATCGGATGATTTCCGCCGGCAAATCGCTTTGCCCGACCATGGCGACGGCTTTATCACCAAAAATGAACGACATGCGGAAGAAATCCTTCTGCGGCACGAAGAAGAACAGGTTGCGCTTCTTGAGGAGCATTTTCAGCAGCCAACCCGACCGCGCGTTGTAATATTTCCACTCCTCCGTTGCAGTTCCGTATTCCGCAGTGATGTTCTGCTTGATTGCTGCCCAAAGAGATGCGGATTCGCCGAGTATCTGTTCCAGCCGGGTATCGTCGGGCATATCCGCCCGGTCGTCGAAAACACTGCTTGCCATCGCGGCTTCCTTTCTCCCTCGTTAAAAGATATAGCCATTCTGCCCGAGTTTGGAATGGGCGAGTTTCAGTTTACGATCGATATCAACACCATAGGGGCATTTCGGATTCAGCGCTGTATAATCCAGCGTTACGTTGACTTTACGGCCGAGATGCCGGTATTTTTCGATTGCCTGCCCGCGCTGATCGAACCAGTGTTTCAGGCGTTCAATCAGGGCAAATTGCCCCGGATCGGGAATCGAACTGTCCACCATCTGCCGGTCGTATTCACCTTCCAGCAGGAAAATCCCGGAAGGCTTAAGACTATCGGGTTCATCGCATTTTTTACACTGACGGCAGACATAGGCTCCCAGTTCCGGAGCTTCGCAATACCAACGCTCCTTTTCCCCGGCGTTCATAGGCCGGAAATCCCGCACGATTTCCAAATCCTTTCGCAAATATTCACGGGTGTTGATCCCCAGCACCAGCGCAGCAATCGGCAAACTCAGACTGTAGCGAATAGCCGGCTCAACGGAGCGGTACAGGTAGCCGTCAGCCAGCGCCTTCATGCCGATTGATCCAATCCCTTTCCGCAGACAATCCGGCAGCAACTCGTCCTCGACAGCCGGGAAATTGAATCTGTCGAAATAATTGAATCCCGTCATCAGGACATCGAACGGATACGCCCGAACAGCCTCGATCAGCACCGCAGCTTCGCCGTGGCCGGTGATGCCGATGTAACGGACTTTGCCCTCGTCGCGGGCCTGCCGGGCTGCTTCCAGGGCACCGCCGGGACCGAGGATCTGCTGTAACTCCCCGGGCTTCTGCACGGCGTGCATGTACAAAATATCCAGGTAATCGGTCTGCAAATTCCGCAGACTGCGTTCGATGGACAGGCGGGCTTCCGCTTGACTGCGTTTGGCGCATTTGCTCGCCAGGATGAAATCGTTCCGGCGCGAAGCCAGCGCCGATGCGATTTTATTTTCCGATAAACCATCGCCGTAATCGGCCGCCGTTTCGATATAGTTGCCGCCTTCGTCCAGGTAGCGATTGAGAATGAAATCGACTTCGGCTTGCGGTGTCTCGACCAGGTGAAAACCGCCGATTCCGAGAATCGAAAGTTGCAAACCGGTTTTACCCAGGGGCCGTTTTTGCATAACCGCCTCTTTTTTGTCTTGCTTAGTTCCCTGTTTTCGGGACCAGTTTTATCGAAAGGCCGATTGCCAGCTTTTGCTCCGGGCTGACCAGGAAATTCGTCAGCGTGAACGGTAATTCCAGCGTCTGACCGACAAGGTCGTTCAATTTGCCGCTGACAGAGAAAACCGCCGTACTCCGGTGAGGAATCACCACCTGCATGGGCAAATTGAGTGGACATTCGTCCGCTCCGCGTTCCAGTTCAATATCGAGACAGGAATGATTGGTCAGTTTAATAACGGCGTATTTGCGCTCGCCGATGATGATCTCCGGATTCTCAACCTCCAGTATGGCCGTCGCCAGCGGTCCCAGGAATTCCGCTTTGCCCATGATCGTATTTTCGTGGTAAACAGCCGTGCGGCGTTCACGCAGCGCCGCATGAATGCCTGCCTCGCTGCGCTCTTTGGCAAATACCAGCGTGACCGGCCGGTGCCTGACCGTATTTTTTTCATAATCAAGCGCGACTGGATTGTGGGCGTCGGAATTGCCCAGGATCGTCAGGTTTTTATCGAGCGCCCAGGTAAAGGCCAACGGGTAATAGGTTTCACCGTTGACGATCTCGATCCCCTGGAACAGGCCGCTTTGGTAGAAATCCTCTTGAACTTCATCCCAAACTGGTATCTCGTTCGGCATTCTCCAGCCGGGATGATTCCAGAAAACGAAGGCGCCCAGCTCGGCCGCCTTTTCATAACTCTTACGGGCATCTTCGATATTCAGCATTTCCACATCGGGAACAAAAATGGCATTCGAGTGCCCCAGCGGCCAGCTGCGGGTGATTTCCCCGCCGTTGATCAGAATAATACCCGCTTCGGCAGCCCGGCCTTTGGCGATCTCGAAGGGGCGATTGCGGCCGGACAGCCCGTATTCCGCATGAGGCAGGTATTCGATGTGATCGGTCAATGCAATCGCGTCGAGTCCATCCGTCCAGGCCTCATCCACGCGCACCGTCGGCCAAACGGCTCCGTCGGAGTAGACCGTGTGCAGATGGAGATCGCATTTCAAAGTGAGGTAACCCGGTATATCCGGAATCTCGATCTCCGTGCGAACGCCGCCGAATGCTACGGAAACAGCAGCGAAAAAGATAACGATCGCGTAGGCTGTTTTCCCAAACCGTCTCAAAATTCTTCCCATTTTCCCACCTCAATTCCAGTTCTAAACATCGAAATCAAATCCTCGGATTTTCCATGAATACAGAAGTTTGGCCGCCAATGAAAATAATAATATCGATTCTGGCATCCAACGGAAAAGATAATCGGCCGACGAGCTTGAACCCCCGAATTTCAGACTCATGTTCCGTCGGGTCTTCAGCAATGACGGGCAACGTGCCATTTACCAGGCGTGAGCACCTGTCATAACAAAAAAAACTGCATTTATCCGCATGTATCCGCGTTCATCCGCGGCGAAAATATAAGTTATGACTATGAAAATCCCAATAATCAAACCACAAAAAACAAATAAGCAGCAAATTCCAAAAATTCAAATATCAAACGCGCCTTGCGACCACGGTACAACCATCGTATAACTATGATTACGGCGCAGAAACCTGCGACTGACCGACACGATTAGATCCCCCTATCAACGGGAGAATCCACCAACGGCTTGGGCTTCGCTCCGCGCTGCTTCATTGAGGATAACGACTCAAGTAGTTATTCCAGAGAGGCATAGTACTCCCGTAAAATTCATCATCAATCATGCATCATCCATCATGCATCATTCCTTTCGAAACTTCCCTATTGACAAAATCGAAAGGATTACCTAAAATTGCTTTAGCGCAAAATAAAATACCCTTCGGTTTCTTTCGGTTGTTGACCTGGTTTTTTGACATCATGAATCGGCAGCTATGGGCAATGATTCCACCCCTTCCCTACCTTCATCCTCGTTCTTCCTCCGCAGATACCATCTCCACCATCGCAATTTCACATTTCTCGTCGGAATGACCGGACAAACCCGATACACGCAGAAGTAAACCAATACTTACTCCAAACCGATAAAACACCTGCACAAGTAAACCAATCCCTGTTTCAAGTAATCCTATGACCGTTCCGGGTAATCCTATCGCTGATTCAAGTAAACCAAGGGCTCGCACAAGTAAGCCCGTTACTGCTTCAAGTGAATCAATTGCCGGTTCAAGTAATCCTATTGCTCGCTCAAGTAATGCTATTGCCGTTTCAAACAAGTACAATGGCGGAAAAAGTCCGCTAAATGCCGGTTTCAAGGGCTGAATTGCGTATCCGAATCACCGCACCGGCCCTCCCGAATAATCGATCCCGGCTTTGAGTTTATCGACGGAGAAATCCATTATGCCCGGCCTCAGGCGGGCAGGATGCAACATAAAAAACAATCCTAACCAAGGAGGCTATCATGGCCAAACATGTCGACGAAAAATTGCAGGACTCCAGTTACCTGAAAGAAGCAGTGCAGAAGTACAAAACCGAAATGGCCGAAGTCGGCGCCGATGACGAACTGGCGGCCGATTTCGACGCCCGCATTCAAAACGTGACGCTCAAAGACACGGCCCACAAGGAAGCCGGCAACCTGATCCGGCAGAAAACCGCCGAGCAGCAAACCGCCATCCGTGAATCCGTAGGGGCCATTCGCATTGTTAAAGAGGCGGCTAAGGATGTTTTCTACGGAAAATCGGAAATCATCGATGAATTTCATCCCGGTCTGCAGGTAAACACCGTCAAAGCCGCGCTAACCGAGTTGCCCTATTTCATCGAGCTGACCACGCGTCGCCTGGACGATCTCAGCAAGGCGGGAATCGGCCAGGCCAACCTGGACGAACTCAATCGCTGTTACACCCAAATCCGCACAGTCGATTCGGAACAGGAAAACGCCAAACGCGTGCGCACGGCGGCCTACAATGAGCGTGAAGCGGCGCTCAAGAGCCTGCAGGAACTCATGTACCGCATCCGCCGCAAGGCCGATATACGCTTTGCCGACAACCCGGACATCCGCAACGAGTTCCGCACCATCATCCGGCGCCGCAAGAGCAGTGCAACGGAGAATCCACCAACGACAGAGGAGTAATGAAAAATTAAGAATTATGCCCCGCCCCAACAGGAGTAAACCTTTAGCGGGATTCAATTAAGAATTTTTTAAGACGATGTTTCGACCTGTTTCAGGACGGGACACTTATTCCGTTCTCCATTTTCCATTTTCCGTCTTCCTTTTTCCATTGTACTTCCAACGGCGAAGCTCAGTTCTCAATTCATAGTGAAGTGCGTCAGGGTGCGTCCGTATTGTAATTTTTTTGCTTGCAGTCTGTTTGCGGATTGCTTAAAATGATCGCACTACAACAGGGACAGTGTCTAGAGAGTTAGAGTCGATATTTTCCATATGGAGGGAAAAGCGATTGGCTTTGGGATTTTTACGCGGGCGGGGATTTGAAATTGGGAGAGGACTGTGAAAATGAATGGATTGGCAATGAACTGCCGGGAAATAAATAAACGAAATGGCTGCGAACAGCGCATCCCCGTACCTGGTGAGTTATTTGTTCTAGGAATCAGGAAGCCGGATAAAATATGGATAGATATACAAAGTTATTACTATATAGAAAATGACAAAATCGTGTCGTATAAATATATGTTAGACCAGTAAATATAAACTATAGATAAGGAGGATTAGTTATGCATCCACCGTGATTCTACTTAAGAACATTATCATATGTAACAGTAAATAAAAAAATAAAAAAGGAGTATTGCAATGAAAACAAAAACATTATCATTGATTAGTTTTTTTATAATCATTGTCTTATTTGTAGGTTGTTCTGCACCCGTAACATTCGTTGAAGTACAGTCTTATGAAGCTCAAAGTACAAAATTGACTCCTGATAAAGCATTTGATGCTATGACGATGATACTGGTAAACAGAGGATTTGATATTAAAATGTCAAATAAGGATGTCGGTCTGATAACAACTGAATATAAAAAGTTTGCAAGCACTGGCGGTAATCCTCCATTTGATCTATATATTCAGATAAAAGCAATAGTTCAGGATCTTAATGGAAAAGTGAATATTAAACTCAGCCCTATTGTAAAAGAACAAAATAGGGCAAATGCAGCCGCTTTTACTGAACATGAATTAAGTTATTTTGCTGGTGATCCTCATAATGTTTCTTTAATAAAAAGTATGAGAGAAGGTGGATGGAGGTCAGATGCCCAGACAAATTTTATGAATGTTGTTAATGACGTAAGCCAAACTCTTGGAATTTCTGTTGAAGAAGTAAAACAGAACGTTACTAACACACAAAAAAATGCTATGGGTATTATGGAGTAGTTTTATTATTTATTGGTCTAACAAATCTGCTTCGCCCCTGATCGCGCAGAGTCAGGGTGCAAAGTGCAAGCAGGGATTAACATTGGCTGGAGGTAACGAGGTGAGCTTTTCGATGATTTTATCATTCTTGGACTTTCTGGAGCATTTCTGGGAATTGAAAGATTATCGCACCGAATCACCTCGTACCTCAGCCTTGCCAATTAGAGTACAAAAGTAGGATATAATTAATAAGCCACAGGTGGTTCTTGCAATTATCGGATTGATTTTGTTTTTTAGTAATTTCGCTGTTGCCACCCTACACGGGAATCCTAAAGTCGGAAACTATGTTCATGAAGGTCGATATGGGTTATCATTTCCTGTATTGCCGACCGGGTCCAAGGGCAGTGTTTACCCAAATCTTCGACGAGTCATTTAATGATAGCCCTGGAACCGAAGAGACAAAGGAACAGAAAATCGCGCACGAATCGATCTATTGCCACGTCATCATCGACTATAAACTTTATTTCTTCCAGTATTTTGTCTTGCTCAACCTGGTTGGCGGTCTGTTCATATTATTGAAGCATCGCAAATGAGCGCAGCGGAATTTGCGACCGGCTGATGCGATTGGACCCCGCTAAGGGCGGGGGAATCCCGCCAACGGCGTGGGCTTCTCCCGCTACGCGGGCTCAGGATGACGGTCTGGGGGAGGATGACTGGAGAACGGCCCGGACGGGATTTGTAGATTAAACCATCTATGCCCCGCTGATTAAATGGTTCGCAGTTCTATGGCACCATCCTAAATAAGAGTCACTATCCCACAAACAGGAAGATGCAGAAACAGAGTAACGACTTACGGAAAATCCGGCAATTTCGAGCAGATGGGATGGCTATCTATAAACCGTTTTCGACCGTATAACAAAAACCGGAGTGATCTCAAGATCACCCCGGTTTCAACCTGATTCTGAATGACTACAGTTTATGCTTCAGGTGTGCCTTTTACCAGGTTCCCCTTTTCATCGTTGCAGCGGCATATCCCTGAACTCGACCTGCAGGTCGCCACAATTGATATGCAAAAGGCTTATACGTTCCGCTTTTCTGCTTATCCCATGGAAATAAAGTTCGGCTTTAACAGGCATTTCCGATACCAGTTTCAGCGTCAGACGACCGTAGCCCGGGAATTGGTACTTGTTGTTCGCGATTTTAACGCCGAAGATTTTGTATTCATTTCCCAGGTTGTCATAAACGTCTGTAAAGGGATTGTTGTAGTATACCGTAAAGTCCCGGTCGTCCTCTTCATCGTTTGTGATTTCGAGGTAAAATGTCAGGTCCCTGTCCGCCAGTTCCCACCTTTGCAGTTCGACGGTGAAACCCTCCCTGGTTACTTTGCGTAATAGATTGGATTCGGCAACCGGTTCTGCCACAGGTTCCGGAGCTGCTTCCTGCGGAACCGGTTCGGGGGCTTCGATCCTGGCAAATGCGATACCTTCGGCTTCGGCTATCATTTCAGCGAGTTCTTTCTTGCTGACCTTGACGTTATTATAGGCAGCCTCGATAGCCTTCTTTTCGACTTTATCCATGCCTTTGCCGTCGGCGACCAAACCGGCCATTTCCTCTTTGGTCGTGCGGTTTATCATCGCTAAGGATAGTTCCGAGCCAACGACGAATTGTTTCCCGCCATATCCCTCTATCTCCTTGGTGGAGGTGATTACGACGACACCTTTCAATAAGATATTCGATTCGGGATTGACTACATGCCCCAATTGTTCGACGGCCCGGCTCAAATTGCGTTCCACCGAAGCCAGGGTTTTACCATTATCGTCCCGTATATCTACTGCACAGATGACCTTTGTCTCTTCACTGACATTGAAACGCGCGCTGCATTCGGCTTTATTCAGATATTTCCGGTAAAGCGTTGGCAGGCGGTACAGATTCGGACTGGCGACAATTTTTCCCATTGCAGTGCCGCCGGAATAGGCGGTCACGTAACAGACGGCTTTGCCGCTCTGATCGCTGGTCAGCTTCTCAATAAGATTGCCGTCGCCGTACTTGACGATCAAAGGCATTTTGGGGATCGGTGTACTTTCCCCACCGGTTCCCTGCCGGTAAACGACCTGGAAAACCACCGGTTCCGGTAAGGGCTTGCCCGGCTCGCCCGTCTGGTTATCGCCCGAGACCAGGCTGATCTGGATTCCGGCCAGAATGTCTCTGATTTCGGAATTGATCTCCCCCAGCGTGATCTCTTTTTCCAGTGAATACGGGACCATGGCAATCGCATTGTAAAAGGCCATCTTCGAATAAAACACCGGGATGATCTCCTGCGCATCGGTGTAATTTTCGAGCGCCGCAAAGATTTTGCCCTGCGGTTTCAATTTCCTGGCATTCGATACAAGGCTGACAATCTGACCGCGCAGGTTATCGAGTTCGGTTTCCAAACCGGCGGTGAATTTTTCTTTGCTCAGCACGGCAAAGACATAATAGACAGCTTCCGATTCTTCCTTTTTGATGATTTCGATGCCTTCGATCTTTTCGTCCACAACGGAATTGGAGGTGCTCTCGATCATCTGCGCATAGGAAACACGGTCGTTCTCATTGATTTCCGTTTCGATGGAGGTCAATTCCGATTTGATCGTGACCCGCAATTGAGAGGCGATCGTCGCCTGGGCCTTGAGGACGGCGTCATCATAGCTGGCGCCGTTCCCGGTTCCGGTGATATAGAAATCGAGAGGATAGTCCGGCAGTTCCGTTTCGTTAAACCATTTGGGGATTTTGGCGAAAGCCACACCGGAAAGGATCAGCAGGAAAAAGAATATCTTCTTTGCATTGTCATTATACATGTCTGTTACTCCGCATCGATTTTAAGCAGAATCAGCTTACGGTTGATATTGATACTGCGCAAAGTGGCATCCAGGGCGGCATCATCAAAAGCCTTCTTGATGTAGCGATAGACCTTGCTGGATTTATCATATTTAGCAGCGTCACACCATACCAGATAATCCAGGGTTTGTTTGGTTACGACGTTCTCTTTATAATTCTTCGAAATCGCTTCGACTGCGTCGGCAACGGCAAATTGAATTTCTTCGACCTGGTCTTCATCGAAATCCGGCGCTATGCTGATGAGCACCTTGTACTGGATACCGCGCTTCAGATCGTCCTTCCAGTAATTATTGATCCGCGAAAGGACTTTATCGATGGCATCGTTCATCGCCTCTTCGATGGAAACCATGATTTCGCCCTGGCGCGCCTGGCTGTAACCCGTTTCCGTACCAAGCAGTCTAGCCGTGGTGGCTTCGTAAGCCCGGGCAATCAGGGAGTATTTTTGCGTTCCATACCCGGACGATTCGACTGCACCCGCAAAAGTAATATAGACATCGCTTCCAATCGAAAGGGCTAACTGATAGGCGTAATCTTCTTCCCGGCCGGCGACCATCTGCTGGGCCTGGGCGAGGTCCGCCAAATTGGCTTCCTGCTCCGGCACGACCACATCGTACATCCGGGCTGTTAGGTAGCTTTCGATTACGGAAGCGGCATGACGGACTTCCGGATTTGTCTGAAGCAGTTGGATGGGATTCTGACCTTTTCCGGTTGCGGGGATCACCATAATGAACGGATTCCCAATTGCTTCCGCCAGATCGGCGCGGGCCGCCAGGATATTATAGGTCTCAAGGTCTTTGGTCAGGACGTTCTTGTTCACCTTAAAGCGTTTGGTGATCTTGATTCCCGTTCCGCCGTCCGTTTTCACTTTTCTGCTCATGGTCGTCTCTTCCCAGGAGATATAACGGCTGATATTCTCCCGGCTGAAGAAAAAGGTAACGTGCGGTTCAAACTTCTGCTTCTCTTCAGGGGTGGAAAGCAGCGGATCGGTGCCCCCTAAAAGCACGAAATAGACGGCGGACTTTTTGGCATCCTTAATCGCTTCCGCAATGCCGATTTCGTCGACCTCCTTCTGGGCTTTTCGCTCACTCTTTTCGTTTGACTTAAAGAGCCCGGTCGCTTCAATCAGCACCTCCGCCGATGAAACAGATTCGACCAGGGTTGCTTCCTTGGATTGAGGATATTGAGCATACATACAGGTACTAATGAATAAAAAAATCAAAAGAAACACGGAGAGTTTTTGAAATGATTTCATCGTTTCCTCCCTAATAAATCAACTGTTCGTAATTGTTTGTTGGCATCATCGCACAAATCCGGAGCAAGGAACCTGGCAGGTGAAGCAGAATAGAAGAACAGATCGTCACAGTTCCTGAATAAAGTTCGCTATTTTTCCGCTTCCCATATCTCCAGGCAATGGTCTTCCTCCCCGCTCATTTCTCCCTATCAGTACTTTTTAAACGGATCGAGGAATCCGAAAATATTGACCGGCAATTCCCCGAGTGAATAGTTAATACCCGCGGTTATCATGACACCGCCGAGTTGCATATCTTCGTATTGGGCTTCATCGCCTTCCCAGACCGAATCCCCGTCTTTATTGGTAATTTCGACTGCCAACGGTACAGAGCCCATCTTGTACCCGACACCGATGTTAAAACTCAGGTTCGGCGATAAAAGTTTCTCGTAGGCCGCGCCAACAACGAATCCCAACGCGGAAATGTCATACGAATAATCCTCATCCAGGAACTTGAATGGCATCGAGAGCATATCGTATCCGCCCCAGATATGGATTCCAAGATTCGAGCCGCCAAACCATAATTTCTTGGTTAAACCGCCATATATCGACAGTAGATTGGCGGACCCGTCGGAATCGGGATTGTATTTCGCAATCGGGATTCCATAGGCGACATCGATATCGAAAAAGGTCTGGCTGACCCCCACAATCGGAGCCAGGTTATAGGCAAACGATAGGTTGGCGCCGATCGCGCTGGTTGCGTCTTCATCAAGTACAGGCGTGAAACCGATCACCGATGTATATTCCTTCTTGATATTCATCCCTGTAATCATGCCAATTTTAACCCGGGTGTCGATGCCCAGACGAGGATGTTCCTGTACGCCGGTGCCGATATCCGCGCGCTTGCCAAGCAGCTGCACTGCCCGGCTGTAGGCCGTCGGATCGGTCTTATTCTGCCCGGTCTTGGTCACACGAATAAACCCGATTTTCTTAGAAACGACTTTACCCGAGGCATCTTCCTCTCTCTCGATAAGGTAAAATCCGTCGTCAAGATGAACGCCTTCCTTGGCGCCGAGCGAAAACGAATATTTCCTGCGCGTCGCCTCGACAATCTGGGCTGTGAGTTTGAAGGCGTCGATCTCCTTGGTCTTCACCCCGAGATTCTTGGCCCAGGCCAGGGTGGCATCGTACTGCGCATACTGCTGCGCTGTTGTATTGATCTGCTCATTACCGAATTTGTAATTGTTGTAACTTTTATCGTCGGCCGTCGAAGAACCGATTCCCTTCGTTGTCGCGGCAACGAGTTTTTCGATCGAAATATCGCCGGTCATCTTATCCACCGCCAGGTGATACCAGAGAATACCGCCGTCGATGGTGACGGTGATATCCTTTTCTTTCTGCTCCTTCTTAATAGAAGTGATAAAAGGCAGGTAGATGTAGGCGCTGTTCATCAGCATTTCGAGTTCGTTCTCTGTAAGCCCCAGGGATTTCGCTTTGGTCGCCGCAAATGACTGGAAAGCCGCTTCATCCTTGAGCATCAAGCCTCTATTCTGCTTAACATCGGGCGAATTGAGGATTTCCAGGATCTTCTTGCCGATCGTGCGCTCCAGCAATTCCTCCAGGACATCTGCATTGACCGTCTCCTGTGCATTCGCCTGCTTGCGAAAGTCAGCCAGCAGGTTTTCGGGCATTACATTATAGTCAAAACGTTCCACTTCGATATAGAATTCGACCATCTTGTCAAAAAACGCATAATCGAAATTTACCCCCCCCTGCAAAGCGCCCGGCTTGATCCAGACTGTCTCAACCGAACTTACCGATTTCCTCTGATAGCGATCCTGTTGTGCAAAAACAAACGCGAAAGTAAAGAAAACAACGAACAAAATGCACAGTAGTTTCCTCATTATAAACCTCCCTCTCAATCCTCCGCCAGGATTATGTTTGAAATACGTTGAATTTCCTCAAGAGAATAACCCGGTAATATTAGATTTGGTGGCCGCGACTTCCTCCCTTCATCGTGATTGAAAAAATTGTCCGCGCTATAAAAATGCCCCTCATATCGGATCGAATATAGTGAAGCCATAGGTTGTCATCAATACAATATTTTGTGCAAAATAGTGAGAATTTATCTTATACACAACTATTTCTTATCCTTTCACCCTCCCTGAGGCCGGTCTGTGATTATCTGCGAAAGTACTGGTGCAAATGCAGGTTAGGGGTATATTGATTATGTCCGGCGTTTGTCATCTGCCTATCCGCCGCCCGGAGCAGGCGGGTGTCCATCCACGGCGAAAATAAAAGTTATGACTATGAAAATCCCAATAATCAAATCCTAAAAAACAAATAATCATCAAATTCTAAAAACTCAAATATGAAACGCACCCCACAACAATAGAAACAATCTGTGTTCATCTGTGCAAATCTGTGGCTAGTAATCGATATCCTGAGTCCTCACGACTGGCTGACACGATTGAATCCCGCCAACGGCGTGGGCTTCACTGCGCTTCGCTCCGTTCAGGATGACCATCCAGGGAAGCTATCGGACAGCCCCGGAAACCGGAAATAATTCTTCATTTTTCATTATTCATTTTTCATTGAAAAATTTTCCCTTGCATTCGTTTTTCGCACCGATTATATTTGCCGGTTAGTTTAACCACATGGTTAAACCAACCGGCAAAAGAGAGGTTGATATCATGACTGCCCAGGACAAAAACACCGAATCATTGATTCTCGAAACCGCACGTGAGGTCTTTGTGGAGAAAGGCTTCGAGGGCGCGCGCATGCAGGAGATCGCCGACAAGGCCGGCATCAACAAGGCGCTGCTGCATTACTATTACCGCGGCAAGGAGAAGCTCTTCGAAGCCATCTTCCGGGAATCCATCGGCAAAATCGTGCCACGGATTTTCGAGATCATGGGCTCCCCTGCTCCGCTGGCCGAAAAGATCGCAGGTTTCGTCGGTAACTATATCGATTTGCTGGCGGAGAATCCGCATATTCCGTCCTTCGTCCTGCACGAGCTGTATCGCAATCCCGACCGCATCGGCGACACACTGTTGAGGAGCGGCGTCGATCCGACCGGCCTGCAGAGTCGTCTGGTCGAACAACTGCGCAATGAGAACTGCATCGAGATCGAGCCGCAGCAGCTGATGGTCAATATCGTCGCGCTTTGCATCTTCCCGTTCGTCGCCCGGCCGATCCTGCAGACGGTCCTTTTCGGACGCGACCCGGAGAAGTACCGGGAATTCCTCGATAGCCGAAAAGCGGAAGTCACCCGTTTCATCCTTAACGCACTGAAGAAATCATGAAAACACAAATCATCATTCTGGCAATTGCTCTCTCCGGACTGCTGCCGGCCCAGACGCCGGACACCCTGTCGCTGGATTTCTGCCAGCGCCGGGCCCGCGAAAATTACCCGCTGATGCGCCAGTCCGAACTGCTGCAATCCGCCGCCGATCTGAAAATCCGCAACCTGACGGCGAATTGGTTTCCGCAGCTGTCAATCAACGGGCAATCCACCTATCAATCGGACGTCACCACCCTGCCGCTCAAAATCCCGGGCGTCACGATCCCCCAAATGGACCAGGACGTCTATAAGGTCACGCTGGATATTTCCAGCACCCTGTACGACGGCGGTTTGACGCGTCGGCAGAAAGTCCTGGAAAATGCTTCCCTACACGTCGATAAGCAGAGCGTCAAAGTCGAACTTTATAAACTCCGGGAGCGCATCGATCAGGTCTATTTCAACGCGCTGCTGCTCCAGGAAAACGAAAAGCTGCTGGACATCATGCATAGCGAAATTGCGGCCCGGCTCAAGATTGTGGAATCAGGTGTCCGCAACGGGGTAACGCTGCAAAGCAACGCCGATGTGCTCAGCGCCGAACTGATTAAACTCGAGCAGCAGTTGCTTGAAATCACGCTCGGCAAGCAAGCTGCTTTCGAGATGCTCTCCGAATACCTGGGACAAACCGTAGCTGCTTCGACGGTCCTCTGCGTGCCGGTCCCCGGCCCTCTGTCGGCGGCTCGTCCGGGCATTCGCCCGGAATTCAAACTGATGAATTTGCAGATCCAAAAGCTGAACGCTTCGCGATCGCTGCTCTCGGCCAAATTGATGCCGCGCGTGGCAGTTTTCGGGCAGCTAGGCTACGGGCGGCCGGGGCTGAATATGCTCTCGAACGATTTCGACGATTTTTACATGCTCGGGCTACGGCTCAACTGGACGCCCTGGAACTGGCGCCAAACCCGCAACGACCGGCAGTGGATCGATCTACAGAAAAGCATGGTGCAAACCCAAAAAGCAACCCTCGATCAGAATATCCGTATCCTTCTGAAAAGGGACGTCGCGGAGATCAACAAATACGAAACCCTGATTCTCAAAGATGATGAGATCATCGCCCTGCGAATCAGGATCACACGTACTTTCAGCGCGCAACTGGAAAACGGCATCGTCACCGCCACCGACTACCTGGCGGAATTAAACGCCGAAACCCAGGCACGCCTCAACAAGCAATTGCATATCATTCAACTGGCCAAAGCCAGAGCAAACCGTCAATTCGATTCCGGGAATATGGAGTAAAATATGAGTAACAAATCTAATCCAAACAGGCGCATCGCCCTGCAATCAACTCCCTGGCTGATGGCGCTGGTCCTCTTTGCCGGGTGCTCCGGGAACCATCAAAAATCCGACGCTTACGGCAATTTCGAGGCGATCGAAGTGACGATCTCCGCCGAGGCCAGCGGCAAGATTCTGCGGCTCGATGTACAAGCCGGACAGGTTTTCGAGGCCGGCGCCGTCGTCGGCCAAATTGATCCAACAGACCTCGCTTTCCGAAGCGCGCAGCTGCTGGCTCAACGCGAGGCCGGCGCGAGTAAAATCGCCAATATCCAGGCCCAGATCGATGTCCAGGTTCAACAGCAGCAGAATCTGCTGGCCGATAAAGCCCGCACCCAAAAACTGCTGCAGGACGGCGCGGCGACGACCAAACAGTTGGACGACGTCAACGCCGGTCTGAATCTGCTGGAAAAACAAATTCTGGCGACCAAAACCCAGAACAATTCCGTCAGGAAGGAACTGGCCGTTTACGACCGGCAGGTCGAGCAGATCGAAGATAATATCCGCAAATGCCGGGTCGTCAATCCCGTCGCGGGCACGGTCCTGAATAAATACGCCGAAGCGGGCGAAATCACCGGCTACGGTAAAGCCCTCTATAACATCGCCAACCTGTCGGAGATGGACCTGCGCGTCTACGTCAGCGGCGACCAGCTGCCCGAGGTCCGCCTGGGCGATAAGGTCGAAGTGCTCATCGACTGCGATAAGAAGACCAACCGCTCGCTGGAAGGCAGGGTCAGCTGGATTTCATCGAACGCCGAATTCACACCCAAGACGATCCAGACCAAGGAAGAGCGCGTCAACCTGGTCTACGCCGTCAGGATCAAAGTCAAGAACGACGGGTCGCTGAAGATCGGCATGCCCGGTGAAGTCAATTTCGTTAAGACCTCCAGATAAACCGGGCGCATTCATGATCTCGATTCAGGCAGAACATCTGTATAAAAACTATGAAAACGTCCGGGCGCTGGACGATATTTCCTTTGAGATTGAAAAGGGAGAACTCTTCGGTTTCATCGGCCCTGACGGCGCCGGCAAGACAACCCTCTTCCGCATTCTGACCACGCTGATTTTAGCAGATCGAGGCCGGGCGACAGTCGAGGATCTTGATGTCGTCAAAGATTATAAAAAACTGCGCACGATGCTGGGTTACATGCCGGGGCGCTTCTCGCTCTACCAGGACTTGACGGTTGAGGAAAACCTGCAATTCTTCGCTTCGATCTTCGGTACCACGATAGCGGAAAATTACGAGCTGGTGCGCGATATTTACGTCCAGATCGAACCGTTCAAAAAGCGGCTGGCGGGCAAACTCAGCGGCGGCATGAAGCAGAAACTCGCCCTCTCCTGCGCCATGATCCACAAGCCGGTCGTGCTGGTGCTCGACGAACCGACTACCGGCGTCGATGCCGTCTCGCGCACTGAATTTTGGGAAATGCTTAAAAAACTAAAAGCCGAGGGCATCACCATCATCGTCTCGACACCTTACATGGACGAGGCCGGACTCTGTGACCGCGTGGCGCTCATGCAGCACGGCCGCATCATGAAGATCGCCCAGCCGGAGCAGATTATCCGTGAGTACCGCCAGAAACTCTATGCGGTCAAAGCCGAGAACACGTATCAACTGATCGAAGATTTGCAGCAGTTTCCGCAGACGAATACGGCCTTTCCGTTCGGACAGAGCGTGCATTTCACGCCGAAGAGCGATTCCTTCGATGTCGACAGCCTTTCGGCTTTCCTGGCGGAACGCGAGCACAGCAATATCGAGGTGCGCCCGATCGGACCGGGCATCGAAGATTGCTTTATGGAATTGATGGCTTCGGAACCAGTTGCCGGGCAGGGAGCATGAAAATGGAAAACCGGCAACCCATCATCCGCGTCCGGAACCTGATCAAGAAATTCGGCGATTTCGTCGCTAACGACAACCTGTCGTTCGATGTTCAAAGCGGCGAAATCTTCGGTTTCCTGGGCGCCAATGGCGCCGGCAAAACCACCGCCATCCGGATTCTCTGCGGCTTGTCCAAACCGACTTCTGGCGAAATCAGCGTCGCCGGATTCGATGTTTATCACCAGACCGACTCCATCAAACGCAACATCGGCTACATGAGTCAGAAATTCTCGCTCTACGAAGATTTAACCGTCTACGAAAATATTCGCTTTTACGGCGGTATCTATGGAATGACCTTCCGGGAGATCAAAATCCGCGCCGTTGCGCTGATCGAAAAACTCGGTCTCACCCAATACCGCGATACGCTGATCGGCAGCCTGCCTTTGGGCTGGAAACAGAAGCTGGCGTTCTCGGTTGCCATTTTTCACGAACCGAAGATCGTTTTCCTGGATGAGCCGACCAGCGGTGTCGACCCGGTCACGCGCCGTCAGTTCTGGGGCTTGATTTACGAAGCCGCGCACAACGGCATCACCGTATTCGTGACGACGCATTATATGGATGAAGCCGAATACTGCGACCGGGTCTCGATCATGGTCGAGGGCCGCATCGCGGCCCTCGATACACCGGCCCGGTTGATCCGGACCTACGGCACCGCGAACATCAACGACGTGTTTATCAAACTTGCCCGCAATCCCGGCGTCAAAGCGGCGGAGGTGCAGCCATGAACCGCTTCCGGGGCTTCGTGCGCAAAGAGTTTTACCACATCTTCCGTGATAAGCAGACGCTGCTGATCCTGTTCGGGATGCCCATCGCCCAGATGCTGATTTTCGGCTTCGTGATCAGCAACGAAATCCGCAACGTCGGCATCGCGATCCTGGATCAATCGCACGATGTCGTCACCCAAAAGATTACCGATAAAATTCTCTCTTCGGGTTACTTCCTGCTGGAATACAAACTCAACAGCCCGGATGAGATCGGGCAGGTCTTCCGGAGCGGCAAAGTCAAAGAGGTGGTCGTGTTCGAGCCCCAATTCGAGCGCAAACTGACCCGTACCGGGAAAGCGAATATACAGATCATCGCCGATGCTTCCGACGCCAACCTGGCGAACCTGATCAGCACCTACACGACCGGGATCATTCAGGACTACGTCAATCGCAGCAACGCCCTCAACCCGGTACCGATGCGGATCATCCCCGAAGTCCGCATGGTTTACAACGAACAACTGCGTGGTGCGTTCCTGTTCGTTCCGGGCATCATGGCCTTGATCCTGGTGCTAATATCGGCGCTGATGACCTCCATTTCCATCACCCGCGAAAAAGAGATGGGAACCATGGAAATCCTGCTGGTCTCGCCGCTCAAACCGATCCAGATCATCATCGGCAAAGTCGTGCCCTACATCGCCCTGGCGTTCACAAATGCGATCACCATTCTCCTGCTCGGCAATTTCGTATTCGGCGTGCCGATCCAGGGCAGCGTGGTTCTGTTACTGCTGGAATGCATGCTTTATATTCTGCTGGCCCTGTCGCTGGGCATCCTTATCTCCAGTGTTACCAGTAATCAACTGGTCGCGATGATGCTGTCGGCTTTCGCCCTGATGCTGCCGGTAATTCTGCTCTCGGGATTCATTTTCCCGATCGAAAATATGCCCCTGATTCTGCAGTGGATTTGCCAGTTGATGCCGCCCAAGTGGTTCATCATCATCATTAAAAGCATCATGCTGAAGGGCGCGGGCATCGGCTACATCTGGAAAGAAACGCTGATCCTGATGGGTATGACCGCCCTGTTTTTGACGATAAGCCTCAAAAAATTCAAGATACGGCTGGAGTAAATGCGAACGATCCTGTTTCTGCTGCAAAAGGAATTCTTGCAAATTTTCCGCAATCGGATGATGCTGCCGATCATTTTCGTGCTGCCGCTCGTGCAGCTGATTATTCTCGTTAATGCCGCCACGATGGAAATGAAAAACCTGAAAATCTCGATTGTCGATCAGGACCTGTCCGTAACTTCCCGCCAATTGGTCGATCGTTTTGCAGCGTCGCCGTTTTTCCGGATTTCCAGCCGTTCTTTCTCGCTGGATGAGGCTGAGGACGCCATGGAGCACGGCAGGACCGACATCATCCTGCATATTCCAGCCAATTTCGAAAAAGACCTCGTCCGGGAAAACCGCGCCGAAGTGCAATTCCTTTTTAACGCCATCAACGGAACGGTGGCGGGGATCGGCTACGGTTACGCCGCGTCCATCACCGGCAGCTACAACCGGGAAATTATTGCCAAGTGGTATCAAATACCCAAAGGCGTTGTTGCGCAACAGAGCATTGAGGTCCGGCCGTCCTTCTGGTATAACCCGGAACTGAACTACAAAGTTTTCATGGTGCCGGCGGTGCTCGCGATCCTGGTGACGATCATCGGCGCTTTTCTGTCCGGCCTGAACATCGTGCGCGAAAAGGAACTTGGCACGATCGAGCAGATCAACGTGACGCCCATCCGCAAGCACCAGTTCATCATTGGCAAACTCGTCCCGTTCCTGATCATCGCCCTGGTGGAACTCGCATTCGGCCTGACAATCGGCAAAATCCTGTTCGATATTCCGATCAACGGCAGCTTGTTCGTATTGTTTTTTACAGCTGCAATTTATCTGATGACGATCCTTGGAATGGGCTTACTGGTTTCCACCGTTGCGCGCACGCTGCAGCAGGCGATTTTCATCAGCTTCTTTTTCATGATCGTTTTCATGATGATGAGCGGGCTCTTCACCTCCGTCGAAACCATGCCGGACTGGGCCCAGCAAATCAATATCATCAATCCCATCGCTTATTTCATGAAGCTGGTGCGCACTATCCTGCTCAAGGGATCGGGATTCCGGGATATCTATCACGATATCGTCGCGCTGGTCATCTACGGAATTGCCATGCTCAGCCTCGCGACTTGGCGCTACCGCAAGACAGTGTAAGCTAAACCGAGATTTTTGATTTTCGATTTCAGAATTCAGATTTGAATTCGAGATCGTGAGTCAACCATGCCACCAAAACTCCGTCACTCCAGTACTCCATCACTCCAAAACTCGATCACTCCAGTTCTCCATCCCCGACAAGGGAAAACATAGCCCGGATTATTACTTCGAAAGTTATTGCCTGGATAAGGAGTATTTCAGACGCTCTGTCCTATTATCGACGAGCCTGAGATATTGATCTCTGATCTCATCGGGAAGCAGAGTGCGTGCAAGCATTTGGATAATTTCCTCTCGATGCGCAACAATATCAGACAGAAACCTCTCGACCCGAATTTTTTTTATTCCGATTTTTGTGCCGAATTCGTAAAAATCGTCATAGCAGTGTTTAGCATTAACCTTATAGCTCTCCGTTTCATAACCGCCTGTGAATAATTCCAGCGCCATGTCCGTTTCACCGGGAACGTGCAATTGCGTATTTAGTAGATCGTAGGCCGGGGTTAACCGATAGTCTCCGAATTGTTCATTCCGTATGAGGGAAAAGTTCTTCAGGTGAGCATCGCCGTTGCCCAACAGGTAATTGAATGCAACCCGTCGGAAGAACTCCTCGATCTCAATCGAATAGGCGCTTACGTAGCGTTCCATCAGTTCGGCCATTTCTTCATAAGATAAATCATATTTGTAATTTTTCCCGTCCCGATCTTCCGATTTACCAGCAATCTGGGCGAAGTCTTCCTGAAGCAGTCGCCTGCCACCCGGCATAATATCGAATCTCCTGGTCAGAAATGCCGGAGTCCGGTCGTCAAAAAAGACGATCGCACACTCGGCCGTTCTGAGTCGGAAAATCTGTTTTGCGATCTGCATGGTCACATGCTCATTCACGGGAATATATTCCATACTCTCAAACGGTCCGTGAGGAATCGGTTTTAAAATAAATTCTCCACCTTCTTCGGTTAATTGCAATTCGGTACCAACCAGTTTCATAAGATGTTTTGTTTGAACGCCGCTTATCGATATCCGGCCTTTGGATTGAATTCTGTATTGATTATACTCCGGTCGCGAAAACGGAAGTATTGGAGAGACGTTTGTGCCGTCAAACAGCGCCCTGCGGCACCGAGTGCAAAATCCCCTGAAATTTTCTTTCAGACAACCCGGACAGTAATCGACACTCATCTGGCTTCCCGTAATGTAATTGCGCCAATCGTAGCGGTGCTGCCCGTGCTGATCAACCGTGTAAAATGATCGTTCTCGTCAATTTTCAGTGTATCGCATTGTATGGTCTTGGTCTCTCCTTCTGCAAGCAGCCCGTAAAAAAACGGAAAGAGAAATCTGGATTTGGCTTCCTTTTGTGTTTTAGGAAAGGAAAGACTGATTGCCGGTTTTTGGGGATTTTGCAGATAATCGTCATGATACCTGAATGTATACCCGTCCGCTTCTTCCGCCAACTCTCCGGCTAGTTCTCCGTTATAGAAAACTTGCGCTGTCCTCATTGTTCCTGCCTCATTTTGAAACTAAGTTCGAGACCCAGGGTTTGTAAAATAGCAATCACTTGCCGGATTGTCGGATTTCCCTTGCCGGATTCGACGGCTTTAAAACTCCGTACGGAAATCCCGGCGATCTCCGCCAGATCGGTTTGCGTAATGCCCAGAAACTTCCGTCTCTCCCTGATCTCGCTTCCCATCTGTTTAATGTCCATCATCTGCCCCTTTTAAAAAGTGCAATATCGTGCACGATTGGGAATTTACGGATAGTCAAATGCTAAAATCAAACGAAATGTGCAACATATTGCCCAATTAGTATACAAATACATTCAGTTCTTTACTCTATTGCATTGCCTGAGAATGATAAAATGATCAATGTCCTCTTGCAAAGGCGGAAAGCAATCTCATTTTTTCTTCCGCATGAAAGAGTTGTGACAGACCAAACCAGCATTGCGAAGGTTTTTCCGCACTGTTATCGATGATCGGCATTCCGAACCTTCGCAAGGTTCGCTTTCCCTGACAGGCTTGAAAATCGCCCCGGAATTGCGTATAATTAAGCCAAATGTTATGGCATATCCTTTTTAAAGATGGAGACATATCCCGATGAAAACAATGGTCGTTTACGATTCGGTCTTCGGCAATACGGGGCAAATCGCCCGGGCGATCGGCAACGCGCTCGGTTCCCGGGAGGAAGTCGAAGTAATCCGGGCCAGCGAGGTGAAGGCGGAACAACTGACGGGCCTGAAGTTATTGATCGTCGGCTCGCCTACCCGGAAATTCCGGCCGACAGGCGCAACGACCGGCTTTCTGAAGAGCATTCCGAGGAAAGGCCTGAAAGGTGTCAGGGTCGCCGCCTTCGATACCCGGTTTCCGGTGAGTGAGATCGAAAAAGTCCGTATCCTGGCGTTTTTCGTGAAGATCTTCGGCTACGCCTCCAAACCGATCGCCGACAGACTCGTGAAAAAAGGCGGCGAATTGGTGCTGGCTCCCGAAGGATTCTATGTGGGCAAGGTGGAAGGTCCGCTGAATGAAGGCGAACTCGAACGAGCGGCGGACTGGGCCAGGCAGATCATGGTGGCGAGCTAACCTTGCTAAGGTTTTTGGGGCACGGATATAAAAAATTTGACAGAAAACCATCGCATAAGTGATCTTCGAGGTAAGATAATATGAATTTGGATGAATTTATAGAAAAATGGGGAAGAACGAATCAAAACGAAAGGGCAGCTTTTCAAACATACTTTAATGATTTATGTGATCTTATAGGTCATCAACCGCCAATAATAGCAGATCCTGAAGGGGAACAGTTCAAGTTTGAAAAGTTTGTTATTAAAGTTAAAGGTGGAAAAGGCTTTGCTGATGTACTCTACCGAGGGAAATTTATTTGGGAACACAAAAGCGAAAAAGAAAACCTAGAAAAAGCGTACAAGCAAGCCTTGGATTATCTTCAGGATGCTGGTAATCCCCCATTAATTGTGGTAGGTGATTTTAAGAGAATTATTATCCATACCAACTACAACAACACTGAACATACAACATACCAAATAGATCTTGAGAAATTAGGCAAAAATCTACATTTGATCGAATATCTATTCCATGAACCTGAAAAACTAAAGCCCCCCGATATCAAATCAAATTTAGTTGATAAGCCTCGTCTGAGTATTGGGTTCAGGCAAGTCGAGCCAGTTCAAATGAGGTCTGGTTTTGGTCTTTTTAATCTATACGGTGGACAAGCAGGGGCTGTCCCAGAAGCTATAATATTGAAGGGACATCATTAGCATCTTCTTTCA
>CAZPRY010000046.1:0-30079 GCA_964589175.1 uncultured bacterium
TACCATAGTAATAGGTGCGGCCATTCTGGACATTTTCATCCACAAAGTAATGCTGAATCCCACTATCGTCGCCCAGGTAGAAGGCTTCCCCGTTGATCAATGCAAAACCGGCAGCTCCTTTTTTACCATTTTTCAAATCACACTGGAAGATGGGCCGCTTGCCGATCGGATTGCCATACATGTCGACCAGTACTTCGGCGTCGGAAAAGTACTTGTCGGTGGCTTTATAAAGTTTATAGCCTTCAAAATCATTTTTACCCGCGAGCATTGGTTCACGAGTATACATTTCCGCCATGTTGTCCCACGTGAGAACTACTTTACCATCACCGGCAGCCGCTTTAAGGGTCGGCATTTTTGGCGGAGTGGCAAAACGGTAGTCACTCTCGTAAATGTATTGAGTAATCCGCTTCTTCTGGAACAGGGAGGGCGCCAGGTGTTCGGACGACATCAAGCCGGAGAGACTCTCATATGAATGAACTCCAGCAATCGAGAATCGCTCCGTCCGTCCTTTATACAGAGGAAAGGTCCCTGAACCAAAAAGTTCAAATAGATTGGCCGCTTCACCGGTATATTCCTCCAAATCCGGCTCTGCAAATGCTTTATAACAAGATTCATCTTTTTCGGCAGCTGTTTGATCCAGATTGAATTTTCCGGGAACCATGTGAAAGGAGGTCAAACCAATCATATCGGATTCCGAGATGTCGGTAAGCCCAAAATTGGGTTCACAGCCATAGCCTTCCAAAAAGTCGGGTTTGTGATTGCATTCCCCTTCATCCGGACCGTAATAGTTTAATTCACCCGGGCCGACACCATCAAGGCCCACATCGTCGCCCGGATTTTCACCATTATCATAGACGCCATTACCATTGAGATCAACACCATCAACCCAGTCCTGGTCCTCATCGGCATTCCAATGGTCTTTCAGGTCATCAATGCTCTTATCGTAGGCGGTCAGAAATTTATCCAGATCGCTGATCCCATCCGTAGGACCGATAATTTCTGTTGCCTGGTTGTCGCGTTCCTCATCGGTTAGGCCGTCATCATCGTTATCGATATTATCATAGGGTATGCCCGGACTTTCCAGGAATGCTATTCCAAATACTCCGGGAATTAAACCACCGTCCCCAATTCCATCATAATCCCAGATATAGGCCATATCCTCTAAAACATCAAAAAAACCAATCTCGTCATTATGGCCTGAATCCATCCAGTATGAAAAAGCACATTCAGGAAGATTATACTCCGAAATATTTGAAATATCATATTCCCAAAAGATTACATCTCTTGCCTGCGTATTATTCCATTGATAACCGCGCGCTTTAAGACGGATACCGACACCACCCCAGGGGTAGCCCTTTTGAACGGTCACAGTCGGACGTTTATCGCCGATTTTTACTCCTGGTCGCGGATAATATTTGATAATATCATCGCTGCCGAGATATTCTTGGTCGTGAGCATCATTGGCCACAAAATAAGCCTCCAGATCGGCATACATGATGCCCCGGCCAAAGCGGCCGTCCCATTCACCGGGCCATTTGATCTCATCCCCGCGGGAAGGCCATCCCAATGGCGGCCAGGAATCGGATCGGTTGCTCATTGCCGCGTAATCACTGGCTTCATTCGCATAGCCAAAAGTCGGATAAAGTCCCCAGTAAATGGTTCCTGATGAATTTTTATCCATCCCGCAATCGCGGCAAGTCTGAACATAATACAAATTTTCAAGTCCGGTAGCACTTTGGATTTCTTCCGGATTATCGACAGGTATGGTATCATTTTTAACATACACTTTTGCGCCAAATTGGATAAAACCCGTATTGATCATCCGAAGGCCCGTATAATCATTGGGCCACTTGGAATAATCATGCGGAGGCCAACCAGCTAACTGACCATTATTTAAAAACCTGAGAAGAACACGATTACCGGTCATAAAACCTTCCCGCATGGCAGCGATGTCAGAAGCGGGATCATCGGGACCTTCGTACGGCTTCCCCTGGCCATAAAGTGATATACTAATTAATAGTAAAGAAAAAAGACTTAAAATAATTGTGGCAAACTTGTTCTTCACTATCTGATACTCCTGTTTCAAGTTCCTTGTTGCCGGCCAGGGAAATCTGGCCGGCAACAAGGAAATATTCTCATGATGTTAAACGTACTTTAGCGCATCAAGATCATTTTCTTGACTTGCGTAAAACCGTTTGTTCTCATTTCGTATAAGTAGACACCGGATGGGATCGTCGGATCCGCATTCCACTGAATTCTGTAGTTACCTGCCTGGAAATCCCGATTAACCACTTCAGCAACTCTCTGTCCCAGCATATTGTATACCGAGATCTGTACCTTTGAAGGCTGTACAAGATTGAACATGATAGTTGTGTTGGGATTAAAAGGATTCGGATAATTGCCGACCAATTCGGTCTTCATCGGCAAGGCCACATTATCGTCACCAATAGCAGATGCAGTAGCTACAACCGTGTCGATTATCGCAGGACCGAATAATCCCCGGTTGTCCACAGCACGTACGGAGTAGTAGTACGTTTCGCCCGCAACGAGACCTTCATCGGTAAACGATGTTCCGCTTGCCTGACCAATACTGTCAAACAGGACGATAGATACATCATCGTACCAGGCCTGGCCGGAAGGCATGTCGTCAGTGTAATCTCCACCCCAGCTATCGCCGTAGTTGCCAAACATCATTGCACAGGGAGTACCCGGAGTCACGTTTACCCGAACGGCACCGTCTGCAGTCCAATCATTGGTACCGTAGAGACCTCTTTTGTTGGTATACCAACCTTGGAATTCGATAAATGCCCCACCTCCACCGACAACATTTTCAGTTTTAATGTACGTTTGCATGTAGACATCAAATCCGCGAGTCCCTTCTGGCGGATAGAGCCCTGTGGATATAAACGCGTGTCCTGGAACCTCAGTCGCAGACATCGTCGCACTGAAATCACCCGTACGAGCGACTCCTTCGGCCCAGTCCATGTCGGCACTGGCCCAGAAAAAAGTACTCCAGCCTGCCGGAAAAGTGAAACTGTCGTTCGGATCTTCAAAACTCGGATTCGGGCATATATTGGGAGTTTCCACGCCTTTCATGACTTTTTTAATCAGGTAATATTTAACCGGATTAGTGGCCTGAGCAGCAGGTCCCCAATTCAAATTAACTTTACCACCATCAGGAGTGGCAACCAGATTTTTGGGCGCCGTTGGCGGTGTTCCGATGTACTCAACCATGATATCATCGTACCAAGCGCTACCGGCCTCGCCACAACTATCCGCATTAAACCAGAGAGATAAGAAGTGATCTACCTTCATATCCCAATCCGCATACCAATCCGGTATCTGGAAGATTCCCTCTCTATATGTCCAATCGTTGGTACCAACCAACGGTTGGGCAATATTACCTTCCCAGCCAAGAGGATTGATTGCGATGTTATACACTCCGGGACCTTCTGTCTTTGCCCAGTAACTAAATTTGTACAGGCCACCGACATACACGGTATCAGGACCTACTGAAGGCATAACGACACAATCATCACTGGTTTTGCCGGCAATTGTGGTGAATTTCATTGAATAATTACCGGAATGCTTGACCTGATCATCAATACCGATGGTCGTTACATCCTGCGTACCGCAGTATTCAATCCACCAGTTGTCCGGGAAATCCGGATTGGTTGCATTCGGAACTTCAAAATCACCATTATAGAGCAGGTTTCCGCCAGTTGTTATGGCCGTGACCATTTCCGCGTTACCTACTAATCCTTCGGTATCGACGGCGCGCACCGTGTAGTAATAGGTCGCGTCCTTCTCCACGTTGGTGTCCGTGAAGGTTAATCCGGTTGTCTGGCCGATACTATCTAAAAGAACAATCGATACATCATCGTACCAGGCTTGTCCGGTAGGCTTTGTCTCAGTGAAATTTCCTCCTCTTCCATCACGATAGTTACCAAACATTACGGCACAGGGAACACCGGGTACCACATTCGCGCGAACGGCATCGCTGGCGGTCCAATCATGGGTGCCATACAGACCCTGGGTGGTGCCGCTCCAACCCTGAAAATCAATAAAGGCTCCGCTACCATTGGTCACATTTTCGGTTTTGATGTAGGCTTTCATATAAACATCAAAGCCACGGGTACCGGCCGGCGGGAATAATCCTTTGGAAATGAAACTATGTCCGCCAAGTTCCGACGAAATGGTCACACTGAAATCACCGGTATGAGCAACCCCTTCGGCCCAACTTTGTTGATCCGCACTACTCCAGAAAAAGGTATACCAGTTGGCCGGAAAGGTGAAACTGTCATTCGGGTCCTCAAAACTGGGATTTTCACATATATTGGGGGTTTCGGCGCCGCGTTTTACTCTTTTGACCAAGTAATAAGCGATCGGGTTTACCGTTTGTGTCGCAGCTCCCCATTTCAGATCTATCTGTCCTTCGCTGTAATCGGCAATCAACGAAAATTCCTCCGGCTGAGTCGGCGGTGTCCCAAGATATTCAATCGTGATATCATCATACCAGGCACTACCCGCTTCACTGCAACTGTCGGCGTTAAACCACAGTGACGTGAAATGAGTCCTCCGAACCTGATCATCTGAAGGTATATCTTCTGGAAACGTCACAATTGCTTCCCGGTAGGTCCAGTCCGTGTTACCACTCAAGGGCGTGGCAAGTTGATCATTGGCCCAATAAGCATTCATAGCAACATTATAAACGCCGGCACCTTCAGATTTGGCCCAGTAACTTATCTTGTATAAACCGCCTGCATACAACGTATCCGGAGCCGTTGAGAGAAAAACCACGCAATCGTCACTGGTTTTTCCGGCAATGGTTGTGAATTTGATCGAACGGCTACCTGTATGTGCGACCGTATTATCGATCGAGATGGTCGTCACATCCAGGGTACCGCAGTATTCGATCCACCAGTTATCCGGAAAATTGGGGTTTGTCGTACTGACCACCTCAAAATCCCCGTTATAGATAAGATTTTGGGAAAATACGAGTGTGCTCATACTCATTGCAACGAACACCACCCAGAAAACAGCGCTTACTTTACCAAGTAATGTCTTCATAACTTCCTCCTTTTAGTGTTAAAAAACCTGATCCTCTAACAATTTTAAAATTTGACACCTCCTTGCCGCAACCTCCTTTCGCGATAAAATTGCCTTATTTATCATTGTCCCACCGATTATTTTTTACGCACCGTATATTGCGAGCGTTTCACACAAACAATTGGATTTGGTTTAAATCAAGAGATCCGACTGACCTCAAACTGGATTTCCCTGGCGCTAACTTCTCTAAAATCATATCAACCGTCTTTTCCCTTACAAAGCATGAAAAAGGTGACTGCTAATACAGCCGCGCATCCAACCGTATCTCCTGAATATAAAAAAACCCTTACGAGTCGATTATAAGAAGAATAAAAAAAATCTTCTCAAGAATCGTATCTACTCAATATCTCGATATATAAAAGTGCAAACGCAACCGCACACGTTTGCAATATAAATGAAAATTTTTTTGATATCAAGTATTTTTTCACACCCAATTCATTCCGGGATTGAATTTAGACATCTGGCCCCCACCGGTCGAAAATGAAGCTTCATGACGCAGCCTTTTGTGAAGGAATTCTCGATCAATTCGATATAGCTCTCAATCAGATCATTCCGCATAAAAACCTGTATCGTGCCCGCGAATCCACCGCCATGCACACGGCATGCTCCATCGATTCCCGTTCTTTTGATAAAATTTTCCGTGAGCGCAAGCGCCAAACTAAGCCCTTGCTCGGAAGGATTTTTTGTCGTATAACAATTTTGCAGCCAGCGGCAGGAAGAATTTCCGGAGTCATTGACCAGATTCAGGAAGGTACTGAAATCTTTACTTTCCAGCGCCTCAACCTGTTCCAAAACTCTGCGATCATCTTCTAAAAAATGGATCGCCCTGAGAATGGCCCTGTCTCCAACTTTCAATCGAAGTTGAGGCAGCCGGTCAATCAGATTTTGGAAAGAAATATCCCTGCAAACAGTTCCGCCGAGTTCCCGGGCGACTGCCTTCATCTCCCTCGCAATGGAACTGTAATCGTCGGTCAGATCGGCATGGCTCCCGCCTGTATCGACAACTAATAAACCATAATTTTCCGTACTAATGTCGAAGTCGACGGTCCTGACCCTGGGATTCTCCGAATCTTTAAAATCAATCGAAACAATCCCACCGATGGCAATAGTCAACTGATCCATCAATCCGCAGGGCTTATTGAAATAATTGTTTTCGGCGTACTGCCCGATCAACGCCAGATCCTTTGGGCTGATTTCATTTCTATTAAAAAGATGATTCAGTATAATTCCAATCAAAACTTCTATAGATGCAGAGGAACTTAAACCGGAGCCGATCAGCACTTTGCTCTGAACCGTTGCATTGAATCCTCCGATCTCGAATCCCAACTCTTTAAAGCGTGCGGCAATACCCCGTATCAGTGCGGTTGTCGTACCCTTTTCCTTCTCCACTGGATACAAATCCTTTAGTACAACCTTAAAAGGCGTGGGATAGCCTTCCGAATAGATTCTGATTGTATTATCGTCGTTCTTTGCAACGGCTGCAATCGAATCGGGGCTTACACTCGCGGCCAGGACTCTGCCGCCATTATGATCCGTATGATTTCCGCAAATTTCGGTTCTGCTGGGTGAACTGAATAAATAATGCGGAACGGAAGAAAAGTACTTAACGTAATCTTCTGTATTCTTTTCATATCTATGAATATTCTCTGCAATAATCCGGTCGTCGTTGCCGTAAAATTTTTTGAATAATTCTTCTATTGAGGAACTTCTTAATAATTTCAATAAATCCATCATCTCCTGCACACTTCTGTTTTCATCCACCTATCGATTTTATCTTTTTCCGAGTAAATGACACTCAGATCCCTATGCAAGGTATTAGCATCCAACAGTTATGACTAATTCTACATTCATGCTAAAACTCACTATTTATTCAATTTGTAATGAATATCCGCTAATTCTCTTAGTCTCCGGGCAGCTTCCTCCGGACTGATATCGCGTTGAACCTCTGAAAGCAACTCATAGCCGACAATAAATTTTTGAATGCTGCTTGACCGGAGCAGAGGCGGATAAAAATGGGCATGCAACTGCCAATGGCTGTATTCCCCGGAATCCGTCGGAGCGCCGTGCCAACCCATCGTATAGGGAAAAGAAATATTGAAAAGGTTATCATATTTGATTAGCAGACATTTCAGAATTTTCGCAAGATTTTTTCTTTCAGCATCGATTAGGTCCGGTAGGCGCAAAACGTGCCGACGGGGAAGCAGCAGAGTTTCAAACGGCCAGACTGCCCAAAAGGGGACAAATACGACCCAATCTTCATTTTCCACGACGATACGCTGCTTATCCTGAGTTTCCAGATTTGAGTAATCGCTCAACATCACGGAACCATTTTTTTTGAAGTATGCAGATTGGGAGTCGTCTTCTTTAAAAGGCACATTGGGTAGCGCCGTTTCCGCCCAAACCTGGCCGTGCGGATGCGGATTGGAACAACCCATTATCGCACCTTTATTCTCGAAAATCTGCACCCATCGGTAACGCTCACCCAATTCCGTAATTTGATCGGCCCAAACGTCGACGATTCCCTGAATTTCCTTGATCGACATTTCAGCCAGGCTAAGATCATGGCGAGCTGAGAAACAGATGACCCGGCTGGTCCCCTGCAGACTTTCGACTCGCATGAGAGAATCGGGAATACTCTTTAGGTTGGGAGTATCCGGTTGCAGGGCAGCAAAATCATTGGTAAAAACGAAGTGGGATTGGTACTTTGGATTCCGATCGCCATTGGCTCGAATATTCCCGGGACAGAGGTAGCATCCCGGATCATAGACCGATCGCTGGTCCGTTGAAGCCGGCTCCTGTTTTCCCTGCCAAGGTCGTTTGCTGCGTTGCGGTGAAACCAGAACCCATTCGTCTGTCAGAGGATTATATCGTCTATGGGGGTACTCTATATTACCGAAATGCATGATCACAATACTCTCAAATTCAATCTACGAACTGGCTCAGCGGACGAGAATATCCGGTTGTAGGTAAGTCCGGCCATCTATCATAACGGATATCATCGGCCAATCCGCGGATTTTGTAAGCACTTCGAAACCGTTGGCATCGACGATGATCGTGTCTTCAATTTTTGCACCGGTAATGGTCGGATTCCAGGCAAAGGCTTGGTTTTCCTGAACAGTTCCCTCAATCCCCGGGTATATGGCTACTTCCCGGCTTTGATAGCCGGTCGCTCCGCCCTGATGATGTATTCGCCATTCGCCTTCGTACCCCGCGTCTGCATACCAGATTTTGCATTCCTCGAAAATTTCGGCAAGGGCTTTTCCCGGAACTGTGGATATTTCATAAAGGGCATTAATTCTGGCCGTCGCCTGTAATTTTGACGCAAGTTCTACCGGCAGCGGTCCAAAATGAACGAAGCGGGTAACGGCCATCGACATTCCCCACTTCTCTGCAACCACGTTAACCATCGCGTAATTCTTTAGTTTTGCGCCTCCCGCAAGCGCATGGCGATATTTGTAAATGCGCTCGTCAACACCGATTAAGAGCACCGTGGGGAAAATTCCGCGTGAACGCAGAGCCCTGGCGGTCATGTATTCAATCTCAAATTCGTTCATTCCCGGTTTAAGTGTTCTGCAGACTTGCTCCACCGCTTCGGTCGTCTCGCGGCCAAGCCATTTGTACCTCTTAATTTCAGGATCTGTCAGAGAATACCGGAGTTTTGCAAATTCGTTTGATTTTAATACTGTTCCCGGAAAATTCGTATCACTGCCGATTACACTGTCTCCGGCTAATTCGGCAATGATCGCACCTCGAACATCTTTTTTCGGGTTCGATTCGTACCAATTGAACATTGCCAATTCATAACCCAAAACTCCCAGAGATTCGTCCATCAATCGCCCTGCTTCACTGCCCTTGCAAATCAAGTACTTTTTACCATTTCTCATGATTAAAAGCGAAGCCGCCCCGACATCATTATTGAGGACGATCTGATTGTTGGCGAGTCCGGCGGTCATCCAGTAGACATTGCGGACCTGAGTCAGCAGCATTCCCTGTATTCCTTCGGCATCTAAAAAGGAGTTCACCCGGTCTGTTTTAATAGTGATTTCCGTTTGGATTTCTTTTTCGGATAATAATTGTCGAGGATTATCTGCCCAGTCAGTCTTATGACTACAACCCGTGAGAAGCAGTAAGCCTGCGATGATGCTGGAAAATAGCCGTTGGTGATTTGTCATGCTCATTCTCGCCGCCTTGTTTAGATCTGTTGATTGGAATGGGTATAGCCCCTGTCCGGATTTACCAGAAAATTATATACAGTGCCAGAACTACCACAATAACGGCCGCACCCAACCATTTCACAACCGGCGCCGCCTGCATGTCAAATTCTTTTCTTTCGGGCATGACAACAGGTTTATCCAGAGGTTTCAGTAACGTGATTATCGTCATGACCACTACAATGATGATAAACGTGATGGCCATTCTGTTCAGAAAAGCAATCTGCACAATCTGGATTTTTTCGAAAACCGGTAATGTCCCGCAAAAAATCAGCAGGATTCCATATATGATCGGATTCAGGATTAAGGCGCTTACTCCCGCGGCTTTGGGAGCCCGTTTGATAACAAAACCGAATGCGAAGGCCGCCAGAATTCCCGGAGAGATAAATCCCTGAAACTCCTGCAAATATGTAAAGATTCCCTTTAAGGAGGGACTGGCTAAAACCGGGGCAATCAGGCATCCGATAATCAGGAAAACGAACGTTGAAATTCTTCCGGCACTTACAATTTTCTCCTGAGAAATATCCTTTTTAATCATTCGTTTAAAGATATCCATTGTGAAAATAGTCGAAGCGGAATTCAGCATGGATGCCAGTGAGCTGATCACGGCCCCGCCTATTGCGGCGAAAATGAATCCTCTGAGGCCGTTCGGAATGATATTCCGGATGATCAGCGGAAAAGCAGCATCCGTGCCCCCCGGACCGGACATCTGATTTCTGAACAATTGCCAGGCCATGATACCTGGAAAAATGATAATGAACGGCGTGATTAACTTCAGGAAGGAGGCGAAAATAATACCCAGTTGCCCTTCCCTGAGACTTTTCGCGGCTAAAGTTCTCTGGGTAATAAACTGATTGACACTCCAGTAATAAAAATTCGGCAGCCACAGACCGAAAACCAGGGCCGTCCAGGGCAAAACGGGATGATCTGCAGGAAGAATCATATGGAGTTTATCCTGATTCACCGTCAGAAAATTCCCGACTCCTCCGACTTTACCGAATCCGATGATCAGAGTAATAATCCCGCCTATGATCAGACTGGAGCCGAAGAAAAGATCCGCCCAGGCAATGCCTTTAAGCCCGCCCCAAATCGTGTAGATCGCCGTGATGATACCCACCAGCCAGACGGCTTTAATTAATGTCACTTCGATTCCAAAAGGCCGGATACCGCTAAAGAGAGTCGTTATGGTCAGACCACCCGTATAGACAACGGATGCGATCAGTACAAAAACGTAGATCAGAATCGTATAAAATGCCATCAGATTTCTGGCAACCGGAGAATAGCGGTATTCCAGAAATTCGGGAAAAGTATATATCCCTGCTCTGAGGAAGTGAGGCAGCAGGTAAATCGCCACAATAACCATCGTAATTGCGGCTATCCATTCATAAGAAGCAATTGCCAACCCGGCTGAACCGGCCCCCTGTCCGGACATTCCTACAAATTGCTCTGTAGAAATATTCGCGGCAATCATGGATAGACCAATCAGCGGCCAGATAAGTCCACGACCGGCCAAAAAATAATCCTCGCCGGTTCTTTCTTTACGGCTTTTATACATACTAAAGCCCACGACGATGAGAAAGAAGATCAAAAAAATCAAACCATCATACCATTGAAATACCATCTGTTCCATTTTTCAGATCCTCTCTTTATTATACTTTGGTTTTTATAAAATGATCAGGTAGAATTTCGAATGACCAATTCGGTCTTCAGGACCACTTTTCTTGGTACAAAATTATCGGGCGAATTGATCTGTTCTATCAGCAATTCGGCTGCTCTTTTCCCGACCTGATAGGCCGGCTGGTTAACAGTCGTTATCGTGGGTTCGACTAAGCGTGAGATGGGGTTATTACAAAAACCCAACAACGCAATATCCTGAGGTATTCTCAAACCCTGTTCTTTGATCTTTTCAAACGCCCCGATCGCTACCGGATCATTCGCCGCAAAAACAGCATCCGGAAGTACATCCAATTCCATTAGTTTAGACAGACCGTCATAGCCATCTTCTTCATCAAGTCCACCGAAGATGACTAACCTTTCATCATACGGAATCTTATGCTTTTTCAGAGCAGAGAGATAACCATTCAAACGATATTGGCTTACGGATAAATGTCGTGGACCCGCTAAATGCGCGATCCTCGTATAACCTGAGTCAATCAAGTACTCAACAGCTTTAAAGGCTCCATTGAAATCATCGACCACAACTTTGCTGGCCTCGACACCCTCGCACACACGATCAAAAAAAACAAACGGAATCTGCTGCCGTTCCAGAAGTCTGAATTGATCGTCTTGGGTTGTCCCTCGTGAGATTGAAATGAGCAGTCCGGCAATGCGATTCGAAATCAAAGCGCGGATATTGAGGACCTCTCTCTCATAACTCTCATTCGATTGGGATACAATAATAGCGTATCCGGCTCTGTAGGCAATTTCCTCGATTCCACTGATCGAAGCCGAGAAAAAATTATTTTTAATTTCAGGAACGATTACACCGATCAGATTGGTGTGACGTTGTTTCAAACTCTGCGCAATGGAATCTGGATGATAATCCAATTCTTTTGCTAAGGCGTTGACCTCTTGTTTGGTTTTTATACTGATATCGGGGTGATCTCGCAAGGCTCTCGAAACAGTTGAGGGCGAAATATTGAGTTCAGCAGCAATATCCTTAATCGTTACCTGAGTTCTTTTCATTCTGCCTGCTTTCTTAATCCGCTGCTATGCGATAGTCCTTCTCGCAAACGTTTGCAATTTTAGAGATTATTTTTTGAAATGTCAAGTGCGTCGGCGAGCATTTCTCGATCCCTTCTCGCTTTTAAAGATCATATTCCCAATAAAAGTGGATATATGATCTCCAATTAACTTTTGCATAAGCTAAGATAATCATTGATTTTTGCTAAACATTTTCCCTTGTCCAGCTACGGTTCACATACGGCCTGTATGAAAGACCGTGGCGGACAGTGAAGCAACACGCTGCTGCTCTGGCACCGTTCAGACCAATTCTCCCTGCGAATCTCGTCGGGCATGTCCATTTTATTGCGGGCAAAGACATCGTCCGCACTCAACATCGTTAACGAAACGGACGAGAAGGCGCGCCCCAGTAAAGAACAATCAAACTCGATGACCTTCGCCGTATCGGAACGATTCAAGGCGTACAGTACCAGGTCGTCTCGATCCATACTGTAAGCTGCCTGCCCCTGCACCATATCGTCGCGATGGGCCTGATACCCTTCAATAATAAGCGGCCAGCGAGCCGGTGTCCGGGAGAGTAATTCGTAGACCTTGCCCGGAGCCGTAAGATAGGCCCCTTCCTTGGGTGTCTCAATAACCGCCTGGCCGTGCGTGTTCGAGAAGTTGTTGTAGTTGATAAAATCTACGATGCTCCCCTGTCTCTGCCATTCCATAAGATATCCGGCGGCCTTTAATCCGCAAAACCAGGTTCCGAGCACCATCGCTCTCTTTATCCGGGTCTTATGGCCGTAAAGGAAACGTTCATCCACTATTTCCTTGGGATTTTGCGCTCCGTACAAATGCACCTGCCACTCGGTATTGCAATATTTGATTTCGGTTCCGTGATTGCTATTGTAATCGTTGATTAAATTAAGCATTCGATCCAAACGGCCATTTTCTTCGTCGTCCCGATCGGCAAAGAAGTCGATATGAGGGCCCGCAATTTCGAGCATTTGCGGAATTTTTTCATCGTAATAATACGTAATCATGCCGATTTTAATCGTCGGGTCAATGGCCTTCATGGCAATGGAATACTTCACAACCTCTTTGGCGTAGTCCTCCGCCGAAAACCAGCGGATGCTCTCGTTGTCCATTTCCCAATATTTCACGCCGAAGGGTTCCTTATATCCATTTTTCACCCGCCAATCCGCCATGGGATGTTCCCCTTGTTCCAGATTGCAGTAGGCCACCCAATCCGCGGCCTCCCGGATACCCTGTTCGGAATCGGTAAATTGGGGCAATTCATACGATTGATACTGACCCCTCTCCCGCCGGCTGTCCAGATAGTTCTTTTTATCAGGATGATAGAGATTCACGCACAACATCATCTCCGCATCAACTCTTTTACATAACATCGCAAACTCGTCAGTTCCGAGGTCGTTGCTGTTTTGCCCGCCCCAGAAGTAGGACGGTTCCGGCTTGCGTTGATTCTTATCGCCCACTCCGTCTTTCCAGTCGTAGAACGAGGCGAAACAACCGCCCGGGAAGCGGATTAAACCGGGATTGAGTTTTTCGACAGCCTCTACCGTTGATGGCTTCCATCCGTAAAAATGATCTGCCGGCATCAGGGAAAATGCATCCGCCTCAACGCTGCTTTGGGGCGCGATGAAAAGCGCAAAAGTCACCTGGATTGTCGGTCCCGAATAAGGAATATCACAGGCGTACTTTTTATAATCCCCGGTCAGTGTGATTTTTTTAGTGAACAGGGGACTGTCCCAATTGCCTTCCGGATAAAGACGGATTTCCACTTTTTTACTACCGGACAGGGATTTCAGGAATCCGGTAAAATGGTAGATCTTTCCATTTTCCAGGTACTTCCCATCCTGAGCTAATCCGCCCCATTTTTTATGCTCACGATTGACGATACTAACGCTCTGGATTCCATGACCGCATCCCCCGTTCACCGGCAAAATGGAGACGTCAATCATAGGTGACTCATTAATGAAAAAAGTGGATTCATCGGTGATAATTGCCGGGTCATTCGCACTGCCCGGAGCGGCAAACCAGCTATCGTGTTCATAGCCGCTATGATACCAGGCTTCTCCGCTCCAGTCAGTGATATACTTGCCATCCGCAAGGAGTAATCCGAACGAATTTTTACTCTTTGCATTATACGGCGTGAACGGTTCAAAACTGCGATTAAAAAATCGTTCCGCCTGCATGGGAGCAATTTGATAACCAAAGCCAATCTCAATAAAATGACTGTATAACAGAGGACTGATGGGAGTTTGTGCTGTGGTTTGATCGGTAATCCGAAAGGTGAAATCGGATGTCTGGGCAGAAACGAGGAAAGTTTGCGTTAGTAATATTACCACCCAGCAACCGAAACGGACGCTACGTTTTCCTTGTGTACTCATCTTTTATCGTTCCCCTGTTCTAATTTTTTGCAGGCCGACGTTATAGACTGCTTCTGTTACATTTCTTACGATACGGATAAAATCATCTACCTGTTTTTAAAAGCTGCAACAATCCCGCCGGAGGGATAGCCACAGCGATTGCTCCTTTTTTCAGTCTGAGCTTTCCCTCACCCGTTTGTCTGCCCACAGAATCGAAAATACGGTACTTATAGAAACCATAATCTTTGCCGTTGAATAGTAGGACATCGGTCTTGCGGCGGGCATTTACGATGTCGATTGCTTTGGGTGGAGTATCAAAATCGTTCTTAATATAGACATCCTGGTACAAGGCCGTGATGGACTTTACATTGGTGGATGATGTAATTACCGGATAGAGAGCATCCGGCGCCTGAGGTTTAAATTCTCCGTGGATTAATACGTCCCGGTTTTTGTTCCAGTAGTCAATCCAGAAAGTGATCATTTGTTTATGCTCCGCCGGAACTTCATCCAGGCGAACCGAAATTTGGGGCACCGAGAACAGGATGTTCTGAATCTGGAGAGCCGCCTGCTCTACGGGATCGTCATAATGCCACATCAACATATCGGAATGTACAGCCGAACTTCCACCTAGTAAGCGGATATCCGTCACCCGCACCTTATTGACTACAGACATATTCGGACAATCGGTCGCCCGTAGCATATTTCCGTACTTGCGCATGAGCGGACCGATATAGGGTTGCCGGAATTCGATCATGATATCCGGATTTTGAGTTTTTAGCCGCTCCATAATGTCCGTCATTAAGCGATCGACGGCATCATTCACCGAGGCAAAATCGCGCCCGTCTTCGGCAGTGAGTTGTGTATTTTCGCCCGGGCGGAAAAATCCCATGAAATCCAATTTGAATCCGTCTAAATTCCATTCACTCTGAGCGGTTTCATAAGTGCAAATGATGAATTCACGCACATCCGGATAACGCGGATCAAGCACAAAACAGCCCTGGCTCGTCCATTCATATAAATACTTGCCTTTGAATCTTGCGAAATTTTTTGCATTCTTACCGACCAGCGGCACGGAATACCAGAGCAGGAAATTCATGTCCAGGGCATGAATCGAATCCACAAAAGCCTTCATATTCGGGATGCGGTCCGGATTCCAGTCTCCGGTGTAGGCATAGCCCCGTTGATTGTCGAGGGTCTGCCAACCGTCGTCAACGATGACAGCTTCCATGCCAATTTTCCGTGCTTCCCGGCATTCATGAATAATCTTTTCGGCATCCAGATTCTGATGGTAACTGTACCAAGTCGAGTACATCGGTCGCCGGGCTGCCTCCGGAGCAGGCATCGGTGTATAATTGTCCTGTGCCGCCCACCAATCCGTAACGCGTTTCAAACTTGTATAAAAAGGTGCCGGTCTTCGATCGATGATTATCTCGGTCTCGTAGTTACTTATCGCCGGATATTGTTCTTCGAAAAAACTGACTGCACAATGGAAATTGGCATCCTCCTCAATCAGTTCGCTGTATAATCCAATCTTGTTCAGGGCATCACCGACTGCAAACGTGAAGCGGTTTAGATCGTTAACATCCATGAAACTCAATACAGGCGCGAACCGCGTAGAACTGGAGGTAATGCTGTTATCGTAATAGTTGACTCTGTCAACTGAAGAACGAGGGTTCCAATACTTTTGAATGTTAACCGACGGGAATTTCCATTTCAGTTGAAACGGTGGCGGGGCAGCTGGTGTTTCGCGGTTCAGCCTTATCTTGATCACCTCAACGCCATCTTCGATTTTCTCCGAGTGCAGGGCGAGCGTAAAGCCGTTCAAATCCCCCTCGATTTCAATACTATCGGCATTAAACGGAATCAAATCCGAACCCGTACTTCCCTGATCGGGAAATGCCGGTTTCTTCTCAACCGGACCTGAACAGCCGAGGAATAATAACACAAAGGTAATAATCGCGAGTCTCATTGCTAAAAACTCCTGTATTTCTCCCGAAGACATCTCGCATTGAGGCAGTGCCTTCCGGAGTAATCCGAAATATTTACTTCAAATATCTATCCGGTCAGTCTGCTACATTGCCTGCTGAACAGCACCGGGAATGAATGATTTGACTTGCGGTTAGTGACAGAACATCGGAAGGGGATAATCATCAGACATTCTTGCCCGCAAAACCTAATATCCGGATTTCAAAATCAGCCGGTTGCAAATCATTTTCTGGGTTCAATTTTTGTGAATTACGGTATCCTAAAAAATCTTTGACTACTCAGAGCATGATAGCGATTACAGCTACCGATACTGCAAGAATTATAGATACAAAATTAAATGATCGGATTGCGGTCAAAGCCCATCCCGCCCGGCTTTGTAGCAGCCTGTTTCCGGCCATCTCACCCAGTATAAAAGTACCGGCCGCCAGTACTGCCGTGAGGCTGCCTTCGAGGAATATAAACCGCACGCTTTTGGGCAAGCCACCGGATACCCACCATTGATTGCGCAGAATAAAGGTCGCGACCAGTGCAAAGGCCGTATTAAAGACCAAAACCGTTACCGCTCCGATGATTACCCTGGAGACATTACGGTTTCCCAACCAGGCATAAATGATTTCAAAAGTGCCGGCCAGCATCACCAGCGCCAGCATCTGGCAGCCGAAAAATTGAATGTTCAGGAACTTGTAGAGGGCTGCAACCATCCCGATCGCCAAAATAACACCTCGCTGTTTAAGATAAGATCGAGCCATGGCCAATATCCCTATAGCGACGGTCGTGAGAATAATTGCCCGCGGAATCGGGCAAACCGGGACAAGAAAATTCTCAACGAGCACTTCGGAAATTCCCCATAACGAACCAAACAACAATACATTGATCCAATCATTATTTCGAAAAATTTTCCTCATATTCAGCACCCTCTTCAGCGTAAAATATCCGTTAATTCCAGCCGTTCCAGCGTAGCTTCAGTCGGGATGCCCTTTTCATCCCAGCCCATCAGGCGATAGTACTCCGAACGCAGAAGATCCAGATTGACAGTCTCACCCCGGGCCGGTCCGCCTGGCAAGGCCTCTTTCAATTCCCGTTCGGGCAGTGTATCATCGGCCACCGAAAATCCTTCCCGGACATTAAACAGCCGCGCCAGCGTCGTGATCCGTTCACCCACCAGTTCCAGTTCCCGCGGATTCTTATAATCGAATCCGGTGCAGGGATTGATCATTTGAAAAACCTCTTTGAGGCTGATCCCGAACTTCACGAAATAACATAAGATCAACGCATTAATGACGGAAACATCCGACTGGTTGGTCTTAAAAAGCTCCGCTTTGCCGTCATAGGTCAACGGATCGGCGCCCCCGAGAATCTCCACTAACGGTGAGCCCTTAAGGTGGCAGGCACCCCGTTCCGAGATGGCATAACTGAGCGCAATGCCCTTGGCGGCCCGGGGCAGGTAACCCGGCATTTCCAAACCCTTGACATGCATGGCGAATTTCTCGCTTCCGGGATATTTCTTCGCGATTTCCCGCACCCCTTTTTGCAGAAAAGCTCCGATTCCCTCACCGGTGGCGATCTTCTCCACGAGGCGCACCAGCGCGTCGCCGCTGCCCCACTCCGCCTTGATGCCATCCAGGTCGTCGGCGCTGACAAATCCTTTTTCATAGAGTTCCATCACAAAACCAACGATATTCCCGGTGCTGATGGTATCGACGCCGTATAAATCGCATAGATAGTTTCCGTAAAGAATGGCCTCTTTATCCGATACTCCGCAGTTGGATCCCATCGCGAAGATGGTCTCAAAATCCGGCCCGTCTACCGTGATTTCCTTGTTTTGCGAGCGGGCCACTTTGGAGCAGATGATCGGGCACCCAAAACAGGCAATGTTTCTCTTCCAGTACTGGGTACTCCAGGTTCGGCCGTCGATCTTATCGCTCTCGGAAAATTGGCCGTATTGAAAATTTTTGGTCGGCAGCGCCCCGGCGGCATTCACCAGTTCCAGGATATTGGCCGTCCCGTCTTCCAGTAAACGGCGGATCGAGGTATTCATCCGCAGCATACGGTTGACGATGTGGACTGCTTCGCCAAATCCTTTCGGATCCGCCACCCGGACTTTTCCGGAACCACGCACGGATAAGACTTTCAGGTTCTTGGAACCCATCACGGCTCCGGCGCCGCCCCGTCCGGCGGTACGCTCCTCGGCAAAAACACCCGAGATTGGAGACAATTTTTCACCGGCGGTCCCGATGATGATCGACCTGAATTCAGGGCCCAATTTGCGATTGATCGCCTGATTCGTTTCTTTATTGTTTTTGCCCCAGAGATGACCTGCGTCTTCAAAAAGAACCTTCTCATCATCAATGGTGATCGATTTGGGCGATGCGGCCGTACCGCTGATTACGATCGCATCATACCCTGCATATTTCATAGTCTGCCCGAAAAAACCGCCGCAGTACGCATCCAGAATGGTGCCGGTGGCCGGACTCTTCGTGATAATTCCGAAACGGCCGGATGTCGGCGCCGTCGTGCCGGTTAGCGGTCCAACCACGATAATAAACAGGTTGTCAGGGCCCAGCGGATCAGTTTTCGCTGCCATTTCATTGTACAGCAGCCAGCTGCCCAGTCCCTTGCCCCCCAGCAATAAGCGCATGACCTTTTCATCCAGAGAATCAATCCGGAAGGTTTCATCCGTCAGATTAATCCTTAGAATTCGATTGGCGTAACCCCGTTCGGCCATAGACATCGGCTATTTCCTCACTTTATTTATAATTTCAAGCGCGTTTGCCGGACAAGCCCGGACGCAATGCGGATCACCCTGGCAAAAATCACAGAAAACCGGGAGTTCATTTTCATCGAGCCAGATCACATCAAACGGGCAGGCATCTACGCAGTCGCCGCAATGATTGCATAATTCCGGGTACAAAGAGAGATAACCGCTTTTATTGATTTTCAACGCGTGATTCGGGCAGGCCTCTACACATTTCCCGCATAAGGTGCAGACAACCGGTCTGGAATTTCGCGGTTCGTCATTTTTAATCTCAAATTTGACTTTCAAACGGGCACGGGATTCGCCAAAACTGCCTGTATGGGAGGACTGGCAGGCTAGCAGACAGATTTGGCACCCCGTACAATTTTGCGAAACCGCTTTCAGACGGACATGTTCGTAGCGCTGTTTGCCGACAATTTCATCGACCGATTTCCCCAGATGGACCAGATCGTAGATGTCGGCGACCATTTTGCGGGGATCACTGGCTTTGGTGACATTCCGGCCAAAGACCGTCCCGGCCGCGCCGGCCTGCATCGCTTCTTCAACCAATTCGAGGGCATCCCTTGGATTTTCGGATTTTGCACCGCCCAAAACCAGGACCGGAACTCCGGCCTCATCGACCAGTTTTTTAAAGGTATGCACATCCCCCGTATAGGGGATTTTCAGGGCATCGGCGCCCAACTCAGCCGCAATCCGTCCCGAAGCAATCAGTGTTTCCGCGATATTGACCCCGGTAACCGGTCCGCCGACGGCCATCGGCTCGATAATCAGCGGCAGCCCGATTTTTCGACACTGCTGGGCAAACAGCGCACTTTGTTCGATATTCAGAGCTTCGAATTCATCACTGTAACCGATAAAATAATAAATCGTAATGGCTGAGGCGCCCATATCCAGGGCATCTTTGGCGAAGGATGTGGCTTTTTTCTTAAAATTGGTGACCGGTAAAATGTTGCTGACATTCGATCCGCCTAACCGCGGCATGTTCATCCAGTCCGCCCGGATGATGAGCGCCGGCCGGCCCTTTCCGGTAAACAAATCGGTCATTCGCTGGGCGGTTCCGAAACTGACCAGAATTCCGTCTGGTTTGCCTTGGATAACCTCACCCAGAATCTTGCGCAGATTCATCACGTTGGGGGTCGGATCGGACATCCAGCCATGATCGGCAGCCACACAGACAGCCCTGCCGTCGGAGGGATTGAACAGGCGATTGAGACGGGCGGTTTTTCCTGAAGATGATGACATAAATAACTCGTCCTAACTGCGCGTATGAACTTTGAAAAATAGTTCTTTCAGGGCTGCGGCATAATCCTGTACCCGAAAAATCTCTTCACTCAACAAAATCCCGGAGAGTCCCGTCTGGAAAATCGCAGCCAGTTTCTCCGGTCCCGGAATTTCGGATAACCGTAATATAACCGGAATGTCGGCCCAGCTTCCGATAGCCTGCATCATTGCAGGAGAGCATTCCGGAATAATGATCCCATCGGCCCCGATCTCCAGCATGCATGCCACTCCCAATTGAATGGTACCTTCAAAATTATGCTGATTTACCTTTTCACCGATCGGGCAAAGCTCGACGAAAATCGGCAGGGATTCCCGGTAAGCTTCCTTGGCGGTAAGTGAGATTGACCTGACATTCTCGGCTTCAAATTCGTCATTGAAACCCATCAGATAGCGCACGACGCCGGCCGTCGCGCCGCTATCCAGTGCATCGGCCACGCTGGAAATCATCACACGATGGATCATCTTCGCAGGCAGACAAAAATCTTCCGTACGATAATAATTGGTCCAGTCCATCCTGACCATCGGGGCTGCGCGGTGGGCTCCGCCCAGCAGTTCGGCCCGATGCTCCAACTGCCCGGGATTCACCACAATACCATCACAAATCGTATTTATCTGAGCGACTGCTTCGTCAAAATGCAGCAAGCCTTCCACGGCGCCGATACTGGCCGGAATGCTAGTATCAATGATTACACTATGCCCGTCACCCGGATTTACCAGATCACCCAGACGAATCGTTTTCCCGGCATTAATCTTCAAGAGCATGCTCCCTATTCTTTTTCGTTTTCAATAACTTCAGGGGCAATTCGAAGCCAATGCGATTTCGAAAACCTCCCATTCTGCGGGATTCTCCGATTGGAATCATCAAATCGATTCATGAACGGCTGCCCTCCAATTTGCCCGTTTAAAATTAGCGAAACCATCAATAAACTTATAATCCTTTTTTACTCAATGTTCAGGATACCAGATCGTGTTTTCTATTGACTGATCAATTTCAACATCAGCACATCATGAGCGGGAATGGTAGCAACGATGTTACCTTTGGTGCTTCCGATGTTCTTGTGCTTCCAGAGATCCCGAACAGTATACGAACCCCCGATTATATACTTCTTCTTGATCGTCGTTTTCAAATCCTGGTTAATGGAAATGGGTTCATTGCTTCTGTTGATGATGCAAAACGCGTAGTTATTTTCGCTCAAGGGTTTGAACCAGATTTCAAGGTCGCCGTATTTCATCCAGCGGATTGCCGAGATACCGAGGGGATCCTGATCGATGTCCACTACCTCCTTGTTGGTCAATATCTCAATCGTTTCATCCGCCATGCTCCTCAGATCGTTCCCGGCCATTAAAGGCGCTGAAAACATCGCCCACATGCTCAGGTGTACTCGTTCTTCACTGGCCGCCAGGACTCCGTTTCCGATTTCCAGCATATCGGGATCGTTCCAATGCCCGGGTCCCGAATAGTCACCAATCGGTGCACTCAGATCTATGATCTGCAAAACTCCCATTCCACCCCAGTAATTAACACAGTCAAAGCAATTGATAATATCTTCGGTTGTTCTCCATAAATGGCCGATGTCTTTCGCCCATTCCCAGGGTTTCGTGGTTCCCCATTCGCATATGCTCAGAACGATAGGCCGTCCCGCCTTGTAGAGAGCATCCCGCATTAAGGTGTAGGAAGCTTTCGAATTTTGTTCCCCATGATTGCACCAATCGTACTTCAGGTAATCCACGCCCCACTCAGCGTAAGTTCGGGCGTCCTGGAATTCATAACCCCGGCTGCCGGGTCTCCTCTGACAGGTCAAGGTACCGGCGTCCGAATAAATTCCGAATTTCAATCCTTTTGAATGAATGTATTCACCCAAGCTTTTCATTCCCGACGGAAATCGTTCCGGATCTGCCAGAATATTCCCGTTACTGTCCCTGTCAATCTGCCAGCAATCATCGATAACGATATACTCGTAACCGGCTTTTTGCATTCCGGTTTTGACCATCGCATCGGCTATTTCTTTGATAATATTCTCGTTTATATCGCAACCGAATTTATTCCAGCTGTTCCACCCCATCGGCGGCGTTTGGGCCAATTTTTCGAATTTTTGCGCATGTAATAAACAAACCGCCAGACTCAGTGCCAGTAGAATACGAAATTTCATACTTACTCCTTTTTTATAACGCTGTGATTGAAAACTTCGCCATTCCAACCGTCCAGGTTCAAACCGAAATTTCCCGGACCGCCCGATATAGTTTTTTATATTTTTCAAACTTCTGATTATAGATTGAATGTTTCTTTTTATTGGGCATCAGCACGGATTTGATCCCAACCCATTTTTTTGCTAAATCATGGAGGCTGTGGCCTGAAAAGGCGGCACAGGCCAGCATAGCGGCGCCCAGGCAGCCGGCTTCAGAAACACTCAGCATCCTGATCTTTTTTCCGGTCACATCGGCCTTTAACTGCGACCACATTCGGGACTTGGCCCCCCCGCCGACTAACGATAGTTCATCAATCCGATAACCTGAATTCTCCAGAATATCCAGGTTCAGACGCATTTCAAAAGTCACGCCTTCAAGCAGTGCCCGAATGAATTCGCCTCTTGGAGTGGATATTCTAAGTCCGAATATGGCCCCCTTCGTCGCCGAATCAAAATAGGGGGTGCCGGTCGGCGTGAAATAGGGCAGAACCATCAGACCGGTCGGCTTATCCCAGGTATTTTGGAGAATAAGTTCATAAGCGTCCTTACCGGATTTTTGGGTGGAGACCACCTCTTCCCGGCCGAACTCATCCCGGAACCATTTCAGAATATTGCCACCCGTCAGGCTATAGGCGACTGTGGCATACATGTCCTCAAGCGCATGATCGTAGGTGCAGAGATTGCTTTTTCTCAGATTGTCACTGAAGATAGGTCGATCGAAGCAGGGTGTGATGCACTCCACTGTCCCGCTCGCATACATGGCCATTCCCGGTCTTACGACACCGGCCCCGAGCGCATTGCAAATCTGGTCGTGACCGCCGGAGACGACCATCGTATTTTCAGCAAAACCCAAATCCCCGGCAATGTCTGCATTGATTTCCCCGGCAACACTCCCGGATCGCAGAGGCCTGGCGAGTTGTTCTTCTTGCAGATCCAGCAACGCCAGGATTTCAGTACTCCAGCAATGTTTGCGCACATCGAACAGCATGGTTCTACCTGCCAACGGCCAGCCGATTGCCGGATCGATACCCAGCCGATATTGGAGTAAATCCTCAAAGCAAAGAAATTTCCGGGCGTTCTTCCAGACCTCCGGCTTATTCTCTTTCAGCCAGAGCAATTTAAAGAGCGTAAACATCGGATGCGCCGTATGACCGGTGATTTGATAGAGTTTCTCTTCTCCGAATTTGTCTACCCATTTTTGTACATAAGGCAGAGCTCTTTTATCGGAAGAAATCATCGCATTACACAAGGAATATTGATCTTTGTCGACGGCGGTAAAGGCCTCGCCCTGGCTCGAGATCGCTAGGGCTTTTACGGAATGGCCGTCAAGCCCGGAATTACATTCCCGGATCACTTCGAAGCTTTTTTTAATGACGTCATCGGAGTCCAACTCCACACCGCCATCGCCGGTAAAGAGCACGTTGTACTCCCGATAAGATAGCACCAGTTGTCGCCCTGCAGAATCAAATACCGCGGCTTTGCAGCCACTGGTACCGATGTCAATTCCCATAAAATTCATTTCGGGCTCCATCCTGCTATTTGTACCAAATCCGAAGGTAATCCATGACGATTTCCTGCATACGTTTGAAAATAATCCCCTGGCGATATGCGGTCGTAAAATAGTCAACCGATGGAATTGAGGAACGATCGACGTTTTCTCCCAACATCCGGTAATCCAGCAGTTCTTTTACCTTCTCCGGCCCCATAACTTTTGAGGCGTTCAACAACATCTCCTGAAAGAGATCGGGCACGCTGTCGCGCTCCAGCGACGTCCAGATGTTGACTTTCCGGATGCCGTCTTCAAACAGTCGGGATAACCTGTCTTTCGGGATGGATGAGGTCCCATGCAGGCAGAGCCGCGCCCCGATTCGACGGGTAATCGCCCGGGCCTGCTCGCCATGATACTTGAGCGTCGCGGCACTGGCCCGATGTTCCGTTCCCAAATTTGCGACGAGTATGTCGACACCGGTCTGTTTATAAAAACCGGCTGCCATTTCCGGCGTCGTTAATTCAGCACCATCATCTTTTGAGGAAGATCTAATCTCGTCACAGGCGCCTTCAATCACTATCTTTTCACGGTTCAATTTCACAAATTCAGCCGTTTTCCGAATATTCATGTCGAAGGGCAGGTCTGAAGCATCAAACATGATCGATGAAAACTGATCCATATCCCAGTTTAACAGCTCTTCGTCCCGATCCCAGCAGATATGATCGAGGTGGATCATTACCTGTAAATCGGCAAATGGTGAGTCGGGAGCTGTCAACCGGTGTACGTCGTCCAGGAAAAGCCTCATGCCCAGTTTCCACTGTCCCGTATGCGTGTAAAAATGGGATTGAGGCCGGTGAGCATAGTTGTTTGTGATGGCGAGAATAATCGGCAGATTATTGATACCGATAAGTTCCCCGAATTCGCTGGCTCCGGATAAAATCGCCTCGCAGGTGGTCTGGTTTTCCGCGTTGAAGGCCGGCAGTACCCACCCGCGCTCGGAGGCATCTGCATAAACCTTTAGAACTTCATTACGATTTAGTATCAACGCCATAATGATCCAGTTTTTAGAAGCACATCCCACAACCAGCGGGACTTGGCCTGCTCCGAATCTAGGTTACTCTGTGAATTCGCCACGTAATCTGCCACCCGAAAATTTCACCCGGCAAAACTTCGAGATGTTTGCGATCCCGGAAGGCGTCCAACAAGGTACTATTCAAGCCCGGTGTCGGCTCCAACGCGCATTCGTTCCGGCGGCAATTCTGTTCATCGGGATATTGGTTGTTGTTCCACCAGATTCCGATTGTAGGAAATAATTCCTTCGAAAAACTGGCTTCAATCCCGAGCTTTCTCCCGTACTCCCAGCTCATTCTGCCTTCTTTGATGTTTTGAAGAAACAGCATATTCGTGGTCCTCGCTGGCCGGGATAATAAAAATTCCCTGACAGCTTCCGGGCTATGGTAGGGCATTGTCTTCTGCTGAATATCGTCAAAAACCGATCCGAATTGCGGCAGACAAATATCCGTTATGTTCTTTAACGGCAGCAAAGGATGCATCACGTGTTGAAAAGGGATTTTCTGGCTTCCCCGGTTCTCGACGGCAAAAGACCAGACTAATTGATCGTCAGCAAACGAGATTCGCCTTTTAAATTGTATGGTTAGATTCTGACTTGTTACTTCAAACGCAAGACCATTCGTGGTTTTCTTGACCTTCCAAGGCAGCCAGCATAATTCACCGTGGTCAGGAATCCGCCATTCTATGTCCGGAAAATCACAGGCGTCGACTGAGGGAAAACAGTCATCATAACCGTACACCGGCCGTGTTTCGTATAATCCGTAATCTTTTTGAGGTGCAGTAAAGTTTTGCGGCTTCGCAGTCAGCAAGTCTATTTTTTCGTAGGTGAGGCGGCTGATTCGGGCGCCATCTGCCGGTATATACTCAATGCTCCAGGGGCCGAATTGATCGTTCTGCTTCATGTTTATAAATCCGTTTAAAAATTCAGGTGAATAGCCCGCGAATTGAATCACGGGCTATTCCGTATTAACAACTCTCCGAAATCTCAAAGAGCAATCGCCTTCACTCCCGTAAGTTCGCAAAAGGCCAGCAATTCGTTGTAGAGATGGGCTCCGTAACCCAGCACTGCATATTCATTATTCCAGGCTTCGATCAGTTTATCGATATCGCAATGCGCGGTCACGAAGGCATGCGGCCAGAACGGAATTCCACATTCCAGCTGACGGGATTCCAGAATGTCTTTATCCGGCTCTTTAATGGTGCAGCGGGCAATGGCCATCTCAAGTTGGCCGTTATTCCGTCCGAAACGGGCCAGGACACCTTCGCCGGGCTTGCAGGTTAGCTTGACCGATATGCCTCCGGCTTCACCTTCTGTGGGAATACCGTGCTCAGCAAAACCCGCCGGCCCGACGCTACCGGCCAGCGAAGGAGGACAGGCGCCGTCACCGATAATCTTGATCTCATTATTGGATTTGTCGAAATGCTGCAAGTCGCCGTAATAAACGGGTTCCGAACTAAGATCGGTCAGTAATTTTACGGTCATTGCCGTATTGAAATCGCTCAAGGTTGAGGTCCCGATACCGTCATTCAGCATCATGCTCTGGGCAAAACAGGTTGCGCTGTAATCATCGCCAAGTCCCGGGAACGACTGGATTGTATAAAAATCCCAGTTTTCTTTTTTAACCAGCTTTTTCAGGGCAACATATAAACAGATGGAACGCTTGGAAGTATCGTCATCCGGAATGGGTTCTGCAAAAAACGGCTGAATTTTCGCCCGGGCAGCGGCGACTTCTTCGTCTGTGACTGCTTTGGCCGTTTTCAATAGTTCAGTGGTGTCACGAGTGTCGATATCAATACCAAATTCTCGCATCCATTGAGACGGATCGGCGACGCCGCAAGTCTGTCCCATTCCGCGACCGCCAAAGGCGCCAATTGTGCTCATATTCAGAATATTCTTTTCGTGACTGGCACGACAATAAGATACAATTCTCTCGATCTCTTTCGGATTGTCATAATTGCCATATACAAAGCGATGGTTGATTCCGACTTCTTTCAGGGCGCCGTGCATCACCAAACCACCCACGGGTCTCCAGCCCTGTGAACCGGGATGAGTCCAGAGCAATATTCCCTTCCCGCTCGTTGCAAAATCACGGATGGCAGCGATCATATGAGCAGCCCAGACCCATGTGCCAGAAAATAGGATTACTGCATCGATATCATCCATTTTTTTAAATTTTGCAAAACATTCCCTGGATTCCTGTTTCGAAGCAACAACCAACTCATGTTCGACCAATTCGAGGCCGGATTCCTTCAAGGCAATTTTGGCTTTTGCAACCAAAGCATCATCAATAAAAGGCGTGCCCATCGGATCTTCCAATCCGTCTTTATGTACGCCGTACACAATGAATCCCACTTTTGTCTTAATCATTTTTTTCTCCTTTTTCTTTTAGGATCTGATTCAATTTATAGGTGTAGTTCTAATGAAATTACTCAATTATAAAATATCCCCTTTTTCTTTTAATGCGTCGTAACATCAACTTTTATAAACGCAGGTTCAGAAGTCAAATCATTCATATCTACTGCTCGCACAGAGTAATAATAGGTGGTCCCGGGGGTAATGTCGGTGTCGACAAATGTCGATTCCGTTGTCTGTCCAACCCTGGAAAAAATAGTAACGGTTACATCATCGTACCATGCTTTTCCAGTGACCTTATCTCCTGCCTGCCCAAAAAGACAGACCGCATAGGCAAATCCATTTGCACCAATCGATCCATAATCTTCGAACCTTGTATAATCGTATGTGCCATACAGACCTGAACCCGGCAAATCACGATAATTAAGCGCGACCAGCGCTCCTTTACCGCCGGCTACATTCTCGGTTTTTACAAAACCTCTTATTAAAACATCACAAATTCTTGAACCTTCCGGGGGATATATTCTGCTGTAAATCATGCCCCAATCACCGTCAGAATGTTCCATAGAAACACACGAGCCACCCTGCAGGGGATTCTTATCGGTCAATTGCGGATTAACATTTGCTTCATACGGATAGTACCCCCAGTGTGGAGGAAAAGTAGCATTATCATCAGGCTCTTCAAAACCTGGGTTCAGCTTAATATTCCCGGTAGTGTCATTTTGAATAATTCTGCTTACCAAATAATGATCAATATCAGCAAAACCACCTGTATTTGCCTTCCAATTCAAAGTGACCCGGCCGGTGTTTTCATCGTATTCGGCCCCTAATCCTGTAGGAGTATCCGGAGGTTGAAAGTAGTACCCGCTGCGCTTCTCAAGGGCCACCGGTTCGTATGGGTCGAGGCCGCCGGGCTCCAGGTACCAATAAACTGTACTGGTATAAAATGTTGGGGTTTCATTAGGATAATACTTCTCTATGGCTCCCTCAAAAGCTGTCTCAAATGGGACATTGTCAGCGATTTGCCAGCGGTTTACCGATATGTGTCCGCAATTATCTCCACCATTGAATGTCTGGTTATGAAATGCGTTTTGGAATAACATCGGACAGCACCAGGCGTAGCCGAAAAAATCTTCTGAACCAGTTCCGAAAGTTGAGGGAAATTTCTCGCCGTCCACGAAAAATTTTTCGTCTCCTTCGCCCCACCATCCGCCTCGAGGATTCCAGACCTGGAGCATGACACCGCAATAGCGCCCTCTGCCCTGGGTTTTAAGGATCGTCCAATCGACTTCGCGTTCGGGCTCGGCAGGAAGCAATGCGTCACGATGCCATTTAGCATGAAAACGACCAAGCTGCTTAACTGGACGGGAAAGCGGAGCGTGGGTAAGACTGAATTCAACCGAACGTTCCGACCTGCCATCATTTACCAATTCAACCAGGGCGCGCTTTGCAAATGGCATGTACCAATAAGAGTAGAATCCTTCGTCAGTCATGCCCAAGGGCAAAGATTTGTATTTGTTTATTCCCGGTGCTGTTCCGAAAAAATCACCCAGTGGTACCCAAACGCTCGGACTCTCTTCCTTATCCCAGGTGATACGGAGAACCAATTCACGCAGCGCCTTATTGATATCATCAATATTTCCTTCGAGGCTTGGATTGATTTTCAAAGCAGTGATTGCGCGTTTACCCTTTATATCTGCGATGGTCATCGAAGTGCCTGGAGGAATTGAAATACTGTTCGATTCGGTTACTTCACCCTTACGCTTACCAGCTGGATCGACACCTAAATTCTTATTTAGAAAGTCGTCAACCGCTTCCAACGCTGTGATTTCTTCCGATGACAGATTACGTTTAAAAGTCGGTACTATCGTACCGTTAGGATAGGAAGTATAAGTGAAGTGATAATATTCGCCCCACCCATCATCTGCAGTTATCCTGCAGGATTTCTGATAGGGAATAGGGACATAGCAATTAAGACCTTTAGCAGTTTTATGGACAAGAGATGGGTAGATAAAAGGCGGATTCTGGCAATTAAAGTAACCATCGAACGATAGATCAATTGTAGGCTCAGTCTCGCCATCGAGGTAAATCTTGACATGTCCTTCGCCCGCCAATGCCAACCAGATACGCCTTATACAGCCGGGACCTTCCATTTCCGCAATAACCGTAGTCTCGCCTTCACTTCGAATTATGCCATTATGATCATCGTTTGCATCCCAATCAATGTACTTGTTCGTCTCAGCATCATATCGACTGGCCCGATCATAGCTCGACCATTGGGCGCACTTCTCACCTGGCACTGGTAATACAGCAAGACCTTCCAGGTCAGCGAGCTTCTTAATCAAGTCAATATAAGTCAGCTCTTCTTGTGCAACGGCAATTGCCGTCATCCCAATCCAAAACAATATCAGAATCCGCGTTATTTTCATAATCCCTGTTCGTCTAATAAGTCATCCTGTTCATCATTTATATGCTATCTCCACGATCATTGGCTAATATTTGTTCTATTCCGCCAATAAATAAATCGCGACAAAAGCTAGCACCATTCCGATGATAATAATCGGATGCGGAATTACAGCAT
>CAZPRY010000047.1:0-28304 GCA_964589175.1 uncultured bacterium
GCTGTCTCTTCTATTTGTAAATCATAGGACATTTATTCTGAGAATCGCTATAAAAAACATTAGCCCTATTTTTAGGAAATTCCACAGTATAAATTCAATCGGAATATTGGGCATAAGGATCTGATCGCAATTCCGGGATGGACTGACCATTGCTGCGAATGACTTCGCGATACCAGTCGAAGGAATCCTTCGGAATCCGCCGGCCGGTTGCGTAATCGATATAGATGAGACCGAAACGCTTGCGATATCCCTCGGCCCACTCGAAATTGTCCATAATCGACCAGTGGAAATAGCCTTCAATCCGAACGCCGTCCGTGATGGCACAGCGCAAAGCCTGGAGGTAGCGGGCCGTAAAATCAATGCGCTGGGGGTCGTGCACATTACCGTCGAGATGAATCCAGTCATTATTCGCCAGCCCGTTTTCCATGATAATAACAGGCAACCCGTAGCGTTCGTAGAAGAAGCGCGGTCCCCAGTAGAGCGCTTCTGGCGTTACCGGCCAATCCATGGAAGTGCGCGGGCAATTCGGTTCGGCCGGGACGACTTCCCAGTCATCACCCGCGGCCCTGACTTTCTCGGCGCTGTAGATATTCGCTCCAAAGAAATCCAGTGGTTGGGCAATGATCGCCATATCGGAGGGCTTCATGGGCGGTAGATCCTTTTCGAATAATTCCCATCCGTCTTCGGGATAGATTCCCAGTATCATCGGATCGGCCCACCAGGCGCTATTCCAGGTGTTCCGTTCCGCTACGGCAAATGTCGCTCTCTGGGCCGCCGCTATATCCCCGGGCGTATCGGTAGCCGGCAGGAAGTGCAATCCGATCGGCACGGCTCCGATTCGCAGCTGTTTTCCGCAGCGGGCACGTAACGTTTGAACGGCTTTACCGTGAGCCAGCAGAGCGTGATGCCCGGCCGTTAGCACTTCGTTGAGACCCAGTTGCTGGCCCGAGGCGTGAGTACCGGTCTGAAGCCCGAAATGGACGAAACACTGCGGTTCGTTGAGCGTCATCCAGTTCGTCACCCGGTCACCGAACGCATCCGCCAAAACGCCCGCATATTCGGCAAACCAGTCGGGGCTGTCCGCGTGCAGCCAGCCGCCGCGTTGAAAAAGCGCTTCCGGGTAATCCCAGTGAAAAACCGTCAGCCAGGGTTCGATACCCTTTGCGAGCAGGCGATCGATCAGACGGTCGTAGAAAGCGATTCCCCTACGATTGACCGGTCCCGTCCCTTCGGGCAGCACGCGCGTCCAGGAAACCGAGAACCGGTAAGCTTTCAGGCCGAGTTCCGCCATTAATTCGACATCTTCCTTTAGGTGATGATAGTGGTCCGGGCCGACTTCGCCCGTATGACCGCCCCAGACCTTGCCGGGTTGTTCGCAGAACGTGTCCCACACGGATGGGGTTCTTCCATCGGTTTTCACCGCGCCTTCGATCTGGTAACTTGCTGAGACGGCGCCCCAAATAAAGTTTGGCGGAAATAGCAGCATATAACGACCTATCTCTTAAAGGTTACTGTTTTCGGTGCTTGATGCAGGACAACATCCGCACGTTTCAGCGGAATCTCTCGCGATTTGCGTACGGCGTTCTCGGGGTAAATCAAACTGTATCCCGGAATTACGATTCCTCCGGCCGGCATGCGCTCCAGAGACGAGACGGTAACAACGTATTCATTACCGTTCATTTGAATGCGGTAGGAGATATTTCCGTAATGCGTCGGCAAATCCGTCACGGAAATTCCCTCTTCCCTCTGAATCCACGGACAGGGAATCCCGGCCGCGAGGATCAAGCGCTCGGTTTCAGGTTCTTCAAAAGCAAAGAAGGAGCGAAATGCGTTGATATAATCGGAGCCGACCCAGGTATGCGGCATATCCCCGATAAAGCGGGCCGTATCCGGATTAAAATTGACGACTTCCGCCCAGTGATTCCAACCGGCCGGTCGCTGGTGTTCGAAGAAAAAATCCAGCAGTTCCAAACTGACGGCCGGTAATCCCATGTAGAGAAAAGAGCCTACGGTGCGAATCTCGTAAGGCGTGTAGTGGTTCCAGCCGTTCGATATCCGGCGTTGCCGGAAGAAATCGAGATAGCGCCCGAAAGTCTGCGGACCGCCGTGCCGGACCATGTTTGCCCACTCCCCTGCCGGCCACAATCCGATGGTGGTCGACGTGGCATCGAAATCGCCCAGTTCGGCGCAGCCCGGGATATAATCGATTACGTGACGCTCCCGGCTGCAATCGATCGAAGCATAGAAATCCACCGCAAATTCATCCTGGATTCTGCGAAAATCCACAATATTTTCCCCGTCTCTCAGAGTCTCCGCAATCATTAGGGCATCTTTCAACCCTTTTAAGGTGAAAAAGTCGTCCCAGTAGCTGTGGCGCGGCTTGTCCATATAGCCTTCGTGCGAGATGCTCTCCGGCATAAGACCATAGACACAGCGCAGGGAATCGTTGCCCGATTGATAGGATTCGGTGCGTCGCAGAGATCGCTGCTGATCGATATATCGAACGGCGCGCTGCACGTGCGGATATTGCCGTTCGAGAAAGGAGCGATCCCGTGTGAACCGGAAATACTCCGCAACCGCGAAGATGTACTGACCATGGCTATCGTTCTCTGGCACCGGATCGGGACCACGCCGATCGACGACGCAGGGGATTTTCCCGGACTCAAATTGAAACGAACCAAACCACTCGATGAACTCGCGCGGTTCCATAGACAGGCCGCCTTTCATCAGGGCTGAAGAGGTAAGCGAACCGTCGCGAATCCAGCTTCTCTCGTAGGAACGGCTGCCAGGCTGAATGCCGCTGCCGTCGCGATTGATCAGGATATAAGCCAGATTGGAGCGATAGGTATTCAAGTAGCGCGTGGCCTCCACCGGCAGTTGAAACGGGACGGCGTTCAGCTTTTCGGTCCAAAACGCGGTTGTCTGTTCCAGGGCCTTTTGAAAATCGCTGATTGTCAGGCTGCCCGGCCCGCCAGTTCCCGGAACTTCCTCATAGAGCGGAACGCGAAGCACGATCGTGTCCGGCCGGGTTGACGACAGATTGTACTGCAAGGCAAATGAGGCCAGCCCGAGAGAATCCCGGATGGATGTCATATCGCTCGCGTCGTTTCCTAATATTTCTCTCAGCGCAAGGCCATCGTGATGGTCGAACAAGTGAATGCTATCGACCCCTTGCATGCAATCGATGCGGCGGGTTTCATTAATATTAAGAACGTTTCCGTTTCGTTCAATCGACCGGATCGGAGTAAAACCGCCCGGGTGCCCCAGATTCTGGTAATCGGGATTGACCTGAAACGGCCGTCCCACAACAGCCAACCGAAACTTCGGGGTTAATGCTGTTTGAGGGATGAACACATAGCGAATGTATAATTGTGATTCTCCGGGTCTTCCGCAGACGAGAGCGGTCTCCTCCATCCTGAATTTAGAGTGATGCCAAACGACCGTAGGAATCGGTAAATATTGCGATTCGAGCCTCTGTTCCGTCGTAACGTCCGCCCAGGTGACGGCCTCACTGTCCACAAGAACGACCGGCTCCAGGAGAAACTCACGATTTCCGGTTTCCACCTGCCCGTCGGTGTTCATCAATACTTCCTGATCATCGTCGACATTACCAACTACGGTCCAGTAGGATGCCCGGTTGGACAGATAACGCGGGTAGTCGCCGTATGCTGCGCTTTTCACCCGGATTTTCAACCAGCGGTTTATATCGGCGGCTCGTTCGGGAGAGAGAAATTCGATCTCCTGAATCCCCCATGTCGCCGACATCCGTGGTTTTTCCAGATCAAGCCGGATCTGGCGCGTCTCCGTATCCACCAATCGAATCCAGGAAACGCCTGTCTGTTCGATCCTGTCCGACAACGCAGCTGTCCAGTTTACTCCGTTCTCCGAAAACCGGAGCCGGTATTTGCCTCCGGCGCAGGAGGGGTCCCAGTAGATCGCCATCCCGCCCAGTTCCGCATTGCCGCCCAGATCCATCTCTACCCGGTCCGACCGCGAAAACGCCTTTTTCCCGGACGATTCCCTGTTCTGGTCGAAGAACCCGTGATCGATCGTTTCTTTTCCGTTCAGCTTGACGATCGGACGGATTTGATCGAGCGGCAGGGGCCGGTACGGTTCCAGCACCAGGCTGTCGATCCGCAATGTGCCCGATCCCCCTTCGGCCGAGGAGATAATGATCTGAATTTCGGCGCTCCTGATGAGAGTGCGGTCCTGGATCGGTCCCCAGGCAAATTCGATTTCGCGTTTGCGGGCGACGAACTCCCGACGTTCCGCCGGCGGCGAGAGCTTGCGCACGATTTTCCACCAGACATTCTCGCCCGTTTCGTCGACCAATTTGAATTCGAGATTGTTGGTCGCACCGCTTCCCTGCAGGCCGAAACGAAACCGGTAGTTCTCCGGATATTCGATCGCGACTTTCCGGCCGATACCGCAATAACCAGCGCCCGATTTGAAGTTGTAATCCAGCCGCAGGATTGTTCGGTTCCCGGCATCCTGCTCGGTCGTCAGGCTAATTTCCACATCTTCGCTGTGAATCGGATTCCAGACGGAAATATTCTCAAAAGAATCGCTAAAAAGCATCTGCGCCGAGAGCCAACGACCGACCAGCGAAATGAATAATAACCTGTGTATTCCGGATTTCATCACCCTTTTACACTTCCGAGCATAATCCCGCGGATGTAATATTTCTGCAGGGTCAGGAAGACAATCAGTACCGGCAGAATCGTAATCACCGATCCGGCCATCATCATCTCGGTATCCTGAACATGTTCGCCCATGAGGTTGGCCAGCGCCACCGGGAGCGTGTACATACTGTCGCGCGTCAGGATGATTAAAGGCCACAGGAAATCGTTCCAGGCCCCCATAAAAGTGAACAGGGCCAGGGTTACCAGGATCGGCTTGGCCAGCGGCAGGATGATGCGCCAGTAGATATAGAAATCGGTCGCGCCGTCGATACGGGCGGCTTCGATCAAGCTGTCGGGAATCGACATAATGTATTGCCGGATCAGGAAAATGCCGTAGATACTGGCCAGCCCCGGAATGATGATCCCCCAGTAGGTGTTGACCAGTCCCATGCGATTCAGCATCAGGAAGAGTGGCAGCATAGTGACCTGGGCCGGGATGACCATCGCCGAAAGGAGCAGTTTGAACAATTTCTGCTTGCCGGGAAAGCGGTACTTGGCGAAAGCGAAGCCGGCCATCGAATTGAAGACGAGTGAAATCACAGTAACGGAAGTTGCAATGATCAGGCTGTTGAGGAAGTAGCGCAGGACATTCAGTTGCGTAAACAGCGTCCGGTAATGCTGAAAGGTCGTTTCCTTTGGAAACAAAACCGGTGGATAACGATTCGCCATACCGGTCGGCATTAATGAGGTTGAAATCATCCAGATAAAGGGAACGATCGTCAACAGCACGCCGACAATCATGATTCCATAAAAAAAGATTTTACGGATACGCGTGCTAGAATTCATGATGCCTCTGCAAACGGAGTTGAGCCAACGTGACGATTAAAATGATGCCGAACAGAATGAAAGCCAGCGCCGCCGAATAGCCCATGCGCCAATAGCGGAATCCCTCCTGGTACATCAGCAGTACGATACTCAGCGTACTGTTCAGCGGTCCGCCTTGCGTCATCACGTAGGGCTCGGCGAAAAACTGGCAATACCCGATCAGGGTCGTAATCGTGATGAAACCCGTCGTCTGAGCCAGCATCGGCAGGGTCACATGGCGGAACTCCTGCCAGCGGTTGGCGCCGTCGAGATGGGCCGCCTCGTAGAGCGTTTCGGGAATGTTCTGCAGACCGGCGATGAAGATGATCATGTTATAACCGAAACCTTTCCAGATCGCCATGATGATCAGGGCCGGCATCGCCCATCGCGGATTTCCCAGCCAATCGACCGGCTGAATGCCGAAGATGCCCAGCAGATAGTTGATCAGACCGAAGCGCGGATGATAAATGTAGCGCCAGATCACCGCAACCGCCACCAGCGTCGTCACGACCGGTAAAAAATACGCGAGCCGGAAAAGCGAGCGGAAGTGCAGCCGTTTGGAATTGACCCCCAGTGCGGCGAACATAGAGGCCAAGATCGACAGCGGAACACCAAACAAAACAAAGTAGCCTGTATTCCGGAGCGCTTTCCAGAACAGTGGATTCTGCAGCAGATTGCGATAATTCGCCAGGCCGACGAAGCGCGCGTTGGAGGTATTACCAATTGAGTAAATGTCAAAATCGGTAAAGCTCATGAGTAAGGCCGCCAGTACCGGCAGGAAGAAGAAGACAAAGATCGCCGCCATAGCCGGTGCTAAAAACAGGTAAGCCGTGCTCCAATGGTATTTTCCCTCTGCGACCAGATTCTTCATGGCTCTTTCCGACTGCGCAGCCAGCGTCTTTTATCGAGCAGATTGTCCACATCGCGATTCAGGGCCCGCCCGGCCTCGGCGACGGTTAACTCTCCGAACACCACCGATTCGACGTACTGCTGGATCTTATTCGCGATTTGTTCCCATTCGGGAATCTTGGGTGTCGGCACGACCTTTTGCAGCTGCCGGTAAAAGGCCTCTGTGCGGGGATTTTCCCGCAGTCCGACCAGATCCCAGGCCACGATATTGGCGGGCAGATCGCCGCTCAACCGGTAGAACTCCGCCTGCACATCGGCATGCGCCAGAAACTCCATCAGCCGCCAGACCGCCTCCTTGTGCGGGCTGTTGCGAAACATGACCACACTCGAACCGCCGGCCGTCGATAGTCCCGGCCCAGCCTCTCCGAACGCGGGCATCGGAGCCGTCGTCCATCGATCCTGCATCGATTGTGGCAGACGATCGCGATATTCGCCCAGATTCCAAGGACCGGTGATGTAGATCGCAAAATAGTTTTCGGCGAAACTCTGGTAAATGTTCGAAACTTCCGTCATCCCTTTCGGACAAAGTCCCTCTTCGTAAAAATGCAGGTAGAACTCGAACGCTCTCCTAAAAGCCGGATTTTCGAAATCGCCGTAGCAGTCTTCCTCGCGCAGGAGTCGGGAACCGCTCTCGAGCGCTATGATTACGAACTCGTGCCAGCCGTTAAGCGGCAGGAGGATCGCATATTCGGTCTTCCGCTGCGCAACGATTTTACGCGACAGTTCCAAAAATTCAGGCCAAGTTTCGGGCGCCGTGGAATATCCCAATTCTTTGAAGATGTCGCTGCGGTAAAACAGCAACCGCGTGTCGACATACCATGGAATACCGTAGAGATTTTGGTCGATGATGTTGGTCTGCCAGATACCGCTGAAATATTGTGTGGAGTCGATTTCGGTCGATTTTTCGACGTATACCTCCAGCGCCTCCAACGCCTCCAGCGCCGTGAACTCCGGAATCCAGGTATTTCCCAGCTGACAGAGGTCGGGCGTCGAATTGCCGGCGAAGGCCGTCAGCAATTTTTCGTGCGCCGATAGCCATGGGATCGATTGCACCCGGACTTTAATACCGGGATTCTCGCGTTCGAAACGCGGAACGATTTCCTGAACATACCTGGCTTCCACACCCATAGCCCAGAAATCGATTGTGATCTCCGTCGCAGCCGGTCGCGCGCAACGAAAACAGATCAGCAGCGCGAGCACGCAGACCATGAAGATGCGACCGGGGCGCCACACCCTCCCTGCCTTAAAACCGTAGCGAATAAAAGCGTCTCCTCTGTCCAATAGTTCTATTTGCTCATGAGCATTTTACCATATCGAAAATAGCCATCAAAGCCGATCCGCACCAGATAAATTCCGCTCGCTGCTTTTTGACCAAAACTATCGGCGCCGTCCCAGCGAATTTCACCGTAGTCGGCCCGCTGCTCCTGTTTTTGAAATTCCCGCACCAGCTGCCCGTTGAGATTGAAAATCCACACATCCACCCTTCCCGGCTTCGGAACGGCGTAGCGAATCGTCGTGGCCGGATTGAACGGATTCGGGTAGTTGCCCAGCAGTTCGAACCTCTGCGGGATCATTTCAGCCACTGGCCGGATCGCGGTCGTGGTATCTGTTACAAATCCGACCGCATCGAGCATGGATTGGATTTCGGCATTGGACATGAATTTTTCCCAGAGCAAACCGCTGCGGTAGTTTTCAATCATCACGATAATCGGTCCCTGGTCGATGGCGATATACGATCCGGCATACCAGCTGCGGGATTGATTAAAGGCATCCTTGAAGCCCAGAGCACCCACAAGGTTCTCGCCCAGGTTGCGGTAGAAATGCTTCAGGGCGGCCATCGATTCCTCGGGAGTATAGGCAAACGCCGACAGAGCCGCGGTGGGCGAAATTGTACCGTTATCGCGGTTGGAGACCGGCTCGTGCGCCATGTAGCCGACCAGTGGATCGTCGCTGGCCGTCAGCCCCCAGCAGTTCTCACCGTAGCCGGTGTACCCGCCTGGGTTCTCGATGCAGTAGGCCCGGTTGATCAGGGTGATGTTGCGGTTATTCATATAATAGTTGGCGTGGCTGTCGCGAATGCCGCGCGGATCGAATCCCAGAAACGAATAATGGGTAAAGAACAACGGACCACCTTTGTCCCAGCCGACGTACTGGGGAATGTCGTAGAATGTCTTTCCGTTTTCGTAATTGCTCTGTCCGGCCCAGCCCTTCTCGTAGAGTTCCGCCGGCACCGGGTGCGTGGGCGAGGCGATCGCCAGCAGGTAGACGATCATGGCTTCGTTGAATCCGTAGATCGGCATATTCATGGCCCATTCATAGTTAGGCGACCAATGCCAATACAGATAGTTGCTGGTACTCGTGCGGCGATACCAATCCCATTCGATATCTTCCCAGAGCTGGGTGGCGAGCTGCACGATTTCATTTTCCACCGATGTACCGGCATCGAAATACTGGCGAATCGTCAAAAGCCCCTGAGCCATAAAGGCCGTTTCCACCAGATCGCCGCCGTTGTCTTTCTGGCTGAAAGGAATCACCTTTCCGGTCGTGCCGTTCATCCAATGCGGCCAGACGCCGTGAAAGCGATCAGCGTTCTGCAGGAATTCCAACATTTTCAGAACATGGTCGGCGCCCGCCTCACGTGTGATGAATCCGCGCTCAATCGCCACCGGAATGGTCATGATTCCCATGCCCGATCCGCCGATGGTAACGACTTCCGGATCGCCGGGATAGCGTTCCCGCGCCAGTCCTGAAACGGGGTGTGCGTAATCCCAGAAGAAGTTAAAGGTGATCTCCTGGGTCATGTTCAGCAGGCCTTCATCATCCAGCGCCGCGGTGGTTGCGAAGGCCCAATCGGAAAGTTCCGACTCGTTGTAGCTGTAATCGACCGCCGAAATTTCGTAGTAATAGCTGCGCCCCGTGCGCCCGATAAAGTCCGAAAAGATTTGCAGATCTCTGGTGGTCGCCCCGATTTTGCGGTAGGTTCCGCCCGGCGCCGTGCGATAGATATTATACCCGAGCACATCCGGATCGGGCACTTCGTCCCATTGAATCACGATCTGTTTCTCGTAGGCCTTCGCCGATATATTCTGCGGAATTTGCGGCGGCGTGACATCCACCGACTGGCCAGCCACCATGCGCACTTCGTCGATATACAGAATATGCGTCTGCCCGTCCGCCTGATCCTGCCCGAAAAAGACCGTCTTAATCTGTGACATGTCGGCGCCGCCGGGATTGTCCTTGAACGGCTGCAAGGGGATACGAATATTGAACCACTCACTGACCGGGATTTCGGTCACATAAGCCGACATCCGCACCTGATCTGTTTTCTGATTGGCCAGATCCTCCAGGTAGAGCAACGGGAGATTGGCCGGTAAAAGCGTCTCCTCCGTCAACACCCAGAGCGTCAGGGTATCCTGCGGATTGATATCCTGTCCGGGCCAGCCGTTGGCCGCCAGGGCAATTCCCCAGTCCCCGCCGGCCGCCGAAGTCCAGCTCAGTCGCAGGCTGTTCTGCCCCTGAAAATAGTGGGCGGCATCCACTGGAAACTTTTCCCCGATCCGTTCCAGTTGACTGGGTGCCTTAACATACCCCCAACTGGGATCGTAATAACCGGGAGTCGGACTGTCATCGAAATAGATCAAATCACTCGTCTGGGCACACAAGCCGCCGACGATACATAGAAATAAGATGATCCGTAATATTGTTTTCATGATTCCGCCTCACCATTTATCATCCGTTTAAAAGAATTCATCGCTCATTAAAAGATCGCGGATTGTCTCGAAACCGGGCAGTTTTTCGACACACTTCAGAATTTTGCCGTCATTCAGATAGTTATTCAGGCCGATCAGAATCATGGCCTGATCGAGCGCCAGGTAGGCCCGGCCCACTTCTCCGCTGCGCGGATCGACGCTGTCGTAGAAGCCATATTCGCCGTAAATGGGAAATTCCGCCGCCATGCACCGGAGATTAGCGATTACGGCTTCCGGATCATAGGCCAGCGCCAGCAGCGAAGCATACGGCGATACAACGTCCGGCGCATACCCGTCTTTGCGGGTCCCGATATCCGGTACGCCATACTCACCATAGCCGCGTTGTGGATTCGTTGAAGGCGACATTCCCCAGACCGGATAGTGCATCTCTGTCAAGGCATAATCGATATGTGCCTCGATCGCCCGCCGGTTGTTTTCGCCGATTCCCCCCGGTGCGAGGTTTCGCTCATCGACCAGCAAGCCCGGCATCAAAAACTCAAACAGAGCGCCGCCCCAGGACGGCACAATCGATAGGTCTTTATACCCGTAATGTCCCTTGAAATATCGAACGTCCAGCGCTTCAGCGTACTCCCCCTTGGGGATCTGCGCCTGCTCAAAATCGGGCGGCGCCGTGCGCCACTGATGATACCAGTAATCCGCTCCAATCTGATTCCGCAGCATTGCCCAATAGCCGCAGATGCGGCTTTCACTGCATAGCAGGCTATAATGATAGGGCGAGTACTCCCCCTTTTCGGCATTATAGCCGAGATAGAATTGCCGGCGCGCGCCATCGTAAAGCCAGCGAAAATCGGCTCCCTCGGTCAGATCGCGGCAGGTTTCGGCAAAGATCGGGTAAGTTTGCGCCACTATAGCCAGTGAAAAGCAAAGCCAGGCGGCATCGACCGTTGAAACGTACTTTCGCGATTCTTTCAGCGTTTTCAGATCGTACCAGTTATAGAAGAAACCGTTGTATTGCGGCAATCGACGCAGGGTATGCAATGTGGTTCGAATTCGCCGTTGCACTGTGTTCGGATCGATAAAGCCGAAGTCTTCGGCCGATATCACCGCAAGCAGGTACAGACCGATATTCGTGATCGAAGTGTAATCGGCGATTTCATCCGGCGCCAGCCAGATCTTATCCACAACCAGCCCAGTACGACGGCCCACGCAATTTTCAAAATACTTCCAGGTATCCGCGGCGATCCCGCACAGGAATAAGTCCACATCCGTTGTATCGGGCAGCGGGGCTTCGATCGTTTCCGGAAATCCGTACAAATCCGCGCGCGTAAACGAATCGCGGGGACGCAGAACCGAACAAGAGACGATCAGCAAGAGCCCTGTAATCAGATAATTGACTTGCTGCCGTGACATGCTCCTCCCGGTATTTCCACTGGTTTGCTACAAATCTATAAAGTGATCCCGACGTCGCAGGTTTCCTTGTCCGATACGGGAATAACGTCGCCGGGTACTTCCCGGCCGTCTACAACCATCTTTCGGACGCCCCGATAGCTACCGGATTCATTTTTCACTGTAATGAAATAAGTGGTCCCGCGGAACAGCCGTTTGATCGAGTACTGCTTCCACTCCTCGGGAACATGGGGATCGATCAGCAGTCCTTCTTTTACCGGCCGGACGCCGAGAATCCATTCGAGCGCACAACGCTGCATCCAGGCGGCGGAGCCGGTGTACCATGTCCAACCGCCCCGTCCGTAGTGCGGAGAATCGGGTCCGTCGATATTGCCCGGAGTGACATAGGGTTCGCCCTTGTAACGATCGGGGTCCATACTGTTGTAGATAGGATTGATGCGCCGCAGGACTTCGTTGGCAAGTCTGTTTTCGCCCAGTTTGGCGAAAGCCCAGATCGCCCAGGTGGCGGCATGCGTGTAGACGCCGCCGTTCTCCCGCGAACCCGCCGCGTAGCGCGACAGATAACCGATGTAGTTATCCGGTTCGGTATAACCGGGGTAAAGCAGCAGCGGTCCGTTGTCTTTCATCAATTGTTCGGCCACCATAAGCATGGCTTTCCGCTGGTATTCGAGCGGCGCGCTATCCGCGATAACGCTCCAGGTCTGGGTATTGAGATAGATACGGCCCTCATCGTTCATCCGGCTGCCGATCCATTGGCCGTTGTCCTTGGAGGCGCGGCGGAACCAGTCCCCGTCCCAGCCCATCAAGAGCAATTTCTCGCGTAACTGCCTGGCCCGGTTTTGATAGATCCCAGCGGTATCCTTATCATTCAGCTCGTCCAGCATTTCGGCGAATCCATCCAGGATATAGATCAGAAAATGAGCCATCCAGATCGATTCACCCTTCATCTCGATGCCGATCGCACTGAGCCCGTCGTTCCAGTCGTTGCTGCCCATGAGCGGCAGGCCGCGCGGGCTGAAGCGTCCCAGCGCGGCTCCGATGGCCCGGCGGCAATGTTCCAGCAGCGGTGCCTTCCGAGCGGAGCGGTAAAAGGCGGTCTCCGTATTCAAAAATTCGTAGTTGCCGGTTTCCTTCAAATAGCTGAGTGTAACGAACGGCAGCCATAAAAAATCGTCCGAACTGTTGGAATCCAATCCCTGCTCGGTAATGGGATGCCACCAGTGCAGTACGCGACCGTCTTCGAATTGATGGGCGGCGTGTAATATAATCTGAGCCTCGGTTCCTTTGGGATCAATGGACAGAAATATCTGGCTATCCTGCAACTGATCGCGGAATCCATAGGCGCCGCTCTGCTGGTAATAGGCTGACCGACCCCATATACGGCCGGAAATCGCCTGGTATTTGAGCCATTTGTTGACCATCAGATCGAGGGCTTTATCGGGCGTTTCGACTTCGGAGGTGCTCAGCAATCCGGTCCATTTCCGCCGGACGGCTTCCAGAGCGACATCCACCTGTTCCGCATCGCTGAAACGATCCAGAACGGTATCGAGATCCGCCTTGTCAGAAGTCAGTCCCAGGATATAAAAACAGCGCCGGGATTCCTGTCCGCCAAGCCGAATACGCGTCTGCGTCGCCGCAATTCCGTCGTAAAACACGCCCTGCCGGCGGGCCATCGCTTCGGCTTTAATCCCGGCCGGATTTTGCAGTGAACCATACTGCCCCAGGAATGTCTCCTTATCTAAATCGAAGTCTATGATCGGTTCGCTGGCGTACAGAAAACCGGTATAGGGGTATTCGGTGTTCCAGTGTCCGCGATCGCCGAGTGCAATGTCCCAGATCCGTTTTCCGGCAAGGACTGCATTGCGTTTAGGATCGAATTCCGTCCGGAGGAAGGTTTTATGAAATTCGCGATGATAGTCGTTACTCGAACCGAGACACCATTCAAAATAGCTGTAGATGCTGATCTCGCGTTCTCTTAAACCGAGGTTTTCGAATCGGATATCCCAGAACTCAAGCGGCAATTCCGCGTGGACGAAAATCGTCAGTGTACTGCGGATGTCTTTGTATTCCGTCTCAAACCGCGAATAACCGAATCCGTGACTGCATCGGTATTGATCCGGTTCCACCCGGCAGGGCAGCCAGCCCGGATTCCAGACATCCCCGGTTTGTTCGTCTTTGAAGTAAAGATATTTGCCCCAATCATCCCGTACAAGGTCCTGGTGCCAGCGGGTGATCCGGTTGAATTCGGAGTGGTCCAGCCAGCTGAACCCGCCACCGGTCTGTGAGACCGTCAAGCCGTAGCGTCCGTTGGAAATAACGTTAATCCACGGCTTGGGCGTCCGTGGTGTCTTGATCACATACTCGCTTCCGTCTTCCGTAAAATAGCCGTACTTATTTTCGAATTGCAACATCGCTTTCCCTTATTCACAAAATTCTAAAATACAATTTCCAGGTCAAAACGTTGAACCGCCGTAAAACGTCCCATATCGGCATATCCGTAATTGACGATGAGCGTCGAACTGTACATCTTATACTGCAACCCGGCGCCGAATGTAGGTCCCTGCTCCGCGTTCTGTTGAAACAGCGACTGGTAGCCAGTCCGCAGAAAGAGCAAGCGGTTCAGATTCCATTCCAGCCCCAGATTCACCTCTTCGCTGTTGTCGTTGGGGTGGATCGCATCGACTTCGGCCACCAGATCTCCGACCGGAAATTCCGGTAGATTGACGGCCAGTCCGATCCGGAATATGAGCGGCAAGTCCCATTTGCCGGTTTCGTAAAAAGCCGGCAAGTATTCGTTGTCACCATGTTCGGAAGGATTCTGGTCGTAAAATATACGCAGGTCTTTTCCTGTGTACTGCATCTTGTTTCCGAAGTTGGAAATCGATACGCCCAGCAAAAGGCGGTCGTTATCCGTGCGGTATATGCTGCCGAAATCAAAAGCGATGCTCGATGCATTGCAGTGCCAGATGCTCTGACGGATATATTTGCCGTGAAAGCCGACGCTGAAGAAGTTGGTCAAACGTTTCGCAAAGGCTACACCGACCGCCAGATCACTGGCCGAAAAGCGTTCGCCGGTTCCCTCGGGGTGATCGACGGTGCGAACATCCATTTCCCCCATCGATAGGCTGTTGAATGTAAAGCCGAGGCTGCCGAAATCACCGAGCGGCAAGACCAGCCCGGTGTAGGCGATGTCCGTATCCAGAAACCAATCCGTATAGGTCACCAAGACCCGCCGCGTATTCGTATTGGCAATTACGGCGGGATTCCAGTACAGCGCCGAAGCGTCGTTAACCGAGGCCACCGTGGCGCCGCCCATACCCATGCCACGCGCTCCGACCCCGATCTTCAGAAACTGGACAGTCGTGGTTCCGACTTTGGTGATCCGGGCCTGTAATGCGATCGGCAGAAGCGCTGCGATCAAACACGTATAAAAAATTGATTTTCGTATAGAGTTCCATTTCGGGCACATAGGTCGGTCCTATTTAATTATAGCAAATTTTCCCGTGAATTCCCCGGCTTCGCCGGCTTCCACATGATAATAATAGATCCCCGGCGCCAGGTCGAGACCATCCTTGGTGGTCAGGTTCCAGGGTTCGCTGCCATCATCGATGCTGCTTTCATGACGAATCGTGATAACGTTATCTCCGCTGGTCGTAAAGATCCGGATCGTGCATCGGCTGGGCAGGTGGATGAAATTGATACGCCTCTCGCCGCGTCCCGAAACTAACATTCGCTTCGGTTCCCAGGGTGCCGCCGCCACATACGGATTGGGCACCACCGCAATCCGGTTCATCTCCGTTTTGGCCAGTTTTACGTCCTCCTTGGCGGCGAAGGTCTTGAAGCGAAACACGTCGCCGGTTCGGAAGGGCAGATCGATTGCAATCACAGCCGTATCCCCCGCGCCGGGCTGGATCGCCTCCTGCCCCTCCGGCGCGATGAACTTGATGCGCCAGGTTTCCCGATAGGTACGACCATCCTTGACTTGCAGGGCAATATAATCATCCGCCGTCAGCAGGCTATCTTGTTTTCCCTCCGGTTCCCATAAATAGGTGCGCACCTTCTTATCGGCGATGACGTCCCAGACCTGGAAATTCACCTCGTGCTTGAAGGTGCTTTTCAGAAAGGAACTGTCCCGCGCGCCGAAACGGATTTCATAGCATGTCGGGAAACCGTCGATACGTGTCTCCAATTTGTCGTCCCAGAAGGAATTTCTCTCGGCATAGAAAATCAAATTCGAGGCGGCACTACTCTTCCAGCCGGAAGCCGAATCATTGTAAACCACCGCGTCGTTCTGTACCCGCAGGCGCATTCCGTGAAACATTGGATTCGTGTCCTCGTTATCGACTGCCTGGGATCCCTCGAAAACCGCCAGTGTATCGAAATCCATGGTTAATTCATAGAATCCGTAGGTTATCGTATCCGGATGCGTCGTATCGTCAAACTTCAGCAGGTACTCGGCATCGGTCACCAGTTCGGGATCGAGCATATCCAGATAGATGTCGCCACTGCCCCACCCATCGACATGCAAGATGCCGTCGGCGGTTACCGGAGATTGACATCCGGCGGCTGGCGCGTCGGGAATCACCATGGCCGTATTCTTATCGAGGGTCACCGTGCCGTAACGATCTTTGAAAATCGTCTTGGTGCATTCGGACGGCAGTATGAATTTTTCGACCCAACCCCGATCGTAGGCCACGACCGCATAATAATAGGTTTTACCGTTCAGCACATCGGTATCCACCCAGGAATGTTTCAAGCCGTTGTCGCTGCCCAGAAAAAATTTGGTGCCGTTGACATCGATCTCGAAGAAGTCTTTGATACCGTTTTTCAGATCGAAATGGGCTATCGGCTCATAGAATGTCGCTTCACCGTAGCCGTTCGTGATGATATAGGTATCGCTGAAAGCCTCGTCGGTCGCCCGGTAAATCCGGTAGCCTTCGAAATCGTATCCACCCGTTGCCGGATCGGCAAAACCATCGTAGGATTTTTCGGCGGCATCGTCCCAGTAGAGGGTGACTTTGCCGTCGCCGGCCACCGTTTTGAGCGTAGGTTTTATCGGTGGGCGGGCGAAGTTATAATTCGCGTTATAAATCCCCTGTACGACCTCCTTGTTGCGTCGCAGGTCATCCAGGGTTTCACCGAAAACCAGCGCCAGGGAAAAACGCTCGGTATGTCCCGGCGGCAAAATGAAGGGGCCCGACCCAAATAAAAAAGCGATGTTGCCGTTCTGGTTCCCGGTATCGAAATGGTAGTTGGCTATGCGTTCCCAGAGTACTTCGTCGTACTGGTACTCCACACCCTGACCGATATAAAAGCTATCGAAGGCAGTCAGGCCGATCTGGTCCGATTCGTCTTTATCGGTCTGGTCGAAGTTCGGTTCGCCGCTGGTAGGCAGTCCGTCTCCTTCACCCGGATCTCCGGTGCCGCCGACTCCGTCGCCCCCCACATCATGCAGATCGGGATTCCAGTCATCGTCATTATCGATTCCGTCCGATCGACTCTCATCAATCCGCAAATTATCGAAACCGGTCCCGGCCAGAAAATCGCGGTACTTGAGGCCCATATGCACATTGGCATTTTCGTCGATAATTCCGTCCAGATCGTCATCGATGCCGTTAAACGGCTTCTCGCTGACCGTCTGGTTGTGGATAAAACTGTGCTCGCCATCGCCAACCCTGACATACAGATTGTCGCCGTCAAAACGATAGAAATTGTCTGAACCGCCCGATGCAAACGAGACGATTTTGCGTCCCCAGTTGTTCTCCGGCTCCATGTTGTTGTAGTCGATAACAACCACCTCATCCGGCAGCGAACGCGGCTGGAAATCGATATCGGAAAATGTCGGTCCGGGCCCGTCTGCGGCATTGCCGTCGTTGTCAATCCCGTCAAAGGGATTGCCGGGGCTTTCCAGAAAGGCATAACCGGCATAGCCCGTTTTCCAGTTGCCTGTGCCCAAACCATTGGAGTCCCAGGTATAGGCCAGGTCAAGATTCAGGTCAAAAAAGGCGTTGTCGTCATTGGAATCGTCCTGCCCGCCGACGCCGGCATCGGCATACATCCCGAATACAGCTTTATTGTAATGCGTCGTACCGACGTTGGTGATATCGTAGTGCCAGAAGATGATATCTTCGGCCAGAACGTTCGACCACTGGAAACCGCGTACCGCCATCCGCATCCCCAGACCGCCGCGACTGCTGTCGTTCTTATCGCAATAAAACAGTCTGTGAAAATCGCGGCCGTGGTCCTGGTAATCATCCACTACAAAATAGCTTTCCTGATCGGCATTGGTGCGCTGACCGAAATAGCCGTTCCAGACATTGTGCCAGGAGGCCGGCTTGTCGGGCCAGTATTCCGGCCAGGTATTGGGATCGTCGCTCATGGCGATATAATCCTGGTTCGGATTGGAGAAATTCGGCAGCGGCTGCCAGCCGAATGCGATGCCGGTAGGACCGGTTTCATAATGTTCGCGATAACCGCCTTCGACAATGTGGATGGTATCACCGTTGGTCAGTTCCACTTCGGCCGCCACGATCGGGTAGATGCCGTCCAAGTAGGAATGATCGCTGCCGCGCGGCCAGACTCCGGAAGGCTTCTTGCCCCACCAGCCCACCTCGCTGAAATTCCAGAAGAGCGTTTCGACGAGATTGCCGTTGTGCAGACCCTGTTTGCGGTTCCGATGCTCTCCGTAAAGATCATCGATATTCATTTGGGCCGATGACCAATTGAATAGAAATATAAAGAGGGTGAAAAAGATTTTTCCGTATCTCATTATAGATTCACCTTTATTCCAAAGATCACTTTCCTGGGCGACATGTAGAAATCCGGCCGGGTCAGGAAATCATCCAGCGTATGGATCGACTGTTCCGGAACATAGGTCGGGACCAGTGAGTAGGCCGGATCACCGGTATCGGTAAAAACGTCGGTGGCGTTTAGACGATCGAATAGGTTCTTCACCTGAACGTATAGCGTCCAGCTGGCGCCGGCCGTCTTGAAATGATACTTGGCATTCAGATCGATGTTGAAAGTATACGGTCTGCGCTCCGAATTCTCGAAGGAGGTTCGCTGGTTTTGAAATTCGGGTGTATAAGGCAATCCGCTGCCCAGACTGGCAATCAGGCCGGTACTCCAGTTCTTTTGACTGAGGTTGACCGAGACATTCAGCGTATGGGTTTGATCCCAATCCAGCGGCACCGTCTGGGTTTCGCTTTCGCGCGGCGGGTCGGACTGCTGATCGTAGAAGACGGCGTCCGGGTCCGAAGCGTTGCCTTCGGCCACCTGGTAGGTATAATCGATACTACCGGAGAGCATCCCGATCGGGTTCTGCGTTAGTGACAGCGCAATGCCGCGTACATTGCCGTAATCGCGGTTGATGTAGCGGGCGTAGCTGTCGCCGAGGATATACAATTCTTTGATTTGCGTGCCGACCAGATTACGGATATCCTTATAATAACCGGTCAGTTCCATGACCAGGCCCGGCAACAGCATCTGCTGGAGCCCCACTTGGTAAATCGTGGTCTTCGTCGGATCCAGATCGGCGTTGCCGATGATGCTGCTCAGCGAACCTCCCTGCACCTCAAATTCGGAATTATGGTACAGGTATTCGAAATTGGGAATCTGGAAAAAGTGCCCATAGGAGATGTGGATCGCGCCCCGCGCCGTAATCGGGTAGGAAATTCCCAGACGCGGGCTCCACTGATGCTTATCGCTGGCATCCCGGTAAGGATCGGCGGTCCCGTGATAACTGCCGTTGGGATCGCGCAAATCTTTGGGCACCACACCGTCGGGGTGAAAATAATCCCAGCGCAGTCCCAGGGTCAGAATGATGCGCTGAAACTCCATCTTGTCTTCCAGCCAGAAGGCGAATTCCACCGGTATGTGGCGGTATTCGTTGTTGTTGACATTCTCGGGCGGATAGAGTTCTGGTTTCCAGTCGGTGGTGCGATCGAGACGCAGACTGTAATCGTGCAGCCAGAGATTGCTCTGACGCAGTTCCCACCCGGTTTTAATTTCATGACGGCGATTGGCCTGCGAAATCAGGTTCCATTTCAGCGTGTTGACTCGCGAATTGCGGTAAAAATGGCTCATGTCCATGCCACCCATATAAAATCCGTAACCGAGACGTCGCAGCAAAATTGGGCTCACGTAGTTTTCGTCTTGAGGATCTTTATAGACATAGGATTCGTAATTATTGTACAATTGGTTGAATTTTAAGGTATAGAAAAGATTCTGCCGGGGAACGTGCGTCAGGCTAACCGAAAACTGGTGGCGGTCCTGGTACTGGGTCGCGATCCCATCCGGATTATACTTGAAGAAATAATTGAGATAATTGTAGGTTTTCCATTCCTGGTCCGAAAAGCTGCCCTGCAATTCGAGTGTCAGCCGCGCTAAAACTTTAAAGGCCATCTTGCTGTTGAAAGTCAGCTTCTCAAACGGATTGAGAGATACCGCCAGGCCATCTCCGCTGCGCTCGATGTACCAGTTGGCCGGGTTGGGATCGTCGAGGTTCGAAGAATCGGATGGAAGGAATTCCCGTACGCCGTAGAGATAGCCGTCGGCTTCCAGCCTGCGGGCCGAGACGAAAAATGAGGCCTCGGGCAGTACCGGCAGGGGACCGGCTAATGTGATCTCGCCGCTTTTTTCGCCCAGCGGATTGAAATCTCCGATGTTATAGAAGGGAGAGTCGTGCCCGCTGAGATAGTCACCGGTATAAAGATCGGCAGAGATCGAGTATCGATCAGTGCCGGTTTTTGTGATGATATTGACGACACCCGACATGGCCTGCCCGTATTCCGCGCTGAAAGTGCCACTGATAACCTTAACCTCCTGGATCGAACTGTTTTCGATCTCGACCGCCATTTCGCCGTCAAATGGATCGGAAACGGAGATACCGTCCAGCATATAGGATACTTCTCCGGCGCGACCGCCACGGAAATGCCCATCAACGACGCCGGCCTGTAGGTTGATCAGCTCCTTGAATTCCGTCACGGGCATCTTGGAAATCGCATCTGCTCCAATCACGGCCATTGTTGAGGTCCGGTCGCGTTGAATATCCGGTCGGCTGCCTATAACGATTACCTCTTCTCCGCTCTCCAGTACCCTGGTTTTCAGCGCAAAGTTTTCGGTGCTCGTGAAATCGGTATGCACCGGGACGTCGTTCAGTTGCACCTCCTGGTAGCCGATCATGGAAACCTTGATATCGTAATTTCCCGGCGGCACATTCAGAATAACATAGTAGCCGTTCAGATCGGTCGCAGCACCCGCAGCGGTACCCGCCAGGATGATATTGACACCCATCAGCGGTGCACCGGTCTGTTCGTCGGTGACGTGCCCCGTGATTTTACCGGTAATTCCCGCCATTAATAAAAACGGAAAAACAATTACAAAATTGAATACAACAATGGCTTTAAACATGCATCTTATCATGTTCTACTACTCGGTTATAGGCGGCAGCTCCCCGAAGTCGGGGAGCTGCCGGATTATAGATTACTTAGATAGCACCATTTTGGCAACCTTGAAATTGTTGCCGTAACTGACTTTACAGAAATAGATACCGGTCGGCGCAGGCAGGTTCGACTCCGCCAAACCGTTCCATTCATAACGATGATAACCAGATCGTAATTCGCTGTTCACCAATGTGCGGACTTTCTGACCCAGGATATTGTAGATATCCAGGCGGACCTGACCGGTCGCCGGGGTCGAGAAGGAGATCATGGTGTTCGGGTTGAATGGGTTCGGATAGTTCGGGTAGAGTTCGAGGCGCTCGGCAACGGCAACCCGATCGTTATCAATCGCCGTACCATCGGATTCGGAGAGAATCACACCACGATACATGAAATACTTCTCGAAATTCGGATCGGCCCACTGGCTGCCCCACCAGTTCGGGGCATAGTCTGAAGCCTGGGCATTATAGGCATCGATACTCGCATAATCGAGATCCCAGATACAGACGCTCAGCATGACCGTATCGCCTACCTGGTAATCGAAATCGGCCGTATGCACTACAACTTCAAGACTGTATCCGGCATCAGAACCATTGCTTTCGGTGTGCGTTATGGTGCCCGCCGGTTCATAGGACGCGCCTTCGGCCGCACCGGTCGGTACTGTTGCACTGGTTTCGAAAGAAATGCCGTCGCCTACCGTCCCGCTGAAGTACATAGCCTTGATCTCCATACGCTCTCCCGATCCGGGAATCTGATCGTAATTGGTCATCCAGAGGAACAGGCCGTCGGCCTCCCAGCCGGGGGACCATTTGCAGACGGACTTATCATCCGACTCGACGCCGATATAGAGGTCCGTACCATTATGGCGGAATTTCACCGTCGCCAGGCTCTGATCGGTATAGCTGTTGAGCGTGTCGCCCCATTGCATGTAATAACCGCCTGTGCTGTAAGCACTGGGCTTTCCGACGACGACGGATTCTGCGCCATCCCAGAAGGCTTCATCCAATTTGCCGTCGAGAACGATCGCAATATCGGTGGCGTAGGCCGTACGGGCTGGCGGATCGGCCAGTTTCAGGGTGCGAAATTCACTGCCCCACTCGCTGCCCCACCACTGCTTATAGTAAACGCCGGTTGGCTTGTAGGGATCGTCGGTTTCATAGTAATTATCCGGATCGAAGATATTGATCATAACTTCTACTTCGGCGTACGGATAGGTGTAGCCCAGATCGCCCAGGTGAATCACCATCTCGGCGGTGTACCCGGCGTCCAGCGCAGTGGTATCGTTGACGATCGTGCCCTCATTTTTATGGGCCACGCCGGAACCGGAACCGGGATACATACCCGGAACCTCAAAAGCAATCTCCGGATTGACACCGTTCAAGTTCCAGAAAAGTTTATATTCGACCGCCACGCCGCTGGCGTCCTTGATTTTCATGAAGAGCCCGTCGCCTTCCCAACTGTAGCCGAACTTACCGACATATTGATCATCCGAAGTGAGGGAAATATAGAGATCTAGGCCGTCATGCATAAACTTGACGTAGGTCGTCGTCGTATCGCTATAGGCACCGGTCACCTGTATACCGCCGGTCGGTGAATATTCCACATCGCCCGTGATATTTTTCGGATTAAAAACGAGATAATCGAATCGACGCTCCCAATCGGTTTCATCCAGTACTCCATCGATCACCAGCGGCTTCTCGACAGATACCACTTTCAGATAGGTCGGGTCACCGTGACCGATTTCAATTTCCGCTTCCAAATTCTGCACGGTAATACGAACCATATCGGACTGAGAATCCGTTTGTCCGTCATTAACGATCAGCGAAAATTCCATGACCGTATCTTCGTCCACCTGCGGAGCTTCGAAGGTCGGATTCACCCTATGGACATCGGAAAGCGTGATCCCGGCCGGCGCGGTCCAGGTATACGTCAATGTCAGCCCTTCGGGATCACGTGAACCGGAACCGTCGAGTGTCACCGTCGATCCTTCGAGAACGGTTTTATCATCACCGGCATCGGCCACGGGAGGTTGATTTATAAAGCCTTCGTCCTTCAGAATCACACCACGATACATGAAGTATTTTTCAAAATTCGGATCGGCCCACTGCGAGCCCCACCAGTTCGGAGCATAATCGGCAACGGCGGCGTCATAAGCATCCGCACTGGCATAGTCCAGATCCCAGATACAGATACTCATCATAACGGTGTCACCGACCTGATAGTCGAAATCGGCCGTATGAACGACCACTTCGAGACTGTAACCGGCATCGACTCCGTTAGTTTCGGTATGGGTCACGGTACCGGTTGGTTCAAAGGAAGCACCTTCCGCTGCGCCCGTGGGAACATTCGCATTTGTTTCAAAGACAATACCGTCTCCTTGCGTACCGGAAAAATACATAGCCTTGATTTCCATACGCTCAGCCGGCCCTGGAATCTGTCCATAGTTAGTCATCCAGAGAAACAGACCGTCGGCTTCCCAGCCGGGCGACCATTTGCCTACGGATGCATCGTTGGATTGCAGACCGATGTACAGGTCCGCACCTTTGTGCATGAATTTCACCATAGCTTCGCTCTGATCGCTGTAGGCATTCGATGTATCGCCCCATTGCATGTAGTAACCGCCGGTGCTTAGCGAGCTGGGTTTTCCGACGATGACATATTCGGCGTCGGCCCAGAAACCCTCGTTGAGCTGGCCATCCAGAACAATCTCGCTGTCGGTTTTATAGGCCGTGCGAACGGGCGGATCAGCCAGTTTCAAAGTGCGAAACTCACTGCCCCACTCGCTGCCCCACCATTGCTTGTAAAACGAGCCTGTCGGTTTCCAGGGATTGTCCGTATCGATATAGTTGTCCGGATCGAAGATCGCGAACATCACTTCGATTTCGGCATAAGGATCCGTGTACCCCAGATCGCCCAGGTGAATTACCATCTCCGCCGTATATCCGGCATCGAGTTGCGTGGTATCGTTGGCAACCGTCCCTTCCTTTTTGGACGCCGCTCCAGAGCCGGAGTTTGCATATAAGCCCGGCATTTCGAAATTGATTGCCGGATCGGTTCCGCCCTGGTTGAAGTACAATTTGTATTCAACCGCTGTACCCTGGGCATCCTTAATCTTCATAAAGAGCCCGTCGCCTTCCCAGCTGTCGCCGAATTTCCCGATATATTTGTCATCCGAATCCAGCGCAATATAGAGATCGAGCCCGTCGTGCATTACCTTGAGCATCGTAGTCGTCGTGTCCGGGTATGCTCCGGTAACCATGACGCCGCCGGTAGGTGCATATTCCACGTCACCGGTGATGCCCTCGAGGTTGAAAACCAGATAATCAAAACGACGCTGCCAGTCGGTTTCATCGAGAACCCCGTCGATCGTCAGCGATTTCTCCACGGATACCACTTTCAGATAGGAAGGGTCGGTATGGCTGTTCTGCGCCCAGACAAGTTGCGAGACGCCTACCAGCATAAAAATGATGCAGATAGTAAGGAATCTTCTCATCTCTCCTCCTTTTTGTAAACGTTTACATTGTTTCTCATACGTGTTCTATGTTGTAAATCGTACATATTATTCAGTGACTTCTGCGCCGCAGGATTCCCGAATCACCAGTTCGAGCGGAATAACAATGCGTTCGGCAACGGTAATCTGCTGTACCGAAATGTTTTCAATCTTTTGCAAGAGCGTTCTACCGACCACCTGGCCAAGATCAAACAGCGGAACCCGAACAGTAGTTAAAGCAGGGGTAATGTATTGCGAAGTCGAAATATCGTCGAATCCAACCAAGGCGATATCTTGCGGAACTATTAATCCGTAATCTTTAACGGCTTCAATCGCGCCGATGGCCATGGCGTCGTTGGCCGCAAAAATAGCAGTCGGACGCGGAGACAGTGCCAGGATTTTTTCGCAGGCCTTATAGCCAGAGTATTCGGTAAAATTTCCCAGAACCGTATATTCCTCTTTGACTTCTAATTGATGGCTCTGGATCCCTTCCAGATACCCTTTATATCTTCTCTGTGAATCATAATTATGAACCGGCCCCTGTATAAAGGCAATATCTTTATGCCCCAGACGAATCAGGTGATTGGTCATCTTAAAGGCCATATTGAAATTATCCAGTACGACGGAAGTCGTTCCGGCTTTTCCGCGCGGAACAGATATGAATACCGCCGGGGTCTTACATTTAGCCGTTAGATTATAGATTTCGTTGTTTTGGGAGGATGGCGCCATGATAACCAATCCGTCTACAGTTCTGCCATTGAGAAACCGTGAAACCGTTTTCATTTCTTCCTCTTCATCATGGGCACTTCCGATGATGATCTGGTAGCTAAACTGATTCACATGATTGAAAATACCGCGGATGATTTCGGTGAAGTAGGTACTGCTCGCATCCGGGAAAACCATACCGATGATTTTGGTCTGCTTGCTCTGTAGCACTTGGGCACTGATATTGGGCGTAAAATCAAGTATTTTAACGGCATTCAACACCTTTTTCCGCGTAGTGGCTTTGACCTTCGCGGTATTGTTGATCACACGCGAGACCGTCGCTATCGATACTCCCGCCAGTTTTGCCACATCTACAATCGTTGCCATATTTTACGTATCCTGATTTTGCCGTATATTAAATGTAAACGTTTACATGAATATATATATTCCGACACTATTTGTCAATAGATTTTCAAAATATTTCAAATATTTTATATATCTTGAGGAGAAATACAAGATAATGTCCCTCCCGTTTCTCCATATCTGCTTTCCGGACCGGTTCTTATTATTTTTTCCGGTCTAGATAACCCAAATTGGCTTATATGAACCAAGTCTTCCCATATCCCACCCCGTTTCCGCTCTTTCCACCCTACCTCCCACAATTTTAGTTGCTATTTTTGGGTAGACACATAGAAGAGAGTAAATTCGGTTGTTTACCAGAAGCAGGGCAATTTATGACAGATCGCCCATACTATAGTTCGGAATTAGAGAGACAGGCGGTTGATTTGTATACAATTGATAAAGGTTCTATGGACTCATAGCGCATGAATTGGAAATTCCCCATAGTACATTTTCACGTTGGAGTACCCAGTTGCACAGGAATCCTGAATCCGCATTTTCTGGTCATGGCAATATTCCAAGGGATCTGGACAGCATTAAGTAATTGGAAAAAGAGTTGGAGGGCACTCGTCGAGAGCGTGACATTTGAAAAAAAAGCCTTGTCCATTTCCTCAAGGGAACCGAAGATAGATTCAGGTTTATAGATCGCTATCGCTCCGAATATTCGGTTCAGGAAATTGCTCATGTGCTGGCGGATACCGGGCGATTCTTCAAGGGGCAGGATCTTATCGAACCCTAACAACTCTCTGCAAAAGGTCCTGCCCTCTTTCCTCACACGATGTCTATCAACCGATCATGGCATTGCTTTTTAAAAACAACCATGGAGAGTACTTCATCTCCGAGCACCGTCGCCAGAGTTTAGAACCCTGACAACGTAAATCTGCACAGTAACGATTCTTTGAGATTCTTCGAAATTGGTTGCTTCCTGACATCAAACCAATAGTGAAAAGCAACAGGCCGGTAAACTAGTTACACTCCTGTTCCGAAATCTTACACCCTCCTTACACCCTAATTGCACCCAAATCTGATAAAATCTAGCAAAATTTGAAATATGGAAAGCATAGACATCCGCCGTTATTACTCACATAACTTCTTGATTATCAGGTGCTTTCGAGGGGAGTTGCGTTGTACCCCGAACAGGACTCCTCCGTGGGAGTTCCGCCGGAAGAACCTGTAACCCTCTGCTTAGAAGGCAAGTAAAGAAGTTTGAATCAACAATAATATTTATTTGAAATTCGAATAATATTCTGATATTTATGGAGTGTTTAATTAATAACTCAAAATAAGTTTGGAATATGCAAAAATCCCATAGTGAATCATTTCGAACGCATTATCTTTTTTTGGGCCTTTATCTGGATTTAAAAAGTGGCTATGAAAGTCGCAAAAAAAATGCGGTCAAAAAACAAAAGCGATATCGCGATCATTACTTGGCATTTGAAAATTTGACCGATTTCATTAAGGAAAAAATCAGCATCGAGAAAAAGGAAAAGTCAATTAATGTTTCAATGCGACAATTTGAGAATTCTTTCGATTCATTTTGTAATAACTTTAAACATTTGTTGAAAGGTCAATCTACTGAATCTGATATAAAATTTCCGGATTACTTTCTAAATTGTTATCACGAGTCAAACATTCGAAAGTCAGATTATATTAAAAAGTTTGAAAAAATGATTGTTGATCATCCCAATCCATTCACTGATGTAAATTTTGTTGAATTCGTTCAATTATTGAGAATCAATTATGAATTGACTGGTAATGAAAAATTGAAGAATTATTTAATGCAACAAATGAAAGGGATGTTGTTTCCCAAGAGCAATATTAGGAAACCCAGGAAAACACAGAAATCAAATGATCAGACGGATGATTATTTTACGTTACGGTGGCCGAAAGAAACCATTTTCAATGATCAGGCGGCCTTCATATGGACGCTAAAGTATATAGAAAAACACAAAGACCAGAATCCTACAGTAGATACTCTTATGTATGAATATAGCGAAGAAATGTCTACAAATGAGGAAGAGAGATCATATTACGAATCATTTTATAGTGTTTTCCGGCGTGAAATTTATCCGGTATATCATTGGTTTGTAAAGATTTATTTTGGTGACACAATACCGAAAAGTTTCCCTGATATTCTCAAATGGAATCAAATTTTGTTATGGACATTTAATAAGCTAATATCCGAGCTTGTATTCATACTGGGTAACTATGTTGGAGATGAAGAACGGGTAAATCCAGAAATTGTCAATAAATATGGTTTAAACAACCCAAAAGGATTAAAAATTGATGATCCTGGATCCTGGAGTTTACTCAATGTGATTCCTCGCTTAAAGTTTAATAATAAATCCAAACCATTTTATACGAATATCCAGAAATAATTCAGATTGATATAGATTTAGATACTTTAACCCAATGCGGGTTATATGGTCTGATTTTGTATTTTTCCATCGATACATTTTGATTGATGGATGACATACAAGAATGGAAAAAACTAAATGAGATTTTAGGAGATATTATTTCTGGAATCAACAAGATACAAAAAGAAATCCAACTGTGTGCCTCTCCTTGGATGGATATATTTGAGGCGTCAAAATATTTAAAATTATCGGTATCTACTCTACACAAACTAACTGCAAAAGGAAAAATCCCATTAAAACGTGTCGGAGACGGCTCAAAATCAAAATTACTATTCAGCAAGAAGCAGCTAGTGTAATGTCATTCATGATATGACGGGTATAGTCGTTTCAGTTTAATTCTT
>CAZPRY010000048.1:0-27804 GCA_964589175.1 uncultured bacterium
AAAAGCTACCTTTTTTTCGCATTCATCGGACATTATTTTTGCAATTCGCTATAATCCCTTTATTATACTTCTGCCGGGCTTCCGTACGATTGCATTTGAAAACAGGATATTTAATTCCCCAGTATTTTGGCACTCTTGAAAATCAACTATAACAAATTATCTACGCTGACGGTCATGTATTTTTTAAAATTGATTCTGTCTCTTCAAAATCTAAAAAGGAGTATCCTGACCGATGTAGCAAGCAATCCCCGATTTTTCAAATATGGCTTTTGCAGCTGCCAAATCCCCGGAAGAGGGTGTCGGAAAGCCGCCGGCTTTATATTCCCTGCCAAGGAGACGGTATTTTTCCCTTCCCAGATGATGTAAGGGCAAAATATTTATCTCTTTCCAATTGGTTTCCAAAATCAGGGACGCTATTCCTTCCAGATTCACTCTGGAACTATTATAGCCGGGAATGAAAGGCAGGCGGAATACCAGTCTACCCTTAAACGATTTATGGAGGTTTCGGACATTGTTGATAATCTCTGCATTCGAAGATCCGGTTCCGGTCTTATGCTTTTCCGGATCCATATGTTTCAAGTCGAAAAATATCCAATCAAGATAATCGATCACGCATGCAAAGTGCTTCCAGGGAACATGGCCGCAGGTTTCGATCGCAGTATGAATGCCTGCGTTATAACACTTTTTCAGAATCTCGCGGGCGAATTCCGACTGGAACAGAGGCTCTCCGCCCGTTAAAGTAATTCCCCCTTTATCACCCCAGTATTGGCGGTCCCTCTGTATGATCGAAAAAAGCTGATCTACGGAAATTGTACGTCCGGCCAAGCGCAAGGCATCCGTATAGCAATTATCAATACAGGTATGGTCATTGCATTTTTCACAAATACTCCTGTCAATCGCCGGCTTTCCATCCAATAATTTTATCGCATCCTTCTGACATGCTGCTATGCAATTTCCACAAGCGATACATTTTGAAGAATAATACAGAGGCGGATTGGATTGACCGATACCTTCCGGGTTGGAACACCAGAAGCAATTGAGAGAACAGCCTTTGAGAAAGATCAGGCTTCGCGCTCCGGGACCATCATGAACCGAAAAGCCCTGGATGTCGAAAATCATACCGGAAACCGGCTTGCCTAACTCCATGTAAAGTCTGTACAGGTCAGCGCCTGCATATCCGGATAAGCCTCCACTTTATGCATGCACAAACCCATAAAATCGGTTTTCGCAGAGAAATTTTTGCAATGCCTGCATTTGGGGGCTTTTTCAAAATCTGAACATGCCGGTTCATCTGCGTTTACCGGATTCTTTGTTCTTTTGCAAAGGCCCTTAAAAGCGTCGGTGGCTAAATAGTATCTACAATCGATATGGTTCATTCGAAAAGCCTTTCGATTTTATAGTGGTCTATATTTCGGCATATTCTGTTCGCGATATTACTTCATCCTGGATTTGTTTACCCAGTTCCACCCAATATTGGGTAAATCCGGCAACGCGCACCATTAAATCCCGGTATTTACCCGGATTTTTTTGGGCGTCTTTGAGCATACGCGAATCTACAATATTGAATTGTACGTGAAAACCGCCTTTTCGCAGATAAGCCCTTATCATTTCCAGAAACTTACGGGCGCCTTCGCGTCCCTGAACGACGGAAGGATGAATCTTCAGGTTCAATTGCGAATTCTGCGAAGAAGCGTGGTTATAACAGGTAGCCGAAGAGAACAGTGCATAAGGCCCGTTTTTATCGGTGCCCGGGTAAGCCGAAACCGATCCATCGGCGAAAGCAGTGCCGCTAAGCCTTCCATCGGGAGTGGCCAAAGTAACCGATCCCATCGGTCCATGGGTCGATACGGATATTTGACACGAATACAACGGCTCGCCATACAATGAAATATAATTCCTGCACATGGTGCTGAAATAATCCTGCCATTCTTTAAAAATAGTATCGACAGATGGATCATCATTACCATATTTGGGAGCATCCAGACACTGCTTATGGATTTTTAGCCAGTTCATAAAGTTGGTGGTTTTCATCTGTCCGGTTAAACTATATGCTCCCGTTTCCGAAGCGGAATTATATCCAAAGTTTTCCAGGATGGCCGTTTTAAGGGTGTCCAGGGAAAAATTCTGCTCTTCAAATACATTCTTTTTAATGGATGCCAGAGAATTGACCAGGTTTACACCACCGCATACCTCAACATTAAAGGTACGGTTGTATCGACTCCCTTTATGGCTGATATCTTTTCCTTTTTCGAGGCAATCGGGTTTTAACATACTGTTTATGACAGATGGTGAAATTTTACCCCATACGTCGTGCTGAATATTGTTCGTCAAGGTCAATACCTCGACCGTAAGGCTGAAATATTTTGTAAACGCCTGCCATACTTCGTCATAAGAATCCAGTTTATAGCCATGTGAAGGATAAACTCTTCTTCCGGTTCTTTTGTCCAAACCGTCAAAAAGCACAGCTTCTAACACTTTGGGCAATGAGATAAAATGGACACCTACGCTTGTCGCCGGCGCCGAGCCGCCGGGAATATAGTGGATAACGCCATCCAGTTCAAGCGGCATCCAGCTTCCGGCGGATGTTTCCAGGCAACCACCGATCGACCAGGCCCGTGCCTCTTCCACATCCAATCCTTCATTTTTAAAATTATTCAGGAGGAATTCCATCGCCACCCGGTTGTTGATCCATGCCGGATAACCGGTTCCTATTTTTGTACATTCAATACCTTTTAATAAAAATTCTTCCGGCAGTTTTTCATCGTATAATAAACTCAAGGTGGGTTGGGGAGTAGCACAGGTCATTGCCGATTCAAGAATTAACATCTCCAGTTCATTCGCGGCGCTTTCTCCGGCTTTTGTCAATCCTCCAATACAGAGGTTATTAAACGTGTTGCCGCTTAACACCCCGCCCACAACCCCCATGGATGCGAAACAATCCAATTCCGTAAACTTCATCCGCATCGACTCCAGCAGCTCAAGCGTTTTTTCGCGCGTCAGTACACCCCGGTCCATATCACGTTTCCAAAACGGATAAAGAACCTGTCCCAGGCGACCGGGGGATAGTCCTGAGATGGCATCCTCATTCAACACAGCGACATGCAGAATCCATATCAACTGCAAAGCATCATGAAACGTTCGGGGGGAATTGTCGGCAAGCCATTCCAGTCTTTCGACCGTTTCCAGGAATTCAGCCCTATTCTTCTCATCCTCTTCCAGGGAGGCCATAAGTTTGGCTTCTTTGGCGTGGTTTTTAATCCAGCTTTGCAGCCCTTCAAGCATGATATGTACGGCCCGGTAGAAATACAGCCGGTCCATATCGGGATGGCCGGCCGTTTGGTCTAGCTTTTCTTTACAAATATTTTTCAGGCCTTCGATACCGTATTGCAAGGGGTAGTAATAGTTCATCACTTCCCTTCCCTGGGGCAGCGTATATCCGGAATCGAACATACATATCACAGCCCGCATTATCTCTTCTTTTTCTTTGTATCCGGGTACCAATTGTTCATATTTATGACCGACATCATCCACCGATTTATTAAACCATTTTTGGGCGATATGTAAAAGAATCGGCATTTCTTCTTTCCGAAGTCCAAACTTCCCGGCAATTGATATGACATTCCCCACGCTACGGGTAACATTGCCGCCCCCCTGTCCCATCGTGGTGACTTCATCGGCGCTGATTTTTCCCGCTTGCAACGCGTCTTGATACATTTCATCTTCCTGAGCCATAAAAAAGGCTTCGGATAACCAGGGCATCGGATAGGATCCACGCAGATAATGCGCTTTTCCCATGACCAGCAATTCACCCGGAAAAATGGCCGGCGTAATATGTTCGAATCCGGCTTTTAAAGCTTCCGCCCTTCTTACTATAGGAATTTCGCCCTCCAATTCTTCCCATCTTCTGGTATACCAATACGGGAATTCCATAGAAACGGATGATTTGGTTTCAAAATACAATTGCCGGGCTTTATCCACCCTCACAGAAGGAGATTTCTTAACCTCTCTCGATTGTATTTCACCCTGTGGTTGAGCACCATAATAATTATAAGCGGTGCATTCTGAAAGAGTTCTTTTCGAGTCCATATTTTTTATCCTTTTTATCCGGTCATTTTTTAATGTACAGGTTCCATTGAAAATGAATATAGGAAATAATCAATAACATTTGCCCGATTTTTTGCATACCATTTTTTCAGATACGTATCAGTATCACTTTGCTTTGCTTAAAATGCAAAACCCACGGAAAGCAAGCGCTAAATTGACAATCCGAAAGCTGTCACGTAGATCGTAGCTTTTGATATATCGGAAGAGCTTACAGCGATTCGATCGGGTGCGGGCCTGTGGATAGGTTTGTCCCGGCCTCGTCTCTCCCACTGACGCAGGCAGGTGTCAATCAGCGACAAACAAGTTTAGAACTAATTCATGCCCCGTTGTACTTCGCAGTATAAGTATTTTAGTTTTCAACGAAAATATACAATGATGAATCCGTGTTCATCCGTGTAAATCTGCGGCTGAATATCCGCGCGGATGCTATTTCAGCAGCACGAATTTCCGGACTGATGTATATTTGCCGGCATTGAATCGATATATATAGACACCGCTGGCCAACCGGCTCCCGTCAAAGTCAATCCGATAATAACCCGCTTTTTGCTCCTTATCCGTTAGCACGGCGACTTCTCTGCCGGTTATATCGTATACTTTCAGGCTGGCATGGCTTGCGATCGGTAGCGAATACAGAATGGTAGTCAGCGGATTAAAGGGATTGGGATAGTTCTGCGCTAAGGAATAGACGACCGGAACCAGATCGGGTTCAACGGCATCGATGATAGCTTCTTCGATAACCACCGTCGCCGACGCGCTGACATCGGCAGTCGTGTCGGAAGCTGTAACGCTATAGCTACCCGGGAGCGTATCGGCGGTAAACAGACCGTATTCCGTAATCGATCCCCCGCTGGCGCTCCAGACCGTCATGGTAGAGATTTTATAGCCATACTGATCGAATCCCCGGGCAGCGAATGCAACAGTTTCATCCACCTTTACGCAAGCCGTCTCGGGCGATATTGTTATTTCAGCCAGCACCGGTTCCGTTTCAGCCAGGTTGATGACTGCGGTATCGGAAATACCTGTTGCGCTATTCAGGACTGTTATGATGGATAATCCCAGCAAAGAATCGGGATAGAAAATACCGTTCTGATCAATCGAACCCAGCGTCGCCGACCATTGCAGATCCGTCTCTGTTTCCTTCCCGTTCTGATCGTAGCAAACCGCGCTGAACCAGGTCGAATCGGTATTTAAAATCGATACGGAATCGGGCGAAATACTGATGCTGTCCAAGGAAGGTTGATAAGCGCAGACCTGCATTGTATCGGCCGCAATGGCCTGCGCATCAAGCAGCGAACTTGCCTGCACGAACAACCGGTCATTTCCGGTATTGTCATCCGGAACCGTGTAACGGGCATAAAACGAATACCCGGTGCTGTCCGTAAACTGTTTGGAAACCGGGTAGTCGCCGACGATCCAACCCAATTCATCGCTGACGGTTACGGAGACTAAATCATTAGGTTCTAAGATGTTTTGTACCTGCACAAGCACGGAATCGACTTTCCCCAGGGCGGAGTTCCGGCTCTCATTTTCGAAACTGACCTGCAACGTCACCGGGGCATCCAGCCAGGAAGCGACAGTAACATTCCCGGCGATATCGCTGCCTTGGGGACCTTCCGAGCTGCCCCAGAAATTATTTGAAGCGTCAATGCTTATGTTGGGGTTGGCATTGTTGAGTCCAGTTGGATTATTCTCCAGGAAATTATTGAAATCGACATTTGCATTTGAGTTAGCGCCTATATAAATACCATTGCCGCTGTTGTTGAAAATCGTGTTGCCAACTAAATCAGCACTGGAATTATCGAGATTTATTCCTGTAAATAAACACCAGCTGTCAGTGATTATGTTGTTGCTCGCCTTGAATTTTGCATCAATTGATTTGATACCGCTACAATTATTATCCAAATTATTATAAGCAAAATATAAATCCATTGGCTGCTGAGGAGCAGTCTTTTCAGCAAGGATACCAATGTGATTATTCCTTATACGATTACCCACAACCAAAACATTTTTATATGAATCAGATATATATATACCTTCCATTTCATTGTTATCTATTCTATTATCATGTATCATTACATCCTGACAGTGTACAATTCGTAATCCAAATTTTTCACTTCCTGAAAATCTAAGATTTTGGGAGATTTTCATATTTTTACAATCAGCAAATTGTGCCCCGCCGGCTTTATTTTCAGTAAGCATATTATATCTCAGATTAATATCCTCAACTCTATAACCGTAAATCCCAATCCAACTAGCCTTACTAATCTGATTCTTTTCCACCTCAATGTTGTTACATACGGAAAATTGGACTCCGTGATAGTAAGCGTTTCTGATAATGTTTTCCTTAAAATCAATATTACTGCAATCGAAAAAAGTAATGCTGTAATTTTTAAGAAGTGTGTTTTTACGGAATATAGCTTTTGCGTCCTGTCTTGGTTTTATCTTTGAAATTTTAATTTCTGCTCGCCCGTCAGAATCAAAAGTATTATCCTCTATTTTAAAAATAAATACTTCATTGGGTTTCTCTGTTTCTATTGATAAGTTACCGGATATTAAATTTTTACTTAAATCAAAACGACTGAATTCCTCCGTTACAATTATGTCTTTGATTTCACTATTACTGATTTGAATTACTTCTGCGTTCTCACTAAAGGATACGCTGAAGTTTTTAGTTGAATCAAAAGTATTATAAAAAAAATCAGATAAGATAAATTCCGAATTAAAATTTTGATTAAATTCATTACAATTAAATTCTGCATTACCTAAAAGATCACCTTGGCCTGATGCACTAAATATGGTCGAATGACTGAAACTATTTTGCGATGCTTGCAGTTGCAAAATTCCATCAAAATTAATCCTGACATCTTGATTAGAAATAGTTTGGTTAAACTGATTGCCATTAAAATACAGCGGACCTGCTATATCAACGTCTATGTAGTTCTCGTCGTAGCTGCTAATCTCATTAAATGAATTATCAATTATACTAATAATGGGTGCGTTATCAAGATATTTGAATAATATAGCGTTCTGAGTCCAGGTAAAAATGTTAGAACGAATATCAATATTATTAAGTGAGGTAAATGTTACGGCAATTCCCCTGGCAAGTTGCATAAATTGATTATTTTCTATTTTTATATCTGAAAAAGCGCTGTCACGGTGGGAAATATAAATTCCTCTTACTTCATTATCCCCAGATTTCCCAAAAATTGTTATTCCCCTTACAGTTATGTTCGATCTATATATGGAAATAACCATTTTCAAAGATTCTGGAGTGGTTACATCACTGTTTTTTAAGGTTACTTTCTCATATCCATTATAAGACTGAAGACTCAGTTTCTTGTCGATTTCAATTTCTGGTTGTTCATACTCTCCGTCACAAAGAAAAATTTCATCACCATCTCTGGTTGTTTCAGCATCTATTGCATCCTGTATCTTTGCAAAAAAACCAGCTTCAAATCCATCGCGCATAACATGCACTCTTGCAAATATCAATGAATCCATTCTAGCTTGTCCTTGAATTAATCCGGGCTCATATTCAAGCGGAGTTGCAGTTACTCCCTTTGCACGCCAACTAAATACCTTTATTGTATCATTGCCATAAGTCTCGGGGTCAAAAGCAAAGCTGTATGATACAGTAAAGACCTGGCTGGTACCTTTAGCTATTAAAATTGGCGGAGAGAAGGTAACGTTTGCGACCCCGTCATCGTCAAAATACCGAGTAGCAACAGTTACCGGCCCTTGAATTAAAACGCTTGCTATGTCTAATCTATCATTACCATTTCCCGTAGCATCTAGTTTGAATCCTCCCAACGACCAATCTGCAATATCATCAGCAGTAATGGTAATTATCCCGGTACTATAATATTCTCCCTGTACTACCTGGGTGGGGCATTTACGATCTTTTCTTCTTGTACCGGACACAGTCAGCAAAGGTTCGAGTGTACCTCCCGGCCATTTCATTGCAATCACTCTTTGCGGCGGCGAGCCGTATCCGTAAACTGCGTAATAAATAGTTGAGTTATCCGCAATACTATTAACAACGTTCGATTTGTTAAGATTTTCGGTCTTTGCAATCGGTTCTTTAAACAAAACAAACTCCTCTGAACCCCATCCTTGAGTATCATCAAGTGTTAACCCGGCTAAAAACTCATTTGATGTTTCATCATAAACATATGTCAATAATGTATAAGTATAGGGGCTTATTGGCATGTAAGTAGAGATAAGCAGTGTACCATTGACAAATGCCATTCCATCCGCAATTCTATTCACCGGTAATTGAAAAGATTTTAGCACTGTCGGATTCGAAGCGTCGGCTGTACTGTAAACAGAAAGTGTTGATTGGTTACCGGCTCTCTGCGATACAATAAAATATTCATCAAAGCCCACTAACTGGTTGAAATATGCATTTGTAATATTCAAAATCCGGGGAAGGTCAATATTGCTAATATCAAGCGTGGTCAATGCCCCGGTAACCCCGCTCAAATGACCGCGAATGTAAACCAATTTACGTGCTGTCGAATAGTAATGGTTTTGTCCGGTTCCATCAACAATTATTTCAGATTTTATCTGAAGATTTTGCGGATTGGAAATATCCATAATTACAAATTTCGACTTCTCGTTTGCCAGACCGGTTACATACCGTAAAAGAAGATGTGCATAATTTCCATCAAAAGACATTGACGCAATATTGCCGCCGACTACGGTTGTACTTTCTTCTGTAATATTTGAAGGATCACTACAATCATAAATGTGAAGATTTTTACTCCAATCTGCTATAAAAAGCAAATTATTGTAATAAAAGGTGCTGCCCAAATTTGCCCCTTCCGGGACTACTGCTTCGATTTTTGAGACTAATAGAGGGGAGTTTATATCCTGCATATCGTAAACATGAACGTCTCTATTGAATAACGGCACATATAAATAGCGTCCGTCACCGGAAGAGCCGTTAGATCCTTCTCCCTCCGGAAGGGGAAGGTTGGACATAAAGTTTAATTCGGTCGGCAGGTTCGGATTGTCATCGGCAATCACGAATTGGGTAACAAAAAGGAATGTTAACAAAACGGCATATCGCAGGTAGTTCTTTTTCATGATGTCCTCCTGGCTGTGAATGATGAGATGTAATGCTGTCTTTTATAAAAGCCTCAGATTTTAGTCGAATAAGAGAATATAGAACGCTGGCCGGTTCCCGGGCAAGTCGTCGCCGTGCCGGATTTGTACCAAAAACAGTTTTGGTACAAATGGAATTATAAATTGCCTGCTATTTTATGTTGTATCATATAGTCGCGGGGCGTCATACCGGTAACGATCTTAAAAGCACGGTTGAATGTCGAACGGGAGTTGAAGCCTACCCTTCGACAGAGTTCTTCGCTACGGATTCGATTCCCGGTTTTCAATAACATAATTGCTTCCATAATACGGTAATCATTGATGAAATTCGAAAAGTTTTTATCGTAGATGGCATGAATGGCGTGAGACAGTTTCTTGTTCGGAACATGAATCTGGCGAGCCAGATGTTCGAGTTTCAAATCGGGATTCAGATGGAGTTTTTTTTCTTTGATTACCAGTTCAATCAGCCTCCGGAGTTCCCTTCTTTCATCCTCGTTGGTGATCGAGGCGGATTGAATATTCCTATCTTTTTTAACCGTTCTCCCGGTCGCCTGATATAATCTCACATGAATCAGCAGTTTGGATTGATTGATTCCTAAAAAACCGATATAACTTATATATGCCAGACTGAAAACCTGCTCGATGGCTTGATTTATTGCCGGGGACAAACAGAAGTCTACGACGAGAATCGACACCTCAATGAATATTGAGCCGGCGATAAATAGTCTGATCCAGGTTCGCACCGGAATATCGATGTTCATCTTTTCCTGATGATCGTAAATCTGCAGTTTCTTGTCGAGCCTGATAAACAGGATCAAGTAGACCAAAAACTGTAAATAATACGGTATGTATATCAAACATCGAAAGTACTGATATTTTACGTCGGTGACCGAACGGATAACGAATTCACTCAGGATAAGGTCGATTTTATTATCGTAGTCAAGGGGCAGATAATACAGCAACAGGAAAATTGCCGCAAGTCCGGTCAGTATCAAATGCCGGTAAGAATTTGAAAAGGCAATATGCATTTCTCCGAATACATATTTTCTAAAATAAAGGTAGAATAACGGATAGATAACGAATAGAATTATATAATAAAAAGGAAACAAATAAACGACTATATCATAAATACGATAAGATATAAGTAATTCAATCACGAAGAGGAAAATACCTAACACGGCTAAAAGAAACAGAATTTTCCTTTGGCTGTTGGTGAAGGCATTGAGCTGGATGAACATAACCAGGAAAACGACGGCAATTACGATCGCGATAATAGTTATCAGCTGGAATACGGTAAACATAGTGTTTGAAGATATAGAATTTTATTAAAACTCACTACATAAAATAATCGGGCTATGTGCCCGGACACAGGGAAGAACGGGTGAATGAATGTTTGCATGGCTTGCCCTTTGCTTCAGGTCCTTAAATCTGGCGGGCTGCAGCATGAACAAACAAGACCGTCAGTGTTTATCTGCCTGTCCGCCGCCTCGTGCAGGCGGATGTCAATCTGTGGCAAATATATTTTGTAGCAATGCCATTGAGCCCCGAATTTGCTCGTGAAAAGCCGGGTTCAATATTTTACCGCCCGCTATTCGCACCCTACTTCAACAGCAGGAATTTCTTAACCGATGTAAATCCACCGGCAGAGAATTGATAGAAATAAACACCACTGGCAAAGCCGCTTCCATTGAATTCGATCTCATAATTACCCGGCATTTGTTCCCTTTCCACAAGTGTCGCCACTTCCCTTCCCAGCAGGTCACAGACTTTCAGAGAAACGTGGCTTGCGAACGGCAGAGAGTATTGAATGCTTGTCACCGGATTGAACGGATTGGGATAGTTCTGATACAGGGCGAAATCCTGAGGGCTAACGCCAACTCCCAGATCGTTCTGATCGATAAATTCGCGGGTACCAACCAGAATGCGAAATTCCGAACCACTATCGGTTCCGCCTTTTACTTCGAGGGGCTTATACAGATCCAGCACACTGCGGCGTTGAAGGGATTTATCAATAATATGGATTTCGAAATGCTCCGGTATTTTATTGACGATCTCAAAGTTCAGCAGGATATCTTTCACATTCGGCGGACCGGCGACTTTGAAATCCCAGAAATGGCCATCTTCGGCAAGAGGCTGATAATCAGCGCTATAACGACCGGGGATCTCCCAATCAGGATGATCTAAAAAGAGTTGGACGCACCGATCCGAAGGATCCGGCGGTTCGGGCACATCAGACATGTCCCAGCCAATCTCTGAAACAGATTTTACCCCGATAAAGTTATAATCATCCGACAGTTCATCCGCCTGGGCGGAGATTTTGATGCACCACTCATTTTCACCGAATACGTCGGACTCTATGCTCGGCTTTCCGAGGAGCTGCCCGGCCTCGATCGGCGGAATTTGTAGAATGTTGCCGCCGTAAGGTGTAAAAATGAAATACCCTTTGAACGGCTCTAGTCTTGAAGCCGGGACCCAGCCGCTTTCCTGCTCATATTCCCAGGCAACGGTTCCCTGCACGACATTCGGACTGGCTTGAAACACGTCCTGCCAGTCCACCGGAAAATAGTAAGGTGTCCCGACCTGGTTCCAGCCCTGATCCAGATTCATCTGATACTCTGCATTCGTAACAACCGAAACACAGGTATCGATTGTAATAACCTGTTGCGTAGCGGTAATCAGCCAGAATGCCTTAGCCGGATCGAATGCAAAATTGGCGTTGTCCGGCAATTCGACATAGGCGCCGTTGATCCAGCGAAACAATCGCCACTTGGTTTTCTGATAGCTACCTAAAATGGGTTCCAGGATGGATGTGACATTTTTGGCTGAAAGATCGGAGGGAATAGAAAGCATCGAGTATTGTTTCTCAGGTATCGTAACCGGCGGCAGAGAAGGGCTTTTCACCCGCACAATCGCCGGAACACCGGGCGCTGTCGCCGGATAGACCTGAACATTTGCGCCATCGAACGCCTTGAGATAATACTCTACTCCTCTTCTCGTGACGTAAGCATTGGGTATCGTCGCCTGGAATTGCGCACCCGCCAGAGTCATCTTCAGAGAATCATAGCTCGTTTTACCACCCTGCCGATAAAACAGGTAGGACCAGAGCACCTGGTTGTCGTCGGTGATTGTCGCGGCGATTGGAATGGCGGTATTTTCGATGATGCCCGAGTTTTCAAGAGTCGTCTGATTATAGACGATTGACGGGGCCGTACGATCGATTCCTTTCCCCGTGACACTCACCGAATCGGGCCCGCTATTACTCTCGATCCAAATCACGCCGGAATATTCAACCGGAATCGTCGGCGAGAAAGTAACTTTGAAATTTTTCACGATACCGGGCAGAACATCAAAATCCGGCGGTATAATCGTACAAACATCTTCAAGCATCGCCGCTTTGGTAAACGATGTTATCTTGAGTGTATCCGATCCGGTATTTTCGATGGGTAATATCAAATCCTTGGATGCATTGACAACGACTTCACCGAAATCGAGCTGCGAAGTATGGAGAAACAATTCCGGAAAAACGCTCGAGCCCGTTAGAGTGACAAATACATCAGGAGTGTCAGGATCGTTGTTCCGGATTGTCATTTGGCCCTCATATCTCCGGCTTTCCGCCGGTTGAAAACTGAGTTCGATATTCCGGCTGTTATTGGGCGCTATCTCGATAGTACTCGTGAAATTACTTGTAAAAACATTGGGCTCGGTAGAGATGTTCGTTACAGACAGGTCGGCGGAACCGTAGTTATGGATTGTAAGGTTTCGGTGTACCGGGTTTGCCCCGATTGGTATATTACCAAAATGAATCGCCGCGTCCGAGACTTCGATATCAGCAACCGGTTCGGACGAACCGATCCCCTGGACCCGGAGATATTTTGGGGAATGAGGAGTATCATTACTGAAAATGGCCAGGCTATCCAGGTAGATGCGGACTTCAGCGGGATTAAACTGAACCTGAAACTCTTTTGTCATCCCCGCAGCGATGGTTCTATTCGCGGACGTCAACGGCATTGAAAATGCATTACCCGATGAATTTACCGCCGAAATTTCAAGATCGACAGTTCCCTGGTTCGTTATTTGGACAATCTTTTGGATCGTATATTCTGTCTGAACCGTTCCGAAATTGATTTGATTCCGGTCCAGCGCAATTACGGGTGCAAACTCGCCGGCGCCTTGGCCGGTAACATGATACAAGAATTCCGGAGTCAGCGAATTGTTGATTATCCTGATGTTCCCACTGTAATCCAGCGTATCTTTGGGAGTGAAAATGATGTCAAATTGAATGGATCCGTTGACATCAATGCTGTCTTCAAGGCCTCCAAAATTATGGCTGAAAACCAGTGGGACTGACGATTCGACATCTGAGATCCAGAGTTTTGCCGTACCGCTGTTGGTTATTGAGACTGAGACGCTTTTGCTGATATCACTAAAGATATCGACCACTCCGAAGTTATAAGGCGACGGCGGTATGATACTCAACTCAGAAAATGGAACGCCAGATCCCCGGCCGGTTACCTGAATAGTTTTTGTCATATCATTATTGGTGATTGTAAAGTTACCGTTATATTCCTTCTCCTCCGTGGGTTTAAAAGTAAACGTAATCTCGACACTGTCTTTGGCTGCAATCGGATTTTGGGTCTGGGACCAGGAACTGGTGTAGCCATCGAACAGGCTGATATTCGTAATGTTTAGATCGGCATCTCCAAGATTCCTGATTTTGATTGTCTTATTCGATGAATCACCGATAAATACGGTGCTGAAATTCAGCGCCGTGGCGGAGAGCTCTATCATCGGTTTAACGACAATTTCAAGATCGGCGGATTTTATCTCACTCCATTCACCGCGGTTGTTCTTCAGACGAGCTGAAATAGTGTGGACTCCGACCGGCAGACTCAATGGCTCCAATTCGATCTCTCTCGTGAAAGTGGCATTCGCTGATCCGAAATCACCCTCAGTCACACGTACTGCCCTTCCCTGCCCCGGATCGCTATCGAAGAAATACTCACCTTCGATGATTACCGGAGCGGCCGCTACTGCGTTGATTTTGAGCGTCACCCCGTTGTACGGTCCCCAATGCCCGGCGCTGTCCCGAAAGCGAACATAGAGAGTGTGTTTGCCCGGCTGAGCCGGCACTTCAATCTGTTGACTCAGGGATAAAGCGGCTTCTCCAAGATCTCCGGTCAGTAAAATCTTTTCCGCAGGATTATTACTCCAGTAATATTCGCAGGCGGTCAGAACCTTCTCCGTCTCCTGTTCAGCAGCGGGTTCGCGGACGAGGATCATTCTTTCCTGAACAGGGCCCCAGACCCCGTTGTTATTTTTGAATTGGACAGAAAGCCTGTTTAATCCTTCGCTCGCCGGGGCTACTACGGTTTGGTTGATCTGAATATCATTGGCGGGGAAGTTACCGGTCAAGGGCAAGCTTTGGCCCTCATTCCCGTCCCAGAAATAGCGGCCTTCCGTAACTTGGCCGTTGGTTTCCGTAACGCCCATTTTCTGATCCGCTGCCTGCGGATAAATATGGCTGAGGCTTAAAAACAGAAGCATCAAAAAGGCGCTGTATCGAATATATGATCGATTTTTCATAGCGTTCTCATACTTTGGATTATTGATTTCCTTTACCCGTATAACTGCCGATTTCGCCTTTGACTTCCAGTGTAATTGTGCCTCCCGGGCTGACCGGATTGGGAGTCACTTTCAGAGAGGTAACCGTCGGTATGGTCGGTGCGTTAAATGGATCGGGAAACGGGTACGGACCGCCATAAATGCCGCAGTCGGCGCGGGAAGTATTCAAACCGCCGTTACCCAGCCAATCCAGATAATCACCGGCCATCGGCGGGATCGCCGGGTAGGAAGCATCGATGCAGGGAGAATCGGTTCTTAAATGCAGGTTGGACGCCTGATCCGGATCGTCGTCATAGACATATCCGCTTCCATTGAAATCTTCAAACTTCGGATCTCCCGTACCGTTTCCCGAACCGTTTGAAGGCATTGCGTCGGTGATATTGAATATCCAGTTCCCGCTGAACAACGCAACAGGAGCGTACCAAGGTCCGCCGCCGCCGTAGACTGTGACATTGTAGCTGTTATAAAAAATATTTCCCGCAATGACGGTGGAAACAGGGTCCACATTCGGATCTCCCCACCCGATACAGCCGCCGTAGTTATGATAAGTGCCCACATTCCCGACGACGTTATTGAGTATTTTTAAATTAGACACACTTCCGTTTGTCTGAATACATACCCTTGCGGAAGTCCCGGCACCATAGTCTATGATATTGTTGTTAATGACGACATCCGTGGCGCTCTGAATCATGACTCCGCCAAAAATGATATTGTAACGGATCGTATCCGTATTGCTGCTGATGCTGATAGCGTACTTTGATTGCCCCGAAAACAGATTATTGCAAATAATGACGCCATTACAATTCGAAGGTACGAGAAGCCCCGGCCCTTCATATTCACTGAAATGAATTCCCATGATCTTGGTCAGATCCGCAGCCGTTGTCAGTTCGAAACCTCCCTGGACATTTGTTCCGCCATTGGTGACTTCTTTCATGCCGGAACCGATGATCGTCAACTTTTTGTCAATATTGATTCTGCTGCTTCCGGCATTATATGTCCCCTGGGTAATCATAATCGTGTCCCCTGCGACAGCCGCAGCGACGGCGGCCGGGATGGTGGCATATTCAGCCGGGACCACCAGCGTATTTGATAATAAGAGCGTTACAGGTAACATTATAAAAATAAGAAAACCATATTGCTTGGACATCTGTCTATCCTCCAGTCTTAATTGATTAATTTGCGCTCGGCGGATTGGGGGGCATCGGAAGCCCGCTGTCTGCTCCGGCCTGGCTCTGAATCAACATAACAATAACTGCGCTTCCAACGGCAACGACAGCGGCCGCCACCCATTTCCAGGTGTTTTTCTTCTTTATTTCACGTCCCAGTAACTTATAAAGTGCTTCACGCATTAACTTATCGACCGTACCTTCTTCATCATGGGTCGCGGTATTTTCGATGGCCCCGGTTTCGATATTGATCAGGCGCATATCGACAGAATAAAATTTGTCGTTAATTCTTGTGATCGATCCGGCCAGCATCAGCTGAACCCCAAGCAGCTGACCGACTTCGACAAGGCATCCTTCGGAAGTGCAACCGGATAGCTGGAATCCCTGCTCATCAAGAATATCCTGCATCTTCCCGCGCTCAATCACCCGGTAATCACCCGTTTCAACCAATAAGCCCCGGAGTCGGTTCGTCAAACCCTTTGTCTGGTCCTCGGAAATCCCCAACCCTTCAAAATCGAGTACGGCAACCGTCCTCTTGGCTTCCGCTCCCATAAGGCTTGAAAAAAGGACGAAGATAAGAATCAGAACAGTGTGATTTGGCAACATACAAAATTTCATCGCTGATATCCTCTTTTAATCGAGAAAAATATCAAACAAAAGTGAAAATAACAAAAAGAAATTATCAAATAGGGAAATCAGCCATATGATTTCCTTACTGACGCGAATATTATAACGAACAATTTCGAAACATTAACAATAATATTGCCGACTTTAAAAATAAGATTTAGCAGTATAAGATAGAAATAGGCTAATAATGATTCCTTTCATTTCCTCCCTCCTATTTCAATTGGTCTTTTAAATCCATTGAGGTCTCCTCAAGGTGCTACTACTCCTTAAATATATCTGCTAATAATTTCATAAAGAGCTGTTGTGCAGATTATCGATGTTGCAATCAAACGTAGTCGAAATCGAGATACTGAAGTTTGCGCATGCTGCTAAACGTGCTATTCATCGCCATTGTCTGCTTTCACTGGATTTCCGGCAACACTCGCCATTTTCTCCTCACTCAGACGGCAAACCCGCCAATCTTCCAGGACAGTTGCACCCAATTTTTGATAGAAATTCATCGCCGACCTGTTCCGTTTCAGCACCATCCACTCAAAGCGTCTACACTTATTGCGGAGGGCAATATCCGCCAGGTAAGCCATGAGAGCCTTGCCGATCCCCTTTCCGCGAAATTCCGGTTTGACGAACAGGTCATCCAGCCAAAGGCCACGTTTTCCTATCATCGTGGCGAAGGAAAAGAAATAAACAACATAACCAACAGGCATATCATCGATGAAGGCCAGCAGAGTGTGGGCAGCCGGATACTCGCCGAATAGAGACTCCCGTAAAATTTCCGCTGTTGTATAGACTTCAAGGTGCTCAAATTCGGCCATGGCCTGTATGAATGACATCAGCAAAGGAACATCATCAACCGTTGCCGGACGCACTTCAATCTCCAAATCAGTTGCAGTGAGTTTCATCCTCTAATCTCCATATTTACGTACTTATTTTATCAACTCGTTTCAATCGGAGATAAAGCATCGATAAATGCTTTAATTACGCTGTAGAGTTGCCCGGGATTTTCCGTGGCCATCGAATGCCCGGCGCCTTCGATGTAGAAAATCGGCACGCCGGATGCCCGCAGAAGATTTTCGCTGGGGAAAACTCCTCTGTTTTTCTCTCCGTAGATATAACCCGTGTTCCTGATTCGCGAGAGTCGTTCAACGAGTGATCCCGACGAATCTTCGACAGTATGACAGGCACTTTTATAAAGCGCTGTTGTTGACGCCATTGCCAGCATATCCGCATATTCAAGCATCGTCGGATCTCCAGCCCCCGCATTCCTGATATCTTTTTCGAAATTATGTCTTCCCTGCCTGGCAAACTCCTGAAGTGTGCCTCTGGCAACCAGGCCCGAAATAAAACAATCCTCCGGGGTAAGATTCCCCTCCAAATCGATAAACGATAACACCCGTTGCGACTCGAGCTCCGCGATATTCATCGCGACTAATCCGCCCATCGAATGTCCGCAAAGATGGAAAGCTCCGATTCCTAATTTATCGAGTAACTCGATAACGATGGTCGCCTGATCTTTCATTGTATACCCGAACTCCTCAGGCCCCCGGCTTTGTCCGAATCCAACGAGATCGACAGTAATGAGTGTGAATGCTTCGAGTGATCGTGAATCGAAGGCGTACCGAAAATGTTCCTTTGCAGAGCCAAAACCATGGATGAAAACAATCGTACTGCCGCTGCCGGACTGGCGTTGCCGGTAAGCAAGACTAAAGTCTTTATGCAGATGCAGGATTTTTCGATGCGGTTTTTTCATATTATTTTTGAATTATTGGGGCTCTTGTGCGACAAAAGCACGGCAGTTATCAAAACATTGGATAAATCAAATAATGCGCTTACTCGGAATTTTATTTGCATCACCTGTATCTCCTTTTATGCAAATTGTCTGGAAGATTTTATCGTCTCGTATTAACAGGGCATAACCGTTTTGGCGTTTTTGCCCCGGGACCGGCTTTGCTGTCGTAATACCTGAATATCCGATCAACGAAGCATTTCAATCGCGTATTCGAGCTGTTTATCTCTGCCTTGGTTTATGTCTTCTTCCGTTTGCACAACCCGGATATCCGGAGCAACGCCAAGCCATTCCCAGGGCAGTCCGTCGTAGCGACGAAGATCGGTTGTGCCAACCTCAATTTTTTTACCGCTTGGCAGTCTATATTCAGCATGTGCGGAAGAAGTCGATCCCGACGATCCTCCACCGGTAGTATCTCCAACGACAGTGATCGTCGATATCTGTTTCATTATTTCAGGGAAAAAATCAGCGGCACTGTAACTTACCCCATTAATTAATACTACAACCGGGTTAATATATTGAAAAGAACCCTGAGGTTCAAAAGGGGGCAAAGGAATCAGTTCACCTAATACATAAAATTCAGGTTTTTCGAGTGGAGAAATAATAAATCTGCTCACAACTGCCTCTATACTTTGATATGATCCCCCGTTATTATGGCGTATATCCAGTATAAGCGCTTTGGTATTTTTGACATAATCAAGAGCCACGGAAAAATAGTTAATCAGGTAATCCTCATCAAAAGTCGCCATATAGATATATCCGATATTTCCCGGAATTATTTCATATTCAATTCTGCCTTCACCGGTAATTTTTAACTCTTTGTCAAAATAGTTTCTGACAACTATCGGACTGTAAGCGTACTTATCTTTTACCCATCTTGGCGCCAGATAGGTACTTATAGATCTGCCTCCTTCAGTTATTACATGCACATGCATATCTTTTAATTCAGATAACATGTCAACCAGCACCGTATAAATTTCATCACCCCGGGCCTGTTCGGCCTGCGGTTTGTACACGGTATATAAACTGTCCCAGTTTATATGTTTATATTCCAGATAAGGATAAACCGTATTCACTCTTTTCCAGCTGGCCTCAAAATCTTCCATATTGAGATTTGACTCTGCCGGATTAACGATCAGCTCTCCGCAGCTGGTTAATATTAGAGCGGCGGTGATTGTTATTAATGATTTTACTTTGAACATCGTTAAAATTTGTAGTTTAGAGACATGATGATATTATCACTGGCGGCAATGTAAGGATCCCATTTATTAATCCGTGCAAGCTCAAATCTATAACCCAGGCAAATTGAAATTTTATCAACCAAATAATAGCGTGCAGAAAGATCGAAATCGAGTTTTGTTGCAGTAAAAACAGTTAGCAAACCTGGCGGTAATTCATCATCATATGTCTCAGAGTCAACATCTTTGCCGGCAAGTGAGAGCACATTAGATCGTAAAAATCCCTCGATGCTTAATTTTGGATTAAGCTGATAAATAAACTCAGTATTAATGCCTATAGATAGTAAAACGCCATATGTCTTCGGGGTAATAAAAGTTCCTGGTGTAACAAAATTGTAATTTATACTATAATAGTAAACTTGTACCGAAGGCCCCAAACAGGCATAAACATCATTCGAAAACAACGAAAAACTATCGGCAGGATAGATAAAATCCTGGCTGAATACGAATTGCTGAACCTTAGCCGATATGTTGTTATTGCTTATGTTTGTCGAGCTGCGCTGCTCAAATTCCAAACGGTAAGCATTTTTATCATGAAATCGCACCCATTCAATGTTTAAATATGGCAGAGTTCCTGAATATTTCTCTTTTGATATAAATTCATCCTTTACAGACAATAACCCCAGTCCGTATCCAACGGAAATACCGGAAGGAAATACTGTTTTATAGTCACCCGTAACCTGGCCGGCTGATTCTACAGCTATTAAAAGCAGGATAGCCGAAATGATAATTCTTGATTTGGTTTTCATAAGCTCATTGTTTGTTTTGAAATTCCATATAAGTCTGCTCATAACATCCGGACGAAAAATACATAAGTAGCTGTAATGACCGCTCTCAGGCAAGATTTTTTCGCGCTTCTCTTACGTCCGGTAGCAGCGTGTCTTATTGTTATTCCGAGACGGAGCATTGTGATTCGACCGGTATAAGGAAAAAAGGTTGCCAATAATATTTCGATAAAATCAGATCACGGGGAAATGACCGTTGATTTTGGAGTACTACATTCTGCAAAACCAATATCTTAACGGCCTTCCGGTAAAATAATCAGAGGTATCGATCCTGTGCAGCTCATATAAATTTTAGGGGAACCGGTAATATTTATATCGGGAGGGAGAAATCGACTCGATAAACCCTGTGATTCTCTTCATGTGCGATGGCATCAGCGCATCTTTGAAGCCCATCACTATCTGTCAATGCAAAGCCGTCTGCACCACAATCTCACCGTTCAGAATTTTCTGTTCAGCCTGATCCACCAGGGTTTTTACCTCCTGCGGGGTGACTCTATCGTAATATTTGTTGCACGCCAGTCCTACTCCGCCTTCTGCAACGCCCAGCGTATCGATCCGCCCGTAGGGTAGTGTTCCTTCCAGGTGCAGGTTGATGGCGCGAAACAGGGAGTTGTCCACGTTCTTCAGCATCGAAGTTAAAATGCGGGACGCCTGGAGGGAATCGGTGCTTTCAATGGCGAGGGCCTGGTCGGAATCAACTCCCAGGGCATAATGACCATCCTCAGCCGCGGCTTCAAAAACTCCCAGCCCGCTGCCCCCGGCAATCTGAAATATGATGTCGGCTCCCTGGCTATATTGCGCTTTAGCCAACTCTTTGCCTTTGGCCGGGTCGCTCCAACCGTCGGCAAACTGCCGGAGGACCTGAATATTGGGGTTGGTATCTTTGGCGCCCTGTTCATAACCTAATATAAAGTCGAGGATGACCGGGATCTCCTGCGCTCCTATGCAGCCGATAATCGCTTCAGGGTTGATTCCTTCGATTTCCCGGGTAGTCATGGCCGCGGCGTAAACTCCGGCCAGGTAAGAACCTTCGTTTTGTTTGTAAATAACGGAATAGACGTTCTCACAATCACAGGTGCTGTAATCTACCGGCGCGTCGAAAATGATGAACTTTTTGTCCGGATGCTGGGGGGCAAGCTGTTCCAGAAAGGCATTTACCTGGTAGGTACCCACGATGAAGATGTCATACTCTTCGTTATCGGCCGCCTCAACCAGGGCTGCCTCCCATTGGGTTTCATCCAGCCCGGCTTCAATGGTTTTACTCTCGATACCCAATTCTTCTTCGGCCTTTTCTATACCACGCTGGGCTGAGTCGAAAAACGATTTATCGCCCAGCTCGCCGTTGACAAAAAGAACCACCTTAAGCGGCTTTTCGGCCGTTGTAGTATCGCAGTTGGTCATTATCCAGACCATCAATGAAATGGTTATAAGGAATAACAATTTGTGCTTCATACCCAACTCCTTAATTTTTAGAATTCCATTCTGATCATTGGTATCAGCAATGTTGATTGTTTACTGGACCGAACAACAGTATGTCGATTATTTTTTGCCCAATCCGGGGGGACCTTCGCCTTATGGAGGAAATTGAACGTTCTGGTTCGGGGAAATAATATCCCAGGTAGGAAATCGAATGTCCGACTTTGGGGAAACAATGTCCCAGGAAGGAAATCGAATATCCTACTTCGGGGGGACAATGTCCTAGGTAGGAAATCGAATGTCCGACTTCGGGGGGACGATGTCCTAAGTAGGAAATCGAATGTCCTGGTTGGAGGAAGGAATGTCCTTTATGAATTTCTACGAATTTACATACAAACTCCCAAATCTGACTCAAGTCCACAGCTCTAAGCTCCGGCTCCATCGGGATACTGCCGATCGAAGATCCGGCCTCAGCCGAAAGAATAGGATGGCCCAGCGGGGATTCCTTCGGAACTGATTTAAGACTGTCTGCAATCAGGGAAATCTCTGCTTAAGACAGATATTTGTTGTTTTTAATCTAAAAGTACGCGATTGTTAGGAGTTATTTTAAAAAAACTGCACAATTAAAACCGTTTAAGTTTTGCATACGAAAGAACTTTATCAATATTTTTTCTCAAAAGATTTCTGGCTTCTTCTTCTGTATATCCAGAATCTTTCGATGCTTTATAATTAAAAATATTCCGATAGTTTCCTTTTTTATTAAGTGGATTTTTATAATTTCCGTATACCTCTTTCAATTTAACCGCACGTCTTTTGCTAATGTGGGGTTCAAAGGCGAGGATAGCCTTTTCGTGCTCAACGAAAAAACTTGTGATGACATAAAGTTGAAAAATACGGTCACTATGAATAAGCTGTTGTATGTCACCAAGGGCTTTCCTGAACTCGACACATGCGTCATTATATTTGGTAATCTTTTTTATTCTCCAAGTTGTAAGCCAAGCCAAAAAAGCCGTCAATACTATATAAAAGATTCCATAAATTGCGTTTATAGCAGCAGTGCTCAAGATACAACCCTCCATTATTCTGATAATAAATACGAAGACAAAAATATTGGCAAAGAGAATGAATCTTCAGAAGATGATATATTATATTTTTTTATTGGCCCGATATTAACGCTATTATGGTTTATTCTATTTAATATTGCACACAATTCTACGGTAACTCCTAACATTGGTTTAACCTGTGGCGCGGCTTGTCCGCGGCATCAGGTTGAAACCGTTGTTAGATTTTGTTGATCGATATCTCAATCCCTTCGCAAGAAACATTTCAAACAATCGTGCACTAATCTATTCCATGTACACTTCAAGTATTGGATTAATAGTCTCAAATTTCTCTTTCTCTGTTTGGTCTTCTATCTTTTTCCTTGCAACAGTTAGCTTTTCCACACTATTTCCGAGCAATGGAAGGAGAATATCGTCCGAAGATGCTTCAAACTGGTCTCTCGTAAGCACTTGGTTCGCGCTCAGGGAAAGATAGTCACCTCGGGATAGGGTTCTCCCAAACAATCTCCCCAAATCTACGACTGCTCCCGGGATACCCAATTCCAGGCGAACTAACAAACGCTCGATGCGATTCCCCAGAACCAGTCCCGAATTGAGTAACTCAGCGATTTTCGATATCGTGGGCAGCATGTCGCAGACCCTAGCGCTTACTCCCCGAATTGAGCCTGCGGCTGTGTTCCGCCGGTCGAATTGCATCAAGGTATTCTCTATTTCAACTAGAGGCCGGTCCGTTATCCAGAGCAAGCATGCGACAGTTTTTTTTGCGCGAAGGGTTACGTCAGCTAGGCATTCCACATTTTGGTTGAACGAATTTTGTATTTGTGCAGGAATACGTTGATTTCGAATTTCGGACATCCAGGTTTGTGGTTCCTTTTGAGTACTTCTTCTATTCAAAGGGAAATACACCTGTTCTACTTCGACGGTCAGTTGAGCGAGGGCAATTAGCACGGGGTCAGAAATCTCGGATTTTTCGACACCATGGAGCGCTCTTACTATCCGAACAACTGATTCTACTTCGAGCCCAGATTCTCCAGCTAGCCTTCCTAGCGGTGTGGAGTGATAGAAACCACTTTCGTCCAGTTCGATTAGTCCATGTGAATGCAATTGATCCATTGCTCCAGTTATTTTCCCAGTGTCATAGAGCCAGGAAGGATTGCGTAACCTTTCCTGAAAGGAACCAAAACTCTCACCAATAAACTCAATAACTTGAAGTTCACTCAGGCCACGCATAGACCTAATTGCGGCGAAAATTCGCAAAATCAATGAACGAGGGTCTGTATTAGGAGAAAAAAATCTTGATTGCAGGTCCTCCGGCTCGCCAAGTACATAATTCTGCCAAATTGAGTATTCTTCCGCATGATCTAGCGCAACCACAAAGGAAGTTCCACGAGAAGCATAGCCAAGTCTCCCGGCTCTACCAACTATGTTCTTGTATTCTGCTATCGAGTAGGGTTGATCGCCGGGATGAGACAGACCTGCAATGATTACAGCTTCTGCGGGAGTATTCACTCCCATGGCTAGTGTAGTTGTCGCGACGATCACTTTAAGACCGGACCGTGGCGTTCGAAACTGTTTTTCAATATTCAGCCGTTCTTCGGCATCTAGATCAGATATGTGAAACGCGACACCGGCGCAAAGCGCTTCATGAAGTTTCTGCGATGAAACGGAAGGGTCCGCGACCGAAAGCGCTGCAATTGCGTCCTGCGCAGGTGGCAGTCCAAGTTCGCGAGCTAGGTACATAGCGCATGCCTGCGCTTCTGACCGGGTTTCACGGAAGACTAACACGCTTCGTCCCTCGCTTACCAACGTCCTCACAAGGGGAATGATAATGTCCTGTCCACTACCCTTTCGATGCTGTGTTTGCGTAACCGTTCTCGTCCTCTCCATTCCTGTATCGGATTCCACGTAACGGAAAGTTCCGTTGAGACTGACAACACCCTCATCTATTGGTACCGGGCGTTCAAGACGTTTCAACAGTCTTGCCCCCAGCCATCGTTCTAGACCATTTGTGCTTCCGATTACTGCCGAGAGTGCAATTACCTGTGGCTCAATGCCCTGTTTCCGACGGATTCTCAAAAGTGTAAGTATGAACTCTAGATTAGTGCCTCTGGAATTGTCAGCGATCATTTGAACTTCATCAATAACTATCGTGCCAACCTGATCCAGTATGTAGGGACTACCAAGTACTATTGCAGCAAACTTCTCATAGGTCATTAGGCAAATGTCATATTGACCCCGCATCAATGGCAGGATGTCGTCACTGGTACTTTCTCCGGTAGCCCGAATCGTACGAACTCCGAACGGCCCGTAGGTTTCCTCAAACTGGCGAAATTTATCATTTACCAATGCCTTAAGTGGCAACAAAAAGATGGCCCGTTTTCTATTGACAATCTCTAACAAAGAAGCCAATTCCCCAATAAGAGTTTTTCCCGAGGAAGTAGGCGCCGAAACAACAAGGTGCTCTCCATTGAGTACTCTGAACTCATTGATTGCGTCCATCTGAAGGTTGTTGAGGATCGTAATTGAGGCATTTCCCCATGCACTTATCAAAAAATCTGGAAATCCAAAGGCAGAGAGGGATTGTAGGTCAGGAGTGACATTTTGTTTCGTTCTTTCGGGGAATGCCTTTTTAAATTGTTCACCTGGTCTAAAGATCGGAAATAAGATCTCTTCCTTGATTTGACCTAACAACATGGGATGCTGCTTTTCGCCAAACTGGTTGGCCGAATCAATAACCATAGTGGTCACATATTCTAGTAGCCTGTAGATGCCGACTTTCCCATTCTTCCTGACTTCCTCGGCACCTTGTAGTGCCTCAAGGAGAAAATGTGTTAGTAGGCTGTGTCCAAGTTTCTGGTGTTCCCACGCCCTTTCAGTGGCTAAGGAGGCTGTTAATATGATTCGACCATCTCCCGAAAGTTCATTGAGCAACTGTGTAGGAGAATCGATACTTCTCATTCCTAAGTCTACTTGGATTGCCTTAGCTCCCATTCCACCGGAAAAACAGCAATCAAGAATACCAATGAAATTCTTTGCTAATATCTTTGTGAATCTTTCTGCCAGTTCAGAAAGCGGCAATGTTGTTGTCGAAAGACTTGTTCGATCTGCGTCGAATGGTACAATTTCGTGAGTCTCAGTTCCATGCCCTGAAAATGCAAATACAACAATGTCATCGGAGTCACAGCTGGCCAGTTTTTCAAGTTCGCTGTTTATTCTTTTACGTGTTGCATCGCTGTCAGTTAATAGTACTAGATCACCTGGCATGTTGTCAGAAAACAACGAACATAGAGCTACTGCGTCTCGCCTAGCGCAGGAAAGCCAGTTTATACCTGGGGAGGCGTACCGATCTATTCCGATAAAGAGGCCGTGCAATTTCATTTCAACTCCATTTACTTAGGCATGAACAAGAAGGACTTGTGAACAATTAATACATTATCACACCCCTAGTGGTAGCAATGTTTGTTCTTCTCTTCAAAAATAAATCTAACATATGCATGAACGACTTGGATAACTGTTTATAGACAGCTTTTCCTGTCGTATAAAATTTCTGATGAATTCTTTGCAAATCATTGTTAATCCAATGTTAAGCATAAGATTTGAGCAAGTCAATTGGAATATTATCCGACCCGGATAATGTTGTAGGTGTCGGATAAAAATACATTGTTTCAAAGTACCAGATGATCCGAAAGTCGGACCTTTCGCTATTCTGGTTTGTCGGATCACTCCTTATCAGTTCGTTGTTCACGATCATAGGCTCCAAAATCTGTTCTCATGCGCAGTCATGCGCTTTATGTTTTATTATTCTACGCATGATAATCCGGCCGCCCCGGATCGTCCATGTTTTCAATTGCATCTCCGGGATTGAATTCATTCGGCCATTCCAAGCTGCCGGCACAGAAACGCCATTTTCAATGCCAGATCGTCGATCACCTTGCTAATCGCTCTTCCGCCGGAATGCCCGGCCTGGGTATCGTAGAGGAGCAGAATGGGGTTATCTGAAGCCATGGCGGACTTGCAGGCGCGCCGTCATCTTGCGGGCCTGCAAGGGCGGTACCCGCGTGTCGGCATCGCCCGAGACAAACAACACCGCCGGGTATTTCTCCCCCTGCCGCACATTCTGATACAGGGAGTATTTCAGGATATAATCAAAGGCTTCCTTCTCGCTGGCATTGCCGTATTCGAACATCCCTGCCGGATGGAAAGCGAAGCGCGGATAGCCCAAACTGTGACAATAGCCGAGTCAGATTGAAGCAGTTGTTATGTGAAATTTCCTTTACTCAATCTCATATCTAATAATATCTTGTACTTTCGGTACAGTGTTATACACTTTAACCTATTTATTTTCTTGTTTTACTTCATATGATTCAAATACAAATGGCAATCCTTTTGCAATTTTATAATCCTTACTATTCATAAATTGCATATGTAGATGTGGCATTGTAGAATTTCCTGAATGACCTAATTCCCCAATTACATCACATACTTCTATTTTTTGGCCGACTAATACATTTACAGAGCCTTTTTTTAAGTGTGCTAATAGTGCAAATGAGTTTTCATTAACTTTTATCATTACATAGTTACCAGTTATTATTTTTGGTGATGCTCCATTTTTTATATAATCCTTGGTAACTTTGATTGTGTTTTTGTAATCATTAAAAATATTTACTGGATTTCGTTCTTCAATACCATTTTCTACTTCGACAACCTCACCGCTTACTGGCGAATAAACTGTTTGCCCCCAGCCATAAAAGTCATCTAACTGCAAACCCTTAAAAAAATATTCAAAGAAACTTTTACGATATGGTTTTTTGAGTTTATCATTATCTTTTATCATCACAAAACACTAGTGTCCGGTAAAAAATGAAAAAGCACTGGCACTCCCCAAAATATTTGGTA
>CAZPRY010000049.1:0-26752 GCA_964589175.1 uncultured bacterium
AAAAAGTGTCCGAATGCTTCCGGAATCGGTGTCCGGTTTGATCGGAATATCCAATCAGGTAAGAAATAATAGCATTTATTAGCACTGTTTTCCTTGGCTTGCCGGATAATTTCAGATAACCCCAAAAATAAAAAAATGAAAATTCAACGAACCATACAACGCCTTCAATCGGACCGTCTAAAACCGCTCTGAACATATACAATACTAGCTGAATGAAAATGAAAATAAGGATGCTTTGTGAAGAAATATATTAAATCCTCTTTCTTTGTTAATCCAACGTTAAGAATAAGACCTGAGCAAGTCAACCGGAATAAAATCCGGGACTGATAAACATAAGAAGCATGGGTCTTTTAAGAAATTATTTCACGAACCCGACGTTTCTTTCATCCTTTCAAGGGTATCATCGATAACAGCCCGCGTTTGTTCATACTGGCAGATATTCCGTGTCAATTCCAAAGCTCTCCGCGCCTCCGCACCGCCAATTGTGCCCAGAGCTCTTATGGCTTCCTCCCAAACGTATTGAGGAAGAAGTGCATTGCAGATTAAATCCTGAAGTGGCTGAACCGCCCGGACGTCTCTGATCTGGCCGAGAGCCCAGACTGCCTGATAGATAACGACGTCGCGGTAGGGATCGGACTTTGCGTTTTGGAGAGCGGCAATAAGCGCTGTGAGAATCCTATTTATGTCCACATTCTCCGGGCAAGGGTGTTCGCAGATTCTTCCGAGCGCATTGGCGGCGCTCGATCTGTCCGCTCTGGCCGCTTGTTCGTCTTCCAGGATGGCGCATAGCAACGAAGCCGAGCCGGTCACTTTGCGCAAGCCGAGTTCGAGAATCGCAGAATCCCGGGCCTTGGCATCGGGTCGATTTGCGATCTCCAGCAGGGTAGCGGTGGTTTTGGCAGGAAAGTCCATGTAGCGGATATGACTTACTGTTTTCACACATATCACAAGCATGCCAAGGCAGGCCGCCATGCTCAGGCCTCTCCCGAAAACTTTTACCCATGGTTTTAATCTTAGCTCTCTGCGGACAAGCCAAACACCGACAATCGTAGCAACCAGCCAAACGGCAAGCACGAATAGTCCGTAGAGTTGTTCGTAAAACCTTACGATTCCGCAATTGCCCGTTGTGTAACCGAACCAGGAAACCGCAAATATCACGGCCGCCAGTGCCCCGGCTATCAAGGCCGCAATAACTGCTATGCTTACACGCGGCATCTTTTTCATATCCGGGTTCATCCTATCGTCATGCGCTATTCAATGAGCGAAAACCTATAGTCTGTTCCTTATCTCATCCAATCGTTTTTTTGCATCCGGCATCATGTTCAAAATCGCTCCTAGTTTTTCGCAAGCGTATTCATCGCAGTACGCACAATTATCAAGCTTCTTTTCTTTGCCACATTTTCTTATCTCGCAAACCGTGCAGTAACCAAAAATATTTTGGCCGTCTGAACGGCATCCATTACAATTGATATCGGCTGGTTTAATATCTGCATTAAATTGCCTGGACCAAAGTTTCGCAACTTCTGACCTTTTTTTGTCATCATTATTTTTGGTAGCTAAGAATGCCCCACACTCATGACAGTCTATTCCGCAGAAAGCTATCATTGATTTCCTCCTTACCTTTTGTAGCTATTTACCATCACCGGGATCGGCCAGAGGCCGCTTGGGCTGACCCTGATCCTGATTCTCTGAAAATACCCCGCTAAACCGTTATTTTTGGGGCTGCACATTTCGAATGGCGTTCCCGAGGCGCTCCAGGCCGGCAGAGCAGTCGCGGTTCGGCAGGCAGGCCTCGATAAGCACGAGTTTGTTCTTCTCCTGAGCAGCGATTTTCATGGCCTGCTCCAGCTCTTCCTCCGTGGTGACTCGGATACCGATAGCATGGGACCCCTTATCGAACATCTCGGGCAGTTTCGAGTACTGCCACATCTGGATGTCGTTGTATGGACCGTCTTGATGGAGGACCCGCTCGATCAGGTAGCCGTCGTTGTTGATAAGCAATATCAGGGCGGGGCAACGTTCCCGGATCAGGGTGGAGACCTCCTGGGCTGTCATCTGGAAGGCCCCGTCACCGGTGAGCACTACCGGCCGTTTTTCGGGACGCGCCAGCGCCACGCCTAGAGCTGCCGGGATACAGTAACCGATGGAGCAATAGTAGGCCTGGACAATGAAGTTCTCAGCCTCTTCAATATTAAATTCAGGGGCTGCGCAGAAGGCATCGCCGGGTTCTGCGAGAAGAATCATCTGGTCGTCGAGGAAATAATTCAGACATTCGTACAGGCGAAGCGCAGTCAGAATACACCCTGCCTCAGGTACGAACACTTTCTTGGGCTGATAGGCTTCAGCCGGATGAGAGGCCAGGAAAGAACGGGGTTGAACCACTGCAGTCAGCCTTCGGATGAAATCTCCCAATTGTATTTGATGGTAATAATGGTCGCCGATACGGACCTGGCCTCCTCCGGCGGCAATCATCCGTCGGCTGTCGAGATTTACACTGAACATACCCGTATCAAGATCGGTCATCCAAACTCCAAAAGACAAGAGGCAGTCGGAATTCTCTACCTGCCGGCGGACTGATTCCCGGCTCCAGCCACCCTGGTAGATGCCTTCAAACTGGGGATGAAGCTCGGGCAACAAAGACTTACTGCTGAGCATTGTGGAATAAGGGATCTCCGCCGTTTCAACCAGAAGAAGCGCTTCGTTCCCAAGGCCGAGTCGCAGCAATTCCACGCCGGCCAGCATCAGGGGATGCTCGGCGCTATTGAGCATCCGGGCAGCTTCTGCTACGCACTCTGCCAGGCTATCTTCGTCGGAAGACAATGCTGTGTGATCAAGCAGTGCTTCCGGCGGGCGACATGGGGCGCAAGCTATATCGGCAGGGAGTTCCAGATATACGGGCAACTTCTGAGCGACACAATTCCGGATAACGCGATCAATCTCCTCCGGTGCTGTATTGGGGTCCGTCAATATGGCCGCATCTATCGTCACTTTCTTGAAGATTTCCAGCTGCAGGTAGTAATCGGAAATGAGGTGATGAACCAGGGCGCCCGATTCTCTGCGTCGGGCTGGCGGGGCTCCGCTGATGACAATCAGGGGCACATGCTCGGCAAATGCCCCGGCTGCGGCGTTCAGAATACTCAGTCCCCCGACGCCATAGGTCACAACTGCGGCACCTGCACCGTTGAGGCGGGCATAGCCGTCGGCCGCGTATCCGGCGTTCAGCTCGTTGCAGTTTCCTACCCATCGGATGGGACTGGCAATCACAGCGTCCAGGAAATCCAGCACATAATCCCCGGGAACGCCGAAGAGGTGTCCAATGCCGATTTCCTGCAGGCGACTGAGGAGGTAACTGGAAACCGTGTAGTTCTTATTCATAAATCTCTCCTTTATTTAAAAATTGTGGTCATAACATGGGCCTGAGCGACCCGGATAACTGTCTCCAGATAGCTTTTCATATCAAATTCCAGCCCGTTGCTATGCAAATCCTAGATCCCCGTGATTACATCGAATAGACCTGTTCTCCCCTGAGCAATTCGACACCGCCTTTGTGAAGAATCTGGATGGCTTTTTCGGGCTCTTCAACCCGAATAATCATGATCGCTCTATCGGTTTGTTTAGTAAAGAAAGCATACATGTACTCGATGCTGACACCCAGGTTTGCGAAGAGTGTGAGCATCTCGTGCAGACCGCCCGGCTTATCGGATATCATGCAGGCGATCACATCGGTTTTACGGACGGTGAAACCCGCCTCGTGCAGGGCTTTTTCAGCCTCTGCGGGTTTATCCACAATCAGGCGTAGAATTCCGAAATCGGAGGTATCCGCGAGAGACAGGGCGCGGATGTTGATATTGGCCTCGGCCAGTACCGCGGTGGTTTTTTCCAGGCGTCCGGCGCGATTTTCCACAAAAACGGAGATTTGTTTGACTTGCATGATGGACCTCTTTTTTCTTTTTGCGTCCCTGAGAAAAAAAGACGGTTAGATTTGTCGGTTATCGATCACCCGCCTGGCTTTACCTTCACTGCGGGCGATCGTTTTAGGTTCCACGAGTTTGACTTTCACGGCAATCGCCAGGACATTTTCGATTTCCTGTCTGATGCGTTTTTCCAATCCTTCCAGAACGCGGATCTCGTCTGAGAAGAATTTCTCGTTGACTTCAACCTGGACTTCCAGCTGATCCAGGGCGCCTTCCCGGGTTACCACCAGCAGGTAATGGGGCTCGATCCCTTCAATCTCGAGCAGTACCGATTCAATCTGCGACGGGAAGACATTGATGCCGCGGATGATCAGCATGTCGTCGGTACGGCCTTTGACCCGGCTGATTCTCGGCATGGTGCGACCGCAGGCCGGACATTTTTCATAGCTTATATTCACTATATCTTTGGTAGCATAACGCAGAAAGGGCGTGGCTTCCTTGGTCAGCGTCGTAATTACCAGCATCCCGTCTTCCCCTTCCGCCACCGGCTTTCCGGTTCTGGAATCAATCACTTCGGGCAGGAAATGATCGGCCCAGATATGCAGACCATTCTGGCCTTCGCACTCCACCGCCACGCCGGGACCAATGATTTCGGATAATCCATAGATATCGTAGGCCTTGATGTTCCAGAGCTGCTCAATGTCCTTGCGCATAGCTTCGGACCAGGGCTCCGCACCCAAAATGCCGATGCGGATGCTGGTTTCGCGCGGATGGATACCCAGCGACTCCGCATATTCAGCCAGGTAGATCGAGTACGAAGGCGTGCAGGTCAGAATTGTCGTTTGAAAATCCTGCATCAGCTGCAACTGCCGTCTTGAACCACCGGAAGACATCGGCACGATAGCCGATCCCAGCTCCAGCGAACCATAATGAATCCCGAGACCGCCCGTGAATAGTCCGTAACCGTAGGCGTTCTGAATAATGTCCTGGTAGGTGCCTCCGGTACAGGCGATGCTGCGTGACATCACTTCGGACCAGATTTTAATATCATTGTCCGTATAAGCCACCACGGTCGGCTTGCCGGTTGTTCCGGAAGATGCGTGAATTTCCTTGATCATCGACATCGGCACGCTGAACATTCCAAACGGGTAGTACATCCGCAGCGTCTCTTTATCGGTTAACGGCAGCCGCTGAAGGTCGTCCAGCGAGCGCAGGTCCTCCGGCCGGATGCCGAGCATATTGAAGGCATCGCGGTAATAGGATACATTATTGAAAAGCTGCTGCGCTACGCTCCTGAGCCGATCCAGTTGAAGCCGGCGAAGGTCGTCAATATCGAGATATTCCACCTTGTATTTCATCCGAATTCCCTTTCCCTGTCCTTAAATCTATCCGTAGTGCGCCTTTTTACTTCATGGAGCAAGCGGTTCACGAATTCCCCGATCTCAAATTCAACAAATTCCTCAAATGTGATCGGATTCCGGCCGCCGTCTGCAACGCCCAATGCACCGTTATATTAAAAAGCAATTATCAGGATGTCAAGCGTTAGAACATTGCATTTCCTTGCACCTGAAGTCCTGTTCAATCTTTACCTTCCGAATTGTTCTCGCTATGATAAAAAAGCCCGATCACCGGCTCAGCCTATTAACAGTTGCCAGGTGCATATAATTTCACCGCTCAGGACATCGACGTAGACGTACCAATCAGGGTACCTGCTACTATAAAACATCGGAATCCTCCAGCAAACCCGCATTTCCAAAGCGTCATCCCGCTCGAAAGGCAACACCGAGACGTTGAATTATAACTCATATCTGATAAAAAGCACCTAAACTAAGTTTCCATGGATGGATGCGAATGTCTTTTGAAATAGATTCGGATAACTCCAGCTGTGTATATTTCAATAGCCTACCTTTCAGTTCTAAATTTATACCAAATTTTCCAGAAAGCGGAATCTTTACTCCGGTAGCATAAGACATGACAAGACCTGTATTGTCGATATCACCGCTGGCCTTTAGCAAGCCGCCTCCAAGGGATAAAAAAGGCTTGAACGATTTGTAATCTTTCAACGGATAGAGCAATAGTGAAAATTCACCCATTAGCAGTTTTAACTCATCATTTTGGGCAGCTTCACTTTTACTGAGTTTCTGCGGCATATATTCAAAATTGCCCTGTAATCCAAAATACCCTTTCTCCATTTCTAATCCGCCGCTTACCGCGAAGTTTTGTTCGAATGTACCTGCAATGATTTCATAATGAACTCCACCGGTTTCATGATATGACGGATGAGAAAAACTCCAATCACTTTTCGGGGACACAAGCGAAGGACTGAGGAAAACCGACACAGTCCATGATTCGCCCCCCGAATTCTGAGCGGAAATGTAATCTGTAATGATAAAGATAATGAAAACCGGAATTAAGAAATTTTTCCTCATAATTGAATTGGCCTCCGCAATTGTTAAGTTAATCTGCAATATTATATTAGCATTAAATCGATTAATGAAACCATCATTCTTCAACCGGATTCCGGGATAGCAATATTTTTCTTCTAATAGGGATTTCCAAAACAACCAAAAATGATAGGCTTGTTATAAATATTATTATGGCAAAACATAAGGGAGCCCTGTTGTAGCCATAGTATTTGCCAACTCTGCTAAATCCCGGATTCTTTGGCACATACGTAATCGGAATGCGCCCCATCTCCAATGCATGCAGGTAATCGTCTTCATCTACGGGAAATGATTTAACAACTTCATTTCCATCTTCCTGTACAAATCGTACTTTTAAATAGTGTGTTTTAATTCCACTCGATTGCTCTAATTTCCCGGAATCTAGGATTTCGCCTTCGACAACTTTACCCGTATGCCTGATTGTATGTAACTTCCTTTCGTTGAGCAAACCGCTGATTATATGTGTTTATCTAAGAAATAAACACTTTTTGTTTTGAATTAAATTTCCAACTTTTAATTGGATAATGTACAATCCTGAAGAATTATCAGAAGCATTCCAACTTACTTCATATTGTCCAGGTTTTTGATATTCACTTACAAGTGTTTTTATTTGTCGCCCTTGAATATTAAATATAGTGCAAGTCACCTGATTTCTTTTATTGATTTCATATTTTACTTTTGTAACAGAATTAAAAGGATTCGGATAATTTTGTTTTAACTCAAATTTATACAAAGTATTTTCGCCATTTTTTATACTAAGAAAGTCTAAATCACCATATTCTTTATTATTAATATTTGCATATTTTAAATAATACCAACCACTACCAAAGTCAAATTGATAGTTATCTTCGTACAATCCTATATCTTGCATAAGTATATAATTATGCATTTCTAAATCATTTGATTGGAAGTGTTTCGAATAAAATGTTTCACTAAAAACAAACATCATACTATCAGATTCAAATACAGTATATATTTGATAGCCGGAACTTTCACTAAATGTATCATATCCAAAGCGTTGACTATCTGTTGTATCACCAGTTTTGGTATATAAGTAATCAATTGCATATTCAATATTTTTATCTATATCAAATCTATATACTATATCTTCAAGTAAATCAAGACGCTCATAGTAATTTTGTTTACTATTATTTGAATGTTCTGAAAATGTATAATATCTTTTATCATTCAACAACAGCGTATCTCCAATGATCTCTTTATAAACAGTATCAGAATAATATTCCGTTCCAAAATATGTATTAGAGCAACTTTCATGAAGATAAATCCATTTATTCCCTATTTGAAGTGGATAAAGTTGGAGACAAACAAGTGAATCAATTTCGTTTGTACCAAAATTATATTTTTGAGAATAAATCAGAGTATTACACATTAGAAAAAATATTAACATACGGAAATATTTTCTCATAACTTTACTCCTCTTTTATCACATATAACATACGTTTATCCTGCACATTCATAGTGAAAACAGGTTTCTCTAGACAAACTTTTTCTCCATTTTTTCTTTCTGCCGTACTGTGTCGTTCTTCCGGCCTGATGAAATAGCGCAGTGCTCCCACGCCCCAATCCGGAAAACCGTATCGTTATTCCTATTATATTCATCCCCTTGCCACATGAGTTGCATCGCTGTAATGTTTGAACTGATTTTAGCCATTTTGACTACAGAAGCAAAGCATTTTTTGGTGGACAGTGAACATACCGTACAGGATGCAGAGAAAACCCCATAAATCAAAAATCTGAAATCTGCTGTCTGAAATCCGGAGTTCGGGGGCCGACTTTCGTTTCGTGAGGAGCCCTCTCCTGGTGGTTGATCCTGCCAGGTCCAGGTATCTGGCAGAACGATTTGCGTGCTTACATTTCCTTTCCATCCATTGCACCCTTTGCGACAGTTTATCTTCCGTTCCGACAAAACGAAAGACCGGCCTTATTTCAGCAAAACCATTTTACGCGTTGCACTATAACTGCCGGCTTCAAGGCGGTAATAATACACGCCGCTGGTCAGCTTCGATCCGTCGAAATCAATCTCATAACTTCCGGATTGCTGTCCCCCACGAGCAAGCAGCGCGACGCAATTACCACGCAGATCGAATACGCGTATGTCCACAACACTCTTAGCCGGGAGTGTGTATCGAATCGTGGTAACCGGGTTGAATGGATTGGGGTAGTTTTGAGACAGCGAATATTGCAGCGGAATTCCTTCGTCGTTATCGGCAATGTTTGTGTAGTAAGTCTCGAAAGCACCGAGATCGGGTGCGTTCCCCCAAAAGGGAAGTCCTAGATCGACGCCCGCGTCGATCAGGTCGCTGCCGCTGGCCAGGTGCATGAACTCGATATCCGGCAGGCTGCCGTCGGCCTTACGCGGGGCCGAAGCCGAAGCCGGATCGATACTCAGGAAATCCTCCTCGCTGACATTGAAAGGCGCCATCCAGCTGTTGGTCGCCTGGATCGCGAAACTGCCGAGTTCGGCGCCGCCATCAAGCGAGATGCAGTTCTTGACAGTCAACGTCTGCTCTGCACTCAAAGTCCGCGTAATCCGGAAATTGGCCGCCTGGTTGGCCCAGCCCGTGCAATTCAGGAGCGTCATCGAGCCAACGTTGTTATTCTGGTCGAAGCCTTTGTGCTTGTTCTGGAAGGCCAGGCAATTCGTCAGGTTGAAATGATGCATCAACTTTTCGCTGTTGCTGTTATCGCCGCCACCCATCTTGAAGCCGTTGCCGTTGGCCTGCGCGCCGGGATCGCTGCCGTCCTTCAGGTAGCCGTTTTTCCAGGTCCAGCAGTTTTCGAGTGTCGTCGTGACGTCCGTTGCGCCGCGCATGTAGCCGTCCCAGCCGTCGTCGCAATTCCACCACGAGCGGCAACCATAGAAATAGTTACCGGTGCCGACGGTCAGTTTGGGCGCAAAGCCGTCGGCGTCGCCGTAATCGGGCGGATCGGCGTTATAATACGAATCGCAATTGATGAAGCGATTATAGGCCGCGCCGTTGCCGAGTTGCACGCCGGAATCGCGGTTTTCATAGAAATTGCAGCGTTCGATGACATTATACGAACCGCCGCTGATGTCCAGGCCGTTGTCGCCGGCGCCCGTGACATCAAAGCCCCGCATGGATCAGTAACTTCCGCGCAGGCTGATGCCTTTGGTGCCGAGCGCCGTCGCCGAGAAATCCAGCAGTGGTCTTTCATCTCCGTAGGCAAATAAGTGATAGCGGCTCGAATCAGAACCGTTCTGCGAAGAATTGATGTTTATCGGTGCGAATAGCGCATGGGTCCCGCCGCGCACATAAATCGTATCGCCCGGTACTACAACCGTGATCGCTTTGGCGATGGTTTTCAAGGGTTGATCAATGGTGCCGGAGTTCAAATCGTTGCCGTCGGTGGCGACATATATCTGCGCCATTAGCGGCAGGCCGGTTAGTAGAATTGCGAGAATACCGAAATGTCTGTTTTGCATGGGTGCTTTCTATTGTTTTCAGAATGATTACCGTCAATATGTAGAACAGACATTCCTGTCTGTAGAATCCTCTTTTCTTCACTATACCGGACGGGAACGTCCGGGTTACTTTAGTAAAACCATTTTGCGAGTGAAGACTTGGCGATCGGTACGCAATTGGTACAGGTAAATTCCGGCTGCGCATTCCGAACCATCCCATTCCAGCGTGTACTCTCCTGAGCCATATTCCCGATTATCAATCAAAGTTGCGACTTCCCGCCCGCTAAGATCGAATATCTTCAGGGTGACTTTTGTCGGCCGATCAAACGCGAACCGGATTTTCGTCGACGGATTAAACGGATTAGGATAGTTGGACAAACGAAAGGAAACGGATGAACCCGGAGGCTCCGATATGGCCGTTCCGGCCCCGGTGCCGACTATTCCCGGTATTGCATCCATTTCGTCCAGGAAATCAAGGTACGAATACCATCCCATTTTCAGAATAATTGCCACAATCTAAAAATTGCAAATTATTTGACAGGACTCAGTTTCAATAGAATTACATCATGGGGCGCCAGTTTGCCCGTAAAAGCTTTCTGGGTCGTTCCCGCATCCTTGGCAGCCCACAGATCGCGGATTTTGTAGACGTCCCGTCCGCAATTCATTTCCCGCTGGGAGAATCCGTCGTTTATGTAGTTATCCTTCCAGACGAAATTGACATCTTTCGCCTCCGTGCTCTGGTTCAGGAAACATACCGCCCAGGCCCCCTTTTCGAGTGGTTTGACCCAGACCTCGAGCCCACCTTCAGACCAGTACTTGAACCCCTGAATGCCGAGCGGGTCCTGGTCGATGCCGATGGCTTCTTTATTTGTGAGAATCAGGGTGGTTTCTTTCGATATGTTGATCAGGTCATTGCCGGCGATCAGCGGAGCGGCCAGCATGCACCATATCGAGAAATGGGCACGATCTTCCGCAACCGTCATGCCATTGCCCACCTCCATCATATCGGGATCGTTCCAGTGGTCGGGACCGGCATGAATACGCAAACCTTCCTGCAAATCCAGAATCTGCATAATTCCCCAGGATTTCCAGATCCCATGATCGACAACGCAGTCGAAGCAGTTGGTGATGTCGCCGGTCGTGCGCCACAAATGTCCGACATTCTTGCCCCAACTCCAGGGTTCATTGTTGCCCCATTCGCAAAGGCTGAAGACAATTGGGCGGCCCGCGGCATAAAGCGCATCACGCATCGTCAGATACGCCCCCTCGGCATTCAGGGCTTCGGTGTTGCACCAATCGTATTTGAGATAATCGACGCCCCACTCGGCATAGCGCAGCGCATCCTGGTACTCGTAACCTCGACTGCCGGGCCGTCCGCCGCAGGTTTTCCAGCCCGCATCGGAGTAAATGCCGAATTTCAAATCCTTTGAGTGAATATAATCCGCGAGGGCTTTGATACCGGAAGGGAATCGATCCGGATCGGGCTGAATGAAGCCGAGTTCGTCGCGTTGTCCCTGCCAGCAGTCGTCGATGACGATATACCGGTAGCCGGCGTCTTTCATCCCGCTATTTACCATCGCATCGGCCGTTTCACGGATCAGCTCTTCATTAACATCACAGGCGAAATTATTCCAGCTGTTCCAGCCCATCGGCGGCGTCATTGCCAGCCCATCGAATTTCTGGGCGAAGACCGGCATGACCGATATTAAAATGATAAACAAAGTTAATTTTTTCACGATTTTATCCTCCCTATTACGGTTTTTCGTCAGTAAAATGAATTACCAGCGGAGCCGTGAGCTCCGATTCTTTAAAAAAGTAATTAACCGCCGACAGACTGTAGGAATGGGCAAACGCGCGGTATATTAGTGTATCGGTATAGCACGTCCGGTTATTATCGATCTCAGCGATCAGGTCGGAATCATGATAAATCTTATAGTACCAGATCCGGTTATCGGGATTGGCGTGATCGGCAGGCGCGTTCCAGACCAGTTTTACCTGATTCGTATCGAGAATTTCATAACAGCAGTTCCCAACCGTATCGGGCTTACCATGCTGAACACCTTTGACTTGCGCCAGCAGCCAGGATGTCAGCGTAGGCTCCTTCCAGGCGGGCGTCCAGGCGGGATGGCGGACCCCCGGGTACTCGGTTAAACGCACCTGTTTTCCACCTGCGTCTACAATGGCCCTGTATACATCCCGGGAAAAGCGGACAGGCACGATATTGTCCGCACTGCCGTGAAAAATCCACAACGGCGTATCGACGAGCAATCCGGCTTTTTCGGGATTTCCGCCGCCGCAAATCGAAAACGCCGCGGCAAACATACCAGCTTCCTTGGTCAGGGCACTGAAGGTCCCGAAACCGCCCATGGAGGTGCCATGGATGTACAGACGATTGGGGTCGATGTTGAATTCCTGCCGTAAAAGTGCGAGCACCTGCAGGGTCTTCTTCATATCCTTGCTGTGTTCGTCATTCCAGCTATGCCCCCAGCCTCTATCGGTCGCCAGGGTCTTGGGCGTGATTACGAAGCATGGGTCTTCCGCCTGTATGGGATCATGATACCAGGGCAAATCCCACGACACTGTATCTCCTTTGCCGTGCAGACAGACGATCAACGGGTAACTTTCGGCCGGATCGTATGTTGGCGGAATGAAAAGGCCGTAACGCAGGTCTTCAAAATATCTGACTTCATAGCCGTCCGGGAGTTTGATTTTCTGCGTATCTTCGGCCGGTTTTTTTTCTTCCGGACCGCCCATGAACAGCAGTAAAGGGATCGATCCGGTAATCAGAATAAAAAGGCTCTTCTTTACTGCCATCTTATCGAATCCGAACATCATGATTTTCTCCTTCGTTTATCGATCGAATCCATATCCTAACTCATCCTGATCTTCTCTGTAAATATAACAGGAAAATCAGGATTTAAAAATTCGGGTATTCCCGATTACATCTTTAACTGAGCCTCAACGATTAAGCTCTTTCCGGGTGAATATCACTTCCAGGATGAGCATGAAATTCCCCTGCATATCGGGATTTTCCATTCTCAAAACCACTTTGTCTTTGCCGGTTTTCCTGAATGTCTGGATCAGCAGGCTATCATGCCAATTCATGAACAAAGTGTCGTCATTGATAAATTTACAGGTCGCCTGCTGGAAGGCGCCCGAGTTTTCGAACCACCAGTAACGGTAAATTTGCGCCTTCTCGTCCCAGGCGAAGATGCCATGCGCGGCTCCCTTCTGCCCACCCACCAGCGCCGTGTAATCGAAAACCACATACTTATCGTCCAGCATCCGCTTCATCGTACCGGTTCCGCTGCCGATCATCGCTTCACTGAAGGTACTTTTGGGGACATTGTACCGCAAATCCCAATCTCCCAATAGAAAATTCAGTTTTTTCATCATCAGATTAAATCCTCGGTCATAATATCAATTCCCAGTAACCGACATCGATCCATTGACCAAATTTATAGCCGACTTCTCTGAGCTGGGCAACTTTTTCGAATCCGAATTTTTCGCACAGGGCAATACTGGTCGGATTAGGCAAAGCAATCCCGCACAAAACACTATGAATCGATTTCTTCTTCAGTTCTTCAAGGATTGCCGCCTTGAGTTTGGTGCCGATCCCCTGGCCGACATGCTGTGAATCGATGTAGATGCCGGTCTCGACGGAGTACCGGTAAGCCGACCGCTCTTTCCATTTAGCGGCGTACGTATAGCCAACTACGATCTCGCTATCCACAAAAACCAAAAAGGGAAAATTCTGAGTCAGATTCGCGATGCGTACGGCCATTTCCACCGCCGTAATGGGAGTTTCTTCAAAAGTGATTATGGAGTTCTCGACGTAGTGGTTGTAGATATTACAGATAGCCTCGGCGTCCGATGCTTTTGCGTGTCTGATCATATTCTCCTCGTTGATGCATTGCAGCAATCATAATCGAATAAAAGTGTAAACTATCCAAAAGCACTTCGCCATCAATACTGATAGTCTTCCCGAACCGGGCTGAAGACATCGATCGCTCTGGCAGGCCGGTCGCCGGTTATCGCCCCGTGCTTAGCACCTCCCGGAATGACGTAGGTATCCCCCGGAGCAAGCCAGCGCGATTCACCCGCAATTGTCATCTCCAAGGTACCGGAGATGACCGTGCCAATCTGTTCCTGCGGATGGGCGTGAACAGGCACGACGGCCCTGGCGGCCAGATCGACGATCGCCACCAGCATCTCACTACCCCAGAAAGTCCTGATATTAACGCCCTTGACGATTTCCTTCTTTTCTCTGTTTTCGATATCGCAGAAATACCGGGTGTCATCTTGTTTACTTTGGCTCATTAAATTTTCCCTTCCTTAATTATCTTAAAATATCAGGCTTCCCGGATGTTGAGCCCTACGATACTGCCGACACAAACCGGGTGACCTGGTTGTTTTTTTAACGGCAGTTCGAGATCATTCATCCGATTCGTTTGCAATAGATTAATTTTATATTTTTTCAGAAATTTTTCGGCTTTTAGGGCTACCGATTTGCGGGTGCTTTTACGCTGATCCAGGATGAATCGAATGACCGGTTGCTTATTTTCGATTTTGTCATAAAAGCATTCGAAGGCATCAATTACATGACCGCATGCGACATTGTTACATTCAGGAGATAATTCACCTTTATATTCGTATCTTGCCGCTTTGACTTTTAATATTTCCTGCACAATTTTTCCGGTTAAAGCCGGTTTCGCCCGGACGATTTTCCACGAATTACCGATGACATTCGCCGCCGCAACCATGGAAATACCCGTGATTAGAGAAAAGTACTTCTTAAAGATTTTTCCAAACTTTTGCGCGCCATCCTCCGATACCAGGTTGGAAATCGTAACAATGGCCCCCCATTGCAGAAAGCTATTGTCGGAATCGAGCATCTTCGCAAGCTCATCAAAATAAGGGTAAACTAAATCCGGTCTCTTTTCGCTGACCAGACGTATTGTTTTTTCGCAGCCGAATTTAACGTTTCCCCGTTTATGATGCAGGCCCTGCAACAGGTCGGGAAGATACTCCGGATTCCCGATAATCTCTTGCGCAACGGCTGCTTTGTCCGAGCCTTTTTGGGCAATTTTCTCAATAATATTCACGGTAGATCCAATCCCCTGGATCGGCTTAGATGAATCGTAGAATGGGTTTCAGACCGCCGTTCTGCTATAACTCTTTTTTATGCCGTTTTAAAAATATCTTATGGGTTCTGATCATAAAAAATGCTGCGATCAGAATATCATAGCATACCCCGACTGTTACTTCATCTTACCCGGTCAGGTCACAATGTCGCAATCAATTGGCGTCGCCTGAACTTAAAGACGCCCAACCAATTCTTTGCCCCAATTAGCGGCGTGCTCCATTTCACCTTCTTTCAAGGGACCTTTTTTACCCTTGACGATAAATCCTTCCGGAGCGATGATGAGATTGCCGCCCTTGCTCTTCAGAATTTCCGCAATATCTCCGGCGGCGTAGCCGATAATACGGAGCAGTTTCGTCGCGAGTCGCGTATCAAACGCGGCTACATGGATCCCCTGAACCGCAGACTCCGGAATCGTATCGAGAAAGCTGCGCATCGCCGGCGTCGGTTTGCCTCCGTAGGTCGGGGCACCGACGATAAGAAGGTCCATCGCTTCCAGATCGGCGGGATTCACTTCGTCCGTACGGCGAAAAAGTACGTCAGTGCTGATCGCAGCACCGATCGCTTTGGCAATCTCCGCCGTATTCCCGAAGATCGAGTCAAACACGATTAAAGTTTTCATCTTACACCTCTGCTATGATGCATAACTTAACATCATTTCACGAATGCCCGAAATAATTCCTTGCAAAAAACCTCTTATTTCAGAAGCGTTTTAATGGGGAATCATTCTTGCTAAGAAATCTGAACCATTTCAGTTGAAAAAGCCGGTCAGCTCCTGATCCGACGAATTTCAGGTAAACGTCATGCCGGACGGGCAATTCAGGGCCACCGGCTCACTCCACGGCCCGGCGGGATCGACGGCCTTTACAAAATGCATCACTCCGTTTCTTCCGAAAAAATGCCGGAACCCGGATGATAAACCAAATGGCCCCCCCCCAAATGCCTCCACCGGGTTGATCACCATAGGATGCCCAAGTTGCCGGAATTGGCCGGGAAATGGCTTCCCAATGCCCAAGATCGGTGGAATGATAGATAATCGGTGTCGGATTAAAAGAAGAACCGGTAGTGTAAAAATCTCTTCCGATTCGCGTCAGGGTAGGATCGGGATGATCTCCCGGTATAAGCGGCCGCTTTCGGCGCTGCAACCATCACAGGCATTGATATCTTCATCCCGGTAATCCACTCCATAGTGGGTTTTGCACAGCCTCACTATTTCGGATATCATTTCCGCTTTTTTGACCTTATCGACTTCCCGGGCTGCTCTATAAATCGGACACTCCCGGCAAAGCAAACCGCAATACGTAACTATTTCACTCATTCAAATTCTCCCAACAATAGAATAAAGTAGAATCAGAGGCCCTTCCTACTATAACGCACGCTGATTGATGCGCGCCGCTTTAACGTCTCACAACTTGCGGTACAGTAAAAGGTAGAGGGTAGCGGCCGTGGAGAGCACCGTCAGAATTGGCGTTATCTGGTGCATTGTCAGAATAACCGCCGGTACCGATTTGTCGGTGCTCAGCAAACCGCCCGTGATGATCGTACCGAGAAAAAACAAGCCGGTGACAATGGCGGCGGACAGTTCAATTGCGCTCAATTTCGCCGTCCGGTTGACCCGGCAGATGATTACAACGAGAAAAACGACGGCTGCCAGTGAGATTAACTTATGGATTCCCAGGATGATTCCATTGAGCGGCTTTCCGGAATTACTCAACCAGACACCCGAAAGAAAGATGAAGAGAAAAAGTAATCCGGTACCTGCAATTCGTATCTGATTGGTGCTCATCTCAACCTCCTCCGATAATATGTTGGGTAATTCCTGATCAGGTATTTTTTAAGGCACCAGTGGTGGCACTTAGTCCTTGTATTCAGGAATTTTTTGGAAATCTCCGCAACGATTGAAAATTACTCCATGGCAGGACACCCGGCCTTCCACTCCCGGTCAAAGACTCCATTGTTGATAAAAGCCGTCACCTGCTGAAGGACATTCTGGTCGTTCATGATAAATGTATGCGTCTGGTGTACAACCAGGAAATCTTTCATGCCCGGAAGTTTGGCGTTCTCAACCGAAACCTTTCCGTCGTCGCTTCCCGGAATTAGCTGCGACAGATACGGATTAATGGATCTGTCACCGGTGATAATTCCCACTTCATACCGGGGAACCCCTAAAGTCCTCGGAACATCCCCGACGCCGGTGCCCAGCTGTTCGCCGGCCGGACCGTTCCACCATTTGAATATGGGCGAATCGTGCAATTTGTCGACGACTTCACTACCCCGGTTCGGTGGACTCAGCATTACCACGCGCCCCAGCCTTTCAACTTCCTTGTTTTCAAGATAATAACGAACCATAATGCCGCCCATTGAATGAGTGACAAAGTGGATTTTGCACGCATCGCTTTCAAGGCATCGCGCAATTGCCGTCGAAATGACATCATCGGCGAGTTCTTCTATTAGATTGTGGCGCGACGGGTAGCTGATATTTACAACTGAAAAACCACTGCCTTCAAGGTATCGCTCCAGTCGTATCAGGGACCTATCGGTACGAGCCAGGCCATGCAGCAGGATTACAAATTCGCGTGTCTCTTCCGCGGCTTGCACCTGGCCGAAAGTCAGAAGAAAGAGTAGCGCTGCACCTGAAATCTTGCACGGGATTTTACGCATGTCTACGACCAGATCGGTAGCCGGTTTTCTATTCGTTTATTCGATTATTTTTCGTTACGGCATATGGGTAGCCAACTGATCCTGCCCCTTATGGTTCCTATAGGACGCGCCAAAAACACCGGGCATTAAGAGTCTAATCTTTGATACAGCGACAGCTCAGGAAAGATTCATCACCTCCGGCTCCGGTTGGATGATAATACTCCCGGCTTACTTCTGAGGAGGTGTAGGTTAAGATCCTGGCCCAGCCGTCGGTCGAAGTCAACCAATATCCGAATTGTCCATATCCGGTATATTTGTAACCGGAATTGACCTCGCCACTGGGACCGGTCCACGTTTTCAAAATCATGCCGCCACCCGGTAGCGCCGTGAATTCAGTTTCGTTGGTTGCTCCCTGGTTGGGGGCCTGCCATAGCTCAGTCGATTTTAATTTTCCGCCGGCGTTATTGCCAAGATAATCTGTCAGGATGGTCCATTCTTCATCGGAGGGAACATGCCATCCGGCCGGACTGAGTTTGCCGGTTGCTACGGCAGTATACGTATATAAATATCCGTAAACAGCCATCAGGCCGGTATCGTTGTTCTGCATCGCTCGCATTGGTGGTGATTGGGGCATCGGCGTAGGCGGGGGCGCCGGGGGATTGTCTTCCAGATATTGTTGATACTCTTCCCGGGTCATCAAATAAGTCCCATCATTCAGCCGCGTCGTTCTTAAGTTTTCCTGCATCCAGATTTGATCGCCGATTTTAACGGCATTGTAGCTATTACCGTCAATATCGGTTACGGCATTGGGGATAAACAGGTCTTCTTCGCCATCATCGACTCCAAATGTCCACATGGGCCCTTCTACGCTGCAATCGAAATTGCCGACATAATCTACGCCGCAATCCCAGGCCTGATTGTCGTTAACATCGACCCAATCAAAAGTGCAATCCGTGAGTTGACTATTGGGTCCGCCCAGTTTCCAGTAAACCGTTGTGATCCCACCCGGTTTGACTTTGAAACCACGAACGGTCTCACCTCTTGAGTCGCAACGGAATTTACCGTCATTACCCAGGCTATGGTTCCCCCTTTTCGAAAAATACTGGGTAATGATTGTTTCATCGCCACAGTTTTCCTCATTCAAAGAGCCCTGCATCTCAACCGTGTGATTGATATCCGATTGATACACCGCAATACGCGTGATGGTATTTTTAAATGCTATTTTAATACTTTTATAATCCCCGGCAGGCAGGTTATCGGCGGTAAATAAGAGTTCTTCGATCAATTTCAACTCATTATTTTCCCCAATTTTATACCAGTCAAAATCGTCGTAAACGTCTTCCGTCACCAGCCCCTGGGAGACCCATAGTTCAGCAATAAAAACCTTAAGATTGGCGGTATGCATTACATGGGTGCTTGACATAGCCTGGCTACTACGTGACAAGTCGGTCATCGCAGATTTCTGCAATGGAATTGCGGTGACACCTTTAATAACAAGAGTTCCGGTCCCTGTTTCGTCATTTTGGCAAGCATTAACCGAGATTAAAATAACGAAGAAGAAGAAGGCTGTTTTCATTTTCATAATTCTACTTCCAGCAATTTTTATTCATTCTCTTGTCGCTCAAACCACTGGACTTGCGTTCCTTTTCCAGTAAATATCAACTTATAATTTTATTAAGTCTTATCCAATAACAGAATATGTGTTCTTTACCGTTATATTTTCCAAGGGCTTGACTATAATCAAATTGATATTATAAAACTCCATCACGTCGACCATAATTTATCGAATATTCATGCAACCATCATGGCTGCCCGCCCACAGGCTTATCGTCTTTATCTGGCGGTGTTCGGGATGGGCAGTAAAAAAAACGGGCGCCTGGTTATTCGGCACCCTTGCAGGTCAGTCTATTCTCAGCTTCTCTTCGATCCTTTTAAGAATTTCTTGGATTTCTTGATGTCGCTTGTCTTGCTTGATCGCAAGCATAAAAACCTGAAATGCAATCGGGACAAGAAGAACAACGATTATTGTGACTCCGGCACTATGCATAACCTTGCCCCTTATTTGATAGTGATTATTTTCATATCCGACTTTTATTCATACTTCAGCGCTTCCACGGGATTGGTGTTGGCCGCTTTCAACGTTGCATGCTTTCGGGCTTATCTACCTTATTCAATTTCATAGACCATTATTCGTTGAGCTTTCCTGGCCATTGGAAATACATGAGCAATCTTATATATCAATTTCGTTCCAAATCCCATGTGATCGATTTCTTCATTCGAAGTAAAATATATCTCGTTTATAAATCTTGTACCGGGATTCCATCGAGTGAGCTCCATTGGATCATCGATTCCCCAATAAATTCTTGCCCCGGTTTTTTTTATGGAAGGATGGTTCTTTACCTTTTTGGCGGTATAAACACTATAGGCATCAAATATTAGCGTGAAACGGCCTACCTTTACCTTAATGGAATTCAGCAGTGTCTTAATTTCCTCTTCTTTGAGGTACATAAAGAGTCCTTCCGCAATAACTAAATACGGCTTCTCTTCAACCGGGATTTCTTCAATCCATCCCGGTTCTGTTACCGATGAAGAAATGAGATGATATTTCTCTGTCTCCGGGAAAAATTGCCTGCGAATATCAATCACTTCCTTAAAGTCCAGATCATACCAATCCACTTCCGGATTATTAATCCTGGAATACCGGCTATCAAGCCCGCATCCTAAATGTAATACACTGCATTTCTGTTTATTTTTCACAAATTCTCTGGCAAAATTGTCGATCAGTTTTGCTCTTAAACACATCATTGTGTTCGTCTTGCCGGGTATTTTCAGTGACGTAAAATCATAGCCAATTTTTTCGACGATTTCTAACGCCTTGGGATCGACGAGTATCGGTGTTTTCTTTCTGCTTTCGACTGCCTTTCCATACAAGGGAACAAGCAGGGTTTCCTTTTCTTTGTCTAATGTAATCACTTTATTATCCAAATTATTTCCTCACAGTTTTAATATTTTCATGGCTTTCTGTTATATGTAACGGTCAAGAATGAGTAAACGCCGGATTTTAGAGCACTTTTCTATGTCCCATCTTTACAATATATATTGTAAGAATTTCGTTCTCTATTGAGTGTAAAATTCGGTAGTTCCCTTGTCGTATTCTATAGCGCTCTAATGCAGATAATTTTTTACAATCATTTGGTCTGGGATTATCCGATAGCGATTCAATTTTAGTAAGGATTCTTTTTAAATCCTTTTTAGGTATTGATTTAAGTTCCTTGTAAGCAGATTGCTTGAATTCGATTTTATATTTTACCATCGATCTTCAATTCCTTTAGAATCTCCTCAAATGAAATCGATGGTTCATTTACTCGTTCATCAAATATACGCAGGTCTTTTTCATCTTGAGTAAGTTCTTGTCGAATTGCGGTATCAACTATCTCCGAAATAGATTTATTGGTCGATGCAGCTTTAATCTTTAATACCCGATGTATATCCGGATCAAAATAGATTGTTGCTCTTTTAGATAAAGTAGCCATAATAACCTCAAATTAGAATTAACGTTGTAGCGTTATGATGTCAAGATCTTATCATGCTCTAACAAAGCGTGAGCCGCAATGAATTAAATCGATCAAATAACGAACAGAAAACTCCTAAAACGGACTCAAGCTCACAGCTCAAAGCGTCGGCTTCACGCGATGGTCCGCACCTATTTTTAAATTGATTTAATGATCCAAAGGTAAAAGACGATGTCCTTCAAATACTGTCAATATCTGGATTTCTTCGTCAATATGTCGATATACGATTCTATAATTCTTGTGGATTAATTCTCTGATATTTGGATCAGATAACTCGGGAACTATCCGTCCCATATCCGGATTATCAATAAGATAATCACATTGATTTATTAGTGAATCAGTGAACTCAACTGCTTTATTGGGATTATCTTCTGATATATAATTCTCGATCTCTATTATATTTTCTAAGGCTTCGCGAGTCCAGATTATTTTCATACTCTGCTTTTTCTGGCTTCCTGAATTTTATCTTTAAGTTCGGTAGTTGAAAATTTATTTCCTGTGTTTATATCTTGAATTCCACGATTTATAGATTCAGAAAACATTTTAGTATAGGTGAGTTTATCATATTCCTCTGGAGTTATTAATACACCGGCAGGTCTACCGTTCTGTGTTATTACAACAGGATGATTTGTATTCCGAATACTTCTTAACCATTTTGATATTCCGGTTTTGAATTCGCCAACCGGGATGATGTCTTGTGAAATAGTAATTGTTCTCATATTATCTCCTATAAGCTATATTACGACCAAAATATAGGTGTAAATATCGACCTTGTCAATGTATGTGTGCGAAAGGACGACGCATGAATTACGCGAATCGGAGCGCAAATTGCCCGCCTTCAAAACACTGGTTAGCAAAATCGCAAATCTTGTGTTTGTCGAACAGTTCTCGCTAATGGCACCACCATACTATTACCCCTATGAACGAACTTAAAAAAAATAGCGGGCATTCCTCCCTTGGCAAGTTATTTTTAAACAGCGGCCACTGTCGGTCATGAAAAGGAGATACCCGCTATGAAGATTCAAACTATTCATTCAAAGGCCATTTCTGATAACAAATTAGTTGTCGCTTTCGATGTTGGCAAGGATAAATTAAACGCCTATTGTGACTAATCGGGGACTGCCGGCTCTCCCGGAGGGAACCCTACGGGTCATCATTACAGATGTCACACGGTTTCGGTGTCTTAAATATAACCAATAATGGTTGCCCGCGGCCTCCGGCTATCAGGTAAATCTTTGCTTAAGACAAAGAATTGTTGTTTATAATCTAAAAATACGCGAAGGTTATAGCCGTTTTAGAAATATTTTACTGTGTTATTTCTTTTAGAATGATTTTGATATTTTTATTCAGGCGAGGTAAATCGTTTCGGATTACCTGCCAGACAATCCGAATATCAATCCCAAAATATTCGTGAATCAGCAGATTCCTAAGCCCAACAATTTCAGCCCATTCAATCTCTTTATAATTCCTGAAAAACTCATCACTAAAATGATTCGCCGCTTCCCCAATAATTTCTAACTGATGCATACAAGCTGATTGAAGCATTTTATCGGATTCAAAATTCTCATAATCGGAATCTTTTAAAAAGATTTTAATGTCTTTTATGGCATCCAGAATGTTTCGGAGTCGAACGATATCACTTATCTTATTTTGCATAGATCAATTGTTTTTCACGATCAATGATCGGTCGAATATATTTGGAAACTGCATTATTTGATAGAAGATCAACTTTACTTTTTAGAATCATTTGAAGATCGTTCTGCATTTTGATATATTTTAGTCCTATTTGTTCGTTATAGTCCAGTTCGACTAAAATATCAATATCACTGTCAATATCTGATTGGTTACGAACATGTGAACCAAATAGATAGGCTTTTAAGACAGGCTTGTCTTTAAAATATTCAGAAATCAAATCTATTTCATGTTGTTTAAGCATATTCACTAATCCTTAAAATAACATTGCAAATATAAGGATTGATTTACTTTTTCTCACGAATTTATTTTATGCTATATGCTATAACGGACGACGCGCGAGCCGCGTGATGGTTTTAGAACGATCGGTGTTGGTGTCTTAAACATAGCCGATAATGGTTGCCCGCGGCTCCCGTTAAATTCGGGGGACTGCCGGCCGCAGGTCCGGCACATGACGGATCGAAGCTCCGGCCTCAAACGGAAAGAGTAGGATGGTCCCGTAGGTCACACAGGTCCGAAGGACTCCCGGTGGAGACTCCTATGGAGGATTCCTTCGGAACTTGTTTAAAACCGTCTGGAATCAGGAAAATCTCTACTTAAGACAAATATTAGTCGTTTTTAATATAAAATTGGCAAATAGTTATACTGATTTATTGTCTTCATTACGCTTCAGATAACCCGCAACAATATAAGTTATGGTATATCTGCAAGGTAATCGGTGATGACCTTCAGTAGATTGCTCATACCCGAACCTATGGATTCGCCTTCTTCGGTATTATCCAATAATCCGATACATACTCCATAATCCGGCAGGTAAATACAAGCGGCCGCAAATCCGGGGGCGTTACCGCTATGCCCGTAGGCTTCCAATCCGTTAACAATTTGTGGATTAAACTTTACCACTCCTAAACCATAACCGGCACCAAAGAACTCTTCACCCGTACAGGGAGAATGAAAAGTAAGCATCTGATCAAGAGATGCTTGACTGAGTACAATTTTATCCTGAAAGATAGCCCTGGCCCACTTTGCCAGATCCTCCGCGGTGATCCACACCTCACCTGCAATGCCACTGTCAAATGCGGTTCTTGACCAGGAGAAAAAATCATCATATGTACCGTCATCGTCAAGGTCGTACCAACTATGAACTATATTGGCGGGAAGAGGGTCGCCCATTGATGTAAATGTGTTATTAAGCCCCAATGGAATCCAGAATCGATTGCTGTAGACTGTTGATAATTCCAATCCGGTAATTTTCTTGATAATCATTCGAAGCAAATTGTAACCTGTCGTAGAATAATTCCAATCTGTTCCTTTAGGGAAAACAGCCTCACGATTGAAAGCCCGGATTATTTCCTCCGGCGTCCAGAATCTTGAAGGCTCCGAAAAAATGGCCTCCCAAAAGGCGGGATTATCCACGAAATCATTGGTGCCGCTGGTGTGGTTTAGAAGTTGTCGGATGGTAATTGTGCTATCAATATATGGGAAGGACGGCAGCCATTCATGGAGTGAGTCTTCCAAAGTAAGGAGTCCTTCATCGGCAAGTTGAAGAATTGTAGTAGCTGTAAATATCTTCCCAATGCTTCCGGCCGCAAATCGCATGTTCGGAGTAATTGCCGTTGTTCCGTGCGAGACGCCGCTTACACCGATCCATGTCTCGCCATCGGGCATGATTACTGCCGCTGAAATGCCAACTCCAATGCCTGATTCCAGTGATGCGTCGAGCGCTTTCTGCAATTTTTCCGAAAGGGACAGTGCTGAAGTGGTATCATCAATACAGGACGGGCAGTAAACAGACCGGATTGATAATCCGGTAGCCTTATTGAAGCTACCCCTCAACACGCCATTCGCAGATGCAATAACGTTGTAGCCCCAGGCAGTGGCAGCAGTCTGTCCTGAAGAACTCCACCAAATACCGGCACTGCCTATATCGGTGAAATCACCATTGCTGACACGACCCCCGCCGGGATAGCCTGCAAATTTGCTTGAATTATCCCCATTACCTTCTGAATTCCATCCGGTTATTGATTTCATCTTCTTACCGGCAAGCTTGTCTCCTTCCAGATTACCGATAAGGTCCGTCCATTCTCTAGTCCCAGGAACACGCCAACCTTCGGGTTCTAATCCTCTTGAATCATCCACTGCATACCAGTTGTAAAGTTTACCGTATGTGTTGCCGTTTTCAGGATTGTTATTATAGTAACACCAGGCAGCTGTATGTTCTGTCGCGGCGCGTTCCCATTCCTCTTTGGTCTTTACCTCAGGAATAGGATCTCCATTTCTGAAATGACTGACATTCAGGTTCTCAGCCATCCATACATCATCGCCAATTTTGACTGTTTTGTAAATATTGCCTTCAATATCGGTAATGGGGTCCGATTCTTCAATAATTACAGAATGGTTGTCCGGAGATGTTGAATCTTTCGAACAGTACTTGGTATATACAGTACAAAAAGACAAAAGGAGTAACATCATTATCATCTTTTTCATTGGAATAGCCTCCCTGGTGGACTTATCTTTTTGTGACATAATAATATGTATTGGTCATCGCCTGACGATTGGCGCATCAGATACGAGGAATGGAAATGCCAAATTCTTTTGCACTTTACAGGTGCTTTGAAAACTCTCAATTTCTGAGTTCATCGAACAGCTTTCGCTATTGGATGCACCATACTATTACGCTTATGAAAGAACGTAAAACAAATAGCGGGCATTCCTCCTCTGACAAGTTATTTTTAAACAGCGGCCACTGTCGGTCATGAAAAGGAGATACCCGCTATGAAGATTCAAACCATTCATTCAAAGACTATTTCCGATAACAAATTAGTTGTCGCTTTCGATGTTGGCAAGGATAAATTAAACGCCTGTTGTGACTAATCGGGGACTGCCGACTCTCCCGGAGGGAACCCTACGGGTCATCATTACAGATGTCACACGGTGTCGGTTTTTTAAACATAGCCGATAATGGTTGCCCGCGGCCTCCGAAGGTCAAGCGGAGAATGCCGAAAGAGTAGGGTTGTCCCGCAGGTCACAGGACTACTATGGAGGATTCCTTCGGAACTAATTTAAGACTGTCTGTAACCAAATAACTCTCTTCTTTTTATAAAGAATTGTTGTTGTTAATATAAAAGTATGCAATGGTTAGAGCCTTTTTCATTGTTAAAACTGACATATAATTAACACAAATGTTAATATATGCACGATAGCCTTTCTCTTAGGGAACACGATTCACATTAATTGAAATTCCATTCTTATTGATAAGTGATTGACTAGTTTTAAAAGAAAATCCTGTCTCAGAGATAGGCGTTTGACTCTTTATGACAGGAATTCCTATCTCTGGGATAGGTGCGAGACTCTTTTTGATAGGATTTCCTGTCTCAGAGGGTATCGCAAGACTCCTTTTAGTTCGAGCAAGACCCTCAGAGAATGTCGCGAGACTCTTTTTGGTTCGAACAAGACCCTCTGAGAATGTCGCGAGACTCTTTTTAGTTCGAGTAAGACTCTCTGAGTATTTCGCGAGACTCTTTTTAATAGGATCAACAGTTACTAAGAGAGTGTTCCTTGAACTGTGTCAATTTTTCTCCATTTCCAATATGACGGGTAATTCGACTTTCAATCGATCCGCGAAGTGGATCGCTAATTGCGATATCACCAGCGCCCAATTCGAGCAGGGGGCTGACCATTTTTCGCTAATCTTCATACTCGCTAAAAACAGCAGTTTCATCAGAGCCGCCGAACGGGCGACGCATCACCAACAGCGAAGGTGATTTTATCGTTCTTTCAACATTTTAAAAATGCTTAGCAAACTTGAAAAATCACCAATCAGAAAACAGCTTTCGCTGTTGGGTGCACCATACTATTACGCTTATGAACGAACTTAAAACAAATAGCGGGCATTCCTCCTC
>CAZPRY010000050.1:0-26728 GCA_964589175.1 uncultured bacterium
TAATGGAAATCAACGGCTACCAAACCTTTACGGCTGGCGACGGGAATGCCGCCGTCTATGAAGTTCGGCGGCTGAATCCGGATTGCCTGATTCTTGATATGAAGCTTCCCGGGCTGCATGGTAAAGACGTCCTCAAACAGATCCAGCCCGAGATCGAAGCCGGTTTGGTGGTTATCAATATCACGGCCTTCGGCGAGATAGCCGCGGCCGTGGAAGCCATTCGTCTGGGCGCATATGACTTCATCGAAAAGCCCTTCAATAACGACGTACTCCTGCTGAGTGTGCATCGCGGATTGAACAACCAGAAAATAAGACGCGAATTGAACAACCTGCGCAGAATTCTGGGTCGGCTTCCGGAAGCGGAAAAAATATTCGGCAAAAGTGAAGCGATTCAGAAGATGGTCAGCCAGATTGAAATCGTCGCCCCAACCAACATGACCGCCCTGATTCAGGGCGAAACCGGGGCCGGAAAAGAGGTTGTCGCGCATTATCTGCATAGCCGCAGCGCCCGCAACAAAGCGCCTTTCGTGGCGATCGATTGCGGCGCCATCCCGGAAACCCTCGTCGAAAGTGAATTATTCGGACATCATCGGGGCGCCTTCACGGATGCCAAAGAGAGTCGTACCGGACGGTTCGAGATGGCTTCGGGAGGTACACTGTTCCTCGATGAAATCGGCAATCTTCCCCTGCTGCAGCAACGCAAATTATTGCGGGCCGTAGAGCAACGCAAAATCACTCCGGTCGGTTCGGAAAAAGAAATTGACATCGACGTCCGGCTCATCGTTGCCAGCAATGAGCATCTGGATCGACTGGTAAAAGTCGGAAAATTCAGAGAAGATCTCTTCTTCCGGCTCTCGGAATTCACAATATACGTACCACCGCTGCGCGAACGTATCGCCGATATTCCCTACCTTGCCATTACCTTTGTGGAAGAAGCCAATCAGGACACCAAGAGCAATATCCTGAGTATTTCGGATAAAGCTCTGAAAAAGCTGACCGGCCACTCCTGGCCGGGAAATGTCCGCGAACTTCGCAACGTGATTCGAAAAGCCGCCCTGATGGCGGATAAGACCCTCCGTGCCGAACATATTATCTTTCAGACTTACAGCACTTTCAATAAATATGTCGACGAACTGGTCCGCCTGCCTTTCGAAGAAAATCAATCGCCCAAAGAATACCTGGATGCCGTTATCTTTCAGCTGGAGAAAAAGATGATTGAGAGAGTATTAGCCCTGTCCAACGGAAATTTAAGCAAAGCGGCCAAATCACTCGATATTGCCCGGAAAACACTCTATCAGAAGTTGGATCAATTCGGTATTGTCGTCAGCGAACCGGATTAACGGCTCTAATTCAGCTAGCCGCGTTCGATTTCCCAGATATCCGTACCGGCAAAATCCCAGGGCAAACGCCCCTCGTCACATTCCTTCGTATCGACACTAAAATGCCTGTCCATAAAATAGATGATACGCGCATCTTTGCCGGATATGTTCCTGCAGCCATGGGCGACTCCCGGCGGAATGAATACCTGTTGTGAATTTCCGTCTCCCAGGACGATCCGCATACGCTGCCCACAGCTAATCGAATCCTTACGGACATCTATCAGCACCAGCAGAATTTTATCGCCCGGCGGTACGTACCAGACATCGGTCTGCTCCCGATGGATATGAAAGGCCTTGATGGTGCCGGGCTGCAATTCCGTATAATTGATCTGTGCCGCCACAAATCCGGCCGCCGCCTCAAGCCCGCCTTTGTGCAGCCGGGCCAGCTCGGTCAAATTCCCACCATCGTCGTTGAAACGTTTGAGGGGCAAAAACCGAACGCCCTCGATCATCGGTTTCTTTATGTAACTCTGCAGTTCGTAGCATTTAGCGGCATCATCCTTGAGTTCCATTTTTCTTCCTTCCCTATCCACTCCGTTTAATAAATATGCGGAAAATTAGTTTCATTCGGCCAGAAATACAATATCTATAGCGATCGTTCAGCAATCGGTCCGGGGATTGTAATTGTTTTATATGTCAGATATCTTGATTAATATGCAGCGGTAACGATCCGTTGCCTTTTCACTCTAAGTAAAAGCAATGGAAATGCTGCATAGTGCAGAGGAACAATCATGATGAAAACCATATTCTTCGACGTCGATACACAGAATGATTTTATCTATCCGGACGGCGCGCTCTATGTTCCCGGTGCCGAAACTCTTATCCCAAATTTTGAGAAAATTATTCGTTGCGCCCATCTCTGGAAAATTCCCATCTGGGGCTCTATCGATGCCCACCTTCCCGGCGATCCGGAGTTGAAGCGCAACAACGGAACTTTTGACGATCACTGCATGCTCGGTCAAAAAGGGCAGGAGAAGATTGCGGCTACCCGGCCGGCCAATCCGCTGTGGATTCCCTATCGCCCGGCTTCCGATGAAGAATTGAAGCGTCTCGGTTCGCACCCCGGCGAAGTCTATTTTCAGAAACAGAGTATTTATGTTTTTGATATTCCAGTTATCAGGGCGGCCGTCGCTCCTTTCGAAAATGCCGTTGTTTTCGGAGTAGCCACGGACTATTGCGTGCTGACCGCTGCACTTGGATTCCGGGAACTCGGCAAGCAGGTTTACATTGTCACCGACGCCATCAAACCTGTCAACCTGGAGCCCGCAGATGGCGAAAAGGCCCTACGCCGGATGCAGGCTGCGGGCGCCGTCTTTACGAATACGGAAAGAGTCTGCTCGGGTTCCTTCTTCCCGGAATGAATTTCCGGAAAAAAATTTGCACACTGACAACGCTTCCATCGCAAAATGATCTAATGATTCGTTGTAATTGAGTTAGTAGAGCTAATTTAGAATGGAGCGAATCATGAAAAAAACGCACAATACATTCAGCCTGATATTTTTCATCGTTTGCCTGGTTTTTGGCATATACGTCTTGAAAACAGACTCAACGCACGACGTAACACACACCGAGATCAGCTCCCAGCAGACGACTGATCATCATACCTAAATCCGGGCTTTCGCCCAGCTGCGTAAACAATACCCATCTCTCTTCATTTTTTTTACTTTCTGCGGAAGGCCGGCGCCTCCTTCCACGATATTTTCCTTGAAGCTTTCTTCAAATGACGATATACTGTGGGGATTATGAATATCCGGGGGAAAATCGAAGCATGCGGAAAGATCTGAATTACTACTACAACAAATTCAAATACGGCGAAGATATTTTTCATTACCTGATGGCCAACCGGGTGAAGGAGATTTTACTGGTCTCGCCGTTTTATGATGCGTTTATCTTCGAACAGGACGGCCGCCTGTCGGAGCAGATTTTCGGTGAATACCGGCAACTAAATCTGAGCACCGAGCCCATGGTTACCAGCGTTCCTTCCGGAGAGGCGGCGCTGGAAATGATTGAAAAACGCAATTTCGATCTCGTCATTACCATGCTGCACACAGGTACTATCACCCCCTACGAACTCGCCAAGAGGATCAAACAGAAACGGCCCAATCTGCCTGTGCTGCTCCTTCTGAGTACGCTGTCGGACATAAAAATAGCCGAAAGCTCCGACGAAAGGCTGAAACACCTGGATAACATCTTCCTGTGGAAGGGGGACACGAAACTGTTCCTTGCCATGGTGAAATACGTCGAGGATCTCCGTAACCTGGAATATGATACGAAACATGGGCTGGTACGTGTGATTCTGCTGGTCGAAGACTCGATTCAGTTTTACTCACTCTTCCTGCCGCTCCTCTACGAGGAGATCATGAAGCAAACCCAGATTTTAATCCAGGAAGAAATCAGCGACACCTACAAACGCCTGCGGATGCGCGCCCGCCCCAAAGTCATTCTGACCAACAACCTGGAGCAAGCCGAGGCGATCTACGAGAAATATAAACAGTACATCATCGCGGTTATTTCCGACACGAGTTTTTTTCGAGCGGGACAGGTCGATCCGGAAGCCGGCTTGAAGCTGATTCACAATGTCAAATCCGACGGATTTGATGTTCCGACGATTCTGCTCTCTTCTGAATTAGAGAATAAATCCAAAGCCGACCAGGTGAATTCCACTTTTATCTATAAATACTCCAAACACCTGCTGGCGCAGCTCAGGAGTTTCATCATCGAAAACCTGGGATTCGGCGATTTCGTGTTCCGCAAAGAATCCGGCGAAGAAATTTCGCGGGCGGCAACCATGGCGGAATTCGAAGACCGATTGAGGGAAGTGCCTACGGAATCACTGATTTTTCACAGCAAACGCAATCATTTCTCCACCTGGCTGATGGCGCGGGGTGAAATTCCGATTGCCAGGAAGATCAAGCCCCTGACTATCCAGGATTTTCCAAGTCCCGAAGGCTTACGCACCCTGCTGCTGGTGACCATCGAAAACATCAAAAAGAGCCGCAACGAGGGCAAAATTGTCGACTTCCGTCCCGATTCGCTTCCCAAGATGAACCAGGTGATCCGTCTTTCGGAGGGTTCGCTGGGAGGCAAGGGACGCGGCCTGGCCTTTCTGAATGCCCTGCTCGTCGCCATGGATTTTGAGGAGAGTTTTCCTGATATCCGCATCAGCCTGCCGCGAACGGCCATTATCGGTACAAACGAGTACGATTTCTTCCTGCAGAACAATAATATCGATCAACGCGAACTGGAGACCCTTTCCGACGAAGCCATCGATCAAATATTCCTGCACGGATATCTCTCCAATCAGCTCGTCAAGCGGCTTAAAATTTTCCTGGAATTCGTCGATTACCCGATCGCGATCCGCTCCTCCAGCCTGCTAGAAGACTCGTTTGCCCAACCGCTGGCCGGAATTTACCGTACCTACATGTTGCCCAACAACGGCGCGAAGAAGATCCGCCTGCGGCAGCTCACGGATGCCATCAAACTGGTATTTGCATCGGTATTTATACATTTCGCCCGGGAATATGTGGAAAATCTCCAGCATCAGGTCGAAGAAGAAAAAATGGCCGTGATCATCCAGGAGATCGTCGGACATCCCTACGGCGATAAATACTTCTACCCGCATATTTCCGGCGTTGCCCAATCGTATAACTTCTATCCCATTGCCGATCTGAAGCACGAGGACGGCCTGGCTTCGATCGCTACCGGGCTGGGTCGTACCGTCATCGAAGGCGGCAAGACGTTTCGTTTTTGCCCCAAATATCCCAAAATCGAATTCCTGCAGCAGAAGACTCTGCTAGTGGATTCCCAGAAGGAATTTTATGCCCTGGAATTAAAAGAGAATGGTTATGATCTCGCCCAGGGTGACGATATCACGCTGGCAAAACTTCCGATTGAGGAGGCCGCCCAAAACGGCGCCCTGGCTTACCTCGCCTCCACTTGGGATTACCAGGATCACCACTTCATCCCCGGAATCCAAAAGCAGGGTCAGGTCGTCATCACCTTCGATCATATTATGAAATACAACTATTTTCCGCTGGCGGAAATTATCGAGAACCTGCTTGATATTGGACAGACGGCTTTCGGAATACCCGTGGAAATCGAGTTCGCTGTCGATTTAACCGAAGACCGTTCTCAGAATATCTTGCCGACTTTCGATATTCTGCAGATCCGCCCGTTGGGTGTCAGCGAAGACGAGATCGATTTTACTTGGGAAAAAATCGATAAGGAAAATGTCTTCCTCTACACCGAACACGGTATGGGCAACGGCTTCATTCGGAACATCAAAGACATCATTTACATCGACTCCGAGCGCTTCGATAAGCTCAGGACTATCGAAATGCAGCAGGAAATTGCCGCGTTGAATGCCGGCATGAAATCCGAAAACCGTGAGTACATCCTGATCGGTCCCGGACGCTGGGGTTCACAGGACCGCTTCCTGGGCATCCCCGTAAAATTCGTGCAGATCAGCCAGGCCCGGGCAATCATCGAGATCGGGCTGGAAGATTTCAATGTCGATCCTTCCCAGGGAACCCACTTTTTCCACAATATGGTTGCCATGAAAATCGGATATTTCACCATCCCCTATCGGTCCCAAAAGGATTCGATCGACTGGGATTGGCTGGGAGCGCAGAAGATTCACCAAAGAACCAACTACTTCGTGCATGTGCGCCTGGCACAGGAAATGGAAATAAAAATGGACGGAAAGACCGGCCTGGCCACAATCAGTAAACCGCAGCTGGGTAAATCGACCGGCAGTTAATATAAAAAGAGCCACTTTCCGGTGGCTCTTTTCGATTCGATAATTTTCGCGAAAGACGGGATCAGACGACGCCTTGCGCCAGCATCGCTGCAGATACGCGCAGGAATCCGGCGATATTCGCGCCTTTGGCATAATTGCCCGAATCACCGGCCTGTTCGGCAGCATCCAGACACTGCTTGTGGATATTCTGCATAATCCAGTGCAGCCGATCGTCAACCTCCTCGGGCTTCCAGCCGAGGCGGATCGAGTTCTGCGTCATTTCCAAACCGGATACGGCGACGCCGCCGGCATTCACGGCTTTGCCCGGCCCGTACATGATATTGGCGTTGATCAGTTTTACGGCCTCGGGAGTACATCCCATATTCGATGCTTCGGCAACGACCTTGCAGCCGTTCTTCAGCAGGTTTTTCGCATTGCTTTCATCCAATTCGTTCTGAAAGGCGGATGGAATGGCGACATCCAGCGCTACGATATCCCAGGGTCTGGCGTTTTCGTAGAATTTCACCCCGAACTTATCGGCATAATCCTTAACTACGTCGCGGCCGCTGGAACGCATCTGCAGCATGTAATTCCATTTTTCTTCCGTGCCGATGCCGTCCGGATCGATGATGCAGCCGTCCGGCCCCGAAAGAGAAATGACTTTTGCGCCCATCTGCGTGGCTTTGATGGCAACTCCCCAGGACACGTTTCCGAAACCGGAGACACCGACCCGCTTGCCTTCCAGGGTTTCGTTCCTGGTCTTAAGCATCTCAGCGACAAAATAGACGGCGCCGAATCCGGTGGCTTCCGGTCGCAGAATGCTGCCGCCGAAACTGAGGCCTTTGCCGGTCAGTGTGGAAGCGTCGAAACGATTCTGAACGGCTTTGTACTGTCCGAAAAGATAACCGATTTCCCGGCCGCCGACGCCCACATCCCCGGCTGGAATGTCGGTATGCGGACCGATGTGACGGCACAGTTCGGTCATAAATCGCTGGCAATACTGCATGATCTCATGTTCCGATTTACCCGTCGGGTTGAAATCGGATCCGCCCTTTCCGCCGCCCATCGGCAGGGTCGTCAGCGCGTTTTTAAAAACCTGTTCGAAGCCTAGAAATTTGAGCATGCTAAGTGTCACCGACGGATGGAAACGCAGACCGCCTTTATAGGGTCCGATGGCACTGTTATACTGGACGCGATAGCCCCGATTGACCTGCACCCGTCCCCGATCATCCGTCCACGGAACCCGGAAAATGATGACTCGTTCCGGTTCCACCAATCTTTCCAGAATGCGGGCTTCCTGGTACTTCGGGTCCTTCTCAACGATTGCATCCAAAGATTCCAGCACTTCCGTGGCTGCCTGCAGAAACTCCTGTTCCCAGGGATATCTCGACCGCAGACTTTCCAAAACGGAATGTACATAACTCATAGTAACCTCCAAAAATTTCTATTTCCGTTTGCGTAAATGAGCTGAAACATCAAATGGACAAGGGATCGCGCTTCTCTTATCCTGCTTTGCCTGTTTGCCTGTTTAAATAGCACCGTAAAATTAATCATTTATTAAGAAATAGTTGCACAAAATTTATTAAAATTAAGGCGGAATACTGAAAAAAAACCAGCCCCCGTTCGGAACCGGCAGCGCGAGCAAGTGCAACACGGTCGATCCCGGCCGGTTCTGCGGATCGAATGAGGAGATATTTCAATCCCTGACGGCTACGATTGTGAATCACCATTCCGTTTTTTGTCGCCCTGAACGATGACGTATATGCCGATCGAAATGAGAAGCACCGGGATTAGATAACGCCAGGTGAAACGAACGATATTTTCGATTACGTCGCTCAGGTACCAGAACTCCTTCATGAAAAAGAAAATTCCCAGGAGAATCAGGAGGATACCCCAGAAGAGACGAATATTGTAACCGGGATTTTCAGGTTTATCCGTCGCATTTTCCGGCGGCTGCATCTGGTTATGGTTTTGCAGCGGGATAATAATCCAGCCGATGATATAGGCCAGTAATCCAACGCCGCCAAACAGGAAAAATACGAACCATACGAGTCTGACGATTACCGGATCCAGATCGAAATATTCTCCAACGCCGCCGCAGACACCTCCCAGAATACGCTGATTCGGACTTCGATACAATTTCTTCATCTTCTATAATCTCCTTGTTTTTCCAGATCATAATTTTTATTCATATCCATCCCGATTCGCACTCACTTTGATTACTGAGAGCCTCCATAGTTGTCAGGAACTTCTTTTATTTTAAAATTTGATCGCGGACCAAACCTTTCACCATGTCCAGAAAATTCTTCAGAATCAGATCGGATTTCTGCAGACGTTTTACGCGGGCCAGTAAGTCCCGGGGCGCAGGCAGTTGACCGGGATTGCGGAGATGATCATCCTCCAGTAAAGCCCAGTTCCGGCGAATATAATGCTGCATAATCTCTTTGTTGTACTCAGGGTGGAATTGCACCGAAAAAACGTGATTGCTATAAGAGCAGGCCTGAAACTGGGTGACTTCGTTCCAGGCTAAAACCGTGACGCCTTCTCCCAGCCGGGAGACAATATCGCTATGGGAAGAATAGACTTCGGTTTTCACCGGATTCAGCCCGGCAAACAGCGGGTGAATCAGTCCCTCGATAGTGAAATGAATTTTTACAACTCCCATTTCGGTGCCAACCGGATTCGTTATAACCTCGCCGCTAAGCAGGAGGTTCAGCAGTTGATGACCGAAGCAGATTCCCAGAGTAAGGATGCCGTTTTCGAGGATTTCGTGCAGCAGGCTCCGGGCTCCGTTCAGGAACGGATAGGGACTGACCAGCGATTTATGCGCTCCGGTGATGATGACTCCATCGAAGTTTTGCACTTCCTGTGGTTCCAGGCGATCGATATTGATCGATTTCCAGTGGACACCGGGAGATTCGATCCGGCCTTTGATCCAGGCATCAAAATCGCCGATCCGGGTTTTTAACTCCTTGTAGGTGGAACCGGTTCTGATAATCAGTATTTTGGGTACTTTCATGCCGTCTGATCCATGCTTTTTGGATTTTTAAACTTCTTAAATTTTAAAAAATTATGCATTTAATCAAGATAAAAGAATCGTATCTTACGGCTCCTTGATTTCAATTGCCCTTTTACAGCGGCATTTATACTTTTAGAGTTGATTCTCTGAACATTTCCGGAAAGTTATTCATGAAAAATAAAAATGCTCTCCTGCTCTCCATAATGCTTCTGTCCGTCGGCAGCGTCGCGGCCCAGGATTTACAGGAAGAACGAGGCTATATAAAAACTCCCAATTTCACACCGTCTGGCCTGGTTTTTACAGATAATTACGCCTCCACCTTGTATCTGGTAAAAGAAGGCCAGCCGACTGTCCTCGTCAGTTCGCCCGGCTGCGGTTACTATTACACCCTCTCTCCCGATCAACGGCTGCTGGGATTCAAGTATATCGCTGCCAACGGTTATGCGAGTCCCGCTGTTATCGATCCGGAAACCGGGGAGATCAGGCTTTTACACGAGCCCGTGAGAAATGCGGGTCAGGTGAGTTTCACGGCTGACGGAAGGTCGGCTTATACGATCGACAATTATCTTTACATTTCGGATGGGCGACGTTTCAACTTGGGAAGCTATGTCAATATCGCTCCGGTTTCGCCCGACGGCAAAATGGTCGCCTTCAACGATGCAGACGATCAGATCTGGATTATGGACCTGGGCGATTCCCGTAAAATCAGGATTAGCGACGGGACGATGGGCTGCTATTATCCGCAATGGTCCGGCGACAGCCGGAAGCTGCTCTTCAGTGGTTTCGATGCTGTGGGCTATGTTTACGATCTTGACCGGGGCTCGACTTACACGCTCGGAGAAGCGCACGCCCCAACCTGGTCCGACGACAGTCAACACATCACTTTCTACCGGAAAGAGATTGAGGCGTTACGCCTGCTGAACTCCGATATCTATACCGCCCGGTTCGATGGCTCCGAAATCAACCGAATCACCCAAACAACGGATATGTTCGAAATGGAGCCCCGATTTGTTAACCGGGACGGGGCCATTTTGTACCATGATTACGATCGACGCCGGATACTCGTTCAACCGGTAAATCCCTCCGGGAAATCCCTCGGGAATGCGGAAGTTTTACTGCAAATCGACGATTCATTCACGATTCAGTTCTATGATCTTCCCGGCAAGAGCAAATCCGCTGCGATGAACGTTCCTTATCTCCACCAGGTATACGATATGCCCGATTGGTTCTGGGGATACTACGCCTGCGCACCGACGACAGCCGCCATGCTGCTGGCCTATTATAAAATTTTACCCGAGTGGGAGACGTTCTGTCATTCCACCAATCCCGGGCATATCAGCTATTGGGGCCGCTACGTCTGCGAACGCTATTTCTACCGCGAAACCGATTACCGCTACGCAGATTCGCCCAACGGCCATACCGCTGGCCAGGGTGGCTACGGGTACATGTGGGGCACGGGCGGGAGTCCCAACTCGGTGATGGCCGATTATTATAAAAAACATGGCCTGACCGTCGCGCAGGCCTGGAACACGGAATGGAACTGGTCGGCTGCATCGAATCAAATTCAGTCAGGCAATCCTTTTACGCTCTGTGTATGGTTGACAGGCTCAGGGCACCTCGTCCTCGGTACCGGGATCGTGGAAGGTCAGCACACCGTGATCTGCAACGATCCTTACGGCAACAAAAACACTCCCGGCTATCCATCTTACGACGGGCTCGGCGCAGTGTACGATTGGCCCGGCTACAACCACGGCAACGTCAACCTGGCCTCGGCCGGGACCGGCATTCCCTGGACGATCGCCGCTCACTACGCCCCGATCGCCGGGGCCGACACACTCGTCGATGATTTCCATCTCGGCCGGGGATTCTACCTGCATACGCAGGAGCCGTCTTCGATGACTTACTGGAAGGATAAGAAAAACGGCGGATACAATAACCATTTCTGGTGGACGAATTCCACAAACTCAATCGCCATCGATACCTGCTACGCGACCTGGACACCGGTAATCCCGGACGACGGATATTACGAGGTAATGGCCTTTATTCCCGCCCTGGAAGGTCTGGCTGATCTGGTGTATTACTCCATGTGGGATGCGGAGGGCGAAACTCAAGTCGCGATTGATCAGAGCGGCTTCAGCGATTCCTGGGTTTCGTTAGGTATCTACATCTTAGAAAAGGGCGTCCCGGCCAGGCTGCGGTTGGGCGACGCGACCGGTCATGCCGGCGGGAAAATCGTCTTCGACGCGGTTAAATGGGTGTATAGAGCGCCATTGCAGGTCGACTTCAGCGCAGATGTACTGGAGGGAACGGCCCCGCTCACCGTCCGCTTTACCGGGCAGGCCGATTACACACCCGAGACGGCCGCCTGGCTCTGGGATTTCGGGGATGGGGGCACGGCTTCAGTTCAAAATCCGCTTCACATCTACCGCAATCCGGGAAATTATACAGTCACAATGCGCGTTACGTATACGGAATCCGGCTATCCGGAAACGAAATCGGATTTCATTACCGTCACCGCAGCGCCGCCCGGCGATTTCGCCCTGGTTTACCCGGAGAACAATTCGACCGTTCTGACCCGGATGCCGCTGTTCTACTGGACGACCGATGCAGTTTCTGCCGATGAAACAAGCGCCTTCGTAATGCAAATCCGAAATTCGGATAAAGGTGGTAGCAACGCGCCTGACCTTCCTGGATCGTCGGCGTTGGATCCGGATATTGAAAAGTTTCGACTCTTCTATCATAGCAATTCCGATTTCCGCAATCTTACACCGATCGAAACGGACAGCAATTACTACCGACCGGAGTCAGAGCTCATCGAAAACGGGGAGTATTTCTGGCAGGTCGAAGCCGTGACCATCAGCGCCGACACATTGCGCTCCGCAATCTGGTCCTTTAAAGTCAACAGTCAGAACAGTCCTCCGGCGCCTTTTACACTGATGAATCCGATCACCGGCCAGATAATTACCGACCGTCGCCCAACCTTCCGATGGCAAGCTGCAGACGACCTCGATATCGATGACGCCGTCTCGTATCGGTTGACACTCGGGACCAGCCTGGATAATCTGCAAGTTGTCTATACCGGAGAAGCCGCGAGTTACACACCGTCCGTGACGCTGCCCGATAATAACCACTATTACTGGACGGTCGAAGCCATCGACCGTTCCTTTGCCGTAACGGGGAATTCGGGCGGCTACGCCGAATTTTTCATCAATACCGAAAACGATCCGCCGTCTGCCGTCAGCCTGATCACGCCAACTCCCAACAGCATCGAAACCGACTCCAGGCCGCTTTTTCAATGGACACCGGCGGTGGACCCCGATCCATTGGATGAAGTCAACTACCGGCTGCATTTCTGGCTTGAGGGCGGCCGGGTTTACAGTATCGAAGTCGATACGGTCTCCTATCAGGGCCGCACCCTCGGCGATAATAAAACCTGGTACTGGACCGTCGAAAGCTACGACAATTCCGGCAGCGCCGGTTTTGCGGATACGCTTCGCTTTTACCGCGATACCTACCCTGAACCGCCGAAAGCCTTCGTCACACTCTACCCGCCGGAAGGCGAACAATTCGGCGGTAATTCCGTCGAATTCCGTTGGCATCCTGCCACAGATCCCGATCCACTCGACCGCATCCGGTACCGGCTGACCGTGGCCGGGGATTGGCACGATCCTTCAACGTATCAGATCTTCGAAGAGTTAAACGACACCACCTTGCAGATCGATTTGCAGGACAACAGTTCCTATAGCTGGCTGGTGGAGGCTGTCGATAAAGATGAGCAAAGCACCCCGGCCAACGACGGCCAGCCGTTGCATTTCCGGATCGTTGCAACCGGTATCGACCCGGCCGAAAGCCTGCCGAAAAACTACGCGCTGCACCGGAATTACCCCAATCCCTTCAATCCGGCAACCGTCATCTGTTACGATCTTCCCGAACACACAAGAACACTACTGACGATTTACGACATACGCGGCAACCGGATTAGAACGCTGGTCAATCGTCTCGAAACCCCGGGATTTAAATCAGCGGTCTGGGATGCTACGGATGATAGCGGAAAAACGGTGGGCGCCGGCATCTACATCTATCGTCTGGAGCCTGGCTCGTTCTCACAATCTGAGCGGATGCTCCTCTTAAAATAGGTAATCCGGTGTCATGGGTATCGAAACACAAATTATTTTGATATTGCTCGTTTTCTTTGTGGCCGCATTTGTGCGCTCCGCGTTCGGATTCGGTGATGCCCTGATCGCCATGCCGCTCCTGGCTATTTTTCTGGACCTGAAGACCGTCACTCCCCTGGTCGCGCTTGCGGCAACGACTACGGGTACGATTATTCTCATTCAGAACCGGCGGCACATTCGATTTGGTGAAACCTGGCGTCTGATCGTGTCTTCCATCGCCGGGATTCCGATTGGCCTCTTCCTGCTCAAAGGTTCCTACGAAAACACACTAAAGGCGATTCTGGCTGTCATCATCATTATTTTTGCAGCTTATAATTTATACCATCCCCGCCTGATGTCCATCCGCAACGAAAAATACGCGTTCGGGTTCGGTCTGCTGGCCGGTATCCTGGGAGACGCTTACAATACGAATGGTCCCCCGGTCGTAATCTACGGCGCAATGCGTCACTGGGAGCCCTCCGGATTCCGGGCTACACTGCAGAGCTATTTCGTACCGACCAGCCTGTTTATTCTCCTGGGACATGCTCTGGGTGGATTGTGGACGAGTCCCGTACTTCATTCCTATTGCCTGAGCCTGCCGGTTATCTTTGCGGCAGTAATACTCGGAAAACTGGCTGCCTGCCGGATGCGGAATGAAAGTTTTCAGCGCAGTATCAACATCCTGCTCATCGGAATCGGTGCCGTTCTTCTCACCCAATCCATTCACGGCTTCTGACCTAAAAAGCACAGCAAAGACGCCAACCCGGAACATTGTTCCACCTTCGATAATAATCGCAGGGCCATATTCATATCTTGTTTGCCCCTCGGTAATGTTAAATAAATAAACCGGTGAGGCAACTTTTAAACGCCTGCATCCGTCTAACAAACATAGTGATTAATCAACACAAAATGGGTAGAGGGTATGAAGGTAAAACATCTTTTAATCATGGCGTTACTTTTGCCGTGTTTCGTTTCAGCGAAAGTAACCACGGAGCCGGTGGATACGTTCCGCCTGCGTGAAACAAAGGCAAATTACATCGGGGAGATCAAAATCGACGTGGATGGAATACTGGATGAACCGGCCTGGCATACCGCCGACTGGCAGGGTGATTTTATTCAGCGCACTCCGAACGACGGTACACCAGGCACGTATCCGACTGAATTCTCCGTCCTGTATGACAACGAATATCTCTACATCGGCGCACGCGCTTACGATCCGAACCCCGACAAAATCAGCGCGATTCTGTCCCGCCGGGATGACTATACCGAGTCGGACTGGATGTACGTCTCCATCGACAGCTATAACGATAACCGTACAGCCTTTGAATTCGGTCTGAATGCCGCCGGAGTAAAACATGACGTTCGTCGTTTCGACGACGGTAACGCCGACTTTGAGTGGGATGCCGTCTGGGATGGCGACGCGCATATCGATGAAAAGGGCTGGACCGCCGAATTTCGCATCCCTTTCCGCGAATTGCGTTTCACTTCGAATGACAGCATGGAGTGGGGCATTCAGATGTACCGCGAACTGCCGCGACTTAATAACGAATTATCGGTTTGGAACCACTGGCGCCAATCCGAAGAGGGTTTCGTTTCACGTTACGGTGTGCTGAACGGCCTGAGCAATATCAAGGTGAAAAATCCGATCTATTTTGTACCCTACATCGCCGGTCAGGCGGATGTGTCCGACAACCTGGTGAATTCTGTTCACGAAAAGAATTATGATTTGTTTTCGCATCTGGGCGGCGATTTGCGCTACAGCAACCAGGTCGGGTTAACGCTCAACGCCACGCTCAATCCGGATTTCGGGCAGGTGGAATCCGATCCCGCCGATTTCAACCTGACGGAATTCGAGACCTATTTCAACGAAAAGCGGCCCTTCTTCATGGAAGGCGCCAATATCCTGCGCTTCCAGCTCGGATTCGGCGACGGTGACAATTCCGCCAATTCGTTATTCTACTCGCGACGTATCGGACGAACTCCGCAGGGTTACCTGCAGACCGATAATAACAAGGAAGTTGTCTCGACCGCCCGACCGGAAATGACCAACATCCTGGGCGCCGCCAAAATCACCGGCAAAAGCTCCGGCGGTCTTTCCATCGGAATGATGGAGGCCGTTACCGTACAGGAGAAAGGGACCGTCTATTATTCGGACGGCAGCCGGGATCTCAATGTCATCGAGCCGTTGACAAACTACTGGCTGGGACGCCTGCAGCAGGATTTTAACGGCGGTCAAACCTCAATCGGCGGAATTCTGACCGCGGTCAACCGGCGCCTTGACGATACTGGCATCGATTATCTGCACCGTGAGGCTTACAGCGGCGGGATCGATGTCGATCACGAATTTCTCGATCGCAAGTACAGCTTCATCGGAACATTTTCATTCAGTAATGTTAAGGGCGACACGACCGCCATTCAACTCACCCAGCGGCGTTCGTCGCGCTATTTCAATCGCGTGGATGCCGATCACCTGGAATATGATCCGCAGGCGACCTCGCTCGCCGGCTACTCTGGCAAGGCCATTCTGACGAAAAACACCGGCCATATCCGCGCCGCCACAGGCGTCATATCCTACAGTCCCGGCTTCGAAATCAACGACATTGGATATATCCGCAGCGTGGATAACATCAGCCAGTTTGTCTGGGTTCAGTTCTATGAATGGGAACAGCTTGGTTTCCTGAGGCAGTTTCGGATCAATTTCAACCAGTGGGCAAATTGGGATTTTTCCGGCCTGCGTACGAACCTGGGCGGCAACGTCAATATGCATTTCACCTTCAATAATAACTGGGATTTCGGCTACGGCATTAACCGCGGCTTCGGCAGCTACAATCCCAGCATGAACCGCGGTGGACCGATGCTCTATGTCCCCAAATACTGGAATTTCTGGAATTATATTTCAACGGACGCCCGCAAGAATCTGATCTTTGAGTTGACGAGTTTCTATTTCACGAATCCGGATAAAGTCCACAGCTGGGAAATCGAGCCGGAGCTGACCTGGCGGCCGAAACGCAATCTGCAACTCTCGGCGACTATGAACTACGACGAGTTGGACGATACCTGGGCCTGGATCGGAAAGGCCATCGATCACAACGATGAAACCCGCTATATCTGGTCCTGCATGCAACAAAAGACTTTGACCCTCACCCTGCGGGCCGATTTCACGCTGACGACCAACCTGTCGATCCAGTATTATGCGCAGCCGTTCTTCACAGCCGGGCATTATTTTGATTTTCTGGAGTTGGCCGATCCCAAAGCCGTTGATTACGACCAGCGCTTCACCCATCTGGGAGACCAGATTCACTACGATACCGTCAACGGCGAATACGTGGTCGATGAAGGGAATAACGGCCAGATAGATTATACGTTCGGCGGCTATACCGATTTCAACTTCAAACAGTTTCGCTCCAACCTGGTCCTGCGCTGGGAGTATATGACCGGCTCCGTGATGTACCTGGTCTGGTCGCAAGGCTATACAGATTATGAGAGCTTCCGCCGCTTCGATTTTCCGCGGGACACGCGGACCCTGTTTGACGGCGTCGGCGATAATGTCTTCATGCTCAAAATCAGCCAGATGCTGAATTTGTAAAAGTCGTTCACTACTTCTTATGACTATAGAAACCCCGGTGAGACTTTGCGGTCTTTCCGGGGTTTTGCATATTAAGGTGATCTTGCCCCGCTTCAATCAGGCGGACGGTTTTTCCTAATCTGTAAAAACACTGATTGCTTATGTCGAACTACGTTTCAGCGGTCGAAACCGCCTCAGACATACTTGAAAAGAGAAAAACTATAAAACTCATCCCGACAACTGCCCAAAATAATCCGCAGTCCCAATCCGCTGGAAATAATTGTTTTGATATTGATCAATTTCACCTGGGGAAAATGTTCGCGATTGTTGCACCTGTCAGCATCGTGAAACTTTTTTTAATATTCGTCTAAGTTTTCTGTTATATCGTCAATCCTTGCATTCCAACTCCTTGGCGGAAGCCAACTAGTCCATCCCCGGATTTTGTAAAAATGACCGGGCCCGGCATTAAGGGTTATAATCTGATCATTTGCGGAGAAGTATTTCAGCCCAGAGTATTCCGCGAATGAACATGAAACGGAAATTTGGTATTCACCAGGTAGCAATTCAATCGAATTTTCTTTCGGGGGAAGTACACGTCCATTGACTTTATCGACACTGATGATGTAATAGCCCCATAACGTTTCCTGCCTTTCTCCCCAAAGTAAAACAGATACTTGTGTCCGAGGCATTCGAGGTCCATCATAAAGTTGCGGAGACCTGAAAGCACATCCAGTCAAAGAAAAAATGATCAAAAAAATAAATGGAATTGTAAGACGTTTTTCCAACTCAATCACCATGTTTAATATTAAACGTAATGGTTAGCACTTTATTTTCTATTTTTTTTCAAAGATTGTCTGACCAGTGATAAAATGTATTCGATATTTTCATCGTCGAATATCTGAACTTCATAATCACCGTTACCCCAGTGCCCAATTGATGACACATCTCGTGTAATTTGTTTAGGATCATCTAATTCACCTTTTGATAAATTTATCCATATCTTTATTGCTTTTTTCTGAGGGTGAATATCAATAACATTTGATCCAGACACAAAAGCGATATATTTCTTTTTAGGCTTTATTTCGATTTCACCAATATTCTGAATGTATTCTTTAAACTTCTCATATAACTCTTTTATTTCATCCGAACATGGAGATAAGTGTTCATCCTCGGTATAAACTTTTATCTCTTTATTTATTTTCTTCACTTCATCGGTGCTTCTTGAAATCGTCTTTATACTTTCCTGCGCACTTGACGATTGAATCTGGTTATACATTACAGTGTCGTTTTGATATTTTTTAATTTGCCAAAGTTCTATGGGAAGGTCCTTAAAATTAATGGATTCCATTTGATAATTGGTGTATGATGGAGCAACAAACATTACTCTTGACTGGGACCAGTCAATATCTTCTCTTTTTAATACTTTATTTTTATTCTCGTTATACTCCAATATAAAATCAGCTTTATTATTCAACATTAAAGATAAATATGCATAGCCTTGATCTACTACACTGAAATTGCGGTCGCGTTTATATTCGATTATGACAAAAGAATTCAATTCGCAATCAAATGCTAAAGTATCTATCCTGAAATTATTAATGCTGAACTCGGATTTTACGTATTCTAATCCAAACAGCAATTGGATATTCTGTTCCGTAATATTCTGAATATCTCTCTCAAGTTTAAAAGTAATTTCCTTAATTAATGTCAGATGATCTCCGGAAAGTAAATAGAGAGACATAATTTACCTCAGATTTATTATGTACTTACATATGTTTTTACTGCATAGGTACGCTTAAAACAGGCTCCTCTATCTGTAAACCTGAACGTTTCTTTATAGACATGCTATTAAACCCATCTCGTAGACTTCCATTTATTTGATTCCATTTTAATCATTCCATATTCTATTTTCAAGTTTATTGAGATCGATTCCCGATACGCTGGTGGACCAAATGCCTGCGCAAGCCGGATAAATATCTCGTCGTCCCGGACGGAAGTCTAAGCCCGTTGCGTTCGGCTACGCCTCACGGAAATTGGTTTTCGCCGTCTTTTCAGCTGCGAAAAGGATTATTTTGTTTAAATTACAACGATGTGTGACAGCAAAATAAAACGAATAGACGCTCATTAATTATGCAGAAAAAAATCAGAGTCGGTATTCTTTTCGGTGGTAAATCCGCCGAACACGAAGTTTCCCTGCAGTCGGCGAAAAATATCATCGATTCCATCGATAAGGATAAATACGAAGTAGTGCTGATCGGCATCGATAAACAGGGGCGCTGGCACCTCAACGAAACATCACGTTACCTTCTGAATGCCGATAATCCCAAGTTGATCAAACTCAATACTAATCCGAGTCATCTGGCCCTCGTGCCTGGTAATCAATCGCATCAGCTGATCGATATTGCCACCAGCGAACCGACCGGTAAAGTCGATGTCGTCTTCCCGATCATGCACGGCCCGTACGGCGAAGACGGCTCGATCCAGGGCCTGCTGAAACTGGCCGAAGTGCCCTTCGTCGGCGCCGGAGTGCTCGGCTCGGCCGTCGGCATGGATAAAGACGTCATGAAGCGCCTGCTGAAGGAAGCCGGCCTGCCGACGGCGAAATTCCTCGTCTTCCAGTCCTCCGCCCGCAAAGCCATCCGTTTCGATGAAGTTGCAGCGCAGTTAGGTCTGCCCTTCTTCGTCAAACCCGCCAACCTGGGCTCATCGGTGGGAATCCACCGCATCGTGAACGCCTCGGAATTCGAGCGGGCCATCGACGATGCTTTCCTTTACGACCGTAAAATCCTGATCGAAGAAAATGTCGTCGGCCGCGAAATCGAATGCTCCGTGCTCGGCAATGCGGAACCGATCGCATCACTGCCCGGCGAGATCATCGCCAACGCCGAACATCATACCTTCTACTCTTACGAAGCCAAGTACATCGACGAATCGGGGGCAACGCTCGAGATTCCAGCCAACCTGGACCAGGATACTATCCGCCGGATTCAGGAGATCGCCATCGAAGTTTTCCGGGTGCTTTGCTGTGAAGGCATGGCGCGGATCGATTTTTTCCTGAAGAAAAACGGTGAAATCGTGGTCAACGAGTTGAACACGATCCCCGGCTTTACGCGCATCAGCATGTACCCCAAATTGTGGCAGGCCAGCGGGATTTCCTATACCGAACTGATCGACCGCCTCATTCAACTGGCTATCGAACGATTCAGGGCCGAGCAGGCTTTAAGAACGTCCTACGAATCCTGAGATCGGTTTCCGCCTTTCTTTATATGCAATATCCGGTAATGATTACTACAGTCTCTAACTTCTATCACGGCCGTAAAAGATATTTTGGCTCTTGACAGCGTTGTTCCGATTTCGTAGTTTGTAATCGATCATTATACCGGAAGGAGGGGGTCATGAAGCCTCGTGCTTTGTTAATTTTTCTGGTAGTACTCATCTTTTACAGTTCATTCGGTTACGCTCAGATTTCACCGTACAACGGCGTTTTACTCCCATATCAAGGTTCATCGCTTTCCAGACCGGTGCGGGCCAATGCTCCGCTCATTTTTAGCGATCCTTTCAACAACCCGGCTGTTTACTGCTTTACAAAATCGGCGAGCGTCGCGACGGCGCTGAATCTCACGTACGTCGACGAGCAGATTGAGCTGAGCTTACTCGATCCCGGCGAAAAATCGTCGAATCAACAGCTTCGCCTGAACCCGGCCTTTATAACGGGAGTTCTGCCATTCAGCGTTCGACATATCGATCTCGTCGCCGGGCTAACGCTTGAAAAAATCGGGGAACCCGAAATCGGGCTCTGGAAAGTCCCTAGTGAATGGAACAAAAGTTATCTCGACCAGAAGCGAGATAGAAATATTTATCGCTCTTCAGTAAACCTGTCTGTTCCGCTTAGCCGGTATCTCGGTCTAGGTATTGGCTGGATCCAATGGTATGGCAAAGAATCGTGGAAAAATACAGATTCAACAGGTGAAACTATCTCCGATGGTACGGTCCCTTATAACGGCAGTAGTTTTTCAATCGGCATCATCTACAGTCGTAAGGTGTTTGCCCTGTACGCGGACCTGCACTCACCGTTTACAATGACCGATAATGGAGAATTATCGGTACCCATCGGTACGAATGCCGATTTCAGTTTTCAGCAAAAGTACGGCGGCGCGTTATCCGCCGGCGCCCGAATCTCGCCCTGGCGCAAGCTATCATTCGAAGTCGATTACCAGTATCAGGGTAAAATCAACCTCGAATATTCGCGCAGCACTGACATCGGTTCATACGACAGGAAATTCGAATACGGTCCGTTACACTTACTCGATATCAGCACTGAATATACTTTAAAGTTTGATCGATGCCAGGTACCGCTTTTCCTGCGATACCGGCATGTCTGGCTGCCCGATGCGCCTAGCATGTGGCTATCTATCGATTTAACGCCGTCCTACTTCAGCTCGGATAATTCTCAATCCAGGTTTATGCTCGGTTCGGATTTACTGACACAAAAGTGGGGATTTCATACAGCGCTCGAGATCGTTCCGCGAACATGCTATCATGCTTCCAGTTATGTTCCTCCCTATTCCTGAAGTATTCCATTATGGTCAAGTTTTGACTACACGAAATTCAGTTTGATGCTCAGCGCCGGAATATCGGTAATTTTCCGATAAGATGGTTTGGGACTAAGGACCCGTCCTCCGAAAATGGATAACAACCAAGCGAGTGGGATACGGTCCCATTCTTATGAATTATTCCGCCGCAGTAGGCATCTAACCATTGGAAAATCTGATTTTTTATAGACGATTTCAATCTCTCATCTTTCGGAGGAGGACAAATGAGGATCGGGATAAAGAGATATTTTTTACTGCTAAATCTGATCTTCCTTTCCGTTTTGCAGGCGGAAACATTCGCACCGCTGGATAGCGCCGTCTATCTAATCCAAACCGGCAGCTATTCGGACGCTCTGACCATCCTGCAACAAATTCTCGTGGAGGATGACAGCAACACGCAAGCCTGGTTTAATTGCGGCCTGGCTTATCAAAACCTGCTGCAGCACAACAAGGCCATCGACTGCCTGCAAAAGGCCAACAACCTGGAATCCGAAAATCTGCCGATCATGATTGCGCTCGGCCGCAGCTATCTGAAACTGGGTTACCAGGTCGACGCCCAGCCGCTCTTCGAGGCCGTCGTGTATCTCGACAGCACGAATAGCTATGCGCGCATCCAATTAGGCGAAATCTACATGGACCAGAACGATTATCAGCGGGCTTTCTCGATTTATTTCCCCCTGCTGGCTGACAGCAGTTTGCGTCCGTATGCCCTGCTGAAGATGGGGCAATGCCAGCACCGCATCGAAAATTTCGAAGAAGCGAAATCTTATCTTGAGGAAGCGTACGGGCTGGATCCCGAAAATCCGATGACTGTACTGAGCCTTTGTGCAGTTTATGAAAACTTAAATGAAATGAAACCAGCGCTTGACATCATGCATCTTTTCCTGCAAAAGCATCCCGATCATATCGCGATTGTCGAAAAATACGCAGCGCTCCTGTTCAAAATCCATGATTGGGAAAAAGCCGGATCCGCCTATATCAAACTGATTTCAATCGGCCAGCGGACCGCAACGAATTTTCAACGCCTCGGATTTTGCTATTATTACACCGAAAAAATACGACTCGCCCATAGCGCGTTTCTCCAATCCTATTCAAAAGACGAGCAAAACGCGCTGACCTGTTTCTATCTCGGACTGACGTACCGGGAATTGGATAATACCGGAAAAGCAAAGGAACTGTTGCAGGAGGCCGTGCGCCTGTGCGTACCGAGTTTCTTCCCGGATATTCACGCTCAGCTGGCGGCTATTTTCGAGAGCGAAGAAAAATACTTAGCTGCCATTGAGGCCTACTCTGAAGCCGAGGAATATGCACAGGATCGGCATGATTTTCTCTATTACATCGCCGCCATTTACGACCGGTACCTGGATGATGGCCGGCAGGCCTTACAGTATTTTCAGAAATTTCTCGCAGAGTGCCCCGATTGTGATTCGGTAATGCGCGACTACGCCGAAATGCGGGTCCAAAAAATCCAGGAAGACCTGTTTTTGAATAAAAAGTAACCTGTAGAGTTGGTCCAAATTCGTTAAATTAGCCAACAACTACAGGGTGAATATGAACCGCATGAAATCTTTCCCGATCCGAATCCTTCTTCTTCTGGGTCTTTTCCTCTTCTCATGTTCGCAACCGCAACCGGAATCCGGTACACTGACCCAGGTCTCCACAATCGATGCCCTGCTGGCCGGTATGTACGATGGTCAGATGAGTTGTAAAGAGTTATCGACTCAGGGCGGCTTCGGGATCGGCACTTTCGACCGCCTCGACGGCGAAATGGTGGTTTACGAGGGCGTCATCTACCAGGTGAAAGCCGACGGTGAGATCGTCAAGGCTGCTCCGGAAATGACGACGCCGTTCGCCACGGTCATGAATTTCATTACGGAATCGAGCTCGGCAATCGACACCTCGATGAACGTGCAGGATATCCAGAATTTCCTGGACCGGGCGATCAGCAATCCCAACCTGTTTTACGGCATTCAAATCCACGGCGAATTCGCCTATATGAAAACGCGCAGCGTACCGGCCCAGGAGAAACCCTATCCCCCACTGGTTGAGGTTACCGCAAAGCAGTCCGTTTTCGAATCCGCCAACATCAGCGGCACGATCGTCGGGCTCTATTGTCCACCCTTTGTTAAAGGTATCAATTTGCCCGGCTATCACCTGCATTTTCTATCCGACGACCGCCAACACGGCGGACATATCCTCGACTTTCGCATCGAGCAGGGTACCGTGTCGCTTTCTTCCTGTAATCGCTTCGTTCTTGATCTGCCCGCCGAGGGTGATTTTCACCGGATCGATCTATCCAAAGACCGGTCGGATGAATTGAAACAAGCCGAAGAATAGGGCGTCAACTCATATTATGAAACGCACGCTATCTTCGGGAATGACCTTTTTCTACAAATTTATAATGGCGCCGCTCTGGATCGTACTGGCTTTCGTTACGTACCTGGGTTTGGAATCCAGCGGCGAATTGGAGCAGATGCCCTCCCTCGCCCAGATGATTCTAGTCATAGCCTTTTTCATCGCTGCCATTGTCATGTACCGGGTTTTCGCCGACATTAAAAAAGTGGATTTGGAGGGCACGACCCTGATTATCACCAATTTTCGCGACACGCTACGCATCGACCTCAGGGAGGTTAAATCTATTTCCGGCAGCCGGTTTACGAATCCCGAACGGGTACGCATTCATTTCCATCGCCCGACGATATTCGGCGACAGCATCGTCTTCATTGCGCCCAACCGGAGTTTCAGCGGATTCTCCAAAACACAGGTACAGAAAGAACTGGAAGGCTTGATTTCACAATCGCATTCCGGGCAAGCACTATGAGTTCCACCCCTCGAAATTTCGATGTAGCCGTGATCGGCAATCCCGAACCCGGTCGGCTTTTTAAACAACCACGTTCAAAAACCTGATGTATCTCGTCCCGATATTCGACATCTTACCCATCCGAAAACCATAAAAGCATTGCATCCTGTTTCGATTATCGCCAATTTTGCCTGGTCATAAAAGTTGAGGTTATTATTCGCTTATTCGCATCCAAAGAGTCCAGGCAGATAAAAACTTCCGATGAAGACTGGCTGAAAAGCGCCATCATTTCTTATCGCGATAAAACACCCTTTGAAGTTGAGGATGATGCCCAATTGGGACTGTCCGCCGACGATTTTCAGACAGCCATCGAACTGCTGAAGAAGATGTCCGTCAGCCGTCGGACCGGCTGGCGCGAAATCACCGCCATCCTGACCGGACTGGGAATGTCATCCGCCGGCATATGGATGGTTTTAGCAGCTATCGTCGATCCGGAACCGACAACCAAACTCTGGATTCTGACTTTCGGCGGCGTCATGCTGGTGCTCACCGGCGGATTGAGCATCCTGCGCGCCCTGGGCCAGCCCTGGCGCGTGACGGCCATCCGGGGCTCGCGGGCAATCTCCGTCGAACCGCGCTAGCCGCGCTTTACGCCTGTTCATAATAAGTGGATCCCGCCACGGGAACTGTTCATCGAAAACGGCCTGCACCTCAGTCCGGCCGGTCACACAATCCGGACACGGATTCTGCGCCTCAACCTTGTAATGGAAAGAGATTATCCGAAAAATGCCCGTAAAAAGCGATGATCCGAAATTGAGAATAAGACCCCTATTTCAACGGGCCGCAGCCACACGCTTGTATAGAATCACCCCAATAGTGAATCGGTCGCTGCCAGTAATCCTTGTGCTATTGCTCAACCTCAATGCTTACGGCTTTGCTTCGCCTCGCAAAGAATTCGGACCGGTACACGCTCCCCAGATTACCGAGGCTTCCGGCCTGGCTGCCAGCCGCATCAACGACGGCATTCTCTGGACCCACAACGATAGCGGCGATCGAAACCGCATCTTTGCCATCGATAAGACCGGCACATTGCGGGCTGTATTTTATCTAGCTGGTATCCGTAACCGGGATTGGGAAGATATCGCCGTCGGTCCGGGGCCAATCGAGGGCCGGAGTTACCTCTATATCGGCGACATAGGCGACAACCGGGCCCGCTATGAATGGAAGCACATCTACCGCGTCCCCGAACCTGTAATCGATGAACAAAAGGTTCCGTCAGAAGCTTCCTTGACCGGCATCAAAACAATCACTTTCCGATACCCGGACGGCAACCGCGATGCCGAGACGCTTATGGTTGACCCTTTGACCGGAGATATCTTCATCGTCTCCAAGCGGGAAATGCTGGTGCACGTCTATCGACTGCCTTTCCCGCAATCCACCGACACAGCCTTGATGGCGCAAAAAGTCGGCAAACTCGATATTCCGCTGGCGACCGGCGGCGACATCTCTCCGAACGGGAAGCATATCGTCATCCGTAATTACGAAGATCTTTATTACTGGCGTCGCAAACCCGGGAAAACAGTCGCCCAAACTTTGAAAAAGAAACCGCTGATACTGCGTTATAAGAAGGAACCAATGGGCGAAGCGGTCGCCTGGGACAGCGAATCCCGGGGATATTTCACGATCAGCGAAGGCGAGCATCCCCGCCTTTACTACTATCTGCTACGCCGCAAATCGGATCAGAAATGAGTGATATGCAGAAGCTGCTGATCCGCATCAACCTCTCCATTCTGCTACAGGTTTTTCGTAAATAACGTGAGTTCGATATAAGAGAAGTATGAGTATCGCCACAGAGGCTCGGAGAATCACAGAGAATATTTCTGTACATTGTACAAAAGATGATAGCCTTTCCCGTCGATAATGGCAGCATAATAAAATTGACCGCCCGGAAATCAGAGGTCCTGAACAGGCTGACGGATTGTATGTCTGAACGTAGTGAGTTTACAATCCATCCCGTGAAGGAACAACGATTTCAGGTCAATTTTATTCAGCCGGGGAGTTTTTGGTCCTTTTTGCGCTTCAAAAAGGACATTATAGCAATTCGCAGAATAAATGTCCTATTACTCTGTTGTTGAGGACTATGCGCAATCCAATCGGTAAAAGTCTGCTTCTATCATGAATTGTATAAATATCCTCTTTTAGCATTTTCTTCCGCCCGTTAGTTTTTTTTGGCTCACTTTTCCGAAGGGCGGCATGTGTCCATCGGCGGAAGCAGACGGCGAAGCAGCGCAGCGATAAGAAAAATTTTGCGCGAATCATAAATATTCCGGGATTCCGGGATGTTCAATTCTCATTTCATATTCGGATCGTCGATAATCATCAGCGCTTATAAATTTTTCCGCAAGCAATGAGCCTGCCCGACTGATATCGGTCAGGCGGGCCGACCCGCCGAGGGACGCCAGCCGCGGACTTTTTGCTTCT
>CAZPRY010000051.1:0-26702 GCA_964589175.1 uncultured bacterium
AGCGCTAGTTCGACCGTAACGGCCACGCTCAGCGCCGCCTCCAGCCAGGCCACCACGGTGAACCTGTCGACTTCGGGAACCGCCGTCTCGGGGACGGATTATTCATTGTCATCAACCAGTATCGTCATCTCGGCCGGAAGCACCACCGGTACAGCTACAATCACCGCAATTCAGGATACGAAAGACGAAGACGATGAGACTGTCATCGTCGATATTTCCTCCGTAACCAATGGCACCGAAGCCGGAACGCAGCAGCAAACCGTCACTATCACCGATGACGACGATCCGCCCTTGGTGACCCTGTCGGTCTCCCCGGCCAGCATCGCCGAGGCTACGGAAGCATCGACCGTCACGGCAACCTTATCGGCGGCTTCATCCAAAACGGTAACGGTCACTATCGCGGCCTCGGGCACGGCAACCGGCGGCGGAACCGATTATACACTTTCTTCAACGACAATCACCATCAGCGCCGGGAATACGACCGGCACGGCCACCGTCACGGCCGTTCAGGATACCGACAACGAAGGCTATGAGACGGTCATCATCGATATCAGCAGCGTCACCAACGGCACAGAGAACGGCGTCCAGCAAAAAACAATCACAATCCTAGACGACGATGCCGCAGCTGTCACTTCCGTCTCCAGCAGCACCGCCGACGGCAGTTACAAAGCCGGCAATACTATTGTCGTGACAGTGACCTTCAGCATGGCAGTTGACGTAACCGGAACACCTCAACTCGTCCTGGAAACCGGGACGACCGACCGGACTGCCGATTATGCGAGCGGCTCGGGTACGACGACATTGACCTTCAACTACACAAACCAGACCGGCGACGTTAGCCCCGACCTGGACTACGTGGCGACCACTTCCCTGACCCTCAACGGGGGTACGATCAAGAGCAGTGGCATCGACGCCATCCTCACATTACCGGCTCCGGGTGCAGCCGGTTCACTGGGCGCCAACAAGGCAATCATCATCGACACGACGGCACCGACCGTTACGCTCGTGCTGGACGATTCGGCCCTGAAGGTAGGGGAGACCGCCACCATAACCATAACCTTCTCCGAAGCGGTTACAGGCTTCACCAATGATGATCTCACAATTCCCAATGGCACACTTACCCCGGTCAGTTCATCCGATGGCAACAAGACCTTCACAGCGACCTTCACGCCGACAGCCGACACCGAGGATGCCACAAATGTGATCGAACTGGAAAAGACCGGTGTGAGTGACGCAGCCGGCAATACCGTCACGGGTACGAGCAGTTCGGCCAATTTCACGATCGACACCAAACGCCCGACCGCAACCGTCGTGCTGGACGATTCCGCTCTGAAAGCCGGGGAAACCGCCACGGTAACAATCACCTTCTCCGAAGCAGTCACGGGATTTAGCAACGCCGATCTGACGACCCCCAACGGCACGCTTACCCCGGTCAGTTCATCGGACGGCAACATCACCTTCACGGCGACTTTCACACCGACGGCGAATACCGAAGACGCAACTAACATCATCACACTTGACAATACGGGAGTGGCCGATGCTGCCGGAAATTCCGGTACGGGCACAACCAACTCCGCCAATTTCACGATCGATACCAAACGTCCGACCGCGACCGTCGTGCTGAACGACTCAGCCCTGAAGGTCGGTGAGACTGCCACCGTGACCATCACCTTCTCGGAAACCGTTACGGGCTTTAACAACATCGACCTGACGATTCCCAACGGCACGCTTTCGCCAGTCAGTTCGTCGGACGGCAACATCACTTTTACAGCGACTTTTACTCCGACAGCCGACACCGAGGACGCCACCAACGTCATCACACTCGACAACACGGGCGTGGCCGACGCCGCCGGGAACGCCGGTTTGGGTATGACCAACTCAGCCAATTTCACGATCGACAGCAAACGCCCGGCGGTGATTAATGTCACTTCATCCAAGAGCGACGGTACCTACGGAATCGGCGAGGTCATCAGCATCAGCATAACGTTAAGCGAAACCGTGACCGTGACCGGTACACCTCAACTGGACCTGGAAACCGGATCGGTGGACCGGACCATCAATTACGCTTCAGGCTCGGGGACAAACACCCTCAGTTTTACCTATACAACCCAGGCTGGTGACGAATCGGCTGACCTGGATTACAAAGCGACCGGTTCCCTGATTCTGAACGGCGGGACGATCAAAGACGCGGCCGGAAACGATGCGACCCTGACCCTGCCTACCCCGGGCGCAGCCGGCTCGCTGGGCGCCAACAAAGCCCTCGTGATCCAGGCCTTCCCTTCTGTCACCCTGAGTGTGAGCCCGGCCAACATCGCCGAAAACATCGGAACCTCGACGATCACGGCCACCCTCTCCGTCACCTCATCCCAGTCAGTGACGGTTACGCTGGCCGCCTCGGGCACAGCCACCGGCAGCGGAACCGACTATACGCTATCGTCGACCACGATTGTGATAACGGCCGGCAACCTGACCGGCACCGTCACGGTCATGTCTGTTCAGGATCTGCTCGACGAGGACGATGAGACCGTTATCATCGATATCGCCTCGGTCACTAACGGCATCGAAAATGGCGTCCAGCAGGTGACCAGCACCATCACCGATGACGATGCTACACCGACCGTAACCCTCTCCCTCAGCGGCAGTCCCCTGGCCGAAAACGGGGGTACTGCCACGGTCACGGCGACCCTCTCGGCTGTCTCGGGCAGAAACGCGACCGTCGACCTCGGCTTTACGGGAACGGCCACGAATATTACCGACTACAGCAGATCGAATACTTCAATCACGATCAATGCCGGCGCCGCCACGGGCAATGTCACCTTGACCGGCGTCGACGACCTCGACGACGACAACGACGAGACGATTATCGTCGACATGACCGGCGGCACCAATTGCAGCGAGAGCGGGACGCAACAGGTCACCGCCACGATCACCGACGACGAAAATCCCGAAATCAGCATCACCGGCAACAGCCAGAGTATCAGCGATGACGACACGTCCCCTTCCGCAGCCGATGCCACCGACTTCGGCAACCTTGACATCACCGCCGGTGAAGCGACCCATACCTTCACGATCACCAACAGCGGAACCGGCGCACTGATCCTCTTGGGAGGCGCGCCTTACGTCACGATAACCGGCGACACTACCGATTTTACGCTCGTCAGCGCACCCTTATCGCCGGTTGCGAAAAACGGGGGCAGCACTACCTTCGATATCAAATTCAACCCAACCACTACGGGTTTGAGAAGTGCAACAATCTCGATTGGCAACAACGACCCGGACGAAAATCCCTTCAACTTCACGATCCAGGGCAGCGGCGCCGACGTCGAGATCAACATCACAGGCAACGGCGTATCGATCACGAACAACGACGTTACACCGTCGTCAATCGATCACAGCGACTTCGGCAGCGCCGAGATCCTGGCCGGCAGCGTCGTCAGAACTTTCATGATCGAGAACTCCGGCTCGGGCGCATTGTCACTGACAGGGAGTCCCATGGTTGTTGTCGGCGGCGCGGATGCAGCCGATTTTACGCTGACGGCTTTCCCTTCCTCCCCGATCACAGCCGGCGGATCGACTACTTTTGACATTACTTTCGATCCTACAACTGTAGGCATCAAGACCGCCACCCTGACCATCGCCAATGACGATGCCGACGAAAATCCCTACTCCTTCGCGATCCAGGCTACTGCCACCTCGCGACCCACCGGCGCCGACGGGAATGTCAGCACCGATGAGGATATCGCGCGCATCTTCGCTGAAACTGACTTCACCTTTAACGACCTGGACGGCGGCACGTTCGCCGGCATCAAAATCGTCACTATGGAAACAGCCGGCGATCTGGAATACGACGGCAGCGACGTCGCCGCCGACACCAACTACCCCGACGCCAGCAAACTGGTCTTCAAACCTGCGGCAAACGCCTTCGGGGATAACTACGCCGCCTTTACTTTCAAAGTGCTCGACAATTCCGGGGCCTCCAGCGTCGATACCTACAACATGACGATCAAAGTCACCGCCCTGAATGATCCGCCGGTGCTGACCGCTACTGACGATCAATCAATCGAAGAGGGAACTTCGCTGACCTTAACCGTCAATTTTACCGATGGTGACCCGAACGATGTCCATACGATCACCGTCACGTCCGATAACCCGGCTGTCGCGGTCGAGAATCTCAGCGGGCAGACCACGGGCGCCACTTACAACCTGGTGCCCGAGACCGATTTCAGCGGAACCGTGACGGTCACCGTCGAAGTCCAGGACCACAGCACGGCAACCAATGACACCGCCATCGATACCTTTACACTTACCGTAAACAACATCAACGACGCGCCGGTAATTGCCGATATCGGCGATCAGACCATGGCCGAGGACAGCCAGGCGACCATGCAACTGAACTTCGAGGACCCCGATACCGGCAGCACCTTCACGATCACGGTCACCAGTGACAATTCCGAGGTGGCCGTAGCCAATCTCAGGAACGCCGGCAGCAAATCGTCTTCATCCTTCCTGAAAAGTGTCAAAGACATCGACTCCCCGCAGGCCGCCACGGCCACCTGGAACACCGCCTCGAAGAGCGTGCTTTACGATCTCATCCCGGCGCCCGATTACTACGGCAGCGCCACTATCACTGTCACGGTTAAAGACAACAGCGGCGAGGTTAACGACAGCGACAGCGAGACTTATCTCCTGACCGTCGAGAACGTCAACGATGCTCCCTTTGTCGCGATCAACCGCGGCATCAGCGTCCGCGAAGACGGACAAGCCACCATCACCAGGGCCGAGTTGCGTGTCGGTGATATCGACAACAACGCCTACTCGCTGCCCTATATCCTGACCAAACTCCCGGAGTACGGTAACCTGTATAAAGGCCGCAATATCCTGAAAGTGGACGACATCTGGAAACTCAACGACCTCGACAACAACATGCTGGTTTACCGGCATAACGGCTCAGAAAGCCCGGCCGATTCCTTCGAGTTTTATGCCAGCGATGGTGAGTTACAGACGCCTGTGACCGCATTTCAGATCACGATCCAACTGGCCAACGATCCGCCGGTTATTGCTCCGTTGCCCGTCCTGTCATTCAACGAGGATGACACGCTCGACTATGCCATCTCATCCCTGTATCCCTATGTTTCGGACAACGAGACGCCCGATGAGGCGCTGAGTTATACCTTCACCTCTTCCACCCACATCCAGGCCGCCCGCCTGGCCGACAATGTTACGGTGCGCTTTACCGCTGCTGCCGATTGGTCGGGAAGTGAAGAGATCGACCTGGTCGTTTCGGATGGGATCACAAGTGTGAATGCCCAGATGACCGTGCAGGTTCTGGCGGTCAACGATCCGCCGGTCGTCGCGGCTATTCCCGGAATCTCTTTCAATGAGGATGAAGTACTCGATTACAATATATCTGACCTGTATCCGTATGTAAGCGACAACGAAACAGCCGATGACGGATTGAGTTATGTCTTCACTTCATCCGCACATATCCAGGCGACTCCACTGAGCGGCAATGCGGTCGTGCGCTTTACCGCTTCTGCTGACTGGTCGGGAAACGAGGAGATCGATCTGGCCGTCTCGGACGGAACCGCGACCGTGCATGCCCCGGTGACTGTCCAGGTAATACCGGTCAATGACCCACCGGCGGTCACGACTATTCCGGCCATCTCGTTCAACGAAGATGACACGCTCGATTACGCCATCGCCACCCTCTACCCGTATGTTTCGGATGACGTAACGCCCGATGAATTACTGAACTTCGTCTTTACTTCATCTGCCCATATCTTTGCGACCCGGCTACCCGACAATACCAATGTGCGCTTTACGGCTTCCGCCGACTGGTACGGCACCGAAAACATCAACCTGGCTGTCTCGGACGGAAACCTGACCACGAATACCGAGATTGCTGTTCACGTGCTGGAGGTCAACGACCCACCGGTCATCACGCCGCTTCCTCCAATCTCGTTCAATGAGGATGACACGCTGCACTTCATGACCAAAACGATCTATGCCTATGTCGAAGACGCCGAGACGCCCGACAGCCTGTTGATTTACGCGTTTGTTGCATCGGACGAGATCAGCATCGCGCCGCTTCCCGATCAGACGGGCATTGTGCTCTCCGCCGCCGAAAACTGGTTCGGACCGGGCCTGGTTGTCGTGACCGTTTCCGACGGGATCGAGGCCGTCGTAACCGAGGTGAATGTGCAGGTTCTTTCGGTCAACGATCTGCCGGAGTTCGTCGACCTGCCCGAGCAGATTACTATCGATCGGAGCCAAATCTACACCCTTCCCGTCTTCGAGCACGTCGAGGATATCGAGACGCCCGATTCCTTGCTGACCTTCGCCTTCTCCGTCAGCACCGACTCCATCGAACTGGATTACGAGGCCGACAGCGGCACCCTGGGATTTGCGGTCATCAACGGCTACTTCGGCAGCGCCGAACTGTCGATCACGGTCACCGACACCGATAACGGCTCAGCCGATACAACCATCGCAATTCAGGTCGAGCGGCTCACCGGGATTGACGATCGAGCCGGTGCGATTCCCGAAGAATACGAACTGACCCAGAACTATCCCAACCCGTTCAACGCTCAGACGATCATAGCCTACGGGCTGCCCTTCGACAGCCGGGTATCGCTCAGCGTGTATAACCTCGTCGGTCAAAAGGTCGCCGAGCTGGTCCAATCCCGCCAGCCGGCCGGGTATTATCATGAAACCTGGCGCGGCAGCGAGCTCTCTTCCGGGATCTACATCTTGGTTCTCGAAGCCGCCTCGGATGCCAGCAACGAGAGCTTCCGGTCAGTCAAGAAGATGATACTACTGAAGTAGAACTCGCAGAACATTTATGACTCCATACAAATTCCGTCCCTTCCTGTGGGGACGGGATTGCTTTTATCATCGCGACACGGAGCATTATTTTTAGCAAATTATCGAAGCCAGGCGCTCGCTATCTTGCTCTTTTACCGTTGTACGCCAAACACCGGTCTTTCCCTAATTATCTGTTGGATTCTATATCGGTAATCAGTAAAATTATTCCGGATATTTTCATCCGTTATCGTCAACGAGAGCAAATCAAATGAAAACAAGCGATTCACGTCTTCACGGCATTTTACAGACTCTTGGACCTGGAATTTTATTCGCAGGCGCAGCTATTGGCGGTTCCCACCTGGTACAATCCACCCGGGCCGGTGCCAGTTACGGATTTTCACTATTATGGTTGGTAATACTGGTCCTGATATTCAAATATCCCTTCTTTGAATTTTCCCATCGCTACACGACTGCAACCGGAGAAAGCATCCTGCAGGGCTATCGCCGTCTGGGAAAACCGGCCTTATGGATCTTTTTTACGATTGCTGTCATCGTGGCTGTTATTAATGCCTCGGCTGTGACACTGGTTGCTGCCGGTCTGGCCGGCAATCTACTGGGATTGCAGTGGTCCCCCGTAGCTTTGACCGTAGTGATCGTAGTTGCGGTCGGTGCAATTTTATTCATCGGGAAATTCCCGATGCTTGATAAGATCATGAAAATCATGGTCAGTTTTCTGGCTGTTTTAACTATTACGGCTGTGATTATGGCATTCGGCCACCCGGCTGAGAAAATCGCTTCTACCATTAAACCGGAAATCTGGTCATTGGCCGGTATTTCCTTTTTATTAGCATTGATGGGTTGGATGCCGGCCCCGATCGATGTAGCCGTCTGGCCTTCCCTCTGGGCCCTGGAACGCAAAGAAGAAACCCATCACAAGCCCAGTATGCGTGAAGCCCTGATTGATTTCAACGTTGGTTACCTCATCACCGGTGTGCTGGCGGTGGCTTTTGTTTGTCTTGGCGCGCTGATCATGTTCGATAGCGGCGTCACTTTTTCCAATTCAGGTATCAAATTTTCAGAACAGTTAGTCAATCTTTATACGGTAACTCTGGGAAACTGGAGCAAATGGCTGATCGCGCTGGTTGCATTTATCACGATGTTCTCTACATCCCTGACCACCCTGGATGGCTATTCCCGCACCTTAAAGGGCTCCATCGAATTGCTTTTCGGGAAAGATGGCAAACCGGTCAGTTGGCTGTATTGGCTAATTTTGTTCCTGTTAATGATTGCCACCATCCTGATTATCGCTTTCTTCATGAGCGGAATCAAATCGCTGGTCGATGTGGCCACGATTCTGGCTTTTCTGACGGCGCCGGCTCTGGCCATATTGAACTTTGTGCTCGTAACCAGCAAGTACACGCCCCGTGAATTTCAACCTAAACTCCTGATGAGAATTCTCAGTTGGCTGGGCATCATATTTCTGATCGGCTTCAGCCTGCTCTATATTTTTGTGAGAATCCGCTGAGCGGACTGTAACCCGCAGGTCCTACTGCGGAAAAAAAACCGGACAGATGGAAGCAGGAAAAGCGCTACCCTTATCTCAATGCGGCGTTTGGCGGAATCCCAATAGTCCCGGACGCCTTTTGTACTCATGGGATTCTCTGCTTATTCAATACAATTATGGTTTATCGCGGCACGATGGCGCTCACCAGCGGTTTTTGACTTTCTCGGCAAATCCCGGAAAATCTTTGACTGCAATTTCACGCCCGTCATCCAGGATCGCTCGCCCCGTGAAGCGCCCGAATACCTGGTGTTGCAGTGATTGAATCACCAGCAGGTTGGTATTGGAATGACGATCGAGAATCGGCACAAAATCCATCTCGAAGCGGCCATCGTTCGAACTGAATTTCCAGGGCTTAAGGTAACTGTCGGCCGGAATATGAAACTCCACCTCATCGAGTTTGTGAACTTTACCGTTGAAAAAGACCAGGTTCTCGGTGGCCATCGACGTATCGCCGAAACCGTAACCGATGTTGAAACCAAACAGATCGCCATTGACCCGGCCGGAAGCCGAGCCCCAGTACCAGGTATTGTTGTAGGTCCAGACCCCGCGTCCCCAGTCCAGAACTCCGAAGGCTGTATCGGGCCGGAACACGATCTTCCGGTCACCGAGATTGAGTTCGCCTTCGGCCTGCATACAGTTCACTTTTTGATTGTAGTAAAAGGCGCGTCGGTTTCGAGGGAAAGGCGTGGCGATCACCATGCTTTCATAGGAATCCGGCTGCTGCAGCACAATTCTGCCTTCCAGGTCAATGCGATCCGTAAATCTGGTGAAGATTACTTCGATGATCCGGGATTCCTTCCGTCGGAGGAATTTCATGGAAACCTTTTTATTCCCGAAAACGACATCGCCCTCTGCGGAATTCGAAGGCATCCCGAATGATCCCAAAGGAAAGAGTGTAATTACTTCCCCTGATACCTCCTGTGGTTTTTCAAAGTCAAAAACCGTCGCGGCGATAAAACCCATATAGCCGTTGTCTGCGATTGTAAAAGAGACTCCCCCCCGATCGTTCAGGATACAGTAATAATCCCACTCTTTGATTCGGAATTTCGGCGCTTTGACGGCATTCCGATCGTAAGTGAATAACAAATCCTTCGCCCAACCGGGATTGGTCAGACTTCCTTCGACATTCAGCAGGTTGGACTTTTCGGTGATTTCATTCTGCATGGATTCTCTCTCGTTTACTGTTGGGTATAAATATTGCCCGGAATGGATGAAATGTCAACGACTTAATTCCACAGCCGCTACGAAATTTTGCACTGCCCGGGAACCTGGACCGGATAGCTACATTGAAATAAAAGTATTCTTTGTTTTATTGACCGGATTTAGGTAATTATAGGCGTGAAAGAATTGAAGAAGAAAGGCAGACCATATTTTCTTCGAATGCAGTGGGGACTACTTCTCTTGTTTCTCCTCAGCTCCAGCATGACTTATGCTGCTTCCTGTCATTCCCCGGGCAAACCTGAAACCTGCGCGCAGCATAACCAATGTGCCAGAAAGATGGCCGCCAAAGCGACCGAAAGCGCCGGAAAGCAGTGTCCGGCCGCACCGGACAGAAAGAGCTGCCCCTGCTTTCATTGCGGCATCGTCAATCCCTTCATCCTGAACCGGCCCGTGTACCTGGTATTGCCGAGCGGCTTTCAGGGCTACCTGGCGCTTGAAAGCCTCCCGCAACTCAATCATATTCCCAAACCGCCGGTGCCGCCTCCGATCGGCTCCTGATTTGATCCCACTGGATTCTCCCGTCTATCGGGAATAACGATTTTTAACATTTTATCAGGAGTTTATTATGAAATCCGTTTTAAAAATATCACTCGTTTTGATCTTCGTTGCTTTCGTCGTTATGCAATTCTCCGCTTTTGCGCAGGATCCCAAACCAGCGCCAACCACCGAGCAGGCTACCGTGGAGAAATCCGGCTGCTGCGCGCAAGAGGACCAGGCCTGCTGCAAATCCGAGGTCAAGCATTGCGACAAGGAACAGACAAGCGAAGGATGCAAAAGCAGTTGCAAACAGAAACCGGACGAGAGCAAACAGGGCAAATGCCAGCGTTCCCAGAAGGAACATTGCGAATCGTCCCCGAATTCCCAGAAGTGAACCTGATCCGATGACGATAAAAGCCTGCTCCGTTCTTCACGGGGCAGGCTTTTTTATTTTCAAAAGTTACGCCCGAATGAGCCCCCAAAGGTCCATAAATCTCTTGAATCCTCAAGCGCCGGGGCCTAGTTCCTTGCCCACACTCGCTTAGTATCTGATTTCACCGGCGATCAGGCGCGAAGCAGATTTGTCATAAAGATCAAGATGTCAACCTGAGCATTTTGTCATGTGAGATTTATTTGACCAGCAACATTTTCTGTGAACTCACGAAATTATTCGCACTCAATTGATATATGTAAATGCCTGATGTTAAATTGGACGCATCAAACTGAACAAAATATGTACCGGCACGTTGTCTGCCCGTGTCAATCTCGACAATTTTTCTCCCCAATAAATCATGCACAGCTATGCATACAGTACTTTCCTCAGGCAAGGCATATTGAATTATCGTGGCACTATTGAACGGATTCGGATAATTCGTCAGCACGAAGTTTTTGGGTACATCATCAAACTGATTTTCGATATTCGTAAAAGGATTCAGGTTTTGCTTGAGCTTCATAATCCGGCGATAGGACTCTTCAATTCGTTCACGGGGTATGGCACCCTCCAGCACTTGCGTCTCTACATAGTCGACAAAAAAGGGTGCCATCCGCTTCTGACTGCTCAAATAATCTATCTCCCGATTGTACAATAAAATATCGACACCGGCATTGATCGCCAGAGTGATCGCCTCTTTTTTAGGGTAATTCTGGTAAATCGCCGACATGAACATTTCATCGGACATTACCACACCATCATAATGCAGGCTATCGCGCAGCAAGGTCGTGATTGTATTATAAGACAGAGTCGCCGGATGGATTGTATCGAATTTCGTATTGTAAATATGGGCCGTCATCACGATATCGACAAGATCGGAATCTATTAAGCTCTTAAACGGCTGCAACTCGATATCCTGCCAGGTTTCTGAAACATCCGTAAAACCGACATGACTGTCTTCCGTCGCGCTGCCGTGCCCGGGAAAATGTTTGATCGTCGTCAGCAGACCTTTCTTTCGAAACTCGTCGATAAACCAGGTGGCGTTCTGGATCACGGTATCGGGATTCACGCCGAAACTCCTGTCGCCGATGACGTTATCGGGCACAAAGCGCAAATCGACAACCGGCGCCAGGTTCGTATTCAGCCCCAAATCCTGGAACCAGCCGGCAAACTTCTCGGCAATAGCGCGCGTGGTCTGTTCATCTGACAGTAGCCCTAACTCGTAAGCCGAGGGCGTGTCCTCAAACCCGTTATAGGTCGTCAAATGGCCATAGATTCCCGGTTCCTGGTCGATGGCTATCAATAATGGAATGTATGCGTTGGTCTGAAGATCCCGGATCAGTTTTCTGGCTTCATCGTGGCCGTAATCGAGATTCATAAAACTGCGCAGGATGAAACCGCCAATGTTGTAATTGATGATATCGTTCTTAATATGGTCCGGCAGCGTCCCCCCCAAGAACCCATAGACCATCATCTGTCCGATTTTATAGCGCAGACTATCATTGTCGAAGAGCGAATTCTGGGCAAACAGATTTGTACAAAAAATGACCGGAAGGATGCCAACCAAAAAATTCTTCAATTTCATAACAGTCCTCCTTCTGATTTTTTTTAGGATTCTGTTATAGAATAAACTCCTTTAATGAAATTCATGAGTTTGGTGTTCTTTAATATAGCATCAGATTTTAGATTAAATTTCGATTGTTTTTGTTTGCACATGATGGGCAACGCATGAGTTGCGTCAATTCAAATCTATTAAAAAACTTACAGGAAACGCGCAAATTTGATCCAAGCGGACAGATTAAAGAGTAGTATATATAATTGCATATGGATATCTCAGTTTATTTAAAATATTGGTTGCTGTTAATACGCCAAATAATAGGTTGCTGTAACAATTTATTAGCGCTTTTTGCTGTTTATTAGTTCCGTAATACTTTGGGTGCCTTTACCCAAATTACACTCTTGGCATAGTGTTACTAAGTAATCAAGATCATTTTTACTACCTTTAGCTACAGGGGTAATGTGATCTACATGTAAAGTCGTTTCATCACTTGTTCGTCCACATAATATACACCGAAAGCCATCCCTTGCAAGAACCTGAAGACGTAATTTTGGTGGTACTCTCCTCTGTCTGTTAATAGATTTGTTCGCCAACGTATTGAAACAAGTAATTCTTCGCTTAAGACTTTGAGTGTAATTCCATAGATATTCTATCTCTTTTTCGCTTTTTCCAAGTTCCTGGAAAAGCCTTTTAAACATGTCTAAATTGTTTGGAGGAAAACCAATTCCCAGCCGATCATCGTAGCTCTTTGTTATAATATGAAAATTTTCTTTGAAAATAGAATAAATTGAACCTAGGTCTTTTGTTTTACGATTTTTAATATAAATTGCTACTCTTTTTTCAGGATTTTGATTACTTGGAAAAATCGCACCACCTATATGCTCTTCTCTTACATCAATTTTTGCGAGTTTAAACCACTCAATTGTATCTTGTATCGCTTTTTCAATAACCGGTATGTACTCTTCAATAACATCATAATCCCAAATGAATCGAATTGAAGATGCTAAATAGTATTTCTTGAATGTCTTGTATTCCATGTGATTAATGTTGCGCTAACGTTATGATCAGCTGCGGTTGAAGGCCGTACGCTGGATTAGCTGGTTATGCCGCAACCTCCCTTCTAGAATTCCATGTTGCAATAAGAAAGTTAGCAGTTGCGCCCGCGAGATTTACTGCAAGCTCTGCATGACGTGCAGCCGGTTTCGCAGGTTGTCGACCCTTGCCATGTGCATCCGAGAGTTTGTTACGAAGAGAACCAAGTCCCTCAACAACTGCTGTGCAACCACCGAGAATCTGCTTAAACACCGGCTCCATGTGTTGGCATGGTGCTAGATTTAGCGTTTCCGCCGTGGCTCGATAAATTTTTGGAAGATCGGTAGCTTCATCATACGTGATTCCTTGATCATCAAGAATATGTTTACAGACAGTTTCGAGTAGCGTTCGTGCAGCCGTAATTGCACCCTCAGGGTCTGTCTCGCGACGGTCTAGTGCTTTGGACCAAACTGAATTAACGTGAGGGGCATCAAACTGTTCCATTGTTGCGGAAACAGGTTCATCAGATGGTTGACCCACGCCTCGTTCGAGGTACTCCATTAGTGGCCTAAATTGCTCCCAAAGGAATTCTCTCCTACCAGCGTATGTTGAGGATTTGTACTTGATGAATTGCCAAAATTGCGATAAGGAACGGCAGGTTCTAATAAAACTGGGAGCAAGTTTCTCAAGTGTTCGATCTGAGAGGAATATTTGACGCAACTGACGATAGTCACTATCGTTCTCATTCCCCCCTGTTGCTTGAGATATGAGAAGGTTTTGCATCGTCTCGGCTTGTTCAAGTAATTCGTTCATCACTATTCAATTCTCCTGGTGGTATAACATATTCTTTAGATGCCAAACCTCATCCACTTTAGGTGTCCACATGTAGACACTTGTTTTCATATTCAGAAACTTTTCCCAGCGCTTTCTATATTTAAACCACGTTCTTTAACTGATAAACAAACTTTGTTCATATTTCACCGCCATTATGCTGTAAATCTATCCATTCCGGCGATATACTGTCAAGTTATTAATCGGTTGCCGATTCAAGTACTCGTATTCCAGGAGCTATCCCAAACGTCAAATGCTATTTCTTTGCAGTCATCTGAGGACACGAAGTGTCAGAAGAATCGGGTCGGCCAGTCGTTGGTCTCCGGTGCATTCGCGGTCGGCTACCCCGATCCTTCACGCCGCAATGCGGCGTGAAGGATGACGAGTCTCCGGGAATTGTCATTAGAGGCAGCTGGGTTCTGCTATAGCTAATCTGTCTATTCGTACTTAAGCGCTTTGACAGGATTTGAGATTGCTGCCCGGACGGCCTGGTAACTGACCGTGATTAAAGCGATGACCAGTGCCATGACGCCCGCTGCCAGGAATACGGTCCAGCCGATGTCGATATGGTAGGCATAATTGCGCAGGTAAGCCTTCAGGATGAAATAGGCCGCTGGCCAGGCGATCAGGTTGGCAACTAGGACCCATTTTGCAAACTCACTCGACAACAGCACAACCAGCCGGCCGACGGAAGCGCCCAGCACCTTGCGGATACCGATCTCCCGGGTGCGGCGTTCGGCGGTGAACGAAGCCAGTGCGAAAAGTCCCAGGCAGGCAATGATGACAGCCAGGAAAGTGAAATACTTGATCAGACCGCTCAGGCGCACATCGGAGCGGTACATCCACACGAAATCTTCATCCAGGAAGCGATACTCGAACGGGTAGTTGGGCAGCATGCGGTCCCAGACAGTTTTAACGGCATCCAGCGAAGCGGTCACCTCGCCCGGCTGCAGGCGAATGAGCATGCTGCTGAACCATTCAGGGGCGATAAAAATCGCCAGCGGTTCGATCTCGTTATGCACGGAGCGGAAGTGAAAATCCTTCATTACACCGATGATTGTTGCATCCACGCCGACGAAATGCAGACGCTCGTTGAGAACGGACTCTTTGTTCATCAATTTGGCCAGGCGCTCATTGATGACAAAGGCGCCACCCTCATCCCCGAGCGGATCGGTGGGAAATTCCCGCGAGAAGGCGCGCCCTTCCAGCATTTGAATTTTCATGGTTTCGATATAATCGAAATCGACGGAACTTAACCCGACGACGATTTTCATTTCCGGGTCTTTGCCGTCCCAATCCACGCCGCTCGAATTGCTGCCGATATTGGTAGGGCGGTGCGAGGAAGCCGAAACGCTCAGCACTTCCGGGATGCGGGTCAATTCCTGGCGCAACGATTCGTAGCTTTTACCGATGTCGCCGCGCAGGCTGATTGCGATGACCTGTTCCTGGTCGAATCCGAGGTCTTTGGAGCGCATGTAATTGAGCTGTTTGTAGATGATCAGGGTGCCGATGATCAGGATGATCGACATCGTGAATTGGAAGACGACCAGCACCTTGCGCAGAACCTGGCTGCGACCTTGCTGTAAACTGCCTTTGAGTACTTTCACCGGCTGAAATCCCGACAGGAAGAGGGCCGGGTAGCTGCCCGAAACAATGCCGGATATTATGGTAATTGCCAGAAGCCCCAGCAGGAAACTAGGCTGGAAGAGCGAACGCAATTCGATTTCTTTACCGGCTATGTGATTGAACGTGGGGAGCAGCAGAGTAACAAAGACCAGTGCGACCAGGGCGGCCAAGACAGAGAGCAGAATGGATTCGCCGATGAACTGGAAGATGAGATTTTTACGGAAAGCGCCGACGACTTTGCGCATCCCGATTTCACGGGCGCGTTTGGCGGAACGCGCGGTCGCCAGGTTCATAAAGTTAATGCAGGCGATCAGCAGCACAAAGGCCGCGATGATGGAAAAGACATAGACGTAGACGACGCCGATCGGATCGCGATCGAAACCGAAAAATCCGTACAGATGAATACCGGTCATCGGCGCCACCATATAGGTGGTTTCCGAAGATTCCCGGTTTTTATAGACGACTTCCGTGATTTTCCGATTGACCTCGGTAATATCTGCATCATCGCGAAGCAGGACAAAACTCCCGATATTATTGCTTCCCCAACTATCGTTATACTCTCCCAGATCTTTGGTAAACTCCATATTCACTAAGATAACAGGATTGAGAATGCTGGCGTAGTGGGTTTTCATCAGGACGCCGGTCACGGTGAGCTCGAAGCGGTTATCGACCAGCAGGACCTGGCCGACCGGATTATCATCACCGAAATATTTTGTAGCAGTGGCTTCATTGATCACCACTGAATAGGGATCGTTCATGACCACCTGACGATCCCCGTCCCGCAGGGGATAATCAAACATCGTAAAGAAAGAAGGGTCGACGCCATGGACCTCATTTTCAAAAAACGTTTTATCGCTGTGGCGGAAGGAACGTCCGCCGCACCAGGCAACGCGGGTAGCATCCAGAATCTCCGGAATCTCCTCTTTCCATACGGGTGCACAGGGGTAAGGAGTAACGTTGACGTGGTAAGCCTGCCCGTTGTAGAACTGTTCCTGTTCGACGCGAAAGAGGTTTGGCGCATTCTCGTGGAATTTATCGAAGCTCAACTCATCCTGTACCCACAACAGGATTAAAAGCGAGCAGGTGAGCCCGATCGCCAGTCCGAAAATGTTGATGAAGGAATAGCCTTTGTGGCGGAATATGTTACGCAGGGCCACTAGCAAATAATTACGAAGCATAATTCTCCTCCTTGTCAAATCCGTTCACGGATTGGTGCTTTTGTTATTATTCGATTCTGCAGATGCCGTTGGCGGCGTCGATAATCAGCCGTCTGTCTTCGACAATATTGATGCCCAGGATACCGTCGCGTGTGATGAGCATATCCGTATCTTTGGCCGGATGGACGTACAGATTCCGGAAGTCGAGGACGCGATCGCCCAGCCGAAACGAAATTTCCGGAATAATTCGGTCTTCAACTTTCTCCATGCCGCCGGCTCCGCCGATCATGCTGTGCCCGGTTTTAAATTCGGTGACATTGATTTTCGGCAGGATGCCTGCAAAGGCGGAAGTAGCGTTGGCGCCGGTATCCAGACCGAAGTTGAGCGAAGAGCCGTTAGCGGTCTGCAACTCGACAATCGGGGCTTCCAGCCAGTAGAGATTGCGCCCGGGATTGTCCGCCGGAACCGATTTTTCGATGCTCAGCAAATTTTTTTCATAATCGATGGTGAGGCGCATATTCTGGATGGCGTTCCAGCCGATGATGCCGTCGATTTTGATAACGCGGATTCCCAGGAGTTTGAATTCCAGGTCTCTTTTATCGATGACGATGACCGGGTGATTCCGAATCGTCAGACCGCCGATCTGCAGCTCTTCGATGATTGCCGGTACGATATTTACCTTTTTACTGGTGGCTGTCCCGGCCTGGCCGACCTCTTCCGGGTTGAACTTCAGCCCGGCTTTCAGGGCGAGGTCCGACGCGACTACGCTCGGGCTGGCGTGCGTATCCACCCAGAATTTTTTCGTTTTGCCGTTGATTTTGACCTTCACGACAGGCGAACCGGACAGACTTTTTTTGAGCGGCAGGACGAGCTTGTTATCCGGGAATAGATATTGTTCGGCCGCGCCGGTACTATATCGCCGAACCAGGACGAGTTCTTCGTATTCGGGCGTATCCTCATCGCGATTGACATTAAAACTGAGGATATTGTTCCAGCGGGATTGATAAAACCAGAGATCGTTGATTGTCGAAAAGGAATGATTCTTGATCCACGGGTCCTGTGTCGTTTTATAAACTGTCTGGAGCACTGCCACAGCAACTTCGAAATTGCCCTGTCTTAGCTGTTCCAGGCCTTGCACGAATTGAATTTCCGATTTTTCATCGGCTAATCGGGAAGCCTCTCTGAGATCGAAATTCGTGATCGCCGCCTGGAAGTCAGCATATGTCGAGGTGGACATTTCGACCGCCGGAGCACGATCTGCGGCTTCATAAACCGTCAGTTGAGTTGAATTGGATGCGCAATTGGAGAGTAAAAACAGGACGATAAAATAGGGGATTCTTTTCAAAGGTCTACTCCTCCGGTTTCTGATTGTCAAACTATACCTGTTTAGAATTTGTAAAAAGACTCATTTTTAAAGATACCGCACTTGCCTGACGATGAGTTTTGGACGAGCGGCGAATCAAAAAGTTGTCCGTAAATCTGCGCCGGTTGTAAATGCTGCGGATTTATCGCCCATTCGTCGATACTGATAGAATATAATCCTGTACGATCTGCTCCAGAATTGGCAGAGGAACAGCCCCGTTCTCCAGGATTGCGCGGTGAAATTCCCGAATGTCGAAGCGTTCGCCCAAATCCGTCTTTGCTTTTTCACGTAATTCAAGGATTTTAAGTTCCCCGATCGTATAGGCACAGGCCTGGCCGGGCCAGAGAATATAACGGTCGACGCCCTGCATCGATGCCCAGCCGAGATTGTCCGCCATATACTCGAAGGCCAGGATGCGATCCCATTTGTAATGGTGAATCCCGGTATCGACGACCAGTCGCACAGCCCGCAGCAGTTCCGCATCGAGATAGCCGATTTCGGCATGAACGTCTCCGGACCAGCCGTTTTCCATGGCCAACCTTTCCGCGTACAATGCCCAGCCCTCGATAAAGGCCGTGAAGTGCGTCAGGTTCCTGTACATGGGCAGCCGGCTGTTTTCCTGCTGAATGGCGATCTGCAGATGATGACCCGGGACGGTTTCGTGAATCAAGAGTGTCTGCATATTCGGTTTCGGCGGCGGAGCGCTGATATCGGTGTAAAAAGCCGCTTCGCGCTTGCCGCTCAGATCCGCGCGATGATAGGACTGCGCCGCCGACATCTTCAAATAATCCGGCAGGGGCGTGACTGCAATTGGCGTCTCCGGAAGCAGGATGAACAGTTCGGGCAATTTCTTTTCCATCTGTTTGATCATGCGCCGGTAATCCCGAAGCGCCTCGTCAATTCCGGCCGGAGTCGATTCGTAGAAAAACTCCGGATCCCAACGGCCATAGATCGATTGACGGTACGATCGAATCAGCTGCTTAAAGGGTTGCGCAGTATCGAAGCCCAGGGTTTCGAGGCGTTCGGCGATTTCCCCTTGAATGCGTCTCACCTCTCGCAGACCGGTTAAATGGAGCTCTTCCGCGCCGATAGCGAGGGTGGTGTGCTGCTGCAGGCAGTATGCATAGTAGGCAGCGCAGTTGGGCAATTTCCAGACGCCGTCCCGGTTGTCGCTTCCGGGCAGGACGTCTTCTGAAGTGTACTGAATCAATTTTCGATAGGCCGGGTAGACATCCTCTTCGATAATGGCCTGCACCTGCTGCTCCAAGTCAAGCCGCGTTTTGCGCTTGATGCCGGCGTTTTTCAGTTTTTCAGAGAAGGTCGCGAGCAGGGCATTTTCATCCGGAGGGACTCCGGTAAAAACGTTCAATACATCGATGAAATTTTGTACGACCGGCCGGGGCGGAAGGATGTGCCGGCGTTTCTGGATTGCCATGATGTCCAGTGTCTGATCTATGCGTCGAGGGATCTGCTTCAGACGTGAGATGTAAGCCGCGGCGTCCTCCGCATTGTCGATAAAATGATTTTCGATTAGAGTTGTGATTATTTGGGTGTGAATCCCGAATTGGGGATTCACGGCATAGGCGTGCTTTTCAAATTTTTCGCCTTCCAGAACAGTCGCTAAATAGCTTCGTAAGATCGACAATTCCAGTCTTTGGGAAGCATCCCAGGCAGCGGGATCGAACGTTTCCAGGCAATCGAAGCAGTCGCGGGCGATCCGGTATTCGGCCTGGATGGATTCCTCCGAGAGATCGGTCAGGCTGTCTTTGGGGAAGGAATAGCCCATCGATTCATCGAATCCCAGGGCGTAGGCAAAATCGGGATTGCGGACGATGATCTCCCGGAAATATCGGTCGAAGAGTTCGTCCGGGGAAGCGGGGCACTCGGCGGCATGCACAGCGAAACAGGTCAGGAGGAGTACCAGTCCGGCAATCATTTTATGTGCAAGATTTCTCAACATGAATTTCCCCTCCGGACGATTTCGCAAAAATATAAGAACTTCCGTATCCAAAAGAAACCGGTTTGCATTACGAAGTCCTCTGCCCCGAGGATTTGATGGGCGAGGACTGTCCTGAAAGGGTGAAGTTCAGGTGTTTTATTTGGTGCAGAGTGGGCGTGCTAAATCGGTCTCAATTTCCCGGGAGGAATTTGAAACGACCGTATCACCATGATGAAAAGCGGTCGAGAAGTGGTGATCTTCTTTTGTATTCGGTAGGCGGGAGGCCGGGGATTGATCATTTTTTTATTCTTAGTCCTTGATGATATCCAGGCCGCTAAAGGGCAAGTCTTATGCCAGTGGAATTTCGCTTCGGATTCCAGCCGGAGGATGAACCTCGTAAATCCAAGGATGATGGTTTTCTGGACTGGCTGTTAAAAAGCTTTTTTAAAAGCGTTTCGAGGGAGAATAGGCTTTAATCTGTACCTTCGGAATGATATTCTATATAATTGTGAACCCGCGATTCGCTAACTGAAGCCTGCGACCGATCTGAACCATTTTCTTACAGAAGTACGCACTTTGCTCAACGCCGCAACAGTCCCGTGGTAGCCCAAAACCGCGGGACTATCCTTTTTTAAGGCTTCAATATTTTCCTGAATCGGGTTTAAGATATACTAACGATTACGAAGGTTTGCGTGATAGCCCGTGTGACATTCTTGCCGGTTATTCATTCCCTGCGGAGACTCATAAATCTTAAAGAAAATACGGAGAGAACCTGATTATTTTTATTATTCGACCATCAGGATGTTGACAATTGCCTGATTATTGTTAAATTTAAATCAAAGGTAGCAGTGTCATAGAGGCATAGGAGCGCTGTAGAGATCGAGGAAGATCTACAGAGTTCGGTTTTGTTCGCCACAGCGTAAGAATCATGTGGTGTTATTTGATAAGTATAAATCAAAAAAACGAGGAAACCAGGCATGCGTTTGCGAGTGAAAGCCATAGCGGATAGACCCTGCGACCTGCCCTTTAATTATCAATATCAGCTCCATTCGGCGATATATCATCTGATCGGACTATTCTCGCAGGAATATTTCGGCTTCCGACATGATGAGGGATTACAGAGCCTGTCCGATAGATTGAAGAAGTACAGGCTATTCACATTTTCAAAATTGAACGTTTATCCCTACTGCGTCGATCGAAGCGGTTTTACGCTGGTGAAAAGGGTGGACTTCGTCTTCTCGACCGCCATCGCTAGGAGCTACGAACACCTGGTTCAGGCTATCTTTGTGAATAAGAGCCTGTGCTTGCGGTTTGGATCGGAGGAATTGAATTTTACGATCAGCGAAGTGGAATCAGTGCGGCAACCGCGGTTAGGGAATATCGCCCACTTTGTATGTCTCTCGCCGATTACAATATCTTCGAAACGGGACGAAGCGGACGGCAGATCGGAATCGCATTTTCTGGATTACCAGAACCCGCAGGAGAGGGACGGCCTCATCGCGAATCTGCATTTGAACCTGGTCCGCAAATACGAAGCGATCCAAAAATTTCCTTTTGAAGGTGAAACTGCCTTCGAGTTCGAGATCGATCCCGCCTATCTGGAGCGACGGCAAGGGAAGATCGATAAACTGATCCATTTTAAAAACGGCATGAAAATCAAAGCTTTCGAGGCGCCCTTTCGCGTTAAGGCTGATCCGCGCCTGATCCGCATCGGCTATGAATGCGGCTTCGGTGAACAAAACAGCGCCGGCTTCGGCTGTGTCGAAGATGCGGGCTGAACTATAAATGGGAGAAGATCGCGACATGCTAAAGCATGACGCGAAAACGTTCAAAGCCTTGCGGGCTGTTTCGGAAAGCCGAATGGCTTTGGAATCGGCAGAGAACAAGACTTAGGTAATTAGTGCCGGATCGATAGATCAATATTTTGTTTTTTGATACAAAAGAATCGACAGTAGAAACGGACCGGTTACAGCATTTTGGATGTCGGCGCTTTGCTTCGGATAGCGAAAAGCGGCAGACCATACGGATACTGGCATTACGGATTTTCCACCTGTTTTTGTAATGAGCTCCGGGACCTTACCGGACTGAGGCCGCCATCCGGACCGGGTGGGGCCGGATTACCAAACTCCAACCCACAGGAGGAAATATGGGAATGGAGAAGCATTATCCGTGTACGGACGTCCAGCTGCTAAGAGCTACGAAGAAGTTCTGCGGCTATGGACGTGAAGACCAGGAGGAACTGGCCGGGGTGCGTTCCCAATGGGCAGCGCCCTTTTTCGACAACCTGGAGAGCCGGGCCGCTACGGCCTACGAAACCCACATCGGTAAAGACTACCTCAAGGACCAGCGCGAGGCGACGCGCACCGTGAAAGGCATCGTGTTCAAAGCCAATGAAGACCTCGCGATGTTCAAGGTGCAACTGGAAGTCTATTACAGCGGTGAAGCGCTGGACAGCCTGCTGAACGCCTTGGGCTTCAAGGCTTATTACACGGCCGCCCATCGCGGGGAACAGGTGTCCATGCTGCAGCTGTTAAGCCAGTTCAAGCAAAGCCTGACGCCCGATTTGAAAACCGAACTCACCGAAAAAGGATTCAACGTGGACCTGGTCGACCGCATCGCAGCCGCCGCCGACGAATTGAAAACGGCTGACGATCTCCAGGAACAGTTGAAATCCGGGCAGTCGGCCCCGCGGCGAATCGCCGTGGCGGAATTCAACGCCATCTACGACATCGTGATTGGCGTGTGCAAGATCGCCTCGAAGCATTTCAAGAACGACCCGGTCAAGAAGAACCATTACAGTTTCAACCGGCTCGTGAAGGAACTGGATTAATTGGGTGGGCCCTGAAAGGTCCCGGTGATGAAGGCGTACGGCCGGAAGCCGGGGCCTTTCGAAGGCCGCTTGCTGTTATAAGCAGCGCAGTTGGAACCGTACGGCTGGCAGTTTAGGCGTTGGGTCTGTAAGTTTGAGCCTTAGGTAGCAAAGTTTGGGCTATAGGGACATTGGTTGAAGCCATAGGGACTTTGGATTGAACCGTAGGTATGCAGAATTGAACCATAAGTGTTTGGATTTGAGCCAGATTGATTTCAGTCGTGGGCGTATGATTGGAGATTTGGGTCATAGGATGGGAAAACCGATTCATAAAGAAAGTGGGTACGACAGGAAGGGTGGTTTGGCGTTTATTGGTTTACTGGTTTATAGGTTTATTGGAAAACCGGAAATCCTGAAAGAGTTTGAAAATATGGTTGTATAACAGTCAAGGCATTCTCCGTTGGGATAGGGGCAATTAACCGGTCGCGGCGGGGAAGGACAAAGCGACAGGAAGAGGTGAAGACAGTATCCCCGACAACGGCAGAATAAAAGCCACACCGAAATGGCGATAATAATCCCTACTGGATCAAGGGTGCTTGATATTCATCCTACTTGCCGAGTTCCATGTTGCCTTTATCATATTCGGATTGTATAATTGACTAAAATGTATCAGGTTACTATCAGAGGGAAAAGATACAGATCGGAAGGTAGCGCTTTTCCTGCCGGGTTTTTTTATGACAGGTACGGCAAGGACTTCGAAAGAGGAACCGATTTGCGTTATAACGGGTAACTACCGGGATACGCCCATTCAGAAACGACTGAAGTCAATACACACACCATGAAGAGAGGGTTAAACAAAATAAATTGTCCTCAGGATAACTTGGATTTAAAGGAGAAATAAACGCAATGCGTAAAACATCCTAAAACATGGCAAATCATGCAATGCGTGTGTAAAGACGTTAGGGGCAATCCGAAGAAGGACAACGACAATGGAAAATCATCTACAAAAAAGACAGAAAATAGAAATACCAACCCACAAAACAGTACCCGGATTTTGATTGAAACAAACCGCCCAAGCCTTCGCGAGACCATCCTATAAGTACTTCTTTGAAAAGTTACTGCTTTCATATGGACTTTTAATTTTAAAAACATTTGGGTATAATTGAATTATGAGTGAAGACCAAAAAAAAGTACTTGAACAACAACTTTGGAATATTGCCAATACACTCAGAGGCAAGATGAATGCCGATGAGTTCCGGGATTATATACTTGGATTTATTTTTTATAAATATCTGTCAGAGAAAATGGATATTTACGCCAATGCAATTTTAAAGCAGGACAAGATAAAATTCCGTGATATTCAAGAAAACACGAAACAAGGCAAAGATTACATTGATGCCATCAAAGAAGAATCATTAGAAAAATCGGGCTATTTCTTAAAGCCTTCTGAACTATTCGGCGAAGTTGCAAAGCGAGGAAATGGAAACGGAAACAAGGACAAAGAAAGCAATTTCATACTCGAAGACTTACAAAAAATCCTGACAAATATCCAACTAAGCACAATGGGGACGGCAAGCGAAGAGGACTTTGACAACCTCTTTGAGGATATGGATTTGAATAGTACCAAACTTGGGAAAACACCCGAAGCAAGAAATGAAATTATAGCAAAGGTGCTATCGCACCTTGACAAAATTGATTTCAAACTTGAAAGTACTGAACTTGATGTATTGGGCGATGCTTACGAATATCTAATTGGACAGTTTGCCAGCGGAGCAGGGAAAAAAGCAGGTGAATTTTATACACCGCAACAGGTTAGTATGGTTTTGGCAAAAATTGTAACCACAGGCAAAAGTAAACTCAAAAGTGTTTATGACCCAACTTGTGGTTCAGGTTCGTTGTTGTTACGTGTAGCAAAGGAAGTAAAAGAAGTAAGCAACTTTTACGGACAGGAAATGAACCGAACCACTTACAACCTTGCCCGAATGAATATGATTTTACACGGTGTGCATTACCTTAAATTCGACATAAAGCAAGAGGACACATTAGAGCATCCGCAACACATTAACAAACAATTTGAAGCCATTGTAGCTAATCCGCCATTTTCGGCTGAATGGAGTGCAAACCCATTATTTACAAGTGACGACCGTTTTAGCCAATACGGGAAACTTGCCCCAAGCAGTAAAGCCGATTATGCCTTTGTGCAACATATGATTTATCATTTAGCTGAAAACGGCACAATGGCAATTGTATTGCCACACGGTGCATTATTCAGAAGTGGTGCAGAACAACACATTCGAAAATATTTGATTGAGGACAAGAATTTTTTAGATGCTGTTATCGGTTTGCCAGCAAACTTATTTTACGGTACACCAATTCCAACGTGTATAATGGTTTTCAAAAAGTGCCGAGAAAATCCCGGAAATGTTTTATTTATTAATGCTGCGGAATATTTTGAGCGTGGTACACAAAACATTTTGCGACCTGATGATATTGACAGAATTATTTCGACGTATAGGGGAAGAAAAGAAGTTGAAAAGTACAGCAGTTTGGCAACACTTGAGTTTATTGCCGAAAACGAATATAATTTGAATATTCCAAGATATGTAAACACTTTCGAGGAAGAAGAACCAATTGATATTTCAGAAATTTCAATGCAATTAAAAAGCCTTGAAAAGGAAATGAAAAATACTGATGAAGAACTTATTGCTTTTTGTAAAGAACTTAATATTGAAACCCCATTTTAGAATAATCGGAATTTCCGATTATTTTGTTTGAGTAAAAAATATAGAACTCAATGAAACAACAGGATACGATAAAAATATTTGAAGATAAAAAAGTTCGCACCCTTTGGGACAACGAACAAGAAAAATGGTATTTCTCCATTGTAGATACAATTGAGGTGTTAACAGCAAGCCCTAATCCCCGTAAATATTGGAGTGTGCTGAAAACCAGATTAAAAAAAGAAGGAAGTCAGTTGGCTACAAATTGTAGTCAACTGAAAATGCAATCTGCCGATGGAAAGTTTTATAAAACTGATGTTGCCGATACCGAACAATTATTTAGACTCATACAGTCCATTCCATCGCCAAAGGCTGAACCTTTTAAACTATGGCTGGCTCAAGTAGCATCTGAACGACTAGACGAAATGCAAGACCCTGAATTATCCATCGACAGGGCATTAGAGCAGTATTTACGATTGGGCTACTCGGAAAACTGGATTAACCAACGCCTGAAAAGTATTGAAATACGCAAAGAACTAACCGATGAATGGAAAAAAAGAGGACTGAAAGAAGGGCAGCAATTTGCAAGCCTTACAGACATTATTACCAAGGCTTGGGCTGGTAAAACCACCAAAGAATATAAAATACTGAAAGGCTTAAAAAAAGAAAACCTGCGGGACAATATGACCAACACCGAACTCATTTTGAATATGCTTGCCGAAGCCTCTACCAAAGATATTTCGCAAGCCGTAAACCCCGAAACTTTTAAGGAGAGCAAAAAAGTAGCCAGGCAAGGCGGCAATGTAGCCAAGGTAGCACGGATAGAACTAGAAGCGAAAACCGGCAAAAAAGTGGTAACTGCTTTAAGTGCTAAATCTGTTATACCCGAAAGCAAAACCGCCAAAAAATTAAACCCAAAGAAACCCAAGAAATAAATTGAAAAAATTACGAGGTAAAGCACCGCAAGTTAGGTTTCCAGAGTTTAAAGAGATTTGGGAACATAAAAAATTGAGTGAGCTTTTAAGCGAATCAAAAAAGCGAAACGAAGATTTGAAATATGGCAAAGATGAAGTTTTATCTGTTTCAGGTGAATTGGGTATTGTAAACCAAATTGAGCATTTATAGCGATTCTCAGAATAAATGTCCTATGATTTACAAATAGAAGAGACAG
>CAZPRY010000052.1:0-25254 GCA_964589175.1 uncultured bacterium
GCCCAGGACGGATTCATCCAGAAGAAGGTCGACGGCTACCTGATTCGCTACCGTGTATCTATCATCCCGATTGTCGGTTCAGAATTCGATCGTCGCCTGGAGAGTATCGTCATCCGAATTTTAGACGACCGGAAAGTAATTACCGACTTAAACAAACTCGGTTTACAGAAGCAGGCACTCTCTGATTTCCACAAGGCGATCAACAAACCGTCCGGTATCGTGATTATCACAGGTCCCACCGGGAGCGGAAAAAGTACGACGCTTGTCGCCGCCCTTTACGCCGTCATTACACCGGAAAAATGTGTTTTGACCGTAGAGGAGCCGGTCGAATATTTAATCAACGGCGCCCGGCAATTAAAGATTAGCGATAAGATGTCCTTCGATCAGGCGATCCGGGCTATTCTACGACACGATCCGGATATTGTTCTGGTAGGTGAAATCCGAGATCTGATCACGGCCAGCATCGCCATGAAACTGGCCAACACAGGTCACCTTACCTTTTCTACACTGCATACCAACGATGCACCGAGTGCCGTGTCTCGACTTTTTAAAATGGGTATTGAACCGTTTCTGATTGCTTATTCGGTGAATATTGTCATGGCTCAGCGTCTCGTACGGAGGCTCTGCCCTCATTGCAAGCGTCCGCTTGAGATGACATCGGTGAATACGGAGGCGGCCATACGCCTGGGTTTCAAGGAAGAAGAGTTGAAGGAGCACACGATTTATGAAGCCGTCGGGTGTGAAAAGTGTCGCGGGGGATATAGAGGACGTTCGGCCATTATGGAAGCCCTGTATTTCAATAAGGAAATCCGCGAACTCATTATCGCTTCGGGTGAGAAGGTAGACGAGGAGGCCATCAAACAGGCCTCCATGCGAAGCGGGATGCTGACCCTGCGCTCTTCGGGAAGAGGACGGATTCTGGAAGGCGTTACGACCATTGAAGAAGTGACCGCCATAACCGTCGAGGATTAAGGTAGATTATGGGAAGAGCCGAAATGCTGATTCTTTTAGGGGCGATCATGATCTACGGAATTTTTTCGATTTCCGTAAACGATGCCCGCTTTAAGAATGAATACCGTATCATCCAATCTCAATTTGAAATTCTGGCCGTCGCCATCGCGAATTCATATCTGGAAGAGGGCAAGTCCAAAGAATTCGATGAGGTCTTTACTGGCACTCCTCCAACCACTCTCCCGGATAATTTTACGGATCCGGCGAGTATGGGCACCGATACCGGAGAAACCTATCCAAATTTCGACGACCTGGATGATTTTAACAGCTATAGCCTGACAGATACCAGCTCCATCGGATTTGTCTATACGGTTTCCATTAGTGTCACTTATGTAACCACCAGCGACTTCAGCACTGCCTCGGCCAGTCGCACTTTTTATAAGCGGATGGACGTAACCGTTTCCAGCCCGGATCTTACAAGTAACATCGTTATGAGTCGAATATATCCGTTTATAGGGTAGATTATGGATATACAATTAACAGGTACTTTCCTGATCGCCGGTTTATTCATCCTGAGTATTCTCGGGATGAATTTCCAATTGCTGGAAACCAGCGCAATGAATAATATGCAGACCATGGCTCAGGATAATATTACCGAAATTGCTTCGATCCTGGAGTACGATATCCGAAAAGCCGGGTATGGAGTACCCTCCGGTACTACGGCTATTTTAGCCATCTCGGATTCTACGATTCGATTTCTGGCCGATATTGATCAGAATGGTACTCCAGATACGCTAAACTATCGGCTGAGCGATACGGCCGCTCCTTCCGGCACGGACAATCCGAACGACAGGTACTTATACCGGTCGGTAAATGGCACTGAAAACGATGTTGGAGTCGGTCTCACTGCGCTCGGGTTTGAATTTTTTGATGCTAGCGGGGCGGCGACCGCCGTTCTGGCCGACATTCGCCTGATTCGATTCGAAATCACAGTCCAGACTGTATTTTCCTATAACGAAACATATGGTACGGCAACCTGGCAAAGCCAGATATCTCCCAAGAATCTTGAGGATATTTAAATGAGTGTTGAAACTCCCTATGATGAGCAATTTTCGAAGGATATCAAAAACGCTCCGGATAAAAGTTTGCGGGCTCGATCCCGAAATCTTGGGAATCTGATATATTTCAACAGACCCCCTCTGTTTTTAGCAAATTATCCAAAAGATGTCGCTGAGAAATTTCTGGAAATCGGTGTCGAAGAAGATTACGATACGCATGAAGAGATTATCCGCAAGGGTGAAGTCGGCAACTGTCTCTATCTCCTTGTCGAGGGTTCCATTTCCGTGTGGCGCCAGGGTTCGAAGTTGGCGACTTTAAAAAGAGGCGAGGTCTTCGGTGAGCTGATCCTGTTCCGGGAAAACTATCGCATCGCTTCGGTGCGTGCCGAGGAACCGACCCGGGTTTTAAAATATACACGACATATGTTAATGGATTTCTTCTCTCATCAGGATCAGATGATCGTGAATCTTCATATGATGAATCTGATCGAAATTTTACGTCAAAAATTAATTTCTACGAATGAAAAGGTGGTTGAACTCGAGAGAAAATTATTACAGACTCGCTAAAAACGAATTTTTCCTTGCACCGTTAATGATTATAAATAAATTATTCTAATAAAATTAGGATGGCCAGATGGATGATTCTTTGATTCAGAAAGCGCACCAGATAATGGCGCCGCTTATTGAGAAGATGCCGGACACGCTGTTTGGCATTGAACGACAGGTCTATCTTTCCACATCTGTGCAGGAATTGACCGAGGAGAACAGACGGATTCTGAATCGATTACTCAAGGCGTTTCTGGAGCGTATGCTCGAAATCGATGCATCAGATATCGACATGGGCTCATTAGGCTGCCGGGGCAGTATCTGGTACCGCAAACATGGCGATAAAAAGCCCGATCCTGAAATGGGTAATTATACAAAATTTGAGACGGATCTGATTCTGCTCAACTCCCTGATGGAGCGCCAGACGAATCTGCTTTTGGAAAAGAAAAGCATCGATTATTCGTTCTCTTTCGAAACTCCCGGGCAGGCAGAACCGATTCGTTTGCGAGCCAACATGTACTTCGATTTGGGCAACCTGGGTTTGAATATGCGTATGATTGCCGGCGAAATCCGGCCGATCAGCAGCTACAATTTTCATCCGAATATCGCCATGGCGCTCAGTCTGGCACATGTTAAAAAGGGACTGGTCCTTGTCACCGGTATTACCGGTTCGGGAAAGAGTTCCACGCTGGATTCCATCGTCGACGCCAACAATAAAAGTGTGGATGCCCACATTGTAATCATCGCCAGCCCGATCGAGCACGTTCATACTTCGCAGCGTTGTGTTGTGCGGCATCGAGAGGTCGGCAGCGACGTTGCCTCGTTTAAGGAAGGAACGATACAGGCATTGCGGCAGGATCCCGACATCATCGTCATCGGTGAAATGCGCGATCCTGACACGATTATCACCGCACTCGAGGTCACGGACAGCGGACACAAGGTTTTTTCTACCCTGCATACCTCTTCGGCGGTAGAGAGTATCGATCGTATCATCGGTGAAGTTCCACCGATCGAACAGGCGCGCGTGCGGGATCGTCTGGCAGACGTCCTGACGGTAGCCATGTCTCAGAAATTGCCCAAGACAATCGAAGGGAAACGAGTGCTGGCGAAGGAGATCCTATACATGACGCCTCCGATCAGGGCTGCCATCAAGAACAACAATCTCAATGAAATTTACCAGATGCTTCATCAGGGAGCCAGTCTGGGAATGGTGACCATGGAGCAGGATCTCAAGCGCTTATACGAGGAAAATATCATTTCTTATGAGGAAGCCCTGGCAAACGCGAACAATAAGAAGAGGTTTAAAGAAATTGTCAAATACTCGGTCTAAAAAAACGCAAAGCACGAGCAAGCGGAAAATCCTTGGGCTGTTTAACGAAGGGATGGAACTGAAGGCAATCCTTGCATCCTATGCCGGTGATAAAATTGCCATCGAATCCATCGACACCTCAAAACTCCTCACTCCGTTAAAACAGCTGGAAGAAATTTCCGGCGGTAAAACCGAGGAAGCGGAGCTCGAGGGATTAAGTGCCGAAGATGTCTTCGGCATCAGCAAAGAGACGCCCGAAGGAGACGAAGCCAATCCGTTCGAGGGGGAGAAAATCGGAGAGGGTGAAGAATCCGAAGCCCCGGTCTCCAACGAAGATATACTGCTTTCCCTGCTGCGCAGAATCCCCGCTGAAAAATTCAATCTTTCTATTAATTTACCCGCCCCGATTATGAACACCGTTTTGCTGAAAAACGGATACAGTAAACTGAAGAGTAAGGAACGTGAGAGAAAGATTAACGCCGAGTTGAGCGAAAAACTGCATGGTAACGTTCCCAAAGATCAGTACGATTATGTGGAATCGGAGAAGGATAAATTATTAGCATTCGGATATATGGGCGATGTGCCGCTGATCCAGTTGTACGACAGTATTCATGACCGGCTCGAAAAGAAACACAAATTCCAGCTGGTTTGTCCCAATGAAATTGCCGTGCTGAACCTCGTGTTCTATAACTATGCTCCGAAAGAGGACGAGGTCATCGTTATCGTCGATATTACCCAGAAGGAAAGCCGTATCCTGGTGACCAAGGGCGGCAAGTTCATCCATATGGCCTCGATCATTCGGGAGGGAGCCTCGTCACGCACGGTTCTGAATACGATAAAAGGGAAATTGCTCTACGAACAGGACATCGGTAAAATCCAGGATTTCGGCTTAATGGTGCTGACCGGTAAAGCGAAACAGCTGGATGCGGTGGAATTTTTCCAGGACAATCTCGGCATCGAGAATGTCGAATACGTCAAACTCAATTCGGAAAAATTTATCGTAAGTCCGGAAGATGCCGCCAGTGTGCAAAATTTTACCGGAGCGCTGGGACTTGCCATATCGGCTTTAAAGAGTGATGATAAAAGCCTCTATCATCTGAGTTTGCTGCCGGATTATGTGCAGAAGCGACAGCAGGTATTCAAGATCGCCTGGCATGGCATTCTCATTTTGATTTTAATTTTCTTTCTCCCAATGGCGCTGAACTGGCTCAATACTCACAAGCGCCTGCAGAAGGAGAACTATGAAAGAGAAATTGAATTTCTGCAGAAATCCATTGATGAGCTGGGTTGGGTTGGACCGCTTGTAGATAGCTTATCTTTCGAACTCGGCGGATTACAAAGAGAAGTCGGCAAATTGGATTCTCTGGCGCGCGGCACGCGCAGAGCTACGGTCATCATAAACAAGATCTATGAAGCAGCCCGCGATATCAATGGTTTATGGTTTACCGATTTAAACGTCCAGAGTTCGGGAATCGAACTAACCGGTTACAGCGTTTTTCGGAATCGGGTACCGCGTTTCATTCAGCGATTTCCCCAGGCCAGGATTGAAAGCATTGCCCCGACGGAAATTCGCGAAAAAACCGTCTATCAGTTTAAAATTGTTATTGAGAAGATCGTTGAAGATGATAAGGAATTCGACCCGGTGGCTGGATCGGATTAGGGTATGCCCAAAAAACTGATGAGAATTGATATTTATACACTGAGATAGGAAAACAATAATGTCTTACGAGATTCGCAATACCCTGGTTTTGATACTTATTCTGGCTCTGCTTTCTGGCGGTGGCTATTTTGGGCTGCATCTTAGGTATGATGACGATCTGACGAGCCTTGCGCAGGAAATTGAAAAACGACAGAAGGAATTTTCCAAGTTAGAGGGTTTTCTGGCCGATCTGGATTATTATTACGGAGAGATAAAAACGGAGGAGACGAAACTTGTAAACTATCCGAAGATACTGCTGCATTCCGAGGCAATTCATCAGACATATCAATATCTGGAATATCTCGACCGAATGGGCACCTTTTTCGATTTCACATTTATCCTGATGGATATCAAGGCTAAGGGCGATATTGTGAATGCTTCATATCAGCTCAGCGGCGAGGGTAAATTCCAGAAACTTGTCGCCTTCATGATTCGTTTGGAGAAGCTGAAACCTATTTACCGTATCGATTATTTCCGGATGCAGAATAAGAATGATCCCGACGACGAAGATCTGCTGCGCGCGGATTTACGCCTTACCGGTGTGTTTTCCAACGAGGATCGCGCAAAAGCTGTTTCGGTTCATTCTTTCCGGAATCAACCCAAATATAATTTGCACAAATTTGATCCCTTCAATCCCCTGGTACTGAGGAAACTTCCGCCGAACGATCGCAATCTGCCGGTTGTCGAAAAATGCACGCTCGTCGCCATCACGGGAAATCTGGCCTATATCAAAGATCAATCGAATACTTTAAAGAAGATGAAATCAGGCGATGAGGTCTATCTCGGTTACCTGGCCAGAATCGACGTCAACAACGGCACTGTGACTTTCGAAATGGATCGGGGAGGAATCGAGGATACATATGTTCTTAATCTAAATTCCACAATAAAAGGTGACTAATGCAATACGATCGTATACACATCAGAATTCGCAATCGACAAATCCATTCAGCCTTAATCCGTGGGATCGCTGCGATCTGCCTCTTGACTTTTGTGACCTTCCCGCTTATAGCCCAGAGGAATCCGGTCCAGTCGCATATTACAAAAGCCGAGACTGTCTCCTTTCCACCGACTACTAATTTCGATGAGGCGATTGAGGTCCTGAGCCAGCTCGCCCTGACATTTTCCGGTAAGATAATTATCGATCCGACGGAGCAGACGGGGCCGATTGAACTCGACATCCCGCCATCCCAATGGAAAAAAGCCATGGAGTACCTGTTATCTTCACGTGGTTTGGAGTATGTTGAAAAGCCGGCTTGGTACGAAGTACGCTACACTAAGCGCGCCGAAGCAGCCGCAGCTGAAAAAAAGGTTGAAACAGTGACGGCGGATACCCGATCCATTGAAATATCGGCGATATTTTTCCAGGGTGATCGAAGGATGCTGAATGAATCCGGGATTAACTGGAATGCGCTGCTGGATAAACTCGATCTTAGTATTATTACCGCGGGTGCAACCGGAGTTTCCCAGGAATTTTTCTCAATCGCCGGAAATTATACTGCCGATGATGGTTCGATTACACTATCCGGAGTTCTGAGTGCCTTCGAAGCCATGAATCTGGGTGAGATTCTGACCAAGCCATCCATCCAGGTGATGGACGGAGCGGAGGGCAGTATTCAGGTCGGCCAGAAATTCTCAATCAAGCAAAAGGATTTCGCCGGCAATACTGTCGAACAGTTTTTCGACGTGGGAACTATTCTTAAAGTTACACCGAAGATTTATAAAGATCAGGACCTTTCGTTTATCCATCTCGTGATAAAAGCGGAAAAAAGTTCGGCAACGCCGGACCCGATCAGCACAAAGGTGGATTTGCAGACGGCCGAAACGCAGGTTTTGTTGTTGGACGGTGAGCAGACAGTGATTGCGGGGCTCTTTTCCAATGAAACCCAGCAGGTCCGTAAAGGACTTCCTGTGCTGAAGGATCTTCCCTGGTGGGTTCTCGGAATCCGCTATCTTACCGGTTATAATTCGTCCGATATTGTCAAGAAGGAATTGGTTGTATTTATCAAGGCTTCGATCGTACCGCCGCTGGCAGAACGTATAGAGACCAAGAAGAAAGAAGTTCAGACTCTTCTTAAAGAACATCGTGACGAATATAATTCGCAGACGGTGAAATAGTAAAAATCGTTATAGTTTTCTTTTATCTTCTCATTCCCACCAATCGATACGAGTAATCTGGCGCGGACCTTCAACCGTTGTGCTGCCGCCGCCGGTTGTTAGGTTATTGATTACCATATCGAGGGCTTCACAACTATACTGAATCGCCGATTGGGCTTTAATATCGGCTGTTGAATTGGGAGCGCCCATCAGGAGCGCGCCCTGGATCGAAGAGTGAGCGCCATCAGAAAAAGAATTGGAGACGGGATTCGAAATCAGCACCAATCCGTACCATTTAAAATGCGCCGTGCAAATGAAATCGCCTCTCACGATGAGAATGCCGTATCCTTCGGACCAGGCAGTACACTTGGCATCACCCTCACATAATACGATGACAGGATCGGCGGCAGTACCCCAGTTACCGCCGGGAACAGTCGAACCCGCGGGAATCACGTAATCGGCATTCGGTGCATAGGCATCGGCCATGCTTTGAATCTCTTCCCAGGTACCGGCGACGGTTGCCGGAGTCGGAGATGGTGGCGCGCCCGTTATCGTGGAATGGCCTTGCATGCTGGTCGAGATTGTTCCTGTTTTGGAGACACCGGGCAGGGCGGCACATGATCCGGGAGAGCCATCCATATTGACGTCGTTTCCGGAAATCTCACCCCAGGCTTTCATTCCTAAAGAAGCCGTTGGAGAGTAGAAGGCCAAGGCGGCTGTTATCGTAGGAAAGGGCAGAGCGGTAGAAGGACTCTGGCTCTCGAACTCGGCCGTGACGGTATCTATGCGTGTAGCAAATTGACCGATTACGGTAACATCAAGCGTATCCAGGGTTCCATCGCTGCCTTGCAGCGACATGTTTCCTGAGAAATTGCCTCCAACCCAGGATGAGATGGTCACTGTCGTGTCGGTCGTGCCGCTCTGGACGTTGAGCGATACCAGATATTCCATCGCACAACTCATTAGATGGCGAAGCTGTAAATCTTCGTATAGTTCGGCCGTATTGGCGGAAGCACGTTCGGTAATCTCAAACATATCACCCTGAATCATGCCAAAAATCATGATATAGCCAAGTACAATGAGTAATGTGGAGCGCCCCATGATTGACCTCTCGCTCTTCCTGAATCAAACAATTTATAAACGTGTGATTTGATACCGCTGCTGCATGAGTTCCTGACCTATTTATAAACGATACTGCTATATTTTAAGATTTTCACAAGACATTTTCAAGAAAATGTCTTGTGAATCCGTTTAATTTCTGATCGTAATGCGAACCGTCTTTGCGAGTCTTACCAGGCAACTTATTTTCAACATTCGGCTCACTATTCCCACCACTGGATATCGGCAATGCGCCGGGGGCCGCGACTTGTCGAGCCGCCGCCGGTTGAGATAAGAGCATTCATGACCATATCCAAAGCATCGGTCGAATATTGAACGGCGCTGTGCGATTTTACGTCACCGGTGGCGGCCTGGGCGCCAATCAATAACGCGCCGTAAATAATGGAATGGGCATCTTCTTCAACTTCGCAGGATGTATTTCCGGAAACGACGACGAGGCCATACCATTGAAAATGAGAGGTGACTAACAGATCGCCCCGCACTACAAGGATGCCGTATCCGGTTGTGGCGGCGGTGAATTTACAGTCCTCATTAAAATAGACGATAACCGGATTGGCTGCGCTGCCGTACGAAGCTCCGGCGATTACCTGATCGCCCAGGTAAATATAATCGGCCGCGAGTAAATATGAATCGGCGAGATCACTCAATTCTTCCCAGGTGCCGGTTGCAGCTCCCGGGCTGGGGGAGGGGGGAGCACCATCGATCACAGCGCCGGCATTCATTGTAACGGAAATTGCCCCGGTTGCCGTGATTCCCGGGATCGCAGTTCCCGGACCCGGCGTTCCATCCATGTTCATATCGTTGCCGTTGATTTCTGATTGCGCTCGCATGATCAAAGTCGCGTTCGGAGAATAGAAGGCGAAAGCCGCCGTGATGACCGGCATTTGCAGGGTAATCGCACTTTCGCTTAAAAAGGTAGCCCGGGCTGTATCCGCTACGCCGTTAAAAAGTCCATAAACGTTCACTGTAACTGTATCCGTGCTGGTGGATGGATCCGAGCCCTGAAGCGCCATGGCAGCATTGAAGCTTCCCCCAATCCAGTCGCTGCTGGTAATGGTCGTATCGGTCGTTCGGTTCTGAACATTCCATGAAACCATATATTCCAGGGCACTGCTGGTTATTTGACGAGCCATCATATTTTCATATAATTCGGAAGTAGTGCTTGATGATCGTTCTGAGATATTTGCCATCTGTTTCAGCATCAGTCCGAAGATGATGATATATCCGAGAACGATAATTAATGTAGCTTTGCCCATATCTTGCTCCTGAACACCGTTATCTGAAAATTGGATTGCCTGGTTTTCATCGCAAATCAAATTAGAGTAAATTATTGACAAAAGAAATTGACTAAATCACATTTTTGACTTTTACGATTCGGACATCTTTAAGAAATTAATATATTTATGCATGAACCATCACAAAAAAGATTGGTATTCATTTTCGTTGACGGAATCGGAATCGGTAGTGCAGGGAAGCATAATCCGTTCTATAATCCGTCATTACGAATATTATCCCTTCTGGCTGGTGTCAGATGTGAATACTATGATGAACCTTATTTTTAAACCGATCGATGCCAGTTTGGGGTTAGAGGGATTGCCGCAGAGTTCGACAGGACAGACGGCATTATTCACCGGGGTGAACCCGATTCCCAGAGTGAAACGCCATATCTCAGGTTTTCCGACCACGGAGCTGCGGGAGATCCTTCACGCCAATAGTATTTTCCGGCAGTTGGAAAACAGAGGTGTTTCGACCTTGTTCGCGAATGCGTATCATAAAAGATATTTCGATAGAAAATTATCCATGCTTTCCGCTACGACTCACGCCGTAATGGCTAAGAACAATCAAAACTTTCAATATCTTGATAATCTAAAAGCAGAAGACGCTATATTTGCTGATATCACTAATGAGTATTTAATCGAAGAAGGATGGGATATCAAGCAATTCAGCCCGCAAAAAGCCGCAAATATTCTCCTGAAACTGGCTCGAAAATACTCCTTCGTGCTGTATGAAATTCCTTTCATGGATGGTCTGGGGCACAAGCAGCAACTCGAAAAGATACAGGAAGCGGTTGAAATTCTGGAGCAATTTTTCACCACATTGAAGCTAAACAGAACTCCGGATATTTCCATCGTTTTCACCAGCGACCACGGTAATATTGAAGACTTTTCGACCCGCACGCACACGACCAATCCCGTTCCGCTTATGGTGTGGAGCCAGAATCCTATGAAAATAGCCGACCAAATTGAGGGAATAGAGGATGTTACGCCAGCCATCGTTGATTTTCTTGCGGGATAGATCGATCGCCAAGCAGCCAATCATCAATCGTAATTAAGGCAACATCAAAGGTGCGCCCGGACCGACCGGAAGTCCCCATATCATCCATACCGCTAAAAGAGCTGTCCAGAAAATCGTAAGGGCGATCGTATAGGGCAGCATCGTGGCGATGATCGTTCCGATCCCCGAATCTTCGTCGTATTTTTGTGCAAAGGCTACAATCAAAGCAAAATAACTCATCATCGGCGTGATGATGTTGGTAAGGGAATCCCCAATGCGGAAGGCGGCCTGGGTTAATCCCGGGTGATATCCGAGTAGCATAAACATCGGCACAAAAACGGGCGCCATGATCGCCCATTTCGCCGAGGCACTACCCATAAAGAGATTGATAAAGGCCGAGACCAGCACAAAGGACACCAGTAAAGCTATTCCGGTAAAACCGACGGACTGTAAAAATTCGGCACCTTTAATCGCCAGAAGAATCCCGATATTGCTTTTCTGAAAATAATAGACGAATTGAGCCGCAAAGAACACCAGGACGATATATCCCGCCAGTCCTTTCATAGAGGAGGTCATATGCTTGACAACGTCCTTTTCGTTTTTGATCGAACCGACGGCAATTCCATAAGCCAATCCCGGGATAAAAAAGAAAACCAGAATGGCAGTGATCAGACCGCTCATGAAGGGTGAATGCAGCAGCGAACCCGATTCCGGATCACGTAGAACGGCATTCTCCGGAACGGTGAGGATGACCAGGACTATAGTGACGATCAGAGCAGATATTCCGGCCCAGAGCAATCCGCGTTTTTCATGCGGCTGGACATTTTCAAAATCTTCCAGTTGACCGTGGTACTTGCCGAGACGCGGCTCGACGAATTTTTCCGTGACCCAGGTGCCAATGATGACCACCAGAAAAGCCGAGGCCAGCATGAAGTAGAAATTGACTGCCGGACTGATTTGAATTGTAGGATCGATGATGTTGGCTGCCGATTGCGTCAATCCGGCCAGGATGGGGTCCACGGAACCGATTAAAAAGTTAGCACCGAATCCGCCGGATACCCCGCAAAAGGCAGCTGCGAGGCCGGCGAGGGGGTGTCTTTTAAAGGCTGCAAAAACCAAGGCGCCCAACGGAATCAGAACAACATAGCCCGCGCTGGAGGCCAGATGCGAGAGGATTCCGGCGGCAATTACGGCGGGCGTGACCAATCGTTTCGGGGCTGTCGTAACCAGATGCCGGAGCAAGGCGGAAATGAGTCCTGAGCCGTCTGCCACGCCAATCCCGATCATGGCTACCAGAACAATTCCGAGAGGGGGGAAGAGTACGAAATTTTTTTCTGCGTTGGCGAAAATGAAACGGAGGCCTTCGGCATTCAACAGGTTAACGGTAAAAATCTGATCTCCGTTACCGGGATGAATCGCCGATGCACCGCTTCTATTTATGATATAGGAGAGGATCAGGGTTATCAGAGCAAAGAGGGCGAAGAGGGTTGCGGGATGGGGCAGTTTATTACCGACAAGTTCAATTCTATCCAGTGAACGTAAAAGCCACGATCGCTTCCCGGTTTTCTTCCTTTTCAGGATTCGAATCCAAAAGGATTTACTTCCGGAGGATTTCTGTTCTTCGGTCTGCTTACTTTTCATTTACTTCTCCCTTTTTCTGAAACCGGCCGCAGGAATGATACAAATATTTATTGGGAAAATAAAATCAATTTTGAATCTTGAAAAAATGAAATAAATGCGAATGCGGCTTTACATCAATTGCAGCATGTTGTAAATTTGTGGCGATATATTTTGCCAAAAAGAGGGGATAATCATGAAAAGACGAGACTTTTTAGGTACCGTAGGATTCGCGGCAATGGCGGCTGGCATGACAACAGGTTTGCCGGGAGTTGCCTGTGAGAAGAAACGTGTTAGCAAGGAGAAGGGCATGAAACTGAGCTATGAAGTGAAACAGTTAAACCTGAGGCATACGTGGACAATTTCTAGAAATTCCAGCAATTTCAAAAACAATGTTATTGTCTATCTTGAAAAGGATGGTATCACCGGTATCGGTGAAGCAGCCCCCAACATCCGCTACGATGAAACGCCGGAATCAACAATCGCGGTTATTCAAAACGCGATCCCCTTATTTGCTGATTGCGATCCTTGGGAATATGTGCAGATCGGGTATGATATTCAAAAACTGGCTGATAAACAAACGGCAGCCAAATGCGCTCTGGATATCGCCCTGATGGATTGGATCGGTAAGTCCCTGGGTGTTCCGCTTTGGAAAATGTGGGGTTTGGATGCCAGTAAAGCGCCGCTGACCTCTTTTACAATCGGTATCGACACTGAAGAAGTCGTCAGGCAAAAAACCATTGAGGCCGAACCATATAAGATACTGAAAGTCAAGGTGGGCAAAGACACCGACGAAATGCTCATCAAAACTGTACGCTCGATTTCACCGAATAAACCTATCCGGGTCGATGCTAATGAGGGCTGGACAGATAAAGAGAAAGCCATTAAGGAAATCGAGTGGCTGGTAAAACAGGGAATCGAGTTTATTGAGCAGCCGATGCCCGCGCACATGATGGAAGAAACTGCCTGGTTACGTGAGCGATCGCCGATTCCCCTCATCGCCGATGAAGCCGTAAAATCCGGCTCCGATATTCCTCATTTGGCCGAAGCCTTCGACGGTATCAATATCAAACTGATGAAATCCGGCGGCTTGCAGGAAGCCTTGCGCATGATCTGGATGGCCAAATCATTGGGGATGCAGATCATGATCGGCTGCATGATCGAAAGTTCGGTGGCCATATCCGCTGCAGCACAGCTGTGCTCGCTGATCGATTATGCCGATCTGGATGGAAATTTGCTCATTTCCAACGATCCTTTTATCGGCGCAAAACTAATTGACGGCCGGGTAGTCGCCAACGACAAACCGGGAATCGGTACCGAGCCCGTCTGATTATTCATCTATCAGAATGCGAATAAGATGCCTCGTCGAAAAGCCGGGGCATTTTTTTTCTCTGCATTGAAGCCGGTTTTAGGGAAAGGCATGTATCACGATTCAAACAGGAGAATTTCCGGGAATTTCTTTGGGATAATCATGTTTTTTACAGAAATTCCAGGCGAACAAGTCAAAAAGAAAATCATGAGAAGATCGGAAAAAGAAATTGTCGCATCGGAGCAAATAGAAGAAATTATTCGTAATGCAAAACTATGTCGCCTTGCCTTGTGTCAGGATGATTGGCCGTATATTGTCCCGGTGTGTTTCGGGTATGAAGACGGCGTGATTTACATTCACTCCGCCAGAGCAGGGAAGAAAATTGATATACTTCGCTCCAATGCCAGGGTTTGTTTTGAATTCGATATCGATGTGGAGATCCAACCGGGAATCAGCAACTGTGATTGGGGTGTGCGTTATCGAAGCGTAATCGGCTTCGGGTATGCAGAGTTCGTCGAAGACGAGCGGGAAAAAACGAGAGCGCTGAACATCTTAATCCAACACTACGGAGGAACTCCGACCGCGTATCCAGAAAAAATGCTGCGGAAAACAGAAATTATCAGGATCATCATCGAGCGCATGACTGGAAAATATTCGAATTGACAGTAGAGTGATCTTATGGTAAAAATACGAGTGTTATTCAACTTCACCGGATTGTTAACGGCCTTATTCATCGCAATTTCATGCGGACAAAATTCAATTGACCGCAACCAGCTTATTCCGGATCAGCCGTGGGAAAAAGTGACCGACGGTTTGAATTTTCCCGAGGGACCGGCCTGGGACGGTGACAATACGCTGTATGCTTCCAACTGCTACGGCGGCTGGATTACCCGGATTATCGACGGGCAGGTAGATACTCTCACGAGTAGAGCAATGTGCGATTCCACCTGGGAGAAGAGCAATGGTTTGACCGTTGGAAGTGATGGTTATCTTTATGCCTGTGAATTTGGCAAAGGATCCGTAGTGCGTTTCGCAAGGAGCGGGCAAGCGGAGGTGCTTATCAGCGGATGCAACGGTGAACGGTTTCATCGCCCGAACGATCTGGCCTTCGATGCTCGGGGAAACCTCTATTTTACCGATCCGAATACGTACAATTGCGAAAATCCGGATGGATTCGTTTATCAGTGGATAAGAAAAACGAGGGATGTGGAACGGGTTGCCGATAGTATCTCTTTTCCCAATGGTATTGCATTTTCAGGAAACGGGAGGAGACTTTTTATCTGTGAATCGGCCTGCAGCCGGATCTTGCGTTTTAAGGTTGATTCACGGGGAAACCTGACGGATCGTGAAATATTCATCGAACTCCCCGGTGGCGATCCGGATGGAATCGCGCTGGATCGGAGGGGTAACCTTTATGTCGCGCATTTCGGAAGCGGGATGCTTTACGTAATTTCACCGAGAGGCAAGATTATACAGGAGTTAAAGACACCGGGACAAAAACCCACTAATGTGGAATTCGGGGGCTGCGACTATAAGACACTCTTTTTAACTGAAGTAGAGACCAGCAGTATTTATAAAATCCGGGGGAGAATTCCCGGGCAGAAGCTACAACAATTTCGATGATAAACTAATCGCGTATCTTTTCTGATTTAATTTGGGAAGGACGGTGTTGTGCATAAAGACAAATATACTGTACGAATCATGGGGCGTCGGGAAGTTAATATCGCTGTCGACTGGGCTACCCGCGAGGGGTGGAATCCGGGACTGAATGATGCTGAATGTTTTTACGCTGCCGATCAGGAAGGTTTTCTAATCGGACTGGTGAACGATGTACCGGTTGCTTCCATTTCGGCCGTCAAATATGGCCGTAGTTTCGGTTTCCTGGGATTTTATATCGTGAGTCCCGAGCATCGTGGAAAAGGATATGGATACGCTATCTGGCAGGAGGGAATAAAATCGCTGGGAGAACGCAATATCGGTCTGGATGGAGTCTTGTCTGCGCAGGAGAATTATAAAAAATCGGGCTTCGGGCTGGCCTATCGAAACATTCGCTTTAAGGGAATTAGCCGGAGAAAGACGAAAACCTGGCGTGATCTGATGAATGTGGCGTATCTTGACTTCAACGAGTTGGTGAAGTATGACCGAAGATTTTTCCCGGAGAAACGCGATGACTTTTTGCATTGTTGGATTCGCCAGCCGCAAAACATAGCGCTGGGTAAAATCGTAAATGGCCGGATTGCGGGATACGGAGTTATCCGGAGATGCCACCGAGGATGTAAAATCGGACCACTTTTCGCAGATGATGCCGGGATCGCCGAGGAATTAATGCTGGCGCTACTCAATTCGACAGACGATAACCAGGAATTCTACCTAGATGTACCGGAGATCAATTCGGAAGCGGTAAAACTTGCTCAAAAATACGAGATGGAGATGGTTTTCGAGACGGTGCGTATGTATACGCGAGAAGCGCCGAAAATCGAAGTGAACGGTGTTTTTGGTGTGACGACTTTCGAACTGGGTTAAGCAAATCGAATGTAGGGACAAACTATGAAGAGAACGTGGACAATTCTGATACAGATCTCCATGATCACCTTGTTATTATTTCCATCCCTGATTTCTGCGCAGGAGTTGATTCCCATTCAATTGCCCGAACCGCAAATGAAAGGCGGAATGCCGCTGATGGAAGCCTTGAGCAAGCGGAAAACATCCCGTGACTTCAGCGACAAGGAATTACCGCTTCAGGTGCTATCAAACATTTTATGGGCCGCAAACGGGATCAATCGTCCGGAATCAGGAAGACGCACGGCGCCGACTGCGGTAAACTGGCAGGAAATCGATGTTTACATTGCCCTGGCCGAGGGGCTCTATCTTTACGATGCGAAAATGAATGTGCTGCAACCGGTGCTTGCCGGAGACATCCGGGCAGTTACCGGCCGTCAGAATTTTGTAAAGGATGCCCCGGTAAATCTCATTTTCGTGTCCGATTATTCAAGAATGGGAAAAGCCGGCGAGGAGATGAAAGATTTTTATTCGGCGACAGATACGGGCTTTATCAGCCAGAATGTCTATCTGTACTGTGCCTCGGAAGGATTGGCTACCGTCGTGCGTGGCGCCATTGAGAGACCGGCAATGAGAGAAGTAATGCCGCTGCGTGAGGATCAAAGGATTATACTGGCCCAGTCAATCGGATACCCAAAAGAGTAATGTTATCTATCTGGGAAAAATGACCAATTTGCATGTTTGTTTCATTTTACTATTGACATAAATCTACTTTTCGATTAATATCATACCATTATTGTTTTAGCGCATTTGTATTGTATAGATCGCGCCGCATTTTCTTGAGTCATTGGACAACGCAGTAATCGTGCATACGTACGAATTTTAGTTGTTTCTGAATGGAGGTAAATGATGACATTGATAAAAAGAACCATGCAAAAACGAAGGATATACCTATCGGGATCAAGGCAAAGCATCATCGATCCGAATCCGGAGCGAGAGCGCATGGACCGGAAACAGGTTCAACCAATTGTATAAGATATTGAGGAGGATGTTGGGATGACAGACAAGAATTCGAGTACTTTTTCGACGAGTCCGTCTGGTGAGAATTTTCCGATTCCGGCAAAGGAAGATTACGCTAAGGAGTATCAGCGTATTGAGGCTCTTGTCGCCGGAGCTAGGTCAGAGAAGAAGGAAATTGTCGTCGTAATGGGCGTCGGTTTTGTTGGTGCTGTGATGGCAGCGATCGTAGCGGATACAAAAGATGAGCAGGGGAACGATAGTAAGTTTGTAATCGGGTGTCAGCGACCCAGCGTTCGCAGCTATTGGAAAATCCAGGTATTGAACCGCGGTGAATCACCTGTTAAGGCCGAAGATCCGGAAGTAGACCAACTTATTACGCGTTGCGTGCTGGATAAGAAAACCCTGGTAGCTACCTATAACAGCGATTGCCTAAAATTGGCGGATTGCGTCGTCGTCGATGTGCAGTGCGATTTTTCCAAGAACGATATGGGCAAGATGAAAACCGGTGAAGCCGATATGGCGGCCTTAGAAGCGACCATGCGTACCATCGGAAAGAAAATCAAGCCCGATTGTCTCGTCTTGATTGAAACGACGGTAGCGCCGGGTACGACGGAATTCGTGGCCTGGCCGATCCTGAAAAAGGCCTTCGCCGTGAGAGGGATATCGACGCAACCGCTGTTGGCCCATAGTTTTGAGAGAGTCATGCCCGGAAGGCAGTACGTTGCGAGTATTCGCGATTTTTGGAGAGTATGCTCGGGGTGCTGCAACGATGCCCGCAAACGCGTCGAAAAATTTCTGCATGAAGTGCTGAATACCAAAGACTTTCCATTGACAGTAATGGATCGGCCCATCGAATCCGAAACGACGAAAATCGTCGAAAATTCATATCGGGCGACGATACTGGCCTTTCTGAATGAATGGAGTCTATTCGCCGAGAGAAACGGAGTGGATCTGATCAAGGTCATTAACGCGATTAAAATGCGTCCGACTCATAGTAATATTATCTTTCCCGGTCCGGGAATTGGGGGCTACTGCCTGCCGAAAGACGGCGGTCTAGGATATTGGGCGTATCGTCACATTCTAGGTTTCGAAGACGGCGACAGCATTTTCAAGATCACGACGACGGCCATCGATATTAACGATACCCGTGCGCTGCATGTTGCTGAATTAACACGGGACGCACTGCGCAATATGGGAAGGTACATTGCCGCTGCCGAAGTTCTCCTTTGCGGTGCCAGTTACCGGCAGGATGTCGGCGATACGCGCTACAGCGGCAGTGAAATGGTTGTGCGCAAGTTGACTCAGATGGGCGCCGAGATGCGCGTTCACGATCCCTATGTAGATCATTGGTACGAATTTGAAAAACAGGACGAGTACCCGTCGCCAGGGCATTCCTGGTCCCGTTTTTTTCGCAACCAGGATGAACTGACGAATCTCCGGGTGCTGAAAGATTTGCCGAGTGCGCTTAAAGGTATCGAAGCGTTGATTTTGGCCGTTCCTCACAGCCAGTATCTAAACCTGAATCCCGACGATGTCATGAAATGGGCTGGTAATCCCATCGCGATCATTGATTGTTTCGGTATTTTAACCGATGATGTCATCAAGCGATACTTTGAATTGGGGTGCGAAGTAAAAGCCTTGGGACGTGGTCACATTCAGAGCATCAAGGAGGAGATCAGGAAAACAGCGAAACAATAATCTTACCGTAGAAATGTCAACAATCGTTGCGCATTATTAGTCGCTTACAGAATCGAGAAATCCTGGAGGTCGACTCATCCCAACTGTCCCATTCCTGAAAAAGGCTGGCACTAAAAGGTCATGGTTAGCAGTTTGGAGATTAAGTCGATTTATGCTTGTCGTATTCAAATTTTATTGGCTTTTTCGATCGACTGCGATAAATTGTTTAATAAGATTGACTGCATATCGACGACTATGATTTTGACGCAATATTTATAAAACACCCAAATTCAATCATTGGGAGGCACAATGGATAAACTGTTTTCACCTGAGATAATCTGGTTTGTAATTGGATTGCTTATGTTTCTACTCGAATTTACTCTGCCGGGTTTGCTCATTGCTTTTTTTGGTGCCGGTGCATGGATCGTTTCATTATTTTGTCTCCTATTTAACATCAGCCTGAATTGGCAATTATTAATATTTATCATCTCGTCGGTCTTATTGTTGGTATCTTTGCGTAAATGGTTGAAAGGCATTTTTCTTGGCGGAACCGATGCACAAAGGGACATGGAAAAGAAGATGGATGAATTCATTGGCGAAAAAGCTGTTGTGATCAGCGAGATCAAGAACGGAGAGAGAGGGAAGGCAGAGTTTCACGGTACAAACTGGGAAGCGGAAGCCGATGAAGATATCGCTGCCGGTGATCGAGTGGAAATCGTCGGCAGGGAGAGTATCATCCTAAAGGTAAAGAAGTTACCTAAATAATAGAGGAGAAATGAGATGGATATAACCATTATTCTAATTGGCTTGATTATTCTGGCGTTTATCGTCTTTTTCAGGACGATTCGGATCGTGCCGCAAAAAACGGCGATTATCATCGAGCGCCTGGGCAAGTACTCGCGCACACTGGAGGCCGGATTTCATATTCTTTTCCCTTTCATAGACAAAGTGGCCTACAGGCACACAATGAAAGAACAAGCAATCGATGTGCCTCCTCAAACCTGTATCACGCGGGATAATATCTCAGTTGAAGTGGACGGTATCCTTTATATGCAGGTAATCGATCCGAAAAAGGCCTCGTACGGAATTAACAACTACCAGTTTGCATCCACCCAATTAGCCCAGACGACAATGCGTAGTGTAATCGGCAAACTCGATTTGGATAAAACTTTCGAAGAGCGCGAAACCATTAACGGTGCAATCGTGGAAGCAGTCGACAAGGCTTCCGATCCCTGGGGCGTCAAGGTCACACGTTATGAAGTCAAGAACATCAGCCCGCCGCAGAGTATCAAAGACGCGATGGAGAAACAGATGCGGGCGGAGCGTGAAAAGCGTGCATTAATCGCCCAATCCGAAGGTGATAAGCAGGCCAAGATTAACCGCGCCGAAGGAGACAAGCAGGAAGCAATCGCTCGTTCGGAAGGCGAGAAACAAAAACGGATCAACGAAGCCGAAGGTCGCGCCCAGGAAATCCTCAAAGTCGCCATTGCGACCGCCGAAGGTATTCATAAGATTGCTGAGGCCATCAGTGATAAGGGTGGTATGCATGCCGTAAATATGCGTCTTGCTGAGAATTATCTTGATCAATTCGGGAAACTCGCCAAGCAAAACAACACTATGATCATACCATCTGATTTGGCAGATGTTGCCGGGATTATCAAGGCTGCTAGTTCAGTGATAAAGGAGCCGACGAAATAGACCGACCAAATTTGAAAATGGCAACTACAAAAGGCGCAGTCTGTTAAAAAACGACTGCGCTTTTATAAATAGCGGAAGCCATAACTTATTCAAAACTTAATGAGAGTTTAAGGTGAGGAAAAGATGCTGATTTTGGCTATTGACCAGGGGACGACGGGCACGAGATCTATCTTATTTAACGAAGATGGGGAGGCCGTTCGACAGGCGTACCGAGAGTTCCGCCAGATCTATCCCAAACCCGGATGGGTAGAGCATGATCCAATAGAAATTTGGAATACAGTGGTCGAAACCGTTCAGGAAGTATGTGCGAGTATTACTGAAATAATTGCCGGTGTTGGTATTACTAACCAGCGCGAAACAACCGTGCTATGGGATCGTTCGACCGGTAAGCCGATTTATAACGCGATCGTATGGCAATGCCGACGGACGACGGATACATGTAAATTATTGGAATCGAAAAGAGACATTTTTCGGGTGAAAACGGGATTAACAATAGATCCATATTTTAGTGGGACAAAGATCCATTGGATTCTTGAGAATACTACAAATTTCGCCCATATCGATAATCTGGCCTTCGGTACGATTGATAGCTGGTTAATCTGGAAACTCACTGGCGCTAAGGTCCATGCCACCGATTACACAAATGCATCCCGCACTCTGATTTTCAATATTATCGAGAAGAAGTGGGATAGCGAACTTTGTGATATATTGAATATTCCTATTCATATTTTACCTGAGGTTAAAACATCAATCTCAGCATATGGAGAAATCGAATCAATTCCGGAGTTGCGTGGAATACCGATTCTTGGAGTCGCTGGCGATCAGCAGGCAGCTTTATTTGGACAGTTCTGTGTCAACTCAGGATCAATTAAAAACACCTATGGCACGGGTTGTTTTTTAATGCTGAATACTGGCGAAAAACTCTACCGTTCGGAGCACGGACTGTTATCAACAATCGCAATCGATTTATCAGGTCGCCCCTGTTATGCCCTTGAAGGATCGGTGTTTATCGGCGGTGCTGTTATTCAATGGATAAGGGACGAATTAGCAATATTGAGCGATTCAGCAGAAAGTGAAAATATTGCACAAAAGGTGAAAGATAATGGAGGCGTCTACATCGTTCCGGCCTTTGTCGGGCTTGGAACACCATATTGGGATATGGAAGCACGTGGCATCGTGACCGGATTGACCCGCGGCGCAAATCGTAATCATTTCGTGCGCGCTGCACTTGAATCCATGGCCTACCAGAGTTACGATGTTTTACGGATCATGTGCGAGGAAACCGGCATGAATCCCAAATATCTGGCAGTCGATGGGGGTGCTACCCGAAATAATTTTCTAATGCAGTTTCAGGCTGATATCTTAGGTATACCAGTTCATCGACCTGCAAATGTAGAGACAACCGCGTGTGGTGCGGCTTATCTCGTCGGATTGAATACGGGAATATGGAAAAGCCTCAACGAACTCAAAGCTCGCCAACAACCTGAGCGAATTTTTACTCCCCGATTAGCAAAAAATTCGCGATCCGAGTTATTGAGTGGTTGGCAAAAAGCAATCCGTCAGGCGTTGACGAAGTAAAGTAAGAAAGGATATTATGGCATTTATGGATTTGGTATTACGAAGGAAAAGTGTAAGAAAATATAGGGATGAGACTGTGCCCCGTGAGTTAATCGATCGATGCCTGGAAGCTGCGCGTATGGCGCCTTCAGCCTGCAATTCGCAGCCGTGGTCATTTTTGATAGTTGATGATCCGCAAATCCTGGATGAGATTGTTGACAAAGCCATGTCGGGTATCTATCGATCCAATGCGTTTGTCAAGACGGCCCCCGTAATCATTGTTGTCATGACTGAATCCATGAGCTATGTAGCCAAAGTAGGTTCGATGATTCGCAGTGTCAAGTATAGTCTAATCGACATCGGGATTGCCTGCGATCATCTCATTCTTCAAGCACATGAACTGGGGCTCGGTACCTGTTGGTTGGGATGGTTTAACGCAAAGGCGTTAAAAAAAGTGTTGAATTTGCCAAAATCCAAACAGATAGATATTTTAATAAGTCTTGGATATCCCGAGAGTGACCGTATTAGAGAGAAGAAGCGGAAATCCCTGGATGAAATCCGTCAATTCTATCAATCAAAAGAATAATTGCTTGCCGTATCTTCTGTTAATTCTCAATAAAGTAACAGAATAAATATTTTTAATTGCATTGAAATATCGTAATTTTTAGGCTGTTCTTTAGAAGGAGAAAAAATGGACAGTCCTAAAATACAACGAATCCGCAATATCGGCATCGTTGCACATATTGATGCCGGTAAAACAACGACCAGCGAAAGAATTCTTTTTTTTACCGGGATAACCCACAAGATGGGTGAAGTTCATGACGGCCAAGCCGTTATGGATTTTATGAAACAGGAGCAGGAACGAGGTATTACAATTACTTCGGCTGCTATTACTACCAGCTGGAAAGACCATCAGATCAATCTGATCGATACACCCGGACACATTGATTTTACTTTGGAAGTTGAAAGATCTCTGCGTGTACTTGACGGGATCGTAATGGTATTTTGCGCCGTCGGTGGTGTGGAACCGCAGAGCGAAACAGTCTGGCATCAGGCGGATCGCTATAAGGTTCCGCGAATCGCCTTCATCAACAAGATGGATCGACCAGGTGCGGACCTGATGCATACCTTTTACCAGATGAACGAAATGCTGGGAGCCAATGCGGTTCTTTTTCAACTACCAATCGGTAGTGAAACCGATTTCAAAGGCGTCATCGATCTCGTGAACATGAAAGCGATTACGTATGAGAAACTGGATGTACATATTTCGGAGATACCCACCGAATTTTTAAAGGATGCATCGAAATACCGTGAAACCATGATCGAAAAACTGGCGGATTTTGATGAGGATTTGATGGGGAAGTACCTGGCTGAGGAAGAAATCAGTATTGATGATATCAAGCGGGCAGCCAGGCACGCTGTTCTGAACCTCTGTGTGACGCCGGTTTTCTGCGGCACGGCATTTAAGAACAAAGGTGTGCGTTTGCTGTTGGACGCCGTGGTTGATTACCTACCTTCGCCGGTGGATCGGGGTATCGTCATCGGAAAAGATATCCGTGATCTGGAAATAACCTTGTCACGCAAACCAGCTATCGACCGCCCCTTCTCTGCACTGGCATTTAAAATTAACAACGATCCCTACGTTGGGCAACAGACATTTATTCGTGTTTATTCCGGTGAATTGAAATCCGGATCTTATGTATACAATCCCGGAAAAGGGAAAAAGGAACGTATCGGGCGTATCCTACGAATTCACGCCAAAGACCGCGAAGAAGTAGATCATCTGATCGCCGGAGATATCGGTGCTTTGATTGGGATGAAATACACAACAACAGGTGATACACTCTGCGATGAGAATGAGCCTATTCTTCTGGAAAATATCAATTATCCCGAGACCGTGATGGATATGAAAATCGAACCCGCCAACAAAAAGGAGCGCGATAAGCTGGGGATCGCTTTGAATAAAATGGCTCTGGAGGATCCTTCGTTTAAGGTCCATTACGATGATGAAACGGAAGAAACGGTGATTTCCGGAATGGGTGAATTGCATCTGGATGTGGTTGTCGATCGTATCAAGACCGAACATAAACTGGAAGTTCTTGTTGGTGAACCGGCGGTCGCTTTTCGTGAATCGATCACCCGCGCAGTGGAACACGTCTATCGGTATAAAAAGCAGACCGGTGGAAAAGGCCAGTTTGCGCACATCGTTTTTCGTCTGGAACCCAACCAGGGCAAAGGTGTCGAGTTTGTCGATTTGGTGAAAGGCGGCAACATTCCACGGGAATATATCCCGGCTGTGGGTAAGTCTTTTCGGGACGCGGTCGAGAAAGGACTGGTTGCGGGGTACCCGATGGTGGATGTGAAGTTTGTGCTCCTGGACGGCAGTTACCATCCCGTAGATTCAAGTGAAATGGCTTTCCGAACCTGTACTTTTCTGGCTTTGAAAGAAGTCATACGCAAAACGGCACCGCAGCTGCTCGAACCGATCATGAAAGTAGAAGTGAATACACCCGATGAATATATGGGTGACGCGATCGGTGATATCAACCGCAGGAGAGGGAAGATCGATAATATGCGTCGTCATCGCAAAGGTGCCCAGAAATTGACCGGAACCGTACCGCTAACAGAAATGTTCGGCTATGCTTCGGCTTTGCGTACGATCTCAAGCGGACGCGCGGCATATTCGATGGAGTTTTTGAATTACGCACCAATGCCCAAGGCGCTTGAAGAGAAGATCATCGAGGAACAGTTAAAGAAACGCGCAAGTAAGAAGTAGTGTCATGTCACTTGTAATATGACGTAATTATCATTAACTTTACCATAAGAA
>CAZPRY010000053.1:0-25251 GCA_964589175.1 uncultured bacterium
TGGTTAAGGAGCAGTTCTTTAGAATCCTGACAATCTTATCGTAGGATTTTTCTACCGATGACGAGTCGATGTAAACAGTTGGGAAAGATGAGACATCATTCCCTTTAATGTCTTTCAGAAGCAAAAGAGCGTTTTTACTTCCGGGATCATATTGCATGGTCGTTGTTCCAATAAAACGGCAATCCTCTTTTGACTGATGAAAATCAATCAAGACGACATTCGCTTCTTGAAGGGTATCATTCAGATTAAGCGGATTTTGGTCGCCTACGTGTTTATCAATACATTCGCCAATGATTTTTAGTTTTGAGATCATCGTCTTCTCCTTTTCCCATGGCTAAAGCCATGGGTTGTCATCATCTTACATTCACGAATCTGGCAACCCATGAATTTATTCATGGGATTGATGGATCGGCTCATTTCATCCGCTCCACGGTGCCGAAGCCCCGGGCGACCTGTTTGCCGATGCCCAGGTAGTCGGGGATTTGGAAATTCATCATGAAATCGCCCGTGAAGCAAAGCATACGATTGTTTTTAAAATTGCGTTCGGTCATCTGGAAATAGCCCTCCACCTTGATCGAGGCGATATCCGGTATCCAATAATGCACGCCTTTAGACACCGTTTTCAGGTTCTCGTGCAGCAGGTGCCTTAAAAACACCTGGCGATCCGCTTCATCCATCACGCGAAAAGCGTCGTAATTCTCTTCCTTAAGGGCCATCCAGGGCGTCTTGAATCGATAATGTAAGAAATCTTCCATCTGTCCGAATTCCTCATCACGCAGGACGACCGATTTATCCCAGATAGTTACCCGTTTCCCATCGATGTCGATGTGTTGAATTTCCATGAATACCGACTTCAGAATTTCTATCCCTTCCCCAATTCCAATAATGGTAGGCACTTCATCGATTACTTTAAACTGGATGAGCGGGTATCCGTACCTTAGTTTTCCATTCTTCAAATGATTGTGGATCAATTCGTATCCTGGAAATTGCCCGGCCAGAGAGCCGCGAAATTTGGGAATATCAAATGACTTCATGCGTTGATGCGGAAACTGTAACCTTGCGATGGAAACATGATGTAATTCGACCATATCAATCCTTCCGTGAGTTTAGAAAACGGCACAGAATTCACGCGAATCCGAGAATTGTGAATAAATCGGGAAACCTATCCGAACCATAGATATGGGGAAAGTATTGCGGGCCGTCTTGGAAAACAAAAAAGGGAAAGGTGCCATTTTTCACCTCAATCCTTAATTTTTAACAGAGTCTGTATTCAGCCCCAAATTGTACGACTCTGTTTCCTTTAACCTGAATATATAACGCTTTTTAGAGGAATGGTACTATTTTTTAATTTGGTTATAACAAAAGTTCTACAGACATTCCACCCCTGCGGGGTGTGGACTGGGGATTTTCGTTTCAGGCAACAACATTTCACCCCTCCAGGGTGAATCGGAATCGTTCTTCCAGAAGCGATCGACGCCGCAGGCGTCAGATGTCTGTTGTCTAAATCCCCGAGTAAAAATCCCGATCCCGGAGGGATCGCATGTTTGTTGACCGAATTCCAAGAAAAAAATGCCGACCTCGCAGTGGTCAAATGTTCTTGATATATACATGTCACCCTTGCAGGGTGAAAAATCATATCCTGGATTATCATTATCTACAGACATTTCACCCCTGCGGGGTGTAGATCAGGGAGCTTTGATGTGTTCTAACATCAACAGACATGTTACACCTTCAGTGTGAAGGCGGGGGATTTTCATTCCAGGGAAAAAACATTTCACTCCTCTAGGGTGAGGCGGGATCATCCTTCCCGAAGCGACGGACGCCGCAGGCGTCAGATGTCTGTTGTCTAAAATCCCCGAGTAAAAATCCCGATCCCGGAGGGATCGCATGTTTGTTGACCGAATTCCAAGAAAAAAATGCCGACCTCGCAGTGGTCAAATGTTCTTGATATATACATGTCACCCTTGCAGGGTGAAAAATCATATCCTGGATTATCATTATCTACAGACATTTCACCCCTGCGGGGTGTAGATCAGGGAGCTTTGATGTGTTCTAACATCAACAGACATATCACACCTTCAGAGTAAAGGCGGAGGTATTTGATCTGCTTTCCACCCATTCCACCGATGCGGGATGAGGGCGGAGGAAATTATCAGCTGGTCTTGGCGCCGGCGATCTTCTCCCTGATTTCCGCTTCGATCTCTTTGCGCCGCTTTTGCCACTTCAGCATATCCATGACATGGGCGGACGGATCGGCCCCGCTCTTTTCAACGGCGCGGATGGCATCGCGTGATTTTTGGATATTCTGCTCCGATTCCCCGGTCAGCATGATCACCAGGCAGTCGGACAGCAGTTGTACGAGATCGACCTGGTTCGAGCCCACAACATACGGCTCCGCTTCCAGTATCAGCCGCGACAGGTAAAAACGCTCGTCTTCGGACCATTCCAGATCGAAAAGCGACGCGGGATCGAGTTGCTTTTGGGCTTGTAATAACTCGAAGAATTTCGTCACAATGCGCTGCAAAACCGGGTGTCGGAAATTCTGCGCAGAGACCTTTTCCAGGATTAGTTTCTGCAGGTCGGGCTCGTGGCAGAGCAGAATCTTCAGCAGTTCGAACTCCGCCCGATCGATGGCCGTGCGGATCTCCAGGATTTTCTCACCCTTGTCCTGGTCCTCTGAGCGGCGCAATCGATCCGGCCGTTTCTTCAGAAAGGAGCGCAGTTGGGAGCGAATGGCGGTTTCATTAACGTGCAGCAGCTCGGCGATCTCACGAATGATCAAATCCCTGGTGACGGGATGCTGAATATCGGCGATTTCCTCCACCAGCCGCTCGACGAAGATTGTCCGGGTTGCGTGGGTCTGGATTTCGCTGCGGTGGTTTTCGATGTACAACGGAATAAATTCCGGCGCGCTCTCCTGCAGTTGCCGGAAATCTTCCGCGGGATGCGCGGACAGGTACGAATCGGGATCATCCTTTTCGGGCAGGACAACCGCACGTACATCCAGCCCTTCTTTCATCATGATAAAACCGGCCCGTTCCATGGCCTTCTGCCCGGCTTCATCGCCATCATAACAGAGCAGGGCCCGACTGCTGAAACGCTTCAGAAGTTTGGCGTGATGGGGGGTCAGCGCCGTGCCCGAGCCGGCCACCACATTCTGGAAGCCCTGGCTGTAAAAGCGCAGAAAGTCGGTATAGCCTTCGACGACAATCGCCTCTTCCGTCTTTCGGATGGCATCTTTGGCGAGATGCAGACCGTAGAGAACGCCGCTCTTGAAATAAACCGGCGATTCGGGCGAGTTCAGGTATTTGGCGCTCTCGTTGGGGTCCAGCGTCCGGCCCCCGAAAGCGATAATACGCCCCGAAAGGTTGTGGATCGGAAACATGATGCGGTTGCGGAAACGATCATAGAAACCACCGTCTTCACGCTTGATGAACAGGCCTGACTTTTCCAGAACGGCCGCGCTATAGCGGTTACGGTCGATGCGCCGAACCAGGTTGTCCCAGCCGGCCGGGGCAAATCCAACGGTAAACTGCTTCAGCAGGGCATCGCCGAAATTGCGTTTATGCAGATAATCCAGAGCGTCTTTATTTGTAGCTTCAAAAAGTTGTTTATGATAGAAATCACGGGCCACTTCGTGCACTTCATAAAGCAGGGCGATGTCGCCTTTCTGCTCGTCGGAAACCACATCCGGTTCAATCCGGATGCCGAATTTATCCGCCAGGCGGGTGAGCGCCTCGACATAATCCACCTTGTCGTATTCCATCACGAAGGTCACGGCATTGCCGCCCTTACCGCAGCCGAAACAGTGGAAGATGCCCATCGACGGATTCACGCTGAACGAGGGCGTTTTCTCATTATGGAAGGGGCAGAGGCCGAAATAATTGCGGCCGCGCTGTTTCAGGCGCACTACTTCGGAGACGACCCCCAGGATATCGGCCCGGGCTTTAATCTGTTCAACGGTTGCTTCGGGAATGCGCGACATCTGACTCCACAGAAAAAAACTTACGTCTTATCGAAGTAAAGTACTCCGATTTGTTACATATCCACAATGGTTGCACCGGTTCCGCCGCGATCGAAATGATCGAAACGAAACGATTTGATTCCTTTGAATTTGCGCAGCTCGTCCCAGACCATTTTTTGCAGAGCGCCGGTGCCCTTGCCGTGAATGATCTCGAGATAGGTCAGCCCGGACAGCAGCGCGTGGTCCAGGAAGCGGATCAACTCGCTTTCGGCTTCATCCAGACGCTTGCCGCGCAGATCGAGGATCGGGGAAGCGCTGTGTTCGCTATGCACAAAGTAGGCCGACTGATACAGGTTTGCTTCGCTGTGCGTCAATTTCGTCGGGCTTAGATTTTCGCGGCCGACCCAGATGGTTTTACCGTCCATTTCCACGCCGACCCGGCTGCTGCGCTCGGTCAGTTTGACGATCTGCCCCTTTTTCGGAAAGCCGTCGATCTTCACCCAATCGCCCTCATGCAATTCTTCCACGGCCGGTTTCGGCGCGCGTTTGGGTTTACGTACACGGCTGTGGGCTTCCTGCTGTAAATCTTCGACGATCTTGCGGGCCTCCTTAACAACCACCGGATCGGCTTCCTTCTCGCGGATGTCCTTGACGGCATGTTCGATGCGGGCCCGCGAATCCTTGACCATCGTCTCCAACTTTTCAGCCAGTTCTTTATCAAACTTGGCATGCTTCTCGCGAATGGATTTGACTTTCTCTTCGTATTCTGAAATGAGTTTATCCAGCGTTCGTTTATTCAACTCCACCGAGCGGTTTTTATCCTCGATCTGGCTGCGCAGCGATTCCACTTCGAGCAGCAGGCTTTCCAGTTTAACTGTATCGCCACCCATAATGCTACGCGCGCGGTCGATCACAATCCGGGGCAATCCCAGGCGGGTGGCAATTTCCAGGGCATAGGAGCTGCCGGGCATGCCCAGGTTCAGACGATAGGTCGGCGTAAGCGAGCGTGTATCGAACTCCATGGCCGCATTGACGACTTCCGCGCGTTTCTCGGCAAAAGCTTTCAGGGCGTTGTGATGCGTGGTCACGATCGTCAGTGTGCCGCGCCCGATCAGTTCTTCCAGGACCGCCTCGGCCAGAGCCGAGCCCTCAATCGGTTCGGTGCCGGTGCCCAGTTCGTCAATCAGCACCAGGCTCTGCGAAGTCGCCTGGGCCAAAAATTCCTTCAAATTCGAGACATGCGAGGAGAATGTGGACAAATCATTTTCAATCGATTGCTGATCGCCGATATCCACCAGAAAACTTTCGAACCAGGGCAAACTGCTACCTTCATCGGCCGGAATATGCAGACCGCTCATGGCCATGGCACTGAGCAAGCCTATCGATTTCATGGCAACCGTCTTGCCGCCGGCGTTGGGACCGGTCAGGATCACGGTATTGATCTTGTCGGGCAGAGCGATATTCAACGGCACGACTTCTTTGACCAGCTCCAGCAATGGGTGCCGGGCGTTGATCAGGGTGATGCTTGTCCCGTCAACGGCGATGCGCGGTTCCGTACAGTGGAATTTACGGGAAAAGCGGGCGCAGGCGTTCAGAAAATCCAGTTCGACCAGCATCACCGAATTGACCTCGAGATCTTCAAAATGGGGGCGCAAACTCTCCGTCATCCGCTGCAGGATCAGGCGAATTTCCTCTTGTTCATCCTGCTCGAATTCTTTCAGGGCGTTATTGATTTCGACGATTTCGAGCGGCTCGACGTAGGTTGTGGCCCCGGTGGCCGACTGACCATGAATGATGCCATGCACCTTGCGCTTGAATTCGGTCCGCAACGGCAGCACGAACCGGCCTTCACGAATGGTCGGATTCTCTTCATGCAGCCAGTTCTCCCCGCGCGCCTGGTCCATGAGACGCGCCACGGCCCGATGCAGCTGGGTGATCTTGTGTTGAATTTCCTGCCGGATATGCGCCAGTTGCGGACTCGCACCATCTTTGATTCGGGCTTCTTCATCGACGATTTTATGCAAGGCCTGGCGCAGCGGCTGAAGCGGTTTCAGGCTGCGTACGATGAATTCCAGCGGCTCGAGGATCGTGCGATGAGACCGGAAATATTGCCAAATGTCATCGGACAGGCGCAGGATGTTGGCGATTTGCAGTAATCCTTCCGGGGCAAAGTAAGCCCCGCTGACCCGGCAGCGTTTGAGCTCATCGCGCATATCCTCGAATGGTTCCAGCGGCAGCATCGCTCCACCGTCAATCAGTTTGCGTAAGCCACTCACCTTACGCTGCTGGGCCTGTACCTCATTCAGATTTAAAAACGGGTGCAGGTCGAGCGCACGCCGTGAACCAGATTCGGAAATGGCCTCACCGGCAACCATGTTGCGAATCCGGCCGTATCCAACTTTTTCCAGATGTTCCAGTTGCGAAGTCATTATTATGAAATTATCTTTGGTTTTGGGTTTGTCGGTTGTTTGACAGAGTTCTGCTCATCGCTTTCTTCAGGAGCAGGCTGATCTTCCAGAAAGAAGACTTTACGCAGACCGCTACGCAGCGATTCCAGGTTTGCTTCCACGCCGAACATGCGCACCGTTTCGTAACGGAATCTTTCCAGTACCAGGTAAGTCGTGGCAGTCGAACGCAATTTGCGATCCAGCCCGGTCTCCGGAAATACGCCAATAATCCAGGTAAAAATGGCCATTAATACCATACCCTTGAGCATCCCGAAGAGAAAGCCGAAGGAGCGATCGAGCCAGGCCAGATTCAAAGATCGCACGACCCGTTTGAGCAGCATGGTGAGCAATTGAGCCACGATATAGACAACCACGAAGACGATCACAAAACCGATCACAGTGAGTACGCCCTCGGCAAAAGGCAGAATATCCCGCACCAGCGCAGCGCCGAAGGAATTGTATTTCATCCCCAGGATGGTCGCCAGGACCAGTCCGGCCAGTTTAAGGGCTTCTTCGATCAGTCCCCGTTTAAGACCCAGGAACGCGAAAAGCGCAACGCTGCAGATGACCAGAATATCGAAAATATTATACATAATCAGGACTCAGGCCAATTTCGATCTGACGATCGCCTGAACTTCCGAGCCGTTGGCCCGGCCTTTTACTTCGGCCATGACTTTCGGCATAACCTTGCCGATATCTTTCATAGAGGTCGCACCCGTTTCGGCAATCATCCGGATGACGATTTTTTCGATCTCGGCCGGCCCCATCTGTTCCGGCAGGTAACTCTTGATGATTACGAGTTCGCGTTCCTCCTCCGCGGCGAGGTCCTCCCGGCTGCCTTCGCGATAGGCCTTAATCGAATCCAGGCGCTGCTTGGCGGCATTCATCAAGACGCCGATCACTTCGTCCGAATTCAGTTCGCGCCGCTTATCGATTTCGAGATCCTTGATTTTTCCCCGGATCAGCCGGAGAACACCCACACGTTCCTGCTCTTTGGCCTTCATCGCGGCCAGAAAATCCTGTTGCAACTGCTGTTTCAGATCCATTTTAGACACCTCGTATTCCAATGATTGACATCATTCTACCGGATCGATCTGCATCTCTGCGGTAGGAATAAAATTTATCCTCATTGCAGATTGTACACAAGGAAAGCTTGTCTATGTTTTGGGGATAAATGCCCCAATCGGTTAATTGATTCGCGATTCCGGAAGCCAGATCCAGGTACATCTTCCCTTCCCGTTTTTCAACAATCGCGGGACTAAATCCCGAAGCCACGTCCGCCTGAATTTCATAGCAGCATTTCTGCGCTCCGGGGCCGATGACCGCGATGCAATCAGCGGCCTTGCAGTCAAAATCCGTCTGCATGCGCCGCAGCGCAGCCGGAATGATTCCGCGCTGTACCCCGCGCCAGCCGGCATGAACAAGGCCGACCACTGCTTGCACCGGATCGTAGAGAAGCAGCGGAATGCAATCGGCGGTTTTAATTGCCAGAATAATTTCGTCTGTGCCGGTCACCAGCGCATCGGTATCCGCGTAAATTCCCGGTTCCGCGACAACCGCAACATTGGCGCTGTGCACTTGGCGCCCCTCGGCGATATTCTGCGCTGATATGCCAAGCGTTGCATAAAACCGGCGCCGGTTCTCGGCGACATTTGCGCCTGCATCGGCAACGCTGAATCCCAGGTTGAGGGAACGAAAGCCGCCGCTGCTGACACCGCCGTCACGGGTGCTGAAAGCGTGAATCAATGAATGGTAAGATTGCAGAAGGGAAGACTGATAAATTTCCAGGCCGTTTGGGGGGGTAAGGACCTGCATCATCCGCTGTTTCCAGCCAGAATGATCAAATTGCCGTTTTCGATGCGCGCCACGCAACGGATCTCGTTGTTCTCAAAGGAAAGGATATAGGCGCAGGAGTTGACGCGCGGCCGGTTACCCACGAATGAGATGTTGCGGCAGATTCCGTTGTACACCTCCATGGAACTCAGATTCTTGCGAATCTGTTCCCGGGAGATTTCCCCCGGTTTGAACACGGAGAGCAAAGCGTACATCGTATCGTAGCCGTAGAGATCGAGGCGATCGGGCGGATACCCGACTTTAGCTGAATACTCCTTCTCGAAGCGGGTATAAATCTCGGATTTCTCGTCGATATAATAATCGGACACGAAAGTCAGCCTGTTCAAATAGCCGCGTTGCTTGCGCAGAATGCTGAGATCCTTCCAGTTGGCGTTGCCCAGGATTACGGTGTTTAAGTTATAGTAAGCAATCTGGGGCGCGATCAATTCCACATCCGAGGCCCGCGAGGGCAGCAGAAGCCCGTCGATGGAGTTAATCCTGAATTCGACGGAATCCTTTTTAGGCATAATGAACTCCGTTGAATCCATCAGCCCCGTGCAGATCAGAGCCCGGCGGTAGGATATATTCGAAGTGATCCCGTTGCGGAAGAGCCGGCAATCTTTATCACGCGTTAAGAGATAGAGACTGTCCGATCGCCAGGTTGAATCGTTCAGGGCCATCTTGCGCAGTTTCTCGATCATTCTGGTTTTGCGTTCTTCCAGGCGATCACGCATCAGATCCAGCCCCAACTGACGGATATTGCTGAACTGGTATTTCAATTCCTGGGGCGCATCGGTGTACCACTGCTGAGATATGACCCGACCTCCCAACTCGTCGATTTCACTGCAGAACGCGTCGGTCATCTCCTTGCCGTAACTGTCGGCCGGGGAAAGCGATGCGACGGTCTTGATATTCAGAGCAGTCCGCGCATATTCCCCCAGATAGCGACCCAGATTGGTGTAATCCACATTCGCCTGAAACACGTAAGGTCCCAGATCGCTGAGCCCACTGTAGGTGGCCGTGGGTGTGATCATGGGAATTTTTTCACGATTGGCGAGCACCGCCATGGGCACGGCGTTCTCGCTGCTGACCGGCCCCAGAATCGCCACCACCCGCGGATTCCGCGCCAGATATTCCATCTGTTTGATACTCTTGACGACCTCACCGTGGTTGTCGATGACGATCGCCGATATCAATGAACCGGATTCCTCCTTATAACGCTGCAGGGCAAAACGCAAACCGTTTAGAATCCGCGTGCCGATGGAGGCATCCGGCCCGGTCAGCGGCAGCACAACCCCAATGTAGACCTTGGAATCGGGACTGCTGGCCAGAATATCACGGGTACGCTCAAATTCATTGTTCAGAAACGATCCCAGGATTGTCGGTCGGATTTGGCGCATTTCGCGAATAGCGGAACGCAGATCGCCCTGAGAATGGTATTTTTCAACCAGCTTCAAGCCGATGTAGGTGCGCCCGAAATATTCGCCGAGACTGCCGCGAAGATTCTGGATTTGCTCCAGGCTCATAAAGACATCGGTAATGACCTCCACGGTCTGCCTGCTTTTACGCAGCAAGCGGCCATCCCGGGTATTCTGCATCACCTTGAGGTAATATTGGAGTGCATTTTCATACTCGCCGTTGCGGAAGTAGGCTTCGCCCAGCGTATAGAGCACATCGTCGTAATATTCGGAATTGGCATAATAATTTTCGAAGCGCTTCCCGAAAACCATGCAATTTTCGATATCGCCCAATCTCAGGTAAGTTTTAATCAGCATCAGGGTCGAGGCGGTATAATAACGATTAGAGCGACGCGGAATTTCGTTGATCTCTTTAAAAATATTCAGCGCATCCCAGTAGCGTTCCATATTGTAGAGCTCGGTCGCGACCTGGAAACTGGTTTTCTGGGTATCCGGTAGAATCGGGATCGTATCCAGATCATCCTCCAGAAAAAAATCCTGAGCGGATACTACGCTAGCCAGCAGAACGATAAAGAAAAAAATATTGCAAAAATAAGGTCTGTTCAATTCTCTGCTTACTTCTCCTCAACGAATATGAACGGCTATTCCCACTCGATGGTTCCGGGCGGTTTCGAAGTCACATCATAGACGACGCGATTGATTCCGCGTACCGCATTGACGATGCGATTGGCGACGCGGCTGAGCAGATCGTGCGGAAGATGCGACCAATCCGCCGTCATGCCGTCACTCGAATTAACCGAACGCAGGGCCACGACATGCTCATAGGTACGCTGGTCGCCCATGACTCCTACGGTCTTCACCGGGATCAACACCACAAAGGCTTGCCAGACCTGGTTGTACCAGCCCGAAGCATGCAACTCCTGGATGAAGATTTCATCTGCCCGGCGCAACAGGTTCAGGCGATAGGGTGTGATCTCACCGATGATGCGTACCCCTAATCCCGGACCGGGAAAGGGATGGCGCCGGATCATCTCCTCCGGCAGGCCCAGCTCGGTCCCGATATTACGAACTTCATCCTTAAAAAGGCTGTTGAAAGGTTCGATCAGCTGCAATTTCATGCGCCTGGGCAGACCGCCGACATTGTGATGGCTTTTAATCACCTGGGAAGGCCCGGTCACGGACCGGCTCTCGATCACATCGGGATAGAGGGTTCCCTGCGCGAGATAACGCACATCTGTGTGTTGGGCGGCAATTTCCTCGAAAGCCCGGATAAAAACGCGCCCGATGATCTTGCGCTTGCGCTCCGGATCGGTGACACCCTTGAGCGCCTGCAGAAACTGGCGGGTATAATTATAGCGTTTAACCGGGACGCCCATCCGTTTTTTCAATTGCTCGACGACATGAATCTGCTCGTTACGGCGCAACAGGCCGTTATCGATGAAGACCGGAATGCACTGCTTCCCGATAGCCCCGGCAATCAGCACCGCCATGACGCTGGAGTCGACGCCGCCGCTGAGTCCCATCAGCACCTTGTCCCGGCCGACAGTCTCGCGAATGGTTTCCATCGATTCCCGGATAAAATGTTTGGCCGTCCAGTTGGGCTCCAATCCCGCGATCCCGAACAGAAAATTGCTCAGAATTTTCTGTCCCTCGTCCGTATGCGCCACTTCCGGGTGAAACTGCAGGCCCATGATCTTGCGTGAATGATGGACCATCGCCGCCGGAGCATTATTTTCAGACACAGCGATGACCTCGAAATCGTCCGGAATTGTATCGACATGATCGCCGTGACTCATCCATACTTTGCTGGATCCGGCGACGCCGTCGAAGAGCGGATGGGTTTTTTGAAGCTGAATCTGGCTGCGGCCGTATTCGCGTTTATTTTCGGAGTGAACCCGGGCGCCGAAATGGCGGGCGACCAGTTGCAGGCCGTAGCAGATGCCCAGCATCGGTAAATCGAGATCAAAAATGTCTGCGGCGATTTGCGGTGCTCGATCGGCATAGACGCTCGACGGACCGCCTGAAAAAATAATCGCAGAAACGCTCTGCTGCCGGATTTCACGGGCTGTCACGGACGGTAATACGATTTCCGAGAAGACCGATAATTCGCGAATTCGGCGGGCGATCAACTGGGTATACTGGGAGCCAAAATCCACGATCCATACTTTATGGGTCTCATTCATCGAAACGAAGTTCTCCTATCCATTCCTGGAGATATTCCCGGGCGGCATAGTTGGTCAGATCGTATTTCACGGGTGTAATCGAGATAATATTCTGCTGGATTGCTTCATCATCGACATCGTCGCCGGCTTTGATTTCCTCTTTCTTGCCGTCCATCCAGTAGTAAACGCGCTGGCGCGGATCAACCCGCTTATCGAATTCTTCTGCAAAATTGGCCATGCCCTGCCGCGTGATGCGCACACCCCGAATTTCCGCTGCAGGAACATTCGGGATGTTGACATTCAGCAGGGTGCGCTCCGGTAAGCCGTGCCGGAACACCAGGCGGGCCAATTGGGATGCAAACTGCGCCGCCGGCCCAAAATCGGGATTCGTATAGGTCGCCAAAGAGACCGCCATCGAAGTGATTCCCAGCATTGTGCCTTCCGTTGCCGCCGAGACCGTGCCGGAATAGATCACGTTAATCCCGGTATTGGAACCCAGGTTGATACCGGAAACCACCAGGTCCGGGCGCCTTTCCAGAAGCGCGCCAACCGCGATTTTCACACAGTCGGCCGGCGTGCCGGATACCGCATAGCCCTGCCATTGCCCGTTCTTGGTGAAATCGCTCACCCGGATCGGGTCGGATAGGGTGATGGCATGCCCGACGGCACTTTTCTCGCTGTCGGGTGCAACCACGGCGATATCGCCGATCTCCCGCAAAGCCAGCACCAGGGCATGGATTCCGGGAGCGGCAATTCCGTCGTCATTTGTGATCAGGATAAACGGTTTTTTATCAGTCATCAAGCAGAATGTCCAAAATGCGAATTAATAGTTTTTTCAAATCGGAACGTTCACAGATCAGATCCGTGAAACCCTTCTCGAGCAGAAATTCCGAACGCTGGAAGCCTTCGGGCAAATCCACACCGGTCGTCTGTTTGATCACGCGCGGTCCGGCAAAACCGATCAGGGCGCCGGGTTCGGAGATATTGATATCGCCGAGCATCGCATAACTTGCCGTCGTTCCGCCGGTCGTCGGGTCGGTCAGGATCGAGATGTAGAGTCCGCCGGCTTTGTGCAACAAAGATAACTTGGCGCTGGTTTTGGCCATCTGCATCAGCGAATAGATTCCTTCCATCATGCGGGCGCCGCCCGATGATGAAACGATGATCAGGGGTAGTTTTCGCGCAATGGCCACATCCACAGCCCGCGCCACTTTCTCGCCGACTACCGAACCCATGCTGCCGCCGATGAAGCGGAAATCCATCACAGCTAGAACCACGCTGTGCCCATTGAGGTTCCCAACCACCGATTTGATGGCTTCGTTCATCGAGGTTTTAATGACCGCCGCCTTGATCTGGTCGGAGTATTTTTTCAAGGCTTTGAATTTAAGAGGGTCGTTGGAACTCATGCCGGCGTCCAATTCTTCGTATTCGCCGTCGATGAGCATCCTGATATAATCTTCGGACGGGATCCGGAAGTGATAGCGGCACTGGGCGCAAACCCAATAGCTGCGCTCCAGCTCGCGCCGGTAGAGATATTCGGAGCATTTCGGGCACTTCGTCCAGATACCGTCCGGGATGACCTTCTTTTCGATTCCCAACAGCCCCTTTTTCGTCCTTTTAAACCAGTCTACCATGATATATCCTGTTATACGTTCAGAGTTAAAATCAACGCGTCGTCTCGATTTTCATAATATTTGAGACGCTTGCCAACCTCTTTGAAACCGTAATGCCGGTACAACGCAAGGGCGGCGGCATTGTTCACGTTTACCTCCAGCGTCACGCTGCGTGCACCTTCCGTGACCGACTTCCCGATCGCCCAGAACATCAACTGGTTTCCGTATCCCAAGCGGCGATGATTGGGATGAATGGCCAGGTTGGCGATGTGGGATTCGCCGGCAATAATCCAGAAGACGATATAGCCCACGATGAGGCTGTCCGTTTCGACAACATAGAAACAGCTTAGCGGATTATAAATTTCATGTTTGAAAAACGCATAAGTCCAGGCGGAGCTAAATGAATACTGCTCGATATACAGCACCTCCGGCAGATCATTCTCCACGGCGAGGCGGATCTTTATCCTATCGCAGGATTCCACCGCTTGGCCTCCATATTGGACATATAATTCGGTACCAACTCTGCGTGACTCTGCTCTTTGAGTTCGCTAAAATACTCCCCGGCGATCAGGGCCGCATAATCCCCACGGGGATAGCGCAGGTGCAATTGCTGCGTTTCACCAACCGGGAACCCGCTGTTACCGACGAAAATATCTATTCGCGGATTGTCTTCAAGCATTTTCGGCAGGGCTTCGTGTTGCACTTCAATATCCAGACCGGAACGTGTTCCAGCGGAACTTGTCGTAAAATAGTTCAGATCGCGATGCGACTTGATGAAGAGCAGCAGGTACTGCGACCATTCGGCGCGCGCCACGCGCTCCAGGATCAACATCGTCGGGACCGGCAGCAGCGGTAAATCATACGGGAAGGCCAGCCCTTTGGCTGTACTCAAGCCGATCCGCAGCCCGGTGTAAGATCCCGGCCCGATGCTCACGGCAATGCCGTCCATCTCGTTCAAATTAAAATCGCTACCCATGACCCGATCCACCAGCGTCAAAAGATTCTCCGAATGCACGGAACGTCCGAACAGGGACTCGTGCCTGATCCGCACTCCGTCCTGTGCAATTCCGACGCTGCATTGAAACGTGGCTGTATCAATTCCCAATATTCGCATGAGCGCTTTCTTCCCTTGGCGGCCGCACTAAGACGGCGTTTCCCATAATACAGCGTTCGATTTCCGGCTCGGCATCCAATTTGATATAGCGGCAACCGGCATCCTGCATATCCTGATCGATGCTGATTCGCAGGCAATTCTGCGGCAGCAATTCTTCGATGCGTTCAGCCCACTCCACCAGCGTAATGCCGTCACCGTAAAAATACTCCTCGATTCCCAACTCCAGCCACTCCTCCAGGCGTTGCTCACGGTAGCAATCGATGTGATAGATGGGAATTTCCCCGCGGTATTCATTCACCAGTGTATAGGTCGGGCTTTCCACCGGCTGCTGCACCTTCAAACCGCGGCAGATTCCCTGGATCATAGTGGTTTTGCCGGCCGCCAGATCGCCGCTCAAGGCTACTACGGTACCCTGCCGCAGGCAGGCGGCCAGGCGCTTACCGAACTCCCGGGTCTCGTCGGCTTTGTGAGTCGTTAAGCGGATCATCACATATTCTTCGGTGTCATCGTTACAACTGGTAAAATCATCTCTTCCATTGACATTCCACCGTGCTGAAATGTATCCCGGTAGTAGGCCTGAAATTTATGGTAGTTGTTGGGATATACGAAGTAAAAGTTTTCCTTCGAAATCAGGTAGTTACTGTTAATACCGATGGTCGGTAACTTGTAGCGACCGGGGTCCTTGATCACCAGCGCATACTTGGGAGGACAGTTCAGATTGTTGCCCACCTTAAAACGCACATTTGGGGATGTCGTTTTATCGGCGATGACTTTCACATCGTTTTGTACCCGCACGCTGCCGTGATCGCTGGTCAGGATCACGGTGTAGTCATTTTCGGCAAATTTGCGTAGCATGGAAAATATCCACGAATGCTGAAACCAGGATTTGATCACCGACCGATAGCTGGTTTCATCCGAGACGATCTCCTTTAAAATATCCGAATCGGAACGGCGATGGGCCAGAATGTCAACAAAATTGGCCACGACAGCCAGAAACGGATGGTTCAGATAGCTGTTGATTTTCTTGTCGATCGCCCAGCCTTCATTGGAGTCAATCACCTTCTCATACTTGAGGCTGCTCTGTAAATGAACTTCCTCTTCCTCCAGGAAACGCTGCAGCATTGAAAATTCATGACGGTTCATCGAGATTTCATCATCTTCCTCGGGCCGGGTCCAGATATCGGGGTATTCGTTCTGAATATCATCCGGGAAAAGGCCGCGAAAGATCGCATTCCGGGCATAGGGCGTCGCCGAAGGAATGACGGAAAAATAGTAGTCGCTTTTGATATTGTAGAAATCATATAGCAGCGGCTCCAGGACCATCCACTGATCCACCCGCAGGCAATCGATAATCAGCAGCAGCACTTTCTGGTCTTTTTTGAGAAGCGGTAAGATGTTCTTACGGATGATGTCCGGCGAAAGGGTCGGCCGAAAATGTACATCCTCATGAATCCAATCCGTATAGTTCTTCTCGATAAACTTCCCGAATTCGATATTGCAGTCGCGCATCTGGTCCACCAGGGTTTCCTGCAATCCCAGGTCGGGATGCAGATCGAACTCCACCTGCCAGCGGCAAAGTTTCTGGTAAATGTCGATCCAGTCGTCGGCGTTCAGATCGTCGTACAGCCGTTTAGAGATCTGGTGGAACTCCAGCATATAATCCCGCGAGGCATGTTCGGAGGAGATCCGCTGCTGTTCCAGAACCTTTTTACAGGCCATCAGAATCTGGCTGGGATTCACCGGTTTGGTCAGGTAGTCGGTGATCTTGCCGCCGATAGCCTTCTCCATCAGGCTCTCCTCTTCATTCTTGGTAATCATGATCACCGGAAGGCTGGGATTGATATCCTTGATTTCGCGCAGGGTAGTCAGACCGTCCTTACCGGACATCATTTCATCCAGCAAAACCAGGTTAAAATTTTCCTTGGACACCAATTCAACCGCATCGTTGCCGTTCGAGACCGGAACGACCTCGAATCCCCGGCTTCTCAGAAACAATATATGCGATTTCAATAATTCAACTTCATCATCGACCCAGAGTATTTTTCCCTTTCGTAAAGCCATTCCGTCTCCGTTTTATATCTTGTTCGTTTAAATATATCTTATACGCAATGATCGGAAATTTGTTTGCAACCGATAGCCAAACCGTAATTCGATCAAATGCCTGCAGCCAAACCTTTATTTGGTACGCATTACATATTCACCCTGCCAGTTCGCGTCCGGGGGAGTCGCTTTATAAATGTTGCAGCGTTCGATGAAAATCCGGGAAGGGGGATCGCTGCCGGTCACCGCCAGCGCCTTCTCGAATTGACGGATGGCCTGATCCCACTTTCGTTCCCAGTAGTATTCGATCCCGCCGCTGTAGAGATCGCGAATCCTGGCTCTGTTCTCGTCCAATTCATCTTTCTTGGATAACAATTCGTAGACCTTGATCGGAATCAGTTTTCCTTTTACGACCAGTTTATCAAGAATCCTGACTTCGAGAGAATCACCGGCCTGCTGGTAGGTCTCTTCACCGATCATCGTATATGTTCCGAACTGCTTGTTGGCACCCTCGAAGCGCGAGGCCTGGTTGACCGCATCGCCCATCACCGTGTATTGAAAGCGCTGTTCGGAACCCATGTTCCCGGCACTCACAATCCCGGAGTTGATGCCTATGCGTACCCGGATCGTCACGCCGTGTTCTTTGAAAATCTGTTCCCGTAACGATATCAGCCTGTTTTGCTGATCGATCGCCGAGAAACAGGCCTTCCAGGCGTGATCCGGGTCCTCCATCGGCACTCCGAAATCGCACATGATCGCGTCACCCTCGTATTTATCCACGTAACCGTCATAGCTCATCAGGATATCCGTCATCGGGGAGAGGTACTTGTTTAGAACGATAGACAGCTCCTCAGCCGAAAGCGTTTCCGAGATCGACGTGAAACTTTCAACATCTGAGAAAAACATCGTGGCTTCCCGCTTTTCACCGGTGAGACGGAAAGCGTCCGGATGATCCTCCAGGTAGCGTAAAACCTTGGGACTCATGTAGGTCTGGAACATGCCCCTGATTTTGCGTTTCTCTCTTTGCTCAAACAGAAAAAGGTAGACCAGATTGCCGAGGTAGCTGGCGATGATTACGATGATCATCGGCACCAGGTAAATCCAGATCGAATGCTGCACAAAAAGCCAAAAGGCTAGTACGACAGCTCCGAAGATGAGTGCTATCGATACCACGCCGCCGATGATGGGCCGTGTAAAAAAGGCGATGATCGCGGTGATGATCGAGAAGAGGAAGATCAGCAGGATATCGACGGATTGCGGGACGACGCGGAAATAAGCACCGTCGAGCATCGTTTGGATCGCGTGCGCATGGGTTTCAACACCCGGCATCATCCGCAGAAGTCCGCCGTAGCTATAGAATGGCGTGAATTTGTTGTCGTGCAATTCCTCCGCGGAAACACCCACGAGCGCGATCTTGCCGCTGAACGGATTTTCCGTGTCCAGGATTTCCTGAACGCGCAGCGTGTCTCCCTGTTCGAGTGCGGCATAACCCTCAGCCTGCTTCACCGAATCCGACATAAAGGCCAGCTTCAGTTCCAGCGGATAGACTGAATTTTTCTTGAACAGTTCCAAATAGTCCGTATCGACGGAATCGACCAGGTCGAAATCCGCATCGTCGAGCAGAGATGAGAGTGAATAGGTCGGCATGGTTTCCGCCGGGCCGTAGTAGTTGACCAGAATGGTCTGCTCGAAGCCCATGCTCCCACGGTGCCCCTGAATTCTCTGCACATTCTGCCCGCTGGAATCCGAAAACAGGAAGTTCCCATGGTCCGCGTACTTCATTACAGGGTTATTAGGCAGCCCGCGTTCGCGGAAAAACACCTTGGCGCCGAGAGAATAGATAAATTCTCCCTGGTAACGTTCGAAAATCGGATAGCGCCGCGTAAATCCGTCCGGGTCCTGCAGTTCCCCGACAACGCCCCAATCGCAGCCCGTCGCCAGCAGCACTGGTAGCGGCTGGTCTTTATATTCGTAATATCCGCCGGTAGTGAAATTCCGTTCGACTTTTCCGGCCAGAATCACGTTGCCGGCCTTGGCGACCGCGTCCGCCAGAATTTTGTCCGTCTCAGGATGATTATAATCCGGTTCGGTAAACTGAATATCGAACATAATCAGTTTTACGCCGACTTCATTCAGGTTTTCGACCAGCGTTGCATAGTAATTCCGTGGATAGGGGTAGCGTTCGCGGCAATCGACAAAGGTTTGGGCATCGATGGCGACGATAAACAGCTCCGAATGTTTGACATCTTTCGGCCCGCGATATTGAAAGCGGACATCCAGGGTCCGCAGTTCCATCGAACGCAGGAGGCCGGTCCGCATGGCGATCGTCACCAATGCGGCAATGACGATTGCTATGATCAGGCACCAGGAGGTTTGTTTGAGTACTGCTTTTTTCATGAATTAAATATTTAAAAAACGATGGAATAGGATAATCGAAAACTGAGATCGTTATACGTTTTCAGACCGATTTGATCATCGATATGATCATAATTCAGACGCCCGTCGATGCGGTGGTTCCTGAGAAATTTAAGCCGGATTTCGCTGTAGAGATTGCGCTGCGTATATTCTACCGAGCCGGTCGCCGCGATATTCCGGTAACCCAAAATCGTGCTCAGGTTGCCGCGCAGAAAATCATATTGTCCCCGTACGCCGATGGTCAGATATTCATACGGTTTATCCATCAGCGAGCTCTCGTTGGTATTTTTGGAAACATCGAAATTGAGATTCAGCGGAATGGGAAAAACGGAGTTTAAACCGAAGCGAAACATGGTCGTTGAAATGGTGTTGAAGCGATACCCTTCCAGGCGGTTCTTCACCTGGTCGCTGCGCTCCGAGGTTCCATAACGTACGCTGACGAAATTCCGGGTTCCGGCGATTTTCAGCGTATGCGACAGGGTGATATTCTGGCGAATCGTGAGATTATTCTCGCGCCGGTCGAAGACCTGAATGGAATCCACCACGGTCGGGTCCATCACACTGTAATAGCGGGTCGTGTCCATGCTGACGATATCGTTGAAACGGCTGTAATGCCGGGTATCGAAGTTGACCGTCGGCAATCCGTCACCCGGTGTCAGTAAAACGGCTGCATAGAGCGAACTGGTGGATGTTGTGGTCGCCTTGTTCTGCGCCAGGTTATCATTCATCTGGTCGTAATTGAGCGTGATGTAAAGTTTATTGCCGAAAAGGCGGATCTTATCGGAAACGGTTAATCCGGTGACATCGTTGCGCATAAAAGGATTCGCCAGAGAGTAGAATTCGGGTCCGACGCGATGGTATTTAACGACGACATAATTTTGCAGATAGTTCAGTACAAGGGCCGATCGAATGGCGGTCGAGGGCATATTCCAGATTTGCTCGATCCCAATCGCCCCGCTCGTATCCGGTACAATCGGCAATAATGGCGACATATTTTCATTGATGATAAAGTAGCGGGATAGTTCCTGTGGATCGAAGGGAAAATCCTCCAGCGGGAGTGAATATCCTCCCATAGTAAGCGTATTGTCCTGCAGCGTATCTCCGGGCATGAAAGTGTCCAGTTCGTCCAAGGCCAGGGCACCGTTGGATATATCCCGGTTTAGCAGCGACATGGCAAAATCATTTTTCCATAATAAACGCTTCTTATCGAATGCAATGGTCATATCCCCGCCCACGACCAGATTGTCCTGCGGACGATTATAGCCGACCATGTCGATCCTGGCGTTGGGCGCCGGTGTGAAACCGCTGATTACGCGGTCAACGGAAAGCGTATCATCCAGCGCTTTGATCAGGGAAAAACCGATTTGGAAATGCTGCCCGCTGCCGAAATAGGGACGCACGGCCAGCACGTTGCGTTTGAAGGTATAGCCGCTGCGGCGATAATGCAGACCGTCGGCGAGGGTATCGGGAATTTCCGTGACGCCGCCCCGAATGGCCTTCTCCATTTCGCCGGTGACGAGATGCAGATTGACGAAGCGCAGCTTCAGATGGGCTTCAACACCCCGAACCCGTTTGCCGTTCATGCCGAGTTCGGAAAATGTCGGGAATACATCACCGATCTGGAATTCCATTACCGGCGTATAGATGCTGGCGCTCAGGCGGTTGCGTGGTTGTCGTTGCGGATCTTCGAGTGAGGTGACATAGGCTTTGCCGTTGAAACGCAGCCAGGAGTAGCTGAAATTCAGATTGGTTCGCATATTCTGAATATTCTGGGTAATTCCGCGCACTTTATCCGAACTCCCGGTCAGCGTAATATTTCCCGATGTATTGACATCCCGCTGCGCCTGTTCGATGGTTTTCACGACAGAGAATTTCCAGGACAGGCTAGCATAGGCTTCACCGGCGGTGTTCTTCATGTTCAGCCGGATCGTATGCACACCGGCGTTCAGATCGCGGGGTTTAACCATGATCAGATCGGGGCTCAGCTCTTCAAACTTAGTAATACGCCGGTCATCGATTTCCACCCGCACGGTTTTCAAATCGATATCGGGGGCGTTGAACAGCGAGATGGCAATCAGAGCTTCCGCAGCCACCACGATTTCGCCCTCCTGAGGACTCAAAATCACGACATTCGCCGGAATTCCCTTTTCCGCTTTGCGCCCCTTTGCGAAGGGATCCTCGGAGGACTGCGGGCGGTGCTTGGCCGGCAGATACATCGGAACATTATACGGATCCACCTCGGGGAAAGCCAGGAGGCTGCGATCGTTGAACTGCATGATAATCAGGTAATCGAGCCCGTTCTCGGAAATCGAGTAACCGGGTATCGTCGCGCTGTAACTTCCGTTTTCCTCAAGCATTTCGATTTCAAAGAAAGACGGATCGCCGGTGATTCGATAAAACAAAAGTACTCGGTAAATAGACGATATATTGCCCAAGACGGAAACTTCCACCGGAATCGGTTCCCCGACATAGACATCTTTGGGCGGAGAGTGCATCAGCTGCCCCTGGCCGAACAGCAGAGCCGTAAATGAAAAAAAATACGCGATAATTACGTACGTATACTTGCGCATCATATAATTTCGTTAATCGCAGTTATTCGATGAAATAAAAACAAGCCCCGCTATTTATATTCCAATATCAGGTTCTTTTTATTGCCATCACTGTTTTGAAATTCAATTTTTATCGAGTTCAGGGATTCTTCATCCGCTGCTTCCTGGAGTTGCGGAACCGTGCCGGGCACAGTGCTGCCGACGTCTACTTTGCCGTCCGGAGCCGAATTCGCGGTCTGATCCGCTCCAACAACAACGACGCTCCCGCTTTTATTGTTCGTAACTTCAACTTCTCCCTTTAATCCGTAAAACGTATCACCGGTCAGGGGATCCGAGATCACCCAGAAAATCGTGCCCTTCACCGATGCGACCGATGTCGGCGTCGCAATTACGAAATCGCCCTTCCTCTGTTCGCTGACTTCGGCTTTCAGACTCCCAAACTGCATATTGATCTGTTTGGAAATGGACTGATCTTTACGGCGTCCTTCGATGACCATCTCGGAATATTCGCGGATCTTCACCTGGCTCTTATCATCAATGAACATCAGCGCAATAAATCCGTCTTTTCCGGTCTTGACCTGATCTTTATTGTAGAGTGAGATTCCATTCGATAACTGCGGCTTGAAATTCCTGTCTTCAGCGCGTTTGAGGCTGGCTTCTCCGCGGGATTTCGTCGTTATCGCCAGCCTGTCGGCCGTAAAAGCGAACTGAAAAAAGAGCAGGAATACTAAAATCCAGGGCGATATTTTCGGTCTTTTCATACTGGCCTATTCCACTTTTACATTTTTGATTTCATAATTACCACTGGATATTTGGGCTACCAGGGCTTTTAATTGCTCCAGATTCAGGGATTGTACATCGTTCAGCAGCAAATTCCCGGTCGGCGTGTAGTTGCGCAGTTCCCCGTTCAACAGTTGCGCCAGAAGTCCCGCACCGAGGATCTGTTCCAACAATTGGGAATACTCATCGTCAGTGTTCATTGCAGCAAGCAGATCGGGAGTACTTTGGTTCGACGATGGAATCGTAAAGACGAATATCTCGCTCTCTTGGGTCACTGAACCCGAGGTCGTTGGGAAGGTTTTCAGCAGTTTCCAGACGTAAGTCTTACCCTCTTCGAGCGCCTTGGCATCGGAAGTCGACGGGTACTGGAACATGTCGACCGGTTTATAGATCGTCATATTGTCAAATGTAGCAACCGGTATTTTCGGCAACTCATAATATTGATCTTTCCTCTCGCCGAACGGCAGATTGGCGACATCTTCAAGGGCGGCCTGAAAGGAACTGTGCCGATCCTGGGGATCGTACTCGGCAACCCGAATTTTGTACCCGCAATCCGGACAGCCAACATCGTTCCACATAAACTCTTCGGAGTCCCACTCAAAAAGAGGGTATGTAAACGGGACCTCGACCGCTGAGCTGATTTCCTTTTCGCCGGGGGACACCAGCTGGAGTTCCGATGGATTGTTGACACGAATGAGTTTCGTATCGCCCAACAGTACCTGATTATCTTCGTTCAGAATTTTTAAAATAAAGAAATAATCGCCCGCCATGAGTTTGCCTCCCGAAAAGATGGTATTCGAGAGTGCTTTGAATTTTTCTTCGGTAAAAAAATCGCCCTCTTCGACCGATAAACCAACAATGGGTGCGCCGTTCTCGTAGTAGAGGTGATCCAGTGTAATGTCGACCGTTTGGCTGGTCAGTTTCAGGCTGCCGCTGAAATCGAAGGCGGTCGACCGCACATAGAACAGCCGATCGTTTTCCAGGGCAATTGTCGGAACCGTAGCGCATAGTTCGAATTCGATTTTGATTCGGGCCGGTGCGCCACCCGGCGAGTCCGGCTCGTAGGAGAGAGTATAGGAAAAGATTTCGGGATTACTCTGCGCATCGTTAAAGTCGAAGTCGGCCAGATAGAAGGTCTCGAAATTATAAAAATAGTCATTGCTAAGTTCCAGATGGCCCTGAACTGACTGTCCGTAAACGAAACCGGATATCACCAGAATCATCAGGTATATTGATTTAGTAAGTGTACTGGATCCTATCATGGTTTCACCATTTGATTATTTTTTAAACATAGAATGCTATCGGGCGTCAGGCGGGGTGCCGAAAGAGGAATTAAAATCAGTTTGAGAACAGACGCACATGCTTTGAATATAAATAGGGACCTATATATTAACAATAAAAAAAGCGCCCCATTTTACCGGGGCGCTTTTAAAGATTCCTGGCGACGACCTACTTTCCCACCCAGCGAACCGAGCAGTATCATTGGCGCTGAAGGGCTTAACTTCCGAGTTCGGAATGGGATCGGGTGTATCCCCTTCGCCATAGTCACCAGAAAAATTTACATTGGGAAAAAGAGATCGACCTATTGAAATCTATTTCATAAAAGTTTTGGTCAAGACGCACGGTTTATTAGTATCACTTGGCTAAGGTCATTGCTGACCGTACACCTATGACCTATCAACCTCGTAGTCTACAAGGAACCTTTAGTCAGACATTACATCTGAGGGAAATCTAGTCTTGGGGAAGGTTTCACGCTTATATGCTTTCAGCGTTTATCCTGACCGAACGTAGCTACCCAGCAGTGCACCTGACGGCACAACTGGTACACCAGAGGTTCGTCCACTCTGGTCCTCTCGTACTAAGAGCAGCCCCCCTCAAATTTCCTACGCCCACAGCGGATAAGGACCGAACTGTCTCACGACGTTCTAAACCCAGCTCACGTGCCACTTTAATGGGCGAACAGCCCAACCCTTGGGACCTTCTCCAGCCCCAGGATGTGACGAGCCGACATCGAGGTGCCAAACCTCCCCGTCGATGTGAACTCTTGGGGGAGATCAGCCTGTTATCCCCGGCGTACCTTTTATCCGTTGAGCGACGGCCCTTCCATTCGGAACCGCCGGATCACTAAGACCTGCTTTCGCACCTGCTCGACTTGTAAGTCTCGCAGTCAAGCTCCCTTATGCCTTTACACTCTACGGCTGGTTTCCAATCAGCCTGAGGGAACCTTCGTGCGCCTCCGTTACCTTTTAGGAGGCGACCGCCCCAGTCAAACTACCCACCAGACACTGTCCCCTAGCTTGCTCTAGGGTTAGAGGCTAAACTCACCAAGAGTGGTATTTCAACGTTGGCTCCACCGAGGCTAGCGCCCCGGCTTCAAAGCCTCCCACCTATCCTACACATGATAAGCCCAGACCCAGTGCCAAGTTGTAGTAAAGCTCCACGGGGTCTTTTTGTCCTGTCGCGGGTAACCCGCATCTTCACGGGTATTTCAATTTCGCCGAGTCCCTCGTTGAGACAGCGCCCAAGTCGTTACACCATTCGTGCGGGTCGGAACTTACCCGACAAGGAATTTCGCTACCTTAGGACCGTTATAGTTACGGCCGCCGTTTACTGGGGCTTCGGTTCAGAGCTTCTCCCACCGAAGTGGGATGACACGTCCCCTTAACCTTCCAGCACCGGGCAGGTGTCAGTCCATATACATCGCCTTACGGCTTAGCATAGACCTGTGTTTTTAGTAAACAGTCGCCCAGACCTTTTCACTGCGACCTCTTTGGGCTCAGTTCGCGAAGAACTTCACCTACTGGAGGCACCCCATATCCCGAAGTTACGGGGTCAATTTGCCTAGTTCCTTAACCAGAGCTATCTCGAGCACCTTAGGATACTCTCCTCGCCTACCTGTGTCGGTTTAGGGTACGG
>CAZPRY010000054.1:0-22315 GCA_964589175.1 uncultured bacterium
GAAAATCTATGCCCTTCATGCCACAAGTTGGTACGCATTATGACGATGAACCTTATATAAACACGGAATCCACAGCGGGACCTCCCGCATATACTTTCGATATTCGTCGCCGAAACGCGCCAGGAGCAGGCGCTCTTCGTAACGGCAAATTTTATAGAGAAATACGATGGCGACAATCCAGACAAGCGCCGCGGCCAATGATATGCTGATCGATAGCAATCCCAGGTACAGCAACAGTTCGCTGAAGTACATCGGATGACGGCTATATTTATAGGCTCCTTCGCGGATGACCGCCGGGGTTTCCCGAACTTCTCCAAATACAATTTTTAACGTCGACATCGCCAGGTAGCCCGATATAACGAGCAGGGCAATGCCGATCGGAGCCCGGATACTATTCGGAACGGCGTCATTCAAGAACGTCGTATATTTGAACCAAAATGTATCCGCCAGCCAGACAGCGCCAAACAGGATCGCCAGGATCGCCTGCCCGGCATCCCCAAGTTTGTGTTCGCCGGTCAGGTCCTCACGTTCGTGGTGTTTCGGTCGTTTGTCAACCTGTTCCATAGTTCGCCCCCCTTTTACTTATCCGAATATATCGATATTTACTTTTGATCGGAAATCCATTTTGACCGATTGTCATCTTCCTTCGCCGCTAGGGAAGATGACTTTTACACCCTTACCTCTTTCCCGGGTTGTACTCGGGAACGTCATCGATTACCGCTACGGAGTACAACCCCGTAGCGAGGTTAAAGATGGCTTTAGCATCCTGACTGAGTCGGGAAAGTTTTCCCGAATGACTTTAAGGTTCTGACCGAGTCAGGAAGGATTTCCCAGATGACTTTTATATCCTGACCGAGTCAGGGAGGTTTTTCCGGATGACTTTAACGTCTTGACTGAGTCAGCGGAAATTTCCCCGTATCAATCCGTCTCCACTGCGTTTTGCCGGGCAAGCCATTCAACTAATCAACCAATAAACCGCTTCAACGAATCCAATTCATCGCAGACCGATAAAAATACCCATTGCCTTTTCGGAAGTTAAGTATTACGTTCTGTTTAACGGTTTACGATAGAAGCAGCAGAATAAAATGGATAAAACTTCTGCAATCAAGATGATTCGTTCGAATGGGCTACGCATTTGCTTTCGCAATCAATGGGCCCGAAAAGCGGAAGGCAATCCGATCTCTCTCCGGTGCTCGGTTGCCGGAGCGGGGTGTGAATTCCGGCTGTCAACGGCTCGCTCCGACGCGGAGCTTTGTAGCGAGATTTAGAATGGTACAATGCTAAAAATCTTTTTCCGAACATCACTGATCTTTTTCTCCATAGGCAGTGGCTTGCTAGCGGCCGAAACGGCCGAGATGTTTCAGGTGAAATATCATAACCCCTGCGCTTGCAGTATTTTGTCGCTTTCAAAAACCACTTTCAATGAAGACGGTGGGAAAAATATCTCTCAAAAAAAACCCGCATCATACCTGTTCATCGCTTACGGTGGCAATCCTATTCTTTTTAATTCTACTACCCCCAATACCCATTTGTACGCAATTTACAGCCCCTTTCCTTTTATCGAAGGCATAGGGCTCAAGGTGGGGTGTATCAGCGAAGGAAAATTACGCCCGGACCAAGTAAGTTTATATTATTTCCAACCGTTTCTCAATCTACCGTTTCGTTATTTTGCTTTCCGATTGGGAATAAACAGTCTTCGGATTTTGGAAGGAGAGGGACCTGACGGCCTCTTGCTTCCTTCGTTTGAACTCAAAATCGGCAAAATCAGGAAGTATTATTTTTCTGTCGCTTTTTTATCAGAGATTTTCAGCGGTATGTCGACATTCAGCCTGAATTACTTTTTTAAAGATAACGTCTCCAGCCTGATGTTTGGACGGTCTTATGCATTGAACGGACAGCACTTCGGGAATGTATGTAAATTTGATTATTCCCTCTATAAGAGATTGATGTTGCGCATCGTAAGTGTCACCGATTTCTCCAAAGGGAGGTATGGAATTCAATTAGGTATTGGACTATTATTATGAAAAAATCGATATGATTGTAACCCATTAAATCGGTCAATGAATTTGAGGATTTCAGTTCGCTATGGCTGGGCAAATGATCGTTATAGCATTCGAATCAATCGTCGTGGAACATCCGAAAAGGTATTGCATATTTGGGCGTGACGTATTAATATTGAGATGTGTGACGTACAAGGAGCTGATATGCAAACCAAACTGACTTTACGAATGGAAAATGAACTGATCGACCTGGCAAAATCGGTTGCCGAGAAACAGGGTAAATCACTTTCCAAAATGGTTGCTGATTATTTCAGGGCGCTTACCAAAAAAGAAGAGGTTGATAGAATTGAATTGCCACCCAATGTAAAATCTCTATACGGCGCCCTGGTCGATGTGAATCCGGATGAAGCCGATTATAAGCAATATCTCGAAAATAAATATCTATGAAGATCCTGTTTGATACGAATATCATACTGGATGTGCTTCTGCTACGCAAACCGTATTGTGGTACCGCTGCTTATTTGTTGTCCAGAGTCGAGCGGGGAGATATTGAAGGCTATCTTTGCCCGACGACGATAACCACGATCGGATATTTAATCAGCAAAGTAAAAGGGGCCGGGGAAGCCAGGCGGCTGATTCAAAATCTTTTAAATATTTTTGAATTGACGGAGTTAGATAAATCGGTATTTAAATCGGCATGTAGTCATAAAATCATCGATTTCGAAGACGCCGTCTTACATGAGTCGGCCCGGCTGGATCATGTCGATGGAATCGTAACCCGAAATGGCAAAGTTTTTCGAAACGCCTCTCTGAAGATTTACGATCCTGACGAACTTCTGGCGATTCTAAAAACACTGACCTGAACTCACTCAAGTTTCCTTCAATTTGATTAAATGTCAGATCGAAACGATCCAAAACCGGATCAAGTAGACCGGGAATATCATTTCAAAGCGTTGCTCGTTCCCCTTCCCGCTTCTTCTTCCGCTTTCGCCCGTATCTATTTATCAGACCGACGACGGCCAACAGCGGCCAACAGATGCCCGCACCAATCGAGAGCGCCATATCGCCCGCGATTTGCATCGTCAGGTTGTCTTCATACGGATTGTCATTCACCAGGTAAGTCCAGGTCGCCGACGGCGCATTCACTCCGGCCGCATCGAGATCGGCTTTTCCATCCCGAATTTCGACTTCTTGAAAAGTAGTCAGCATCGCCGTCTGCATCCCTTCGCGGGATGTTTCAAAGAGGTCGATTGCCATCTTCCGAAACTCGATGATCGGCACGCGGCGGCCCAGGTGCATCAGGTGGATGCCCTCGCGGATGTCGGCAATATCGGCCAGGTATTGAGACCAGAAGCGATCCAGATGACAGAGCCCGATCACCCGGCAAAGGTCGCGCAGTCCCGCTTCTCCCAACTTACCCACATAAGCCTTATATTGCTGCGGTGCTTCGGACCGGCAGAAATCTGCAAAAACGTCACCGAGGAGAATTTCCTGTCGTTCCCCGAAAACAATTCGGCGCTGCTGCTCGATCAGAGCCGAATACTCGCAGAGCGTCTTCTTGATTTCCAGGTTCTGGCCTTCGATGATACGCTGGATGCGATCGATTTCGCGCGTCAGGATGGGGTGCTCGATCATGTCGCCGCTCTGCTTCGGCTGCAGATGAGCGGGTAGCAGTTCGCTGAGCTTATACTTAACGAACAGATCGTCCTCGAGGCTGATGAAAAACCGCGACGAACCGGGATCTCCCTGCCTTCCGGACCGCCCGCGCAATTGCCGGTCGATTCGCCGGCTCTCATGCCGGTTGGTGCCGATCACGTAGAGTCCGCCCAACTTCGCAACCGCCTCTCTCTCCGCTTCATCCTCGCCGCCCAAGCGGATATCAACGCCCCGGCCGGCCATATTCGTCGAGATGGTGATCGCGCCCGGACGTCCGGCATCGGCGATAATCCGGGCTTCGTGCTCGTCTTGTTTGGCATTCAGCACCGCACAATCCAATCCGAGTTTCCGCAGGGTTTCCGCCAGTTGCTGCGATTCGGCCACACTGCGCGTACCCACCAGGATCGGCCGCAGGCTGCGATGGACTTCGCGGATCTCCCGGATCAGCGCCCGCAGTCGTGCAGCTTTCGTCGGAAAAAGGCGATCCGGATGATCATCCCGGACACACGGTTTGTGCGGCGAAATCACGACCGTATGCAGATTATAGAAACGCTGAAATTCCTCTTCGGCGCTTTGGGCCGTGGCCGTCATGCCACTGATTTTCGGATAGAGTGTTAAAAAATGCTGCAAGGTAATCGAGTTCAGAATTCGTCCTTTACTTTGAATCACCAATCCCTCTTTGGCCTCGACAGCCGCCTGTAAACCATCAGGCCAGCGGCGCTTCTCCGCCACGCGCCCGGTGAATTCGTCCACCAGTTCCACCTTGCTGCTGCGCACGATATAATCCACGTCGCGTTGCAGCAGATGCTCGGCATGAATGGCGCAATTGAGGCGCGTAAGCAGTTCCGTATGCTCTTCAGCGTAGAGGTTTTCACAGGCCAGGAGTCTTTCCGCGTGCTCCAGCCCCTTCTCCGTCAGGTTGAAATTGCGCCGGTATTCATCGAATCCGACGTCGGCGCCCTCGCGAAGTTGCCGGGCGATCCGGGCCAGGCGCGACAGGTCGGTTGCTGTTTCATCCGTACTGCCGGCGATCACCAAAGGCACGCGGGCTTCATCGATCAGGATCGAATCCGCTTCGTCAATCAGGGCATAATGAAACGGACGTTGCACGATATTTTCCGGCGTGTAACTCAGCCCATCGCGCAGGTAGTCAAACCCGGCTTCCCGGGCCGTCAGATAAATGATGTCGCAAAGGTAGGCCTGTCGCCGCTCAGCGCAACTCATGCCTTCCTGCACGAATCCGACGCTGAGTCCCAGGAAGCGATAAACCGGTCCCATCCATTCGGCGTCGCGGCGGGCGAGATAATCGTTGAAAGTTAATACATGTACGCCCTTGCACGACAGCGCGTTCAGGTACACCGGGAACACGGCCGTCAGGGTTTTTCCTTCCCCGGTCTGCATCTCGGCCAGTTTGCCCCGGTGGAGCGCAATTCCGCCGATGATCTGCTCATCGAAAGCGCGCAGCCTGAGAACCCGGCAAATCGCTTCCCGCACCAGCGCGAACGCTGCGACCAGCAGTTCATCCGGATTAACCGAATCGGCGGCTTTCCGCATCAATGTCTGTGAAAATTGCTGCAGTTCCCGATCGCTGCGCGCCTGCATGCCCGCTTCCAGCGCATCGATTTCTTTTAAGATTCTCCGATAGGAATCCAGATCGTATTCCATCGTACTGCCGTCCAAGCGGTGATGGAGTCTTTTTAGTTTATTGATTAGTTCTTTATTAAACATAACATCCTCTGCCTGCTCAAAATTCTCATATATGATTTTACGTTTCGACCAACCGGGCCGGCTTTATACCGGCACAATCTCAGGAAAGTCGAATGAAATTGTAGGAGATGCGCCTAACAGGCAGGGATGTCATCGGGAGAGCAATGGGCGATTCGGCTTTGCAGCAGAGCTGTGATGATTCGATTTTCCGGGGATGGAAAACGTGTAGCCGTTTGCAAACGCAGGTTCTCAAAATGCTGAAAAAGAATACGGCCTAATTTATGGACGAGCGCGAAATCCGGCGTGACGAAGGATTGCATAGGAACGGGTCGGTAATCGAGAGACCCTGTACGGAACGACAAAACCGGCAGCGGGTCCTGCGAAACCAGGCACTCGATGGCCGTCTGAACGGGTTGGTCCCAGTATCCGACGGTTGTATAGAATTGGTTTTCAGCCTGGAGAATGCTACCCAGAGCCAGGAGCGCAATGAAAAATCGCAGGGTACCGCCGGAGATTCTTATTTCGCTTTTTTCATTCACGGTTTCAATATAACCAAATTCACATTAATATAAAATATGCATCCCGGAAGCCGGGCCTATCCGCATCCGGTCCGGCAACTCGTTCTCCCGTTTGGTTTTCCGGAATTGCACCGGACATGGATAAAAAAAAGCCGGGCACTAAGACCCGGCTTTTCAGTACTATTTCTCGTGATTGTTATTGAACCAGCGGCACAACGGTCTTGAAGACATCGGCAGCCGCCTTGATTTTCTCCTCATTCCCGTAGACGCAGTAGGCGTTCTGGTCGAGGATGTCTTGCACCATTTTCTCCATCGCACGAATATCCTGGGGCGTCGTGGCCAGGACCGCGTCACGTTCGGCCTGCAGCATTTCCGGGCTCGTCTTTTCGTAATAGTACTGCAGGGCCAGATTACCTTTTTGCGTCGGTGTCAGCGGCGTGTCCAGACCCGAGATCGTACCGATAATATAGCGGGTCATGGTCTTGTCATCGGCCTCGAAATTATGCAAATATTCGGGGACAGCCCGATAATTGGCGAAAGTCTCAATCAGGTTCGGATCGCGGTACGAAGAAAAATAGACTTTCCCGTTCGGTACAAATCCCGAAAAACCACCGTAGGCTCCGCCGATTACGCGAATCTGCGTCTGAAGGTAGTCGCTTGTGAGGATCTGGCCCAAAACATGCATCTTGCCGGTCCATTGATATCCGAGCCGTTTATAATCGTAGCCCTGCATGACGTACTGGACCTTGGATGCGGTCAACAGGCCTTCATTCTTTTTCTCCGGATTCAAATTCCATTGGGCGAATTCGGCCCCACCCTTGGGGAGTGATTCAACGAAGCTTTTCAAACCTTTCCGGAATTCGGGCAAATCGGCACCCTGGCAGGTGACCGCCGCCGTCAGGTTACCCTTCGCAAAAAGCAGCGCCGCAGTCTGCGTCAGTTTGGCGCTGATTTCATCCGCTTTCTCGTCGAAGTTTTTCGAGAGGTCGTTGATGAAACGGTAGTAATCGATGCCGCCGGTGAGCTCGTCGAACATGCCGTCATTGCTGAAATAGGAAGTCATCCGAGTGTAGGCGTAGCCGTAGCCGTTCTGCTTTACAGCAGCCTCGACCTGCGAGGCATGGCGGGTCAGGACGGACTTCAGGCGCTCGGCGTCAGCGTATTTGCTGGTGTTGACAATCTCAGCTACCAGTCCGAAAAGCTGCCCGACTTTATCGTTCATCGCCTTTGAAGAAATAGAAAACTTCGGGATGAGCTGCTTGTCATCACCGTACCGGGTATAAACGTTAAAACCAACATAGAATCCGCCGGTGTGGATATTCAGAGCATTGTCCAGGTCGCCATAGCTGTAATTCCCGGTGTTCAGGCTTCCCAAAACTTCAGCCAGCAAGGCCGCATACGGCAGCAATTCCTGGGGCAGGACGCGGGTGTCGAACTGCAGTTTTACATAGACGACGTTGTTCGTGAAGGTCTCATATTCCAGTAACGGCACGCCGCCGGTTTTTTGGGCTTTCAGCCCGTACCACTCAGCTTTTGGATTAATGTCGCTGCGTTCCAGCATCGGAATGGTCGCGAGCGCTTCGGGACTGTCCTCGCGCTGCTGGTAGGCAATCAACTCTTCCGTTTTCGTGACAAGTGCTGCCAGTTCGTCATCGCTCAGTGTTTTCTTATACTCGGCCAATTCGTCCGCAATTCGGGTATTGATCTCCTGCCCGAGCCCGGGCTTGGGTTCCAGGGTCAGGAAAAGGGTATGCGGATTATCGAGCAGATATTCCCGGACCACCGCTTCCAGGTAGTCGCCGGTCAGGGCGGTTTTCAACTGCGTCAGCGGCTTTTCATATTCGAGCGTCATGAACGGATCGTCGGCGAAAAACCAGCCTGGCAGCATCTGCACCATATAACTGAAACCCTTCTGGGCGTCGTTGCCCTCGCGCAGGTTAAACTCCAGACGATTGATGATTCCCTGGACCATATCCTTGTCCGAACCTGCGGCTACGCTTTCCTGCAGGGTCTTGAAAACGATCTCCTTAAATCGCTGCGCCTCGGCGGGATTCGCGTTTTGCACAACGATTTGAAATACATTCTGCTGCATGTCGTCGACGCTGGCGCTGACATCCATTCCGATCCCGGCCTCTTGCAAAGCCAGTCGGATCGGACCGGCTTCGTGATTCACCAGGATATCGCAGAGCGCATCAAGGGCCATGTACAGCGCGCGATCGGTGTTCAGTCCGACAACGACATTCATTGACAGATAAGTCTGACCTTCCGTACCCGAACCTTCAGGAACCGGATAATACCCGGTGATATCCTGGATCTTCTCAAACGGTTTTTGCAGCGGAATATCGACTTTGACGCCGGTATTTTCATACTTGCTCAGGTACTCGGTGTCGATGAAAGCGAGTTCCTGATCGAGATCGGCGTTCCCGTAGAGCGTAATGTGGCTGTTGGACGGGTGGTAATAACGACGGTGAAAATCCAGGAAAGCTTCGTAGGTCAGGGTCGGCACCGCCGTCGGGTAGCCGCCTGCCGAGAAAGCATAGCCGTTATCCGGGAAAAGGAGGCGATTGGACTGGTAATACAGTTCCTGCGTCGGATCGGAGAAGGCGCCTTTCATCTCGTTGTAGACTACTCCCTTGTACTCGACGGGATTGTCTCTGCCGGTCAGTTCGTGATGCCAGCCTTCCTGCTGCAGAATACGCGGATCGGTGTAAATCAGCGGATTGAAGACGGCATCCAGGTAGACGTGCATCAGGTTAAAATAATCCTTGTCGTTCATGCTGGCGACCGGGTAAAAGGTCACGTCTTTGCCGGTGAAAGCATTCATGAAGGTTTTAAGCGAACCCTTGGAGAGCACATCGAAAGGACTCTTCACCGGAAAATTCTTCGAGCCGTTCAATACCGAATGTTCCAAAATATGCGGTGTCCCGGCGTCGGACTCCGGAACGGTCTTGAAAGCGATACCAAAGGTTTTATTTTCGTCGTCGGCCATGATTTTCACCAATTGCGCCCCGCTCTGCGGATGCGTGAAACGCAGGCATTCGGCGTTCACCTCTTTGACGAAGCGCTTCTCGACCAACGTAAAACCGTGGTACGATTGGCCAACTTCGAATGTACCGGCAAAAGCCAGCCCCCACATCAATAGCAGCGCCAAACCAATGCACATTACCAGACGTTTTTTAAGCATACCCTACTCCTCCTGGTCAAATTGTTTGATGCGTAATCAATCCCTCTTCCTGTCGTATGGCATCCCATGCCCGGAACCGACGGTCGGCTTGCCGCCGCACATTGAAGAAACAGCCTTTTTCCATACGTCTCGATTTTGATGCTCAGGCATACGATCCAGGGCAGATAAAAATACGACTTCCCCAAAAACACAGTTAGCTTTGGACTTTCTCGAAAATCAAAAGGTTGTCAGCCGGCTCATTCTGAAATTCTTCCTCCTGATTCAGGCATGAATCGGACAACCTTTTGCCGATAAGAAGGATCATACCGATGTTACTTTTTCTCGGAAGAAAAAACAACGAATTATATGGTGCTTTATCCATACAGCGAAACGTGAAAGGGATTCCCGATGTTTAAAAACTATCTGCTCGTCGCCCTGCGCAATCTCAGAAAACATAAAGGCTATTCGTTCATCAATATTACCGGCCTGGCCATCGGCATGGCCGCCTGCATCCTGATCCTGCTGTATGTTCAGGATGAACTTTCCTACGATAAATTTAATGAAAAAATCGACCGTATTTATCGGGTGGAACGAACCGGAAATATTAATGGTCAGGAATTCCAGACCTCCTATATGGCGCATCCCTACGGTCCGGCGTTGAAGAATGATTTCCCGGAAGTCGAACAAGCCGTCCGGCTCTGGAATCCGGATTTGATGGTGCGGGATCATAACCTGCATTTTATCGAGGAAAAAATCCTTTTCATGGACGCTAATGTATTCGAGGTTTTCTCCTTTCAGCTGAGCGAGGGTGCCCCCCCGAACGCCCTGACTGAACCCAACTCGATTGTGCTGACGGAAGAGATGGCATTAAAATATCTCGGTGATCCCAATCCAATCGGAAAATCGCTGCCGATTCGCTGGGATCAGGAGGTGATTGATTTTCGAATCACCGGAATCCTCGAAAAAATCCCGTCCAATTCGCATTTCCATACCAATTTTATCGCTTCCTATACTTCACTTGACGCCCTGCTCGGCACCGAACGCATGGGCGAATGGTTGAGTAATAGCATCCGTACTTACATCCTGCTGAAACCGAATGTTTCCCCTGTTGACCTGGAAGCCAAGTTTCCGGATTTCGTCGATAAATACATGGGCTCTACCATACGACTCATCGTCGGATCGGAAATCGACGTCAATCAGCTATTGCAGCTACGCCTGCGACCGCTGTCCGACATCCATTTGCGCTCCGGTATGGGCGGCGAGTTGGAACCCGGCGGCAGCATCGCAACGGTGTATGCATTTTCCGCCATCGCGGTTTTAACCCTGATCATCGCCTGCATCAATTTCATGAACCTGGCGACGGCGCGCTCGGCCAGCCGCGCCAAAGAGGTCGGACTGCGCAAAGTCGTCGGCGCTCAGCGCCACCGGCTCATTGTCCAATTCATCGGTGAATCCGTCGTTCTGGCGCTCATCGCTTTGATGCTGGGATTGATTCTGGTAGCGCTCCTGATGGCGCCTTTTAACGCGATCAGCGCCAAGGAATTCAGCCTGGGATTCCTCAAATCCCCGCTTGTTTTGATTGAATTGCTGGTTTTCGCCGTGCTTGTCGGCGCATTCTCCGGGACTTACCCGGCCTTTTACCTGTCGGCTTTCCGTCCGGTAGCCGTATTAAAGAAAGACAGCGGCGCGGGACGCAAGAGCCGGTCGGCGACGCTGCGAATCGTGCTGGTCGTACTTCAGTTTTGCATCTCCATCACGCTCATCGCCTGCACCTTCATCGTCAATAAACAGCTGCAGTACGTGCGGCACAAAGAACTCGGTTTTCGGAAGGAACAGATGGTCGTGATCCCGATTCAAGATAACCGTATTCCGGATAAAATGGACATCATCAAAGAGCGCATAAAACTACACCCCGCCGTTCAGGGGGTGGCCGCGACGCACAGAATTCCCGGCGAGGGCCTGGGTGACACTGTATTCCGCCGCGAAGGGAGTAGCGAAGATGATATTATCGATACCCACGTCTGCCGCGTGGATTATGATCTTTTCCCGGTCATGGATATTCGGATTCTGGCCGGGCGTAATTTTTCACGTGACTTCGGGGACGACCCCGAAAACAGCGTCATATTAAATGAGACTTCGATGAAGAGTTTCGGCTGGTTGTCGCCCGAAGAGGCCGTCGGTAAAAGGCTTATGTACCCGTATAATGTTGCACCTATCGAGTACAAGTACCTTGATATCGTCGGGATTGTTAAAGATTTTCACTTCACCTCGCTGCATAATGAAATTCTGCCGATTCTTTTTCACACGGGTTCGGTCTGGGGCTATTTGAATTATGTTGTCGTCAGAACTGTCGGACAGGACATTCCCGGCACCCTTGATTACCTTAAAAATACCTGGAATGAATTCTCGCCTGACAATCCTTTCGATTATTATTTCCTGGATGAAAACTTTGACCGGCAGTATCGCGCGGAAATGCGGGTCCAACGGATTTTTACCTATTTCACCGGTTTAACGATTTTTATCGCCTGCCTGGGACTGTTCGGACTGGCGTCATTTTCGGCCGAGCAGCGCACCAAGGAGATCGGCATTCGCAAAGTGCTGGGCGCTTCGACTTCGGGACTCACCATGTTGCTTTCGCGGGAATTCACCAAGTGGGTGCTGGTTTCCAATGTTGTGGCTCTTCCGGTCGCCTATTATGCCATGCATAAATGGCTGCAGAATTTCGCCTACCGGGCGGAGATGGGCGTGTGGCCTTTTGTATTTTCCGCTGTGCTTGCCTTTCTGATCGCCATTCTGACGGTCGGCTACCAGGCACTGAAAGCGGCTATGACCAATCCGGCAAAAACATTGAAATATGAATAATACTTTTTCTATATTCCGTAGGTAAACAAGCAGCGAATTTTCGGGGAAGGGGAATCCATGCTACGCAGTTACTTCAAGATTACCTGGCGCAATATAAAAAGACACCGGGCACACACGCTTATCAACGTGTTCGGACTGGCTATCGGCATTCTGTGCTGTTTTTATATTCTGCTCTATATTCTGGATGAACTCAGCTATGAGAAACATTATGCCAACGCAGACCGGATTTACCGCGTTGCAGTCCATGGCATTCTCGGAAACCAGGACCTGAATACCGCCCAGACCCCTTCGCCGCTGTCACGAACGCTGAAGCAGGAATTCCCGGAGGTCACTGCCGCGACACGCCTGCAGCACACACCCAACATGCTGGTGCGCTTCGGAGACCGCGTTTTCAATGAGACCAATTTCATGTGGGTGGACAGCAATTTCTTCGATGTCTTCGCCATCCCGATGGTTTACGGCGACGCAAAAACAGCGCTGAAAGACGATCACACCGTGGTTCTGACCATCAGCAACGCCCGCAAATATTTCGATGACCCTGCGACTGCGATCGGGCAGATCGTGACTTTCGAGGACGGCACGCCCTATCGGGTCAGCGGCGTCGTCGAGGATGCTCCCCAAAATTCCCATTTCCATTACGGGATGCTCTGCCCGTTGTCTTCCTGGGAATGGAACTGGGAGGAATTCTGGCTAAACAATTTCCTGCACACTTACATCCTACTTCATGAGAAGGCCTCCGCGCCGGAGCTGGAGGCCAAATTTCCGGCCATGATCCGCAAGTACGCCGCCGAGCACATTCAGCGCGCCACGGGCATGACCGTCGATGAAATGGAAGCCAGCGGCGGGAAGTTTTCATTTTTCCTGCAACCTCTGACAAGCATCCATTTGCATTCTCATCTGGATGGCGAGCTGGAAGCAAACAGCGACATCCGCTATATTTATATCTTCGCGATCACCGCATTGTTTATCCTCTTCATTGCCTGCATCAACTTCATGAATCTTTCCACTTCGCAATCGGCCGGTCGGAGTCGAGAAGTCGGTATTCGCAAAGTTCTGGGCTCTTCGAAGAACCGCCTCATTCGCCAGTTTCTGATCGAGTCCATGCTGATCTGTATGCTGGCAGTCGTCATCGCCCTGATCATGGCGCAGTTGCTGTTGCCCTATTTCAATAACATAACCGACAAGAACCTCAGCATCGGTTTCTTTACACGCTGGTACCTACTCCCGGGGATGCTGCTTTTCTCCGTCGCGATCGGAATTCTGGCCGGTGCCTATCCGGCCTTTTTCCTGTCATCCTTCCGTCCGGTTATCGTACTCAAGGAAAGCCTCAGCCTCGGCTTGAAGGGACGCTCACTGCGCAGCCTGCTGGTCGTATTCCAATTCACGATTTCGATTATCCTGTTCATCACGACTTTCATGCTCGCCAAACAATTACATTACATTCAGAACAAAAGACTCGGATTCGAAAAGGAAAACATCGTCATCGTCAAAAGAGGCTGGGCGATCGGGCAGAATCCGGACGGGACTTTTATTGATACCGGCGACAATCCGTTGGTGATAGATGCCTTCAAAGCCGATCTCAAACGCAATCCGCAAATTCTCTCGGTGGCCGGTTGCACCCAGCTGCCCGGCGAGAATTTCCCCAGTACCGTCCTGCTGGCAGCCGGAGCTCCCGAAGAAGATCAGCACCAGATCAACTACTTCGCGGTGGATTACGATTTTCTCGAGACTTTCAAGTTGGAATTACTGGAAGGGCGTTTTTTCGACCGCGAAATGAGCTATCACCCGGGTTTGATTATCAACGAAACCGCTGCCAAAATCCTCGGACTCAAACAGCCGTATACGGAACAATACCTGACTTTTCCAGACAATGAGGAAGGGCATCTGATCCCGATTCTGGGTATGCTGAAAGACTTTCATTATGAATCCCTGCATAAGGTCATTCAGCCCCTTATCCTGGACCTGCGCGTTCTCAACCGCACCTATCTCTGTGTACGCATCCGACCGGAAAATGTGGCGGAAACGATAAAATATATCGAGCAAACCTGGTTGGATTTCATCCCCTACAAACCCTTTGAATATTACTTCTTCGACGAAAGCTACGACAATTTATACAAAGCCGAATTCAGAACGGGCCGCCTCTTCAGCATCTTTTCGGTATTATCGATCTTCATCGCCTGCCTCGGGCTCTTCGCGCTCGCTTCGTTTACCACGGAACGCCGCATCCGCGAGATCGGCATCCGCAAAACGCTCGGCGCCAGCGCTTCAGGCATTCTGATGTTGATCACCCGGGAGTTCGCACGATTGGTTATCATCGCCAACATCATCGCCTGGCCGATCGCCTGGTTCATCTCCAAAAAGTCATTGCAGGAGTATGCCTACCGTACCAATATCGGCTGGACAACTTTCCTCTTCGCCGGGCTTGCGGCGCTTGCCATCGCCATGATCGCGGTGAGCTATCATTCTCTGAAGGCCGCCGCGACCAATCCGGCCCGCACCCTGAAATACGAATAAGCGTTCGGATCCATTCAGGCGTGTTTCGGGATTGTGCGTATTCGAACAGGGTCTGTATCATAAACGGATAGAATAAAACGCCATCCTTACGGCTTCCCCTCCCTGCCGCTCATGGCACAATCCTTGCCCAAATGAGTAAGGTGATCGAATGATCCGCAAGGAAAGGATGGTTGGAACTATGTTTTGGAATTATGTAAAAATCACACTGCGTGTTTTCTCGAGACAGAAGCCCTACTCCTTCATTAACCTGATTGGCCTGGCGGTGGGCATTGCCTGTTCGTTTCTGATCCTCCTGTGGGTAACGGACGAATTGAGTTACGACCGTTTCCATGAAAACGCCGATCAGATCTACCGGGTCTCAATGAGCGGCATGATCGGTTCCAACGAATTCTCCGTCGCCAGCGCACCAGCCGGTCTTGCCGCAAAATTATTGAGCGAATACCCGGGAGTCAGCGCCGCCACGCGCCTGCACCGGGAAGGTGAAATATATATCCGCTACGGTGACGTTCAGTATGCGGAAAAAGATTTTCTCTATGCCGATCCGAGCGTCTTTGAAATTTTCGCGATTCCCTTTGTCGCCGGTAATCCGCAGACGGCCCTGTCACAGCCGAACAGCGTAGTCCTTACGGAATCCGCGGCTTTCAAGTACTTCGGCGCACTCAATCCGATTGGGCAGACACTCATCGATGAACAACAGCGCAACTACCAGATCACGGGCGTCGTGCGGGACTACCCGGACAACTCCCATTTCGATTTTGATTTTCTGGCGTCGCTGAAGACGCTTCCGGAGAGCGAGCAGCCGTTTACGCTGGATAACTACGCCTGGACCTATATTAGACTGGAAGAAGCTTACTCGCCAGCAGAACTGGAAGCCCGGTTCAGCGATCTGATACGCAAAGAACTCGGTCCGCTTTTCGAGCAGTATCTCGGCGTTTCCTATGATGCGCTGGTCCAATCCGGCAGCTACCTTAAATTCGGACTCCTGCCGATTACCGACATTCATCTCCATTCAACCTTCGACGCGGAAATCAAACCCGTCGGCAATATTCAAAGCGTCTATATTTTCGCGAGTATCGCCCTGATCATCCTGATCATTTCCTGTATTAACTCCATGAATCTGACCACGGCGCGAACCTCCAAACGCGCCCAGGAGATCGGCGTTCGCAAAATCGTCGGTTCTTCGCGAGCACTGCTGATCCGCCAGTTTTTGCTCGAATCCGCTTTAATGGGCGTGCTGGCAACCCTGATCGGTATTATCCTGGTTGAGCTGACCCTGCCTTACTTCAATAATCTGGCCGGGAAAAACCTCCATCTGCAACTGAATACTGCCACGTGCATTTCGGTTTTGGCGATTCCCATGCTCATCAGCCTGATGGCGGGACTTTACCCGGCGCTGCTGTTCTCCTCCTTTCGCCCGCTCTCGATCCTGCGTGGCAAAGGGCAGGGCGACCGCCAGACGGCCCGTTTCCGCAACGGCCTGGTAACCTTCCAGTTTACGGCATCCATTATTCTGCTGATCAGTACTGCTTTCGTTTATAAACAGCTGCATTACGTCCGCAGCAAGGACCTGGGTTTTAAGCGGGAACAGGTCATCGTCCTGAACAACGCCGAATTTCTACGCGGCCACCAGGAAGCCTTCAAAACAGAACTCCTGACAAATCCCAATATCCTGTCCGCATCGTATTCGCAAGCCCTTCCGGGAGTCGGTATCTCGGGCACCTTCTTTCGTATACCTACGGAACAGGGAATGCAAAATCACACCCTGGTTTATATTGTGGCCGATCCGGATTTCCTCGAGACCTATGGTATGCAAATGGCTGCCGGCCGCTTTTTTTCGGGCAGTCTGGCTTCCGACAGCAATGCGGTCATTCTCAATCAGACCACATTGGCAACCATCGGACTACCCGACGCGTTAGGAAAACAGATCTATCTCCCAGGCGACGACGGCGACGTGACCTTGAATGTGATCGGAATCGTCAGGGACTTTCATATGCAACCTTTCCAGGAAAAGATCCGTCCGTTAGCGATCCTGCCGTTGACAGAGGAAAATATCTCCTTTGTTTCGATCCGGGTTGCTCCCGGCCGGATGGGTGCCACGCTGGATTATGTCGAAAATACTTGGGAAAAGTTCGTATCAGGCCAGCCGGCGGACTTCATTTTCTCTGATGAAGTCAATAATCGTCAGTACCGTGCCGAAATCCAGCTCAGCAAAATCTTCAGCAATTTTGCGGGTATCGCCATCTTCATCGCCTGCCTGGGACTTTTCGGATTGGCCGCTTATGCCGCCGAAATGCGCACAAAGGAGATCGGCATTCGCAAGGTGCTCGGTGCGACAGTCGGCGATATTTCCTACATTCTAGGCAGGCAGTTCATTCAATGGGTCATGGTCGCCAACCTGATTGCCTGGCCGGTGGCCGCCTATTTTATGCACAGCTGGCTGGGGAGCTTTGCCTATCGCACGGCGATGAGCTGGTGGATCTTTCTGGTTGCCGGTTTGGCAGCATTGCTTCCGGCAATCGTGACCATCAGTTTTCAATCGCTCAAGGCGGCCTTCTCCAACCCGGTGGATTCGCTGCATTACGAGTAGCAGTTCCGGCTTCCACTTTTATTCACCAACGGGATGATCCCGGACGATCCCATAGTAACAGGCTTGAGGACGGCTTCGTCGTCTAACAATATTTCTCCTTAATTCACAAAATGTATTTATATTGTCCTGCAAACCAAATACAGCGAAATGCCGGAAGAATGCATTTTAAGATCGACCCGCGGAACAGGAGCTTGCGTTTGCAGTTATGTACAATATTTGCCACGAGGATTCCGTTTGTCCCGAAATAAGAGAAAGGCATTGCCATGAAAATTCTCAACGTCCAACGCTTATCCTTGATTTCCGCTCTGTTGCTGCTTTTCCTCGCAAATTGCAGTTTCTCCTATAAAAAGCTGCCCGAAATCGAGGTCAACCCCCGGCAGAAAATCCTCGCCGGGGAGTTCGCCCTGAGGCTTCTGTCTGCTTGGAAGGTGGGAGATTACCAAAAACTGGGCCCCGAGGCCACGATACCCATGCAACGCGGATTGACACCCGAAAAGCAGCAGCAGGCGTACGAATCGATTGCCGCTCGGTTCGGCGATTTCGAATCGCTGGAATACGCAGAGACCTGGATCTCGAAAAAAGCCAGTCCTCTCATGATCTACCGTTTTCGAGGGGATTTCGAATCCGGCGCAACTCTTGAAATTCGCGTCGTAATGGATTCACGCGACAGGCTTTCCGGCTTCTGGATCAAACCCTGGCGCAGGATGCTGCGATAAGGTTTCAATACCTGCAGACGGTCGGTGAGAACACAATTATCCGTTCTCGGATCATTCCCGATCTGCATACAATCAATTCGCCAATCTGCGATCTTCTTCTGCAACTGAAACAGAAATCATGAGTCCTTTTTTCAAGTGGGTTCATTTCTTCATTCATTTTTCTCTTGTTTTTTTCGTATATGAGCTTACTTTTTAACCTTTCCATGAATGAGGATCGCATATCTTCGGATACAATTAAAACTGGTTTGAAATACGATCCCCGGCAGAACAAAAAGCGAAAGCGAAATGATCGAATTGTTGGAGAAACCGGTAAATATCCCATCTATCACAGACCGTGAGAGCGAAATCGGCGGATTTTCCTTCCAGCCGGGCCGGGATAATATCCCCTGCACTCGAAAACAATTCGTCGATGATAATCGCCTGAACATCCTCGCCGAACTGCCTGAAAATCATGGATTTCTCTCTGATGCTCGTATCCCCGACGAGCACACCCGGCTCAGTACATTGACTGAAGCCAAACGCATCTGCAAGGTTATCGCTAAGCGCCCGTCCAAGAAGGCCTAGCAATACCTTTTCGTTAAACTATTCCAATTAACAGAAATAGGTATTAAGGAGAAGAAGATGAACTTCGGTGTTTTGGGTTATGGTCGTATGGGTCGTGAGGTCGAGAAAGCAGCTCGACAACATGGCCATCAAATCACTGCAATTTTTGATGAGCAAAACCCGCTCAGCCGGAATTCCGATTTGAACGGCAGTGACGTACTGATCAGTTTTTGCCTTAAAGATGTCGTCCTGGGAAACCTGGAAATCGCTGCCCGGAAAGATATTCCGGTAGTGGAGGGAACCACCGGCTGGTACGACCAGCTGGGCAATATCAAGCAAATTCCGAAACTAACTCTTATTTACAGCCCGAATTTTTCAATCGGCATGTACCAGTACAGCAAACTGGTGGAATATGCCGCCCGGCTCTATGCGCCCTTCGGCGACTACGATTGCTACCTGCACGAATGGCATCATACGGGCAAGGCGGACAGTCCCAGCGGAACGGCCCGGAAACTGGCCGCAATTCTGCTGGCGAAGCTACCGCAGAAAAAGTACGTGCTCGAAAGTCCGCCGGACGGAAAAATCGATCCCGCTGCGCTGCATGTTACTTCCACGCGCGTAGGCAGTGTAGCCGGTACGCACGAGATCGGATTCAATTCACCGTTCGACACGATCCTGCTGCGCCACACGGCTCACGGTCGTGAGGGATTTGCGCAGGGTGCTGTGATGGCGGCGGAATGGATTGTCGGGCGCAAGGGCATTTTCACAATGGAAGATTTTATGAATTCAATCACGGCTGACCTTTTGGTCATTTGAATGAAAGGAAATATTACAATGAATACATCCTTGTTTTCCGGCGTTACTGTAGCCATGGTGACGCCGTTCACTCACAATCAAACGATCGACGAATCCGCTTTGCGGAACCTGGTGGAACGCCAAATCGAGGGGGGCACGGACGTGCTCCTGGCTTGCGGCACTACCGGCGAAAGCGTGACCCTCGACAGCGACGAAAAAGAACGTGTTCTTAAAATCATGCTGGAACAGGCTGACCGGCGCGTTCCGGTGTTAAGCGGAGCGGGCACAAATGACACACGGGATGCGGTTCGTTTAACCCGGGAAGCCGAAAAGGCCGGGGCAAACGGCATACTGTCCGTCGGGCCTTACTATAACAAACCAACCCAGGAAGGCTTCTTTCAGCATTTCAGGGCCATCGCGGCAGCCACCGACCTGCCCGTCCTGATCTACAATGTTCCCGGCCGGACCGGGGCAAATATCAGCGCGACGACTACCCTGCGTCTGGCCGAGATCGAAAACATCATCGGTATCAAGGAAGCCAGCGGGAATATATCGCAGATCATGGCTATCCTAAGAGAGCGGCCGGATGGTTTCCTGGTTCTGTCGGGTGACGATGCCATCTCGCTGCCGCTGATAGCCCTCGGTGGTGACGGTGTTATCTCGGTAGTCGCCAATGAAATCCCGGGGCTTTTCGCCGAGATGATCCATGCGGCGCTGGCCAATCATTGGGACCGGGCCCGCGAGTTGCACTTTCGCCTGCTGCCGCTGATGGAGATTAATTTCATTGAATCGAATCCGATTCCGGTCAAGGCCGCCCTGGCGATGATGGGGCTTATCCGGGAGGTTTTTCGACTGCCGCTGGTCCCGATTTCGGAGAAGTCCAGAACCCAATTGCTTCCGATCTTAGAGGAGCTGAAACTCCTGGAAATCACCGCAGCCGCTTATGCGGAGAGTCTGCAATGAAAGAATTAAAAACCGTGATCGAGAGAGTATTCGACGGCAGCGAAACGCTGTCGTCCGGGCAATTCGAGGAATTGTTCAGTCGTTTTATCGGGGAACTGAATTCAGGCCGCATTCGTGCGGCCTCCCCCGTCCAGGACGATTGGGAAATCAACACCTGGGTTAAAAAAGGAATTTTGCTCGGATTCCGTTACGGCCATTTGACCGATTGTTCAGGGAACCACCTTTTCCCCTATTTCGATAAGCATACTTACCCGCTGCGCCCAGTCGTTCTGAAGGATAAAATCCGCATCGTGCCGGGCGGTACAAGCATCCGTACGGGCAGTTTTGTCGCTCCGGGTGTCGTGATTATGCCGCCGGCCTATATAAACGTGGGTGCCTATGTCGACGCCGATTCCATGATCGATTCGCACGCCCTGGTCGGTTCCTGCGCGCAAATAGGCAAACGCGTGCATGTCAGCGCCGCAGCCCAGATCGGCGGCGTCATCGAGCCGATCGGCGCCCTGCCCGTTATCATCGAGGACGATGTGCTGGTTGGCGGTAATTGCGGGATTTACGAAGGAGTCATCGTAAAGAAACGCGCGGTTCTGGGAGCGGGAACCATATTGACCTCGGCGATCGCCGTTTATGATATCGTCAACGAGCGGATTTTGCGGTCGAGCGCCGGGCGGCCCTTGACGATTCCCGGGAACGCCGTTGTCGTCCCAGGTAGCCGGCCGCTGCTCAAATCGGAATTCGCCCGGGTAAACGGACTGCACCTGAATTGCGCCGTCATCGTCAAATACCGCGATGAAAAGACCGACGCGGCAACTGCTCTGGAGTCGGCCTTGCGCTAATTGGGCGATCAATCACTGAGACAATGGACTCATAAACGTAATTAGCCAAGTATGTTTTGCTGTGGGACTATTTTGTCCATGAGAATCCCTTTCCTAGTATTGCGTACGGAACGAGATAGCGCCCCAGGGAAGATTCTTGTTCCGAGCACAGCGTTATGTGTTGAGTATGAGAATTGATATTGGAAAATTAAATCTGGCAAGATCATCTCTCGCGAAGCTCCGGTACAAAAACAAGCCATAGTGAATTATAAATCATTGTTGCTGATCCTCTTTGAAATAACCATAAATTTGGTTATAATTAATTAAAATTTGAGGAGGCCGATATGAAGATGCGTGTACTGCTCAAGACATTAGCAAGGATGACGATTGTTTGTTTATCCGTTTTTATTCTATCAGGACAGATATTCTCCCAGACCCGCACCAGAGCCGATCTGCAGAATGAAGGTACGAATCCTCGTAATCGCGAGCTTGAATCCAGATCAGAAATGCGTTCAAACAGATCTGCGGAGCCCGTTATTTCGGCCAAGCTTTTCCTGCCCAATTCTTCTCAAAGTAAATCTGCTCCGAGTAGCGGTTATTCATTCCCGGCTTTTAGCGCCGGAAAACTGACCGGCGCCGGCGCAGTTTATACCAAATCGCTCGATGTATCCGGAGTACCAGGTGGAAATTACTTATTCGTGTCTGTTTCAGCCGATTTTGTAGCCGACCCGGTCCCTCACGATGCCTATTCAAATACGATATATATGGAACTCAACAACGGTGGTGTCATAAAATATTTTCCGGCTGCTACCGCCGATTATGGTGCATTGGGCAACAATTCATCAACGACCCTCCGATGGAATACCATATTGCCGAATATTTATAACGGCGGTGACAATCTTACCGTTAAATTATATGACAGCTTTACGAATGCCGACGGACCTTATTATTCAACGATCTCTAATGTTAACATCACAATCTATCCAACGACCACTCCAAATTATTCATTTCCGGCCTTTAATGCCGGCAAACTGACCGGCGCTGGAGCGGTGTACACAAAATCACTGGATGTATCGGGAGTCACAGCCGTAGATTACCTGTTTGTAGCGGTGTCAGCCGATTTTGTGGCCGACCCGGTCCCTCACGATGCCTATTCAAATACAATATATATGGAGCTCAACAACGGCGGTGCGACACAATATTTCCCGGCTGCTACCGCCGATTATGGTGCATTGGGCAACAATTCATCGACTACCCTACGATGGAATACCATATTGCCGAATATTTATAACGGCGGTGACAATCTTACCGTCAAATTATATGACAGCTTCACGAATGCCGACGGACCTTATTACTCAACCATATCCAATGTCAATGTTACAATTTATGCGACGACAACTCCGAATAATGTTTTTCCTGCATTCAATGCCGGCAAACTGACCGGCGCTGGAGCGGTGTACACAAAATCACTGGATGTAT
>CAZPRY010000054.1:22415-25147 GCA_964589175.1 uncultured bacterium
CGGTGTCAGCCGATTTTGTGGCCGACCCGGTCCCTCACGATGCCTATTCAAATACGATTTATATGGAACTCAACAATGGCGGTGCGACACAATATTTTCCGGCTGCTACCGCCGATTACGGTGCATTGGGCAACAATTCATCGACTACCCTGCGATGGAATACCATATTGCCGAATATTTATAACGGCGGCGACAATCTTACCGTCAAATTATATGACAGCTTTACGAATGCCGACGGACCTTATTATTCCACCATATCCAATGTCAATGTAACCATATATTCAGCACCAAGTACCGATTTCACCATTTCGGGAAATGCCGGGATCGCGGGAGCTACATTAAGCTGGAACGATGGGGGAGCAAAATCTACCAGCGCCGATGGAAGTGGAGCTTATTCCTTCACTGTGGCGAGTAACTGGTCCGGTTCTGTTACACCATCCAAATCGGGATATGCATTCACCCCCACAAGTAAATCCTACACGAATGTTCAGGCCGATCAAACCAGTCAGAATTATACCGCCACAGCAGTTCCCGAGATAAGCGTAGAAGGGAATAGTACGCTCATAGCCGACGGCGATTCATCACCCAGCTCAGCCGATCATACCGATTTCGGGAGTGCCGATATAGCCTCCGGCACAGTGATTCGCACCTTCACGATAAAAAACACCGGACCTGGCACCTTAAGCCTGACCGGATCATCGCCGTACGTCTCTATTGGAGGAACGAACGCGGATAATTTCAGCATAAGTTCCATTCCTTCAAATTCGATTGCAGCCACGAACGGCTTGACAACTTTTCAGGTGACCTTTAATCCATCCGCCACCGGTACACGTTCGGCGACCCTCTCGATTGCCAACAACGATTCGGACGAGAATCCCTATAACTTTTCCATTCAGGGGACCGGCACAGCCGCGCCGGAGATGGATATATCGGGAAAAGGAACTTCCATCGCCGATGGCGATGCCGCCCCCTCCACGACCGATGATACGGATTTCGGCAGCATCAATGTCAGCGGTGGCTCAGCGGAGCATACATTCACGATCACGAATACAGGTTCGGCGACGCTCACTTTAACCGATGCATCACCCTATGTCGTGATCAGCGGGCACAGCTCCGATTTCACATTAACGCAAACACCTTCGAACAGCATCGCTGCCTCCGGAGGAACGACGACCTTTAAGGTCACCTTCGACCCGACGGCTGCGGGGACAAGATCGGCGACCATCAGCATCGCCAACAACGACAGCAACGAGAACCCCTACAATTTTTCGATTCAGGGTACCGGAATCACCCCGCCCATAGTGACGACATCGGCCGCCAGTTCCGTGGCAACTACCTCCGCGACCATGGGTGGTAATGTCACCGGTGACGGCGGTGCGACAGTCAACGGAAGAGGCGTGGTGTACTCCACAAGCGACAATACACCGACCATCGATGAGCCGGGCGTCACCCAGGACAGCAACGGCAGCGGCACAGGAGCATTCAGCGAATCGATCGGCTCGCTGTCTCTGGCCACCCATTATTATTACCAGGCGTATGCGATTAACTCCGTCGGGACATCCTACGGCGGCGTGCAGGAGTTCACTACCCAAAACACCGTTTCATCCATTGTCCGTTCCGGCAGCAGCCCCACCAATGCCAGTTCGGTAAGCTGGACGGTGACCTTTAGCGCTTTGGTCACGGGGCTCACCTCATCAAACTTCAGCCTTGCAAATACCGGCTTGACCGGCCCGTCGATCACGAACGTCAGCGGTTCAGGAACTACCTGGACGGTCACGGCCGGCACCGGAACCGGTTCGGGAACATTGGGCTTGAACCTCACGAGCGATACCGGGCTGAATACCGGGCTGTCCAACATCACTTTCACCGGAGACGTCTACACAATCGACAAAGTCAATCCGACCTTATCATCGTCAGCTCCTGTCGATAATTCCACAAACGCGACCCTGAGCCAAAATATTGTCTTTGCTTTCGATGACAACATGGATGCCGGTACCGGAAATGTGACCATCAGGAAAAGCAGCGATGACGCAATTTTTGAGCAGATCGCCATCAGCGACGCCAAAATCACAATTGCGACCAACCAGGTGACGGTCAATCCGGCAGGTACTTTGGCGAAGGGAACCGGATATTACGTCGAGATCGATGCCACCGCCCTGGATGACGACGCCGGGAATTCCTTTGCCGGAATATCGGGCAGCTCAACGCTCAATTTCACCACAGTCGATGTGGTCATTAATGAAGTGGTCACCGATCCCCAGCAGGACTGGAGCAGTACTGCTTTCGCATCAGTTCCCGGAGGATCGGCCGGAAGTGATGACGAATGGGTGGAACTTTTGATTAAATCATCGGGAATTGATTTAACAGGCTGGACTATTGAGCTAACAGATGGAACAGATTTCTCAGGAGATTTAACTAATACAGGTGCTTTTGATATTTCAAATTATGTTGGGGCCGGTAATTTCACCGGTACCGTTTCGGGAGATTACCTGGTTTTAGGAAATCCTGACGGAACCGGAGCGTTGAACAATACAGGATTGACAATCAATCTGAAAGACCCAGGTGGCGCCATTGTGGATGCCGTGGATATTGGTGGCGCCGCGGGAGAAGCCCCGTCCGGTAATGCCAACGACATTTATAATGAATCCGTTCAACGCTTCACGAACGGGTCAGATACGGATACTGATGACAGCGATTTTACCACAGGCCAGACCAGCATAGGTGCTGCCAAC
>CAZPRY010000055.1:0-24937 GCA_964589175.1 uncultured bacterium
AGAGGATTTCCTGCAGAATATCGTCAGCCGTTATAAAGAAATTTATGCGGAGCATCTACTCGACCATACACGACCGTACCCCGGCGTCCCCGAGACTCTTGAGCGTTTGAAATCAAAAAAATTGGCTCTCATATCAAACAAAGCCTATTGGTACACATTTGAGATTTTGAAACATTTCCGGATGCAGTCCTATTTCAGCGTTATTCTTGGCGGCGATTCCCTTCCTGAAAAGAAACCCGATCCGGAACCACTTCGCCATGCAATGCACGCGCTGAACGTTTTACCCCGGCATACGCTTATGGTAGGCGACGGTGAGGCCGACATGCAGGCCGGACGAGCAGCCGCTGTTCGAATTTGCGCGGTGACGTACGGCATGCGCCCCAAATCGACGCTGGCCGCGTTCGCGCCCGATTTTTGGATTGATCGAATCGAAGAATTGTTAACGCTGCCGCTTATTTCATAGAGACATCAAAATCGAGGACCAGGCGGTTCTGATCGGGAACAAGCTGCCGGGTCCGCACATCGGCCTGCCGGAACATGGTTTTAGAGGCCATAACGGAATCCGAACCTTCGTATTTATTGGAAAGATAAACGACTTCCCGAATCCCGGCCTGAATGATAGCCTTCGCACATTCGTTACACGGGAATAGAGCCACATACATAACACAGCCTTTTAGATCGCGATTCAGACTGTTCAGAATGGCATTCAGTTCAGCGTGGCAAATGTACGGGTACTTGGTTTCCAGATATGATCCCTCGCGTGACCACGGCAACAGATCGTCCGAACATCCTTTCGGAAAACCGTTATAACCCACGCCAACGATTTTTTTATCCGGATCGACGATGCAGGCTCCAACCTGTGTGTTGGGATCTTTGCTGCGCATGGCAGACAAGATTGCCACGCCCATGAAATACTCATCCCAGGTAATGTAATCATCTCTTTTCGTTACGATTTGCGACATCTCTTTCACCTGTTTGCTTTTGTATTACCGTTGACAGACTAGCTGAAATATACAATTCCTGAAGTTTTCGCTGTACCTATTTTTTTCAATATCTGCGCATAATCCAATATAGCCCGAAACACCGTGCTATATTTCCAATGAATCCAGCGTTGGAGTATTTCAAAAGTCAATATTATTTATTTAATAAGGTATCAGCCTGATTATTCACTGTATATAATTAATTATTTATTTTATATTGTGTCGCTTACGACAATATGTTAAGTATGAGGTCATGATGTTCGCGAAACTCACCGAGGTCAACCAGTTCGTAAAAACCGAAAAGATTAGCTTTATCGATCTCAAGTTCGCCAACCTGTTCGGCGGTTGGCACCATGTTACCATCCCGGCCCGGCGCCTGGGCGCGGAACTGATGTCCGAAGGCATTGGATTCGATGCCTCCTCCACTCCCGGCTACAAATCAGTTGAATCCGGCGATATGATCATTATCCCTGATCTCTCAACCGGTTTTTTTGATCCATTCTGGGATGAGCCCACGCTGAGTTTCATCTGCAATATCTACGAGGCTGATACCAAAGAGCGTTTCTGTCGTGACCCTCGATATATTGCTACTCTAGCAGAAGAATACCTTGTATCTTCTGGTATTGCCACCGAAAGCCGCTGGGGACCAGAGTTCGAATATTATATCTTCGATAATGTCGAATTCCACAACCATAACCATCATTCTGCGGTACAGATCCAGAGTGCGGAAGCCCCATGGAAAGATCAGTCCAACGGCAGCCGTAACGGATTCCATATGCGGTCTCACCAGGGCTACCATGCCATGCCCCCGCTCGACAACCTCTATAACATCCGTTCGGAAACCGCCGGGATAATGGAGCAATGCGGCATTGCAGTCAAATATCACCATCACGAAGTCGGATCCTCCGGGCAGGTAGAAATCGAGGTAGAGTCCGGCGGATTGACGCACATGGGCGATGTGGTCATGATAACCAAATACATCGCTAAAATGGTCGCCCTGCGTCACGGCAAGACTGCGACTTTCATGCCCAAACCGCTCTACGATGAGCCCGGTAGCGGCATGCATTTTCATCAGCACCTTTTCAAAGACGGTGAACCGCTCTTTTACGATAGAAACGGCTACGGCGGTCTGAGCCGTCTGGCGCATTTCTACATCGCCGGAATCCTGAAACACGCTCCTTCCCTCACCGGATTAACGAATCCTTCGACCAATTCGTACAAACGTCTGATTCCGGGCTTCGAAGCGCCGGTCAATCTATTCTTCAGCCTGGCCAATCGAAGTTCCGCCGTTCGCATTCCCAAATACGCCACGACAGCCGATGCGAAACGCATCGAATTCCGGACGCCCGATGCGACCTGCAATCCCTATTTCGCAATGGCAGCCATGCTCCTCGCGGGCATTGACGGCATTCGCCAAAACCTGGATATCACCAAAGAGGGCTTTGGCCCCTATGATATCAATCTCTTCGATAAAGCCAATGCCCAAATCCGGCAGGAAATTACCTCGGTTCCGGATAATCTGAAGAGCGCATTGCAGCACCTGGAAGCGGATAGCGATTACCTGATAAAACCGGGTATTTTCAGCGAAAGCATGATTAAGACCTGGATTGAAGAAAAACTGCAGAATGACTACCTGGGTACCCGTAATCGCCCGACTCCGTTCGAGTTCCAGATGTATTACGGAACATAAAGTATTGTGAAAAAGATATTATGTAACGAAATTACGTTTTGATGAACAAATCAAATAAACTGAGGTGTTTAAATGAGAAAATGGACAGGAATATTTATGATTAGTTTGGCGACTCTATTATCGGGAAATACCGCGATATCCCAGACGCGTGAGCGATCGGAAATCCCAGATCAATACACCTGGAATTTGACCGACCTTTTTGCTTCCGAGGCCGACTGGCAAGAGGCTAAAATACTGGCTATTGGGAAATTCGACGGTATCCTGGAATTCAAGGGGCAAATCGCAAAATCGCCTCAGGCTCTTCTGAAAGCTTTGGAATTCAACAGCCGGCTTCAACAGGAGCTGACCAAATTATTCAGCTATGCCGGAAAGAAGTCGGATCAGGACACACGCAATTCCGAATACCTGGCCATGCGTCAGGAAGCCGCCCAGTTTTTCACGGATTACGCCAGCAAAGCGTCTTTTCTGGAACCCGAAATTCTCATGATGAGCGAAAAGAAAATCCGGAAGTTTATCGGGAAAGAGCCCCAATTAAAGGTGTACGAACATTACCTCAATGACCTGATTCGCAGTAAAAAGCATATGCTTTCCGCAAAAGAAGAACGGATCATCGCCGAAGCCGGGCTGGTGACGGACAATCCTTACACCATTTACAGCATTTTCAGCAATGCCGATATGCCCTACCCTGAAGTCACGCTGAGCGGCGGAAGCACTGTCGTACTGGACAAAGCCGGCTTTGGGAAGTACCGGGCTTCATCCAATCGGGCCGACCGTAAAATCGTATTCGAAGCGTTTTTCAATAAAGTCGGCGATTTCCGCCGGAGCTTCGGTACGCAACTAAGCGCCCAGGTCAAGAGCAACCTCTTCTATACCCGCGCCCGAGGCTATGACGGTTGCCTGCAGAGAGCTTTGGACGCGAATGCGATCCCGGTAGAGGTGTACCATTCGCTCATCCGGAGCATCAACGACAACCTCGATTCTTTTCACCGCTATCTGAAAATCAAGCAACGCATGCTCGGCGTCGAAACACTCGAATACTACGATCTCTATGCTCCGACTGTCGGGAATATTGAAACCGAATACGATTATGAAGCCGCGCGAAAGTTGATTCTCGAAGCATTTAAGCCGCTTGGTGCTGAATATGTTGCAACGGTAGAACAATCATTCAAAGATCGCTGGATCGATGTCTATCCCACTCCCGGCAAGCGTTCGGGCGCGTATTCCTCTGGTTCGGTTTATGATATTCATCCGTACATTCTTCTGAATTACAACGGCTTATACGATGATGTCTCAACTTTGGCGCACGAAATGGGACACACGATGCACAGTTTCTATTCCAACAAAACCCAGCCCATGCCGAAAGCCGATTACCCGATATTCGTCGCCGAAGTCGCCTCGACTTTCAACGAACATCTTCTTTTCCAGTATATGCTCAAGACTGTGGAAGATGACGACTTGCGCATGGCACTGCTGATGGAATTTCTGGACGGTGTCAAAGGAACTCTCTTCCGTCAAACCCAGTTTGCGGAATTTGAGCTGCGTATGCATGAGATGGCGGAACGCGGCGAGCAGCTGACCGGAGATTTACTAACCGAGACGTACAAAGACATCGTACGCAGATACTACGGTCACGATCAGGGCATTTGCCATGTCGATGATTTCATCAACTATGAATGGGCTTACATCCCCCATTTCTACTACAATTTTTACGTATATCAGTACTCAACTTCCTACACGGCTTCGACCGCCCTGGCGGAAAGAGTGCTGAATAACGAACCCGGCGCGCTGGAGAAATACATCGCCTTCATTTCAGCTGGTAATTCCAACTATCCCATCGAACTGCTGAAAGCCGCCGGTGTGGATATGACAACGGCCGAACCTTTCAAAAAAACCATGGAATCGATGAATTGGGCCATGGATGAGATCGAGAAGATCCTCAGTAAAAAGGGAATCTAATCCACCTTTCTGATCCGGTTCACTCGTTTTGTGATAAAAAAGCCCCCGACAGCGGGGGCTTTTTTATACCTTACTCATCCCATGCAATCTTCCCTCGAATGCGCCCCCCGGAAAGCGGAACAATCCGGCCGTCTTTAAGAATTCCTGACCACAAATATAAACATCAGCAAAGGAAAAATGAGGCATCCCGGCAGAAAGCGATCTACCCATTTGGCCTCAAAATAGGCAAAATATTCTGGTCGAATTGGAAATTATCTGCTAGGTTATCGCGATTCTTTCCGGGAATCACGGCCAAATTACCACGTAAACTGCATCCCTTTCCAAAGGAGAAACAGCATGAATAAGAAGTCCTTCCTGTTTATCACGTTTATGCTCGCCGCCAGCCTGCTTCCGGCCGAAATTATTGAAACCCAGCCGGTAGGCCCCGGCGTTCATTACTACCACGATTTTCTGGAAAACGGTCCCTGGAACTTATTTATACTGGAAATCGACATGACCAATCCGTGGCTTGATTTCGAAACGGCTAAAGCGGGTAATCGCCTCGCCGGGTACGAACAAACTTCGTCGATGTCAGCCAGAAACGATTATGAAAAACACCGTGTCATGGGCGCTGTCAACGGTGATTTCTATGAAGCCGGCGGCATTCCCACAAACGCCCAGGTCCTTCGGGGAGTTTTATTAAAAAAGCCTATAACCCGCGAAGCCCTGGCCTTTACTCCGGACAACGATCCTCTAATCAGCGTTTTCACTTTCGGCGGCACCTTGATCCCCAAAAACAGGAGTCAGGCTTCGATCAACGGAATCAACGAAAGCCGCGGCGACGGGAAGTTGATTGTGTACAATAAATATTTCGGCGCAAGCACCGGAACGAACGAAACGGGCACCGAAATCATCACCGAATATTTGAATACTCCGATGGTGAACGATACGATGCTGCTGAAGGTTGTTCGAAAAGACAGCATCACGGCCAGCGGCCATGGGAATAACACCATTCCGGCCAACGGCGTTGTATTGTCCGGCAACGGCAACGTGAAGGTTCTCCTCGATAGCCAGATCTTCGTTGGCGATACGGTGAGGCTGGTTCTGCGCCTGGCACCGCCCTATGTACCTGTCAAAGAACTCGTCGGCGGCAGTTCTAAAATTATTGACAACGGCCTGCCCGCCGTTCCCTCGGGCAGTTTCTCGTCCGACCGGCACCCGCGCACCGCCGTGGGATTCAGCGAGGATTCCACGAAACTCTATTTTGTCGTTGTGGACGGTCGGCAAACCGGGTACAGTGTTGGCATGTCGCTCTACGAACTGGCCAATTATATGCTGACCTGGAACGTGCAGGAAGCCATTAACCTCGACGGTGGTGGATCGTCGACAATGGTTGTGCGCAATAAAGTGAAAAACAGCCCATCGGATTCCGGCGGAGAGCGTAGCGTCGCCAACGCCTTGTTGCTGATTAGCAAAGCCCCGACTTCTGATCTCGCTCACCTGCTCATCTCCAGGAGGGTGGTCTACCTTCTCACCGGGAATGGATTCAAGTTTTCGGTTTCCGGTTTCGATGAGTATTATAATCCGGTTTCCATCACGGATGCCGGCCTGCAGTGGGATTGCGATGCCGGCCTCGGCAGCATCGATAACCAGGGAAATTTTACGGCAACTACCGATACAAGTCGCGGCTATGTTTATGTCAGCACCGGCGCTATCAGGGATTCGGTCCGGGTGTTCGTGACGAACCTGGCAAAGATAACGCTGACACCCAATCCCATCATCCTCAAGCAGGGTGAAAAGCAGCAGATCACGGCCGAAGCGGTGGATTATTTCGATAATATTATCGCACTGGATAATTCCGAATACATCTGGGAGATCAGCAACAATATCGGCGAGATTTCGAGCAGCGGCTTGTTTACGGCTTCAGGCATCGGTGAAGGTGTCATTACGGCAACGTACAATTCCGTCGTCGGAAGCACATCCGTCTCCATCGGAGCAACGACCAGGATCATTCTGGACAATTTCGACAGCGTCGCCAGCTGGACCTTGACCGGAAGCAAAGTGAATCTTAACGAATGCGGCCTGACCCTGGCCTACGAACCGCGTCAATCCCTGCCGAGTTCGGGAAAACTGGATTATAGTCTTACGACCGGCGGTACCAGCGCGCTTTACCTGGAATGTTCTATCCCGATTTCCGGATCGCCGGATGCGATCGGCCTCTGGGTTTTCGGTGATGGAAAAGGACATTGGTTACGCGGCGAATTCCAGGACAAAGACGGCGAAAAATTCCTGATCAACTTCACGGCTTTATCGCCGGGCATCGACTGGAGCGATTCGTGGAAGTACATCGAGATTCCCTTCTCCGAAGCGGAACCCAGCTGGGCGAATTCCACGGCAACCATGGAGTTTCCGGTAACCTGGAAAAGAATCTATCTCGCCGAAACTGATGACGCCAAAAAGGATAAAGGCGCGATCTATTTCGACGATTTTTGCGTCTCTTTCATTCAAACCAAGCTCGACGATTCTGGGCAATTGCGTCAACTCCACAATTTTGAGTTACATCCCAATTATCCCAACCCGTTTAACAATCAGACCCTGATTAAATATGGTATCCGGAATGACTCGGAAGTGCTTTTGGGAGTGTACGATTTACGCGGCAATTTAATCGATACGCTTATTGATAAACATCAACGTGCCGGGAACTACAGCATTCACTGGGCTCCACAAAATATCTCTTCCGGAACCTACCTGGTTCGAATTGTAAGCGGCGAGGAAATGCAGACCGAAAAGGTCATGCTGCTGAAATAGGCAGAACCATTAATTTGCGAGAGCAATGGAAATAAAAAAGGCTGCCCACAGGCAGCCCTTTTTATTGTACAAGAACAGGAGTTATTTCAACAAGAGCATCTTATGCGATTGTCTGAAATCGCCCGCATTCATAACGTAGATATAATATCCCGAACTGACTCTTCTGCCAAAATTATCCGTCGCATCCCAGATGACCGACTGATAACCCGGAGTCTGGTTATGATTCACCAAACTACGGACTTCCTTACCCATCAGATCGTAAATCACAATCCGTACCATGGATTGTTGAGGAATTTCGTATTTGATGGTGGTTACAGGATTGAAGGGATTCGGGTAGTTCTGATGAAGTACAAAAGTCTTCGGCATGGCCGCAGTTTCATCAATGCCTACCATCGACATATCTTCATCATTGTACCAGCAATAAACAACGCTATTTGAATCCGGTACGGTGTAGACACGTTCCGGACCGTTGTAGGGGAATTCCGCAGTGTTGTCATTCCAAACGCCGTTAATCCGGAATTTATAATGCAACTCTTCGCCCGGATACACGCCGGTGAGAGTAGTCGTGTAGACACTGTCTCCGTCGAAGTCGTTGAGAAGCTTCGAGGTTCCGCCCCAGTCGTTGAAGGAACCGGCCACATCGACGAAATCAGCGGCAGGATTGAAAGTGCCCCTGAGAGCCCAAACAGCCATGTCTACTTCGAAGGTAACATCAACCGGTTCGACATTCGGTCTTTCGGCAATCAGATCGAAAAAGAGCACCGGGCTGATATCCTGCTTGCATTGCAGCTGGATACTTTCAATCGTCACATAATTCCGGGAATTGATGGCTCCGTTTCCGGTAATCCACGCGGTGACTTCATCATTGGCCAGATCTAGTGAAATGACCTGCCAATCATCTTCGGTGATCGTGATATCGTTCCACGGACCGGCTTCATAGCCGTCACCGCCGGTACCGTTATCCCAGATTACCAGGCGAACCTGCACGTCCACATCCGCACCGCGCAGATAGAGGAACAGTTTGGAATCGGGTTTAACCTGATCGACCCGGTTAAGTTCGCGAATGAACCAACCGCCTTGTACAGCCGGATCATCGAGCAGGGTCATTTTCGCGGATTGAAGACCTTCATAAGCCAGCGAATCCGACATGACAACGGAGGAAGTCGCTTTAATGCCGCTGGTCAAACCCGAGAAAGTCGGATCGGGTTTCCATGCGCCGATGTTGGCTTCAAAGTCATCGATGACTTTATCGATGGGCAGTGTTCCGAGTTCTTCCAGTCTGAACATAGCCGCGTCGCTCATCACATTGCCGATCGCATCCGATATATTGCTGATTGTCACGTTATAGAGCGTATTGGTTGTGATGGCGGCGTGGGTCAGAACAACCACGTTATCGCGCGGCATGGTGATCGCGGTAGGAGCGCCGATATTACCGTCAATCGAGTAGTTAGTCACATCCATCGCAGCAGTCGCATCGACGACTTCGGAGAAGCGTACCTGCACCTGCGTCGTGGAAATTGCAACGATTCCGGCGATCTCAGGCGCTACTACGTCATGAAAGCCCAGAAACTCGAAAGTATTCTGCGGTTTTACAACCCATTCGGACGATGCTTCATCCGTTCCGGCTTCGGCAACCCAATCGAGATTTCCCATGACCACGGAGGATTTCCGGATCAGCGTGTGATCCTTGGTCGCATTGGTAACGCCGGCAACATCCCAACCGTCACCGGGATCGACATCCGGATCGCCAATCAAATCGATCATTATCCAGGTCGTATCGGTACCCGAAATCATGCGTTTCTCAATCGCCCGGGCATCATCGCCATTGTGATGAACGACACTCGGGTAGGCCAGCACCTCATCGGCGTTGGCGTGCGCGAACATGGTCGTATCGGTCTGATCCGTAATGATTACCCAGACATCGCCGGCTGCGAGGGTTGCGCCTGCCGGGAAAATATGCCAGTAAGCCCAGCCGCCGCCATTGACGCTCTGGGCAATCCGATAGTCATCCAGGCTGACGGCTGCTTCGGACCCATTGAAGATTTCCAGGGCCTTATTGTTGCTGGAACCTTCAATGTATTCCGAGAAGAATAAATCCGGCACCGGTATGAATAGTTCCACCGCAGCAGCAGCAACAGTTACGGCTCCGGTATTTGCGCCATAAATCTCTGCACAGCCGTCGCCATCCAGATCACCGGCATAACGCATTCCAAAAACACCGCTAAAAGAAGCCGATGTAATCGACGGTAATGCGACCCAGCTCAATGTGTCGGTGGGATCACCGCCCTGGTATTCATGCACGGTTATTGTACTGCCACCACCGGAAGCATAAATGTTCATTTTCCCGTTGTTGTCCCAGTCGCCCAATTGGGTACAGACACCACCGGAACTTCCCAGAACATCAATTTTGTGGACATTTGCGGTTGTCATAGCGGACAATTCGGTTCCGACCGGGCAGGTGATACAATACAGCGCGCCGCCATCGTACATGGAGAGATAGACTTCATCGCGTCCGTCTGCATCGAGATCGGCCGGAGCGAAATCCCAAAAGGCAAAATCGTCACGACGATCCAGGTCAGTCTGGATATAATTGTGCACTGTGTAGGTATCTGGGGCATCGGCTTCAACGATAAGCATGGCACCGTGATCCCAACCAGCAAAAAGAACTTCCTTTTTACCATTTCCGTCTATATCAGAAGTAACTGCACCATATGGGCTACCGCCAAGCGTGAATGTAGCGCTTGATTTGCCGTGCGTAAATTCGATTTTTGTGACAACATCGCCGGCAGCGAATGTTCCTGATTCAACGGATGCAATATAGAAATTATCAAGTGCTGCAGCAGTAGCATTATTCCCAAACATTATCTCCTGAACACCATCACCGTCGACATCATCAATGAACATGTTTTCGACATACCAGCGATCATTAATATCGCTAAGAATTTGAACCGGCGCTCGCATGCTATCACCGACGGTATCATATTCATAAACCCAAATGCCACGTTTGGTTGTATTTGCTGAATTGATACTTACAAGCAGTTCCTGCATGCCATTACCATCCAAATCGGCAAATTTGGCATCACGGCAGGCAGTGGTATACTCGGAACCAAAATCGGCCGTCTCGAAAAATAATGTTGAAGAATTATCTCCGTCTATTTCATAGACATACACCTTTCCTCCGACACCGTAAGAAGCCAGGATGATCTCCTTTTTTCCGTCCTGGTCGAAATCGCTGCCGACCCAAATGTCACGCATAATCTCTGTTGTAGGTTTTGTACCAACGTTAAAACCAGTGATACTTTCCGATTTCACCATTGAATTAATCGATTCATTTGGTGAAGTCAGTAACACATCGCCATCCTTATTGGCCTTTGCTGCAAACGCAAGTGTAGCAAAAACCAACATAAGCATTAACACTCTTTTCATTTTCGCTCTCCTCTTTGGTTACCAAATTTTCTCATTTTCCTCTTCTCTTCCTCTCGACAATTTCTTTTCTTCTCTTCTTTTCACCATTTCATGAAAAAATACAGCCGGAGACATTTCATCTCCCACTAACTTAATTAGTCAGACTTACAAAGCATATGGGATTATTTATGAAATTTTAGAAATAATATCAATACAAATTTACGTGATTAAAATCCATTCAAATAAAAATACGCCGCTGCAAATCTACGTCTTAGTATCAATAGTTTTTTTTATCAAGCAACTATGATTAACTTTCATTGTGGCTGAACTCGGAAAATCAGATACTCTGAAAGTAGTAAAAATCGTCGATTTCGGGGTGTATCTCGACGGAGGTCTGCTCGGCGAAATCCTGCTGCCCAGAAAGTACGTTCCGGAAAATTGCCCAATAGGCCGTCCGATTGAAGTTTTCATTTATCATGACTCGCAGGACCGGATGATCGCCACAACTCAAAAACCACTCGCGCAGGTCGGTCAGGCCGCCCTGCTGAAGGTTAAAGCCGCCACGGAAATCGGCGCCTTCCTGGATTGGGGACTGCCGAGAGACCTTTTCATTCCTTTTCGCGAACAAAAACAGAGAATGGATAGCGGCAAATCGTACATCGTATTCGTCTATCTCGATGAAAAAAGCCAGCGTGTCGTGGCTTCCTCAAAGCTGGATAAATTTATCCATCAACAGCCAGTCTCCTTCGGGGAAGCAGAAATGGTAAAATTACTGATTTACGACCGGACCGAAATGGGCTATAAAGCTATCGTCAACGGCACGCATTGGGGCATGCTTTATGAAAATGAAGTCTTCCGGGAATTGAGGAGAGGCCAGCAGATCGACGGATATATTAAAAAGATCAGGGATGACGATAAAATTGATCTTTGCCTGCAACGCCCCGGTTATGCTGAAATCCCTGATTTTGCGGAGCTGATTATTAAGCAATTGAGAGAGCATAATGGATTTCTGGCCCTGACCGATAAGAGTTCCCCGGAGAAGATTTACAATATTTTCGGTATCAGTAAAAAGACCTACAAAAAAGCGTTGGGAGCTCTCTATAAACGTAAACTCATCGAAATCAGGTCTAACGGCATCAGAATTACGGATAAAGCCTGATTAGTGTAAAAATCATCAGTACCGAGACCTCGTCCTCTTCTTTTGGAGATTATACGCCTGCTGCCTGAGAATCTGCTTCGTTAAATCGACCGGATAGCCGGCTCAGCAGATGATCTCCGCAAACCAAAATGAAAGATGGCCCAAATGACGATGAATACGATTGAAAGCCAAGTTGCAGACGGCGTGCTGCAGACCGTTGCCCAGGGTGGCGGCTTTTTACGCAGCGCCGCTGATTCATTCCAACCGCACGCCCGGGACCCGTGGGTACCTTTGGAAATCATCCATGAAAACGCGCTGGTCGATGGTGCCGAGGTCAAAGGCCTCGCCCGTCAGGGGAAAAAGCGCCTCGAATTGGTTTCTGTGGATTCGGTCTGTGCTCTGACTCCGCAACAATTTCGCAACCGGGTCCCCTTCGACCGCTTGCAGGCCGTCAATCCTACCGAACGGATCCGGCTGGGAGACAGCGGGAATCCGTCCATGCGCATGATCGATCTCATTGCGCCCATCGGCAAAGGCACCCGCGGTCTGATTGTGGCGTCTCCGAAAACCGGCAAAACCCGCTTGCTGGAAGAACTGTCCGCCGCAATTCGGGCAACCGAGCCGGAGACCCGCATCGTCGTTCTGCTCATCGATGAGCGTCCCGAGGAAGTCACCCATTTCCGGCGCAGCGTAGATGCGGAAGTTCTGGCCAGTTCGAGCGACCAGAGTATCGAAGCGCATATCCAGCTGGCCGAGCTCAGCATGGCCCATATCCGCTGCGAACTGGAGTGCGGCCGAAATATCGTCGTCCTGGTGGACAGTATTACGCGCATGGCCAGGGCTTTCAACCACCGAAAAAGCGCCGGGCATACGATGTCGGGTGGATTGGACTCCAAAGCCATGGAGATTCCACGCCGTTTCTTCGGTTTGGCCCGCAATATCGAACACGGAGGTTCCGTGACGATTATCGCCACGGCGATGATTCAGACCGGCTCGCGCATGGATGACTTTATCTTTGAAGAGTTCAAGAGCACGGGCAACAGCGAAATCGTGCTGGACCGCACCCTGGCCGAAGCCCGCATTTTTCCGGCTATCAACTTGCTAAGCAGCGGCACCCGCAAAGACGAACTGTTGTATTCCGATCGCGAAATCCAATGGCTGGCGCAGCTGCGGCGCTACCTGACCGATGTCGAGCCCAAGACCGCGATGAAACTCATGCTTCGACTTCTGAATACCGTCCCGACCAACGAACAGCTGTTCCAGCGTCAAATCAAACGCGGCCGATCAAACTGAATCCTTCGCCGATCCTCATTTTTCGCAGGTTCCGGTTTTAAATGAATTATTCAGGACCAGTCTTATAATTCCGCAAAGAACAGCCCGCCGGCCGGCGATACTCTCAAAATCAACTATTTTTCCGGTTCAATAATGAAAACTTGATTACAAAGTGCCCGGAAGCTTATATTATCCAGTCACAAAAGAGGAGAAAGAATATGGCTAAGTCGCGTGACACTAAGAAAGAAGACAAGAAGAAACCGCAAAAAACGGTCAAAGAGAAGCGGGCTGAGAAAAATGCCAAAAAAGCCGGCAAATCGGGAATGGATTCACAAGAATAATCCGCCGTCGAACACAGGATTTAAATTCCCTGATTACTGCTGTTCTTTTAACTCGCTCCCTGCCACCAACACGGAGCGAGTTTCATAATTGTACCGGGCAGCTTCAGCGTGCGCCTGATCTCAGATTGATGCCTCAGTGTACTCACTCCTTACATCGAGTCCGGACATTGTCCTTGTTTTCTGCGGATAATTGAAACGCATACAGAAATAAGATCACCATTCAATCCGGTCAACGATTCCTTGATCGATACCGTGAAAATCGATCGATTTGGAGCCGCATCTACAGTATGACAACCTATTCATTCCACCGGAAGAGTCAATGACATTCCTCGCAAAACGGGCCGGACGACGTATAGTCAAAACCATTTTACTGCCGCTGGCTTTATTCACCGGCACTTCCCTGTCGGCGTTTACGATCAGCGGCACGATCAAGGACGTTGTAAGCGGTACCAATCTCAGTTCCGTCGAGGTAGTGGTCATTTCCCAAACTCCGGCGACCCGGGATACGATTACCAGCAACTATAAGGGCGAATGGACCTTCACTTCCGATTACACGGGGATCGAAGATTTCAGCTCCGTTCCGACTCAATTTTCCGTCGCCCAGAACTTTCCGAATCCGTTCAATCCCTCCACGACGATCGAATTTTCGGTGCGGAATGCGGGCATGACCGAGGTGACCGTGCATAACCTTTTAGGGCAGGAAGTCGACTCGCGCCGGCAGTACCTGTCGCCGGGATTTTACCACATTACCTGGAAAAACCAGGGTAGCGCCGGAATGTATTTTTATACAATTCGCAATCACGACCAAACGATCACCCGCAAGATGATCCAGTTGGACGGCGGGCAACAGGGCGGCCTCTCCCCTATTCTCGGAAGCGCGGCGCCGCAGCGTATCGCCCTGCAAAGACCCACTTCCCTCCCGCTGACCATTATTTTCTCCAAATTCGCCTATGTCAGCGATACCCTAAACCTCGATATCGTCGGCGGGGAGACCTTTGAAACATTCCTGGAAACCATTCACAATCAGGCCATCCTGGTCGATTTGCACAACGATATCCTCGAAATCATGCTTGACGATACAGGTTATCACTTCATGCCAAAACACGATTACCATGATACCGACATTCCACGCCTGATCCTCGGCGGCGTCGACATCCAGTTCTTTGCCGTCTGGATCAGTCCCAACGCCTACCCGGTCAATCAATTTCAAAAAGCCCAGGAAGCCATCGGCCTTTTCAATCGCGAGATGAACCTCTATCCCGATTATATCCGGCAAGCCCGCTCCGCAGATGAAGCCCTCGCAATTGCTCATGAGGGCAAAATTGCCGCCGTTCTGGCCGTGGAAGGCGGTCATGTCATCGAAAATGACATCAGTAAACTCATCTCGTTCTATGACGCCGGGATGCGCTACCTGACACTCACCTGGAACAACAGTACGGATTGGGCGGTTTCGGCCTCGGATTCACGCTCCTCTACGGTTGGGTTGAGTGATTTCGGCAAAAGGGTCATTCGGACCCTCGATTCCCTCGGTGTGATCATCGATGTTTCACATGTCGGCATCAAAACAATTGAAGATGTGCTGGAGATCACGGGCAATCCGATCATAGCAACGCACTCCGGCGTCCGGGCGATTCAGAATAGTTCCCGCAATCTGTATGACAAGCAGATCCAGGCCATCGCCGCCAGCGGCGGAGTAATCGGAATCGTCTTCTACCCGCCCTTCCTGAAATCCGGTAGAACCGCCACGGTCGAGGATTTGGTAAAGCATATCGATTACATCGTAAACCTCGTCGGCATCGATTATGTCGCCATTGGATCGGATTATGACGGAATCGGCAGTAACAAGGTCAATGGTATGAAGGACGTTTCCCAGTTTCCCAACCTTACTTTCGCACTCCTGCAGCATGGTTATTCGAAATCGGATGTCAGGAAAATCCTGGGGGGAAATTTTCTGCGCGTCTTCCGCCAGGTGTGTACGGATTAAGTGTGAAGGAAATCCGCCAGGCCCTGAGGCTAACATTTCAAACCTGCCCAGGTGAATCCTGAACAAAATTTTACCAAAGTTTTATGTAACCAATTCCCCTGCGCGACGTCTACTAACCAGTCCCTGGTTTTATAGAAAAATCCAAAAGAGGCCCGACATCAAGTTTTATAACACAAATCGGTGGAATCGTACGGCAATTACGATGCAAAAATCAAGACCTGAAACAGACTTTAAAAGCACGGAACCTTCCGAAAATGAGAACGTTGACGTCATGCTATCGAAAGCATTCGGGATTTTTCACGAATAGAATGAATTTCATCCAACGAATATGAACAGAAGGGAAACCGGCAGGAATGCTCGTACGCAGTAAAGGCCACCTCTTTTACAGCATGCCGCAAGCACTCAGGATGCCCGGTAAAAAGAAGTGATGCAAACCAACCGAATGGCCCCCAAAAGAAAACTTGTCCTCGTTCTAAGCCTGCTCTTAATTGTAGGCTTTTTAACGACAAGCCTGGTAAGCTACTATGTCTCCCGGTCATCCTTGCGCCATCGAATCGCAGACTACGATCTTCCGCTGACCAGTGACAATATCTATTCGGAGATTCAGCGGGATTTGCTGAAACCGGTTTTCATATCCTCCTTGATGGCCAACGATACCTTTTTCAAGGACTGGATCATCGACGGAGAACAGAACCTAAGTGAAATCACCCAATACCTGCGCGAGATCAAGAATAAATACAATACGATAACCAGTTTCTTTGTTTCCGAAAAGACCCGCAATTACTATTATACCGACGGCATTTTGAAGCAGGTCAAGTCAAACGAAGAGCGCGACCTCTGGTATTTCCGGGTTCAGAAAATGACCGAAGATTACGAAATCAACGTCGATCCGGACATGGCCAATAAAGATGTCATGACGATCTTCATCAATCACAAGGTATTCGATTTTAATGGTCAATATATCGGTGCGACCGGTGTTGGTTTAGCGATCAATTCAGTTACGGATCTGATAGAAAATTATCGTGAGAAATACGATCGCGACATCTACTTCGTTGATAGCACCGGGAAAATTATCCTCCAGAGTTCGTCCCTCACCGCTACCGTGACTAACATTTATCAGATGGAAAATATTTCCCCGATTGCCGATCAGATTCTGTCCACGCCCAGCAATGGATTTAGCTATATCCGCAACGGTCAGGTAATCCACCTGAATACCCGCTTCGTACCGGAGTTGAATTGGTATCTGCTCGTCGAACAATCCGAGGAAAGTGCTTTTAAGCAAATTTATAATACCCTCATTCTGAACCTTGTCTTCTGTTTTCTGATAACGGCCGTTGTCCTGCTGATCACGAATCTCACGATCAACGCCTTTCAACATAAATTGAAGAAGATGGCGATTGCCGATGCCGAATTAAAAAGCCTCAACAGGGACCAGCAGGAAGAAATCATCAAACAGCATCATGAATTACTCAAAAAAAATGCAAACCTGGAACAGGCCCTCGCCGAAGTAAAACAACTCAGCGGCTTCCTGCCCATCTGTTCATCCTGCAAAAAGATACGCGATGACAAGGGCTATTGGAACCAGATTGAATCCTATATCCAGGCCCGCTCGGAAGCGCAATTCAGCCATGGCATGTGCCCGGATTGTATGAAAAAATTGTACCCTGACTATTACAGGGATGTGGAAAATGACAAGCCGGAGAAGTAGCCCGCTCTCCGGGAATCACTGAGAACGAATCACCCTTTTAATCCGGTCGCCGGATGGCAGTGGTCAGTCGGATTTTATCTCGTTGTAACAGCCCATCATGCGCATGTCGCTGGTTATCGCTTTAACCCCCTCCAGCACATTTTGGACACGTTCATCCTGAAGTGACCCGATAAAATCCAGGAAGAAGACGTAATTGCCGGGCTTGCTCGGAATCGATTCGATCCTGCTCAGATTGATATTGCCCTTCGCGAAAAGTTCCAGAACACTGAAGAGCGTGCCGGCCTTATGCGCCGTTGAGAAGAGAATCGAACATTTGTTGCCTTCGCCTTCGAAAGGCTTTTTCGAAATCACCACGAAGCGGGTGTGATTGTTGTCCAGGTCCTCGATATTTTCCCGCAGAATTTCCAGGTTATAGAGCTGTCCGGCCAATTGACTGGCGATTGCCGCCGTGCCCTTCAGGCGTTTCTCGGAGAGCATACGCGCCGCGCCGGCCGTATCATAATAAGACACCGCTTCCAGTTTATTGCGGGCCAGAAAATACTTGCACTGGGCCAGCGCCTGCGGGTGGGAATAGACCGTCCGGATATCGCGGTGATCGGCGCCGGGCAGAGTCATCAGGCAGTGCGAGACCAAGAGTTCGACCGCCCCGTAGACGAAGAGTTTCGTGTTGATGATCAGGTCGTTGACCTGGCCGATGACGCCGCCCAGGGTATTTTCCACCGGCACAATCCCGAAATCGAAGAGACCGCTCTCGACATTATTGAAAACGTCCACAAAATCCGGGCAAGGAATCGGGATCAACTCTTTGTCCCAGATGTGGGCCGCGACCTCACTGTAAGCCCCGTGCTCGCCCTGAAAACCAATCACCTGGGAACTCACCTTCTGGAGCCGTTTACTCTCCGCGATGATTTTAACAAAGAGTTCTTCGCAAAACTCGGGAGAGATCAGACCTAGCGAATTGCTGCGCAGGCTTTCGAGGATCTCCTTTTCGCGCTCCGGGTCTTCGATCTCGTTTTTGAGTTTCCGGGCCAGAATGGCCTGTTCCATGCGGTCGTTGAGGAGTTTAATTATTTTCGAATCGAGTATATCGATCTCTTGTCTGATTTTTTTTAATTGCATGTCACTCTCCGTCTTGGATTTCAAACTAAGGCCTGGTGCCGGATTCCTGCATGAAGCGCTGTAATTGGCGCATTTCCACCACGAATTTGCGGAACATCTCCGGCGGCATTTGCTGATCTTTGTCGCTCCTGGCTTCAGCGGGATTGTGATGGACTTCTACGATAACACCGTCGGCGCCGGCCGCCACCGAAGCCAGGCTCATCGGCAGAATGAGACTCAATCGGCCCGTACCGTGCGACGGGTCGACGATGATCGGCAGATGCGTGATCTCCTTCACCGCCGGCACCATACTCAGATCGAGCGTGTTGCGGGTGTAGGTTTCGAAGGTCCGGATGCCGCGTTCGCAGAGGATTACATTGGGATTACCTTCGGCCAGGATATATTCGGCGCAGTTCAGCCATTCGGCCAGGGTGGAATACATGCCGCGCTTGAGCAGCACCGGCTTGCCGGCTTTGCCCACTTCCTTCAACAGTGAGAAATTCTGCATGTTGCGCGCGCCGATCTGCAATATATCGACATACTCGCAGACCCAGGACACATCGCGCGAATCGATGACTTCCGTAACGATCGGCAGGCCGGTTTCCCGCCGGGCTTTTTCCAGCAGGCGCAAGCCCTTGATCCCCAAACCCTGAAACGCATAGGGCGAGGTCCGCGGTTTGAAAGCGCCGCCGCGCAGCATGTTGCCCCCGGCCTCTTTGACATCGATGGCCGAGGCGATGATCTGCGCCTCACTCTCGACGGCGCAAGGCCCGGCAATGATGATGAAGTCCTTCCCCACCGTCACGTCGCCGATCCGGAAAGTGGTCTTCTGTCTATCCGGGCGAAGCGTCGCTAATTTCAGATTTTCCATAATGAACTCCCTTAGAACTCCGATTCGTCGCTCCGCAAACCCAATGTTAATAACGAACCACACGCACCGGAATCTTGAACCAAAATCTAATCCCCCGACGATTCATTTCCAATAGATGAATGATAGACCGACCAGGAAGCTTCCTGAATAGAGAAACTCTCCATCAAGTCATATCAGATGGTAGAGTTCTGAATTCGGATTTATGATAGCAGATTGCAGATTTTAGAAGGGGACTGAATGGTCAGGACATGGGTAACACTTTTTATTAGAATTATCGAAACTTCCATGGAAGACGGAGAACAAAAGACTCTCGCTAAGTACGCAAAGGACGCAACGAAATTGAAGTGCAAATTGGGGAAATCGAAGTATCCATGCTTCGTCCTGATAGTTCGGGACTGCGCAGGACAGGCTGGAGTAATTGAGAATTGGATGTTTGGGATTTTGGATTTGCTTGCTATTTGATGCTTGTTAATTGGTGCTTGCTACTGGCGATGCAGGTCCATGAAATCGGAAACAAAATAATTCTCAATTCTCAACTTTTCCGGAGAATTGGAATGGCCGGGACACGGGAAATACCTTTGATTGCGCCTACCGGAAGTCGCTAAGTATACGGCACATTATGCCGATATGGCAGAATAATACGGGTATCCTCATGAGCGAAGGATGAGCGAAAGAAGAGCGAAGGAACAGCGAATGGATAACCTTGCTAGAGCAATCGAAAAACAGGCGATTGCGGACAATATGACAGAGAACGAGTATTGTAAAATTGGATATTTGGGATTTTGGATTTCAGACAGCAGATTGCAGATTTTAGAAGGGGACTGAATGGTCAGGACATGGGTAACACTTTTTATTAGAATTATCGAAACTTCCATGGAAGACGGAGAACAAAAGACTCTCGCTAAGTACGCAAAGGACGCAACGAAATTGAAGTGCAAATTGGGGAAATCGAAGTATCCATGCTTCGTCCTGATAGTTCGGGACTGCGCAGGACAGGCTGGAGTAATTGAGAATTGGATAATTGGGATTTTGGATTTGCTTGCTATTTGATGTTTGTTATTTGGTGCTTCCTACAGACGGTGCCGATTCGTAAAATCGGAAACAAAATAATTTTCAATTCTTAATTTCCTCAGGGAATTGAAAAACCAAGCGAACTGAGAATGTCAAACTATCATTATTCGATCAGAGAAGTCCTGAAGTTCAATCGAAGTTAGCTTATTTCTGTACCGAAGATCTGGTGAAGCCGGAAAATCTACCGGAATGACAATGAAACGGTCGAAGGTTAAAAGCGCCAGGAGCACCGAACAGACAACTGCCCGGTCCGAAAACAGATATCCCCGCCTATCAGAGCGTCAAAGGCTTACTTATTGCCGTTCTATTTTTGTGATGAGACTCAAACAGCAGAATTTCCAGGACCGATTTTGCTTGCGACAATAGAATAGATATTATAGAATTAAGAAAAATCTGAGGGGATATGAAGCAATTAATATTTCAGGCCTACTTTTTAGTCATTTTTACGGCTGCAATCTACGGTCAGTCCGAATGGACGGTTCTTAAACCAAATAATTCAGGCTTGCCGAGTATCAGCATTAAGTGCCTGGCGATCGATGCCAGCGGCAATATCTGGATCGGCGGCAACCTGGGATCTTTGACCAGGTACGACAATGGCGACTGGACCGTGTATAGCGGTTATGGAATCCCGGGTCCGGCTTATTGTATCGCTTTAGATGCCAGTGATAACATCTGGATCGGGTCTCAGGGTTACGGTTTAACAAAATTCGACGGAGCCAACAGTACGGTTTATAATGCTTCAAATTCAGGTTTGCCGGATAACGCAGTTCAATCCGTTATCGTCGATAATATTGGCCGTGTATGGGCCGGTACCGCCGGAGGTGTGGCGATATTTGACGGGACTGATTGGACGATATATAATACCTCTAACTCCAATTTGCCGCATAATTGGATTTATTCTTTTGCGTTAGATAATGATAACAATATGTGGGTTGGAACGGGCGGCGGCCTGGCGAAATCCGACGGTTCCGGTTGGGCTGTGTACACCAGCTCGAATTCCGGCCTGCCGGACAATTATGTGTTCTCCATTGCTATCGATACTAACGGCGACAAGTGGATTGGCACCCTTTCCGGCGGATTGGCAAAATTCAACGACAGCGGGTGGACTGTCTACAACCAATCTAATTCCGGTTTACCGGCAAACCGGGTCGATTGCATAGTCATCGACGACAGCGGTAATAAATGGATCGGTACAACGGGAGGCGGTCTGGCAAAATTTGACGATTCCAATTGGACGATATTTGACGAAAGCAATTCACCATTGCCGTACAACGCCGTTTATGCGCTGGCAATCGAGGCCAACGGAAACAAGTGGATTGGAACATACGGTGGTTTGGCTGTCTATCGAGAAGATGGGATTGTGGCCTTTGAAGAAGATTTAAGCAGCGTACCGACCGATTTCGAATTATGTAAAAACTACCCCAATCCCTTCAATCCGGGCACGACGATAACATATACTATCCCAATGACAGAATTCGTCTCTATTACGGTTTATGATATGCTCGGCAAGGAAGTGACAATCCTGGTAGATGGAAAGAAACCAGCCGGCCATTACAGAGTGGATTTCAATGCTTCGGGATTACCGAGCGGAATGTATTTCTATACGCTGCAAGCCGGTGCTTATAGAAGCACAAAAAAGATGTTACTATTTAGATAATGCCTGTAACCATTTTACGTAAATCGGAGGAATGATGAAAAAGTTACTGTTCATCCTTTTAGTGGGGAATTTTCTATTCGCCCAAGGAGAGCTGATCTGGAAAAAAGATGCCGGCGAGTTGCCTTCAGGCGGTAGTTCATGGAGCACTCCACTCATTATGAACAATAAAATTTATTGGGCGGGACAGGATAAAGGACTCGCGGCCCTCGATGCTGAGACAGGTGACATTGTCTGGATAGATACATTGAATCTTTATAACGGTACTTATGACAACCCGGTCGGATATGCGGGAAAAATATTTATCTCCCGGAACGATTACATGAATTCCTCATCCAGGAGTTTACTGGCGCTCGATGCTGAAACAGGCAATCTCATCTGGCAAAAAGATAATTTCTATGCAGCCAACAGGAGCGCCAAACCCATTGGCGAGGATGGAAAACTTTATGCCGCATCCGACGATACGCTTTTTTGTTTTGACATCAACGACGGCAGTGTCGTCTGGCGGAAGGCCGGTCGCTACAGTAATCTTCTGATTGATTATAACGGTGTGCGTTTGTTTGCGGCAAGGAGTGATTCCGCAAAAATTGAGGTAATGTATCGCCACAACGGAGAACTGGCCTGGTCGATAAATCTTCCGAATCCCGATGTTTCGGTTGCGAGTATGGCTTATATCAACTATTTATGGAAAGAATATCTGATCATTGCGCCAGGTACAAGACAAAATCCGGTTTTTTACTGTATGGACATCGCGGCCCAAAGTATCCTGTGGAACTCTGACAATATCGGTTATGTGGGAAATAAGGCAAGTCCGGTAATTTTCGAAGACAAGGTCTTTGCCGGTGTCGAAAAAACCACTGCATCAGCGCCCCAGGAAATCGTGGCTTTCAGCTTGTTGACGGGGACGGTTCTATGGCAAAATCCGGCGAGAAGCTCCGGCGCAACCAATACCCCGTTCGTGCTGGCCCTGGATGGAAAAGTCTTTTATCAGACATCCGGCGATAGTTTAAATGCCACAATTGCGGCAGATATGACAGACGGAAGTATTTTATGGATTAGCCAGCCTCAATTTCAGAATCCATGGCCTCTGGTCTGGGGCTCGCCGCTGCTCTATTATAATAAACTTTATTTGGTCAAAGATGGCGAGGGCATTTTCTGTTTTAATGCGGGAACGGTAGACGGCGTGTGGACGATGCAAGGATGTAATATATACGCTACCAATTCCTATTTTGCCCCGCTTGTCACCCGCATCAAAAACGATATAAAGCAACCAAACGGCTTCATATTGCATCAGAATTATCCGAATCCCTTTAATCCCGGCACGACCATAAAGTACTCCCTACCGACAGCGGGCTATATAACAATCAGTATCTATAGCGTGCTCGGCGAAGAGATCAGGGAATTGGTTTCAGAAAACCAACCGGCAGGTAATTATGAGCTATATTTTAACGCGAGCGATCTGACAAGCGGTATCTATATTTACCGGCTGAAGACTTCGACGGGTTTCAATGATTCCCGGAAAATGCTGTTGATTAAATAGGAAATTCCGGCGGTAGTTGACAAACATCACGGACGCAGGGCAATGGATTGCGTCAGGCTCTCAAACCGGACGGCGTTTGCAGATTACGGTCCGGCAACGTGATTTCTTACCTATGATTTTCGATATGCGATAGCAGATTTTAGATTGGTTGAGAATCCCGGCCTCAGTCGTCCATTCTCAAAAATCTATCCATTGTTCATTTTTTGTTGTCCAGTATCCATTGAAAATATTGCTTTGCTTCTTTTTTAGAATTGCCTAAAATCTGTCAAAATATTACGGTCGATGTAACCGTGAGACGATGGGATGAACAGAGCATGAAATACGGAACGGTTTTATCTCCAATTCCAATGTGGGAGCATGATAGACTCGGAATACCGGGAATGTTATCCGATTGATTTCCCTGTCTAAAAGCGCTTATCCATGTCGTTCAAACATATGTTAGGCAGTATATGAATCAAATATCTAAAATCAACCTAATATCAACTTTAATATTTTTACTTATTACTTGTTGTGAAACCGAAAACGAAGATCACGCTAATATTAAGCAGCTAACAATTGATGGAAATATCAGACTTTGTGATGTGAAAAATAACAAAATTGTCGCATCTAGAGATGACGATATTTGGGTATTCAATATCTCCAATAGAAGTTGGAAACAACTAACGAATGATTCAGATGGTGAGGACTTCCAAGACAACTACCCATCTTTTTCTCCATCAGCAGACTCGGTTGTTTTTTCACGTAATTATCGACAAATATGGAAAGCATCAGTTGATGGTAATTATTTATCTCAGTTACCAATTAATCACTGGGGTATTTCTGATTTAAAGTGGTCTCCCACTGGAAAGTATATTTTAATCTCATCAAAAGGACGGGGTACATCATCTGAAAGTGATAGTCTATATCTTTATTCGATTTGGCAAGATTCTCTGATAATACTTGGCAGTAGATTGTCATTCGGAGCCGTTCTGGAATCTACTAACGAAATAAAAAGATATACCGATATCGTATGGAATCCAGATGGAACCCACCTTATTTTTTGTGATCAGGATATGTTACGCCAATATTCTATTAGTGATCATTCAATCCAAGATATCACATACCTTGGCCAGAAAGGTTCTTGTTTCGAATACCACAATTTTCGAATTTCACCGGATGGTCATAAATATGCCTTCATTTTCTATTATGATACAGGTGTAGATGGATGGGATAGCACTTTTGTTTATACTGATGATTCATTCTCGAAATACGAATTGCCTTCAATTGCCGCACATAATTGGAATGTGAACTGGCTTAATAATTCACATGTCACTTGTGTATCACTTCATGAAGTGTGGTCAATTAATATTGATGACTATGTTAAATAATAATATTAGTAATTAATGCTGCCTAACGAATCTGCTTCGCACCTGATCGCGCAGCGTCAGTGTGCAAGCAGGGGT
>CAZPRY010000056.1:0-24223 GCA_964589175.1 uncultured bacterium
ATCTATGCCCTTCATGCTTCAAGTTGGTACGCATTATGACGATGAACCATAAATAAAAACATTGACAACCAGGGGAATTGAAGTGAAATTACAACACATTCTATGATGATACCTCTATAAATAAGTGAGGAGCCCGGTGAAAACGATGCGCTTTTGGAAAATGACAAAAACACTGTGTCGCGGGATCGCAGCCATGTTCCTGCTCTCCTTATCGATTAGCAGTGGTCTGTACGCACAGGCCGGCAAGTACGTTCGCAAATCAATCTCCTACCCCGATATTCTGGTAGAAATGGACAAGAAAATCAATCTATCGGAAAGCAACCGGCAGTACTGTCTCAGTACGCTTCATGACGGCATCCGTATCGCTGGCTTTGTGCGCGTACTCACAGTATCCGACAAGCGTGAGGCGGCCGGACAACTTTCATCCGACCGCGCTATCAAAAAAAGCGTTTTCACGAGCGAGGATTTTCTGGTGTATTTTGATGTCTACCAAGGTACTAGTAGCATTGTTGAAGTGAATGAATCTGCAAAGGAGCATCGCCGACGCGCGGGAGAAGCCGCAGGCTTTCTGGGTGTAAGGAGTCTCCGGTGGGATCGTTCCGGTGATGACTTAGGCTAGATGCAGGACGTTTTTGTGGCGACGCCTCATCTTGACAATGGAGAGCTGATGCAATTTGAAAAGCAATAATAAAGGGCTGGGTCTGATCGAGCGTGTCTCGATCAACCGCAAGTTGATATTGTTGAATGTTACCGAAGAGTAAGATGCTATGTTGAAACGATATTTTAACAGCTTTATGACCATCGTCGTGTTGGTTTTGCTGGGCAATTGTTCCACGACGGTGGCGACTAAGATCCCAGATTGGGTCAGCAGCTACCAGCACCCCAAATACCCGGCTGACCGGTTTTTTCTCGGCGTAGGAATTTCCGATGATAAAACCGTTGCCACGGAACTCGCCCGCGCGGATGTCGCCAAGCAGATCCGGGTCAGAATCGAGTCAGAATTGAATACCATGGAAAGCGAAATCCGGCAGGATGCGCGCATCCGGAATTTTTCGGAAGTCACTTCCCTTACGAAGTCGGTTGCCGATGAGACCATCGCCGGTATGGAGATTGCCGAATCAGTCCAGCTTCAGGGACAGTTCTATGTGCTGGCGGTCCTTAACAAGGCCAGGTATCTCGAAGGACTGGGCGTAGAGATGGACCGCATTCTGCAGGAGACCGATCAGCTGCTGCAGGCCGCCCGCAAAGCCGCCGGCGAAGGGGGACTTTTCACGGCGATCCGTAATTACGCGGACGCGCAGGGTAAAATTCCTGAGTATTACGCCCGGAGCGCTCTCTACACCGCCCTGAGCGGCGAGCGCTATCCGAATCCGTCACGGACCACGACGGCCGGGATCGAGGGTGAGTTGCGTGAGATGCTCTCACGGGTGGAACTTAAAATGCTATCCGGTAACCAGCAGCAGGCGCGAGCCGGTCGTGTGCTCGATGCGCCGCTGGTTGTGAAAGCCGTGCAGCACACCGAAAAGGGCGAAGAGGTTGGGATTCGCCAGTTCCCGCTGCGCGCCCGCTACGAAAATGGCGAAACGATCGCTGCCAAGGAAACCGGCCTGGATGGGATCGCGGCATTTCCGGTGACCGCCACGCCAACGGACGGCATCGGAAACTCGGGCGCCGTCAAAATCGGTTTAAACCTGGAGAAATTACCCAAATCTTTGATGGGTGTCATACCAAAATCGGAAATAATGTTCTATTATACCCTCGAAAAAGAGGACATTACTTTTACGGTGAATATTGTGGATAAAAGCGGCAGTCAGTTTACGGATGTGGAGAAAATGGTATCGGCTTTGATCAGTGAAAACGGCTATACGGTTGCGGCAGCTGCGGCACTTGTGATCGAAGGGAATCTGGCCGTAACGCGCGATCAGGAAATCGAATCCCCGGCCGGGAAACAATTCTATGTCGAATCGGCCGTCAGCCTGCGCCTGGTCGACAAGCCGACCGGCAATATCCTCGCTACGGCGAAGGGCAAGGGGAAAGGCCTGGACAGCGTATCCCGTCCTGAGGCAGTCCGGAAAGCCTATGAGAACATCCGTTTTTCCAAACAGGAATTCGCGGCGTTTTTGCAGAGCGCGAAGAATAGATAAACGTTAATATGATAGGTAATTTTGTTTTCAACGAAAGGAGAAGGTTATGAAAAAGCTGGTTATTTTAATGTTATTGGTGCCGATGGCGCTGATGCTGGTGAATTGCGGCGGGAAACCGCAGGCGAAGTTGTCCGACATTCCGGAATGGTATCTGAATCCACCGCAGGCCGAAGACGCGATCTACGGCGCCGGTGACGCTCAGAAACAGAGCATGGCGCTGGCTAAAGAGGCCGCTGATGCCCGGGCTCGGGATGCCATTGCCCGTTCGATCGAAGTGAAGGTTTCGAACATGCTGAAAAACTTCATGCAGGAGAGCGGCGTGGGCGAGGATGCCGAAGCGCTCGAATTCACCTCTTCGGTCAGCAAACAGGTTTCCAACACGGTGCTGAAGGGTTCCTTGATTGTCAAGCGTGAGATGAAAGTCGAGAGCAATATGTATCACGGCTATTCTCTGGCGCAGTACAACCTGAACAGCTTGGTGCAGGAAACCGTGAATGCCGCCCGTAGCCAGAAGGCGCTGTACAACGAAGCAAAGGCCAACATGAGTTTCAAGGATCTCGAAAAAGAGATTGAGAAACTGGAACAAGTTGGCGAGTAAAAGAAAAGTATGCCTGTCCGGCTTTAGCGCCGGACAGGCATACTTTGGCAAACGGGAGAAAATGTATCGAAACATTTTCGGCATTCCGGCGATCCTGCTACTGTTGATTCTGATCACCGGCTGTGCTTCGCAGTCGCAGAATTCCTCATTCTCGGTTGTAGCAGTTCCGGCGACCGTTCCCTCCTGGTTTGAAAATCTGCCGGAGCTTCCCGGGAATGTCATGCTGGCAACGGGATTTACCGGTAAATTTGAGGATGAACGACTGGCGAAATCAGTCGCCCTCAACTCAGCCCAGATCAACCTGGCCAAACAGAAACAGGCGCAACTCGTCTTCCAGGTCGAGGATGTATCGGATGGCCGGTTTCGTCTGCTGAATCCGAAATTCAAAATCTATTATGAGGCGGATATTCTGAAATACGTGCAGGCCAATTGTACCCTGATCGATTCCGCTGCGACGGAGTGCGGCTACTTTGTTCTGATCGCCTGCCCGGGATTGGAGCGCGGAACTGTGGAGGGCGGTGAAGCCAAAACGTGGGGAAATCGGCCGGCCTGGATCGATAAGTTACCGGAATCCGATAGTTGGCTCTACGGCATTGGCATCGTCGCCAATTATCAATCCGCCGCCAAAGCCTGGAAAGATGCTGATGATTTTGCCCGTTTCGATGTCGGTAAAAATATGCTCATCGAAACCGAATCAGTGCATTATCGTGAACAGAACGATCGTTTTATGAAAGAAACGCTGTTGATGAAACAGGCCTATGATTTGATGCTGTACAATGCCATGATTGTTGCGCACTGGTATGACAAGCAGGATGGCGTGTATTATTCGCTGGGCCGGATACCGCGTTAGTAGGCCAACCCAAACAGGAAAAGGGTTCGTCCCGGTTTAAAACTCCAGAAGCATTTTGGAGTTTTTTTGTTTTAGGAGTTACGTTATGAAGATTCCGTTTTTTCAGGTGGATGCTTTCACATGGTTGCCCTTCAAGGGCAATCCGGCAGCGGTCTGCGTTTTGGAGCGGAGTATATCCGCTGAGTTGATGCAGCAGATTGCCGCCGAGAACAATCTGTCCGAAACCGCTTTTGTGCTCTTCGAGGATGATTTTATTTTTATCCGCTGGTTCACGCCGACGGTCGAAGTCCCCCTTTGCGGGCACGGCACCCTCTCCGCGGCGCATATTCTCTGGGAGCAGGGCTACGTGCCGGTGGAAACGCCGCTACGTTTTCAGACCCGCGAGAGCGGAGAATTGCTGATCCGCCGGGACGTCGGCTGGATAGTGATGAATTTCCCGGCAGATATACCGCGCGAGGTCGAGATTCCCGATTCGATCCCGGATATTCTCGCGGTGATCCCGCGGCGGGCATGGCGGACCCGGTTCAACGGGCTGCTGATTGAACTTGACTCCGCGGAAACGGTAAGGCGGCTCGCCCCCGATTTCGGCAAGATGATGGCGACCGGGAACGGCGAGATGATTGTGACTGCATCCGGCGACAGCGAAGGGATTGATTTCGTATCGCGCTTTTTTGCTCCCGGTTTCGGGATCGATGAAGATCCGGTCACCGGCTCGGCTCATTGCAGCCTGGGACCGTTCTGGGCCGCCAGATTGGACCAAGCCGAGGTTGTCGGAGAACAGGTTTCGCGCCGGGGCGGCATTGTGCGCGTCCGGCCGCTGGGCGAACGGGTCGAGATTCTGGGGCAGGCAGTTACGGTGATCGGCGGGAATATGTATCTTTAGAATTGTCTGGAGCGAGCTGCGTTTTCCGGTACTGCCGGCTATGTATCCTGAGCCCTTTCGGTGACTTTGTACAATTTATCGTTTAGCCGGATGAGTGTCTCCAGCGGGAGAGTGATGTCGTCGCCTTTACGGGCTGTTTTTACGCTTTTACCGTCGATCAGCATTTCGCTGATCGTGTGTTCCACGACGCCGGTAGTGGGACCTATGATCAGAATATGATCACCGATTTTCAGCGAGTGGGTCTCGATGACGAATTCGGCGACTTTGATTTTTTTATAATAATTCACCCCTTTGGCGATGTAGGTTTTGCGCTGGGTGGCCTGCGATCCATACTGTGAGCTCCACTCCGGCAGCCGCGCTCCGCGGTAATATCCGTCCCAGAAACCGCGATTGAAGACGGTCGCGAGGCGTTCCTGCCAAAGGGTGATTTCGGCCTCCGTATAGCTTCCGTCGAAAATCGAGTCGAGCGCTTCACGGTAGCATTGAAGCACCGTTTTCACGTATTCAGGTGCGCGCGCGCGCCCCTCGATTTTCAGCACCGAAACGCCGGCATCCAGGATTTTATTCAAAAAATGGACTGTGCTCATATCTTTGGGTGACAGGATATACTGATTGTCGATCTCGAGTTCCCGATCGGTTTCCTTGTCCTTTACGACGTAAGAACGGCGGCAAATTTGAAAACATTCGCCGCGGTTGGCGGAATGTTGGTTCTGATGCAGGCTCAGGTAGCAGCGACCCGAAACGGCCATGCACATCGCGCCGTGAATAAAGACTTCCGTGCGCACCGTCTTACCGGACGGTCCCGTGATATTTTGGTCGTTGATGCCCCGGTTGATAGCCGATATCTGGTCGAGCGTCAGTTCCCGGGCCAGAACCATCACATCACCGTAGCGGGCGTAGAATTTGACGGCTTCGAGGTTGCTGATATTGGCCTGGGTGGAGATATGCGCCGGGATTCCCAGGGTTCGGGCTGTCTGCATGACGGCTACATCGGAGGCGATGATTGCATCCACGTCGCTGTCCCGGGCGAGCCGGATCAGTTCCTGCACCTGGGTGATTTCTTCATCATAAACGATCGTGTTGACGGCCAGGTAGGAATGGGCTCCGTGTTTATGGCAGGCTTCCGTGATTTTGGGCAGGTCCGCAGTGCTGAAATTTTTGGCGGCCCAATGACGCATGTTGAGACGTCCGACGCCGAAGTAGACGGCATCGGCTTGCGCCTGCAGTGCGGCCATTAGCGATTCAAAATTACCGGCCGGGGCCAGGATTTCGATATCTTTACGGCTACGCGTCATAGGATTCGGATCAGGCTGGAGATGATAAAAGCGATTCCGCAGATCGCGATGACGATCCCGCTGCCGCGATAAAATTTGCGGATTACCTTGCGGTTGATGGAACCCCGGTAATGATGAACGGCCCAATTCACGCCGAGCCACATGAAGATTCCCCCAAGTGTAATTCCCAGGAGCATGATCTGGGCGTCGAGATTTCCATCAACGGAGTTGATCAGACCAAAACCGGAGAAGATGGCAATGACGGCCAGCGCGGTAGACGGGTTGGCCATTACAATGAACAGCGTGGAGGTAAAATTGCGAAATTTTTTGTTCGAGTCGGAGATGATGGGCTCCAATTCAATATGCGGGCTCAGGATGGCTTTGATACCGATAGATGCAATAATGAGCCCGCCCAGAAAACGAATAGGGTTGTCGTAGTTTGTGATGAATTGTGATAAGGAAGCCGAACTCAGGATCGTCAGCATGCCGAGGATGATATGCGCGGCGACCATGCCCATAGCGGAAAAAAATCCGTCTACGGCACCGTATGAGATCGTCCGGCGCAGGGTGATGATTCCGGCCGGACCGAATGGAATACACAGAAGCACACCGGCAATCAGGCCTTTGGTCAGGAGCGTGTAAGGGATCATAGAACTATCTCCATTGTCTGCTTGGGTGCCGGGAAAAGGGTTTGCCCGCAGCTCTTATTCGTTATCGTTGCGGAGGAGGATCGGACCATCCACCTTGTATTTCTCTTTGTTTTGAAAATCCAGAAAGGCCTGGTAGCCATCTTTGCCCATGAATCGTTTCAGGATGGCCGGCTCGGTCTGCTTCAGGTCCACCAGGATCAGGCCGTCGAGGACGCTGGAGAAATCCTTGTCCACGTTGAAACTGAGCAGCGAGGCGTTGAGTTTCAAATAGTGCCGCAGTAAAACCGGGACGCCTTTGCCATCTTTTTCGAGCTCGGAGATCAGGATCGAAACATCGTCGATATCTTTGAGCGATGACAGCAGCAGTCTTTTATTCACGCCCTTCACTCTGGCCGGGTGAAAGGGCGTGCGTGGTTTAACGTGACGGGAAAGCCGCAGATCGACGTTATGCTTCTTCAGGAAATTGTACATGAGGTTCTGGGAGATCGGATTATAGTCATGGCTGATGCTCACCGGCCCGAAAAGCATCCGGTACTGGGGATTGCGTACGATGAATTGGGCGATGCCTTTCCAGAGCAGAAGCAGCATGCTGTACTGTTTTTGATATTCAATGCGAATGAAAGAGCGCCCCATTTCGATGCTGTGCTGCACGTTATGGAGTAGTTCCGGCTTGAATTTGAAAAGCGTGAAGGTGTAAAGACCTTTGGGCCCATATTGCCGCAGGATTTCATCGGTAAGCCCCAGCCGGTAAGAACCGATCAGTTGCTTCTCATTGCGGCTCCAGAGGAAGAGATGGCGATAGTAGGGATCGAATGAATCAAGGTCAATCGATTTGCCGGTCCCCTCCTGTACGGCCCGGAAGGTCAATTCCCGCAGCCGCCCGATTTCAAGAAGCATTCTGGGTAGCTGCTCGGCCCGGGCGATGTGGATGACATAATCGTTGTCGCTGTAGTACAGGGTGTCGTCGGGAAGGCCCCGGATTTCATCTTCCAGTTCCCGGACCGGCAGTGCCTCGACAACCGGCTCCTGATGGCGTACTTCCTTGGCGCTTTTATCCCGACTTTTTTGGGGTACCCGGTTTTTCAGGAAAAAGGTGCTGTTTTTGATAGAGCGGATGATTTTGCGGTCCGATTCGATTTCCTGGAGCTTCTTCCAGGGTATCGGTTTACCGACAAAAAGATCGATGGTTTCGGAGGTCTTCTTAATCAGCTCGTTGGGCAGCAGGTTGCGGCGCAGCCGCGGGTGGATCAGGCCGATGAACTGGAAGACGTTGCTGGTTTTGCCGGGGAAATAGAGCGGCAGGGTTTTGGCCTGGGCGAGCCGGATGATGCCCCCGATGTGAGACTTCCAGCGGCCTTTCAGGACGCCTTTCTTGGTGCGGTTGGCGGAGGAGTAGTCACCGCTGGGAAAGGTAATCAGTAAGCCGCCGCGTTCGACCCACCGGATCGCTTTGCGGATCGAATTGGCGTTGTTGGCCACATGCTCTTTGCGGGCGGAAGTGCTGACCGGAATATTCCAGTCTTTGACCTGCGGGATGCTCTCCAGAAAGTAATTACCCAGGATTTTAATATCGCTGCGGACTTCGGAAAGCAGCGCCGCGATGATGATCGCGTCCAATCCCCCGAAAGGGTGATTTGAGACCACTACGGTCGGTCCTTCAGGTGGAATTTTCGAGAAATCGTCTGCAGAGACTATGTATTTAATATGCAGAGTATTGAGCACGGCGTGAAACAGGTTGCCGTTCTCCTCGTTCAACGGAATCCGGCCGTAAAATTCATGCAAACTGCGCAGTGAAAATAGCTTCTCGGCGGTGTTTTCCAGAAGATTCAGCCACCAGTGCGGGGAAGGTTTTAAAGGCTTTGGCCGGTCTTTACTCGTACTCCGCATGCAGAAACCCAGATTAACGGTTGATTCGTATGCTTCCGTTTTTCGCCGGTCGGACTCAATTACAGGATCGTCTTACGGACGAAAAGCGACATAATATAAGCAAATAATCCAATGGATAGTTTTCTTTTTTCCGGGCGGCGGGTCAGCCTGAACGCTGAGAGTGTCGGCATGAGACGCAAAGCAGTTAAACTCTACCCGTTTTTACGTGGAGATTCCTGCAGTTGGGCTTCGACTTTTTTAAGAGCCGCTATCAAATTTTCGCGGATGGATTGCGCGTAGGGATTGTAGACATTCATATCATGAAACAACTCCCAGGAGTCGTTCTGCACCACTTCCAGGATTTTCATCAGGCGATGGTAACCTTCGGTATCGATTTCCTGTTCGCGCGCCTCCAGTTCGATCAGCGCCCGGCCGATGAAATGGGTCAGCAGTTGCGATCTGGCAATCTGTTCGTCGTGTTCGGCGGGTGTCTTTTCGATGACCTGTAGTCCTCTTCCGACCAGGTATGATTTGATCGCGGCATAACGCTGTTCGTCAATTCTGATTTTCGAAAGCACGATCTTTTTACCTTCCAGGCTGGTGATGGCGCTGTCGGGCCCGAACATCGGGTGCGTTGCGAGAATCGGTACCTCCGGCGATAGGAGTTCCAGCATCCATTCGACCGGCTTTTCCTTGACCGAGCAGACATCTACGAGCAGCGATTCCGGGCCGATATGTTGGCTCATACGCGCCAGAACCGCGCGAAAATGAGAAATGGGCACAGCCGGAATGATGATCTCGTTCCGGCAGAATTCCCGCAGGTCGGTCGTGAAGCAAATATTGGGGGATAAACTTTCGGCCAGGGCGTCCGTGCGGCGAAATATCTGGACGGGGAAATCTTCCGCCAGGTAGCTGGCGATCAGTTTTCCGAAGCGGCCGTATCCTTGAATACCGATTTTCATAAAACCTCTGCTATTTTTTGGAAACCCTCGCGGATATCGCTGTCCGCGACGGCGTATGAAATACGAATGTGTTGCGGAGTACCGAAGACCTCTCCGGGAACGGTCGCCACGCCTGCTTTTTCGAGCAGGAAGCAGGAGAGATCGGCGGAGCTCTTCAGGGGACCGGTTAAATACGCGGTCACATCGGGGAAAATATAAAATGCGCCCTGCGGTTTTGGGCAGATAAAAAGTTTGGAGGCCAGCTCGTAAACCAGGTCTCGCTTGGCCTGCATGGCCTGGACCTGCGCCCGAATCGTTGCGTGGTTGATCTGTAACGCGGCGATGGCGCCGTACTGCGCGAAAGTGCAGACATTCCCGGTCAGGTGTCCCTGCAGAGAACGAATGCCGGCCGCGACGGCGTCATCGGCCACGACATACCCGACCCGGAAGCCGGTCATCGAATAACTTTTCGAGAAGCTGTGCACCGCGATGATCCGGTCCCGGATGGGACGAAAGAGAGATTTTGCCGTCGGCGGCAAGTCGTCATAGCGCAGGAATTCGTAGGCCGCATCGAAAACGAGATATAGTTCAAATTTTTCGGCAAGCCGGATGACCGCTTCGAGGTCGTCCCGGGCGTAGACGGCGCCGGTTGGATTATTGGGGCTGTTGATGACGATTGCCACGGTCCGGGCGCTGACGGCCTTTTGCATGGCCGCCACATCGATCCGGAAATCGGAAGTGGTGGAGACGATAACCGGTATGCCCCCCGCCAATCTGACCTGCTCCGGGAAGGTCGGCCAGTACGGCGCCGGAATGATTACTTCGTCGCCCGCATTGCAGATGGTCTGGAAGACACTATACAAAGATTGCTTGGAACCGTTGGAAATAACGACGTTGGCGCGACTGAAGGACAGATCGCGGAAGTCATCCAGGATGGCGTCGCGCAGGCTGTCGAGGCCGGCCACGGCGTCGTAGCGGGTCCGGTTTTCGGCCAGCGCGGTCTGTGTGGCCCGAATCACTTCGGCGGGTGTCGGAAAAAACGGTTCGCCGACGGAGAAGTCGATAATCCCTCGGCCCTCGGCCTTGAGGCGTTGAACCAGCGGTGTGAATTGGACCGTACCGGATTCCCGGATTTGCGCGACTTTATGCGATATTTTCATTTTCCCTTGATTTTCGAAATGTTCATTTTGGCTAAAAAACTCAATAATATAATCCGTTTTCGGGTTTGATGCACGGGCTGTCTGCCGCAACGGGTTTGACCGGGCGGAATTGGAGGCGTCCTTTCGTTTGTGTAATAATCCCGGTTTGGCCTAAAGCCGGGCGTTTTGATTGCGCAAAAAGTGATCGCACAATACGATAGCGGTCATGGCTGCCACGACGGGGACCGCCCGGGGAACGATGCAGGGATCGTGCCGGCCGCGAATGGAAAGTTTAACCGGTTCGAGATCGGCATTCAAAGTATCCTGTTCGATGGCGATACTGGGCGTGGGCTTGAAGGCTACCCGGAAAACAATCGGCATTCCGCTGGAAATGCCGCCCAGTACGCCGCCGCTGTGATTGCCGGCGGTCGCCACTTTCCCTTTTATTGTGATGAATGGATCGTTGCACTGGCTGCCGTAGAGTGCGGCACAGCCGAAGCCGCTGCCGATTTCAAAGCCCTTGGCCGCGTTGATGAGCAGCATTGCCTTCGCAAAATCGGCATTGAGCTTATCGAAAACGGGTTCGCCGAGACCGGCCGGGACATTACGGGCGACGCACTCAACCACCCCGCCGACCGAATCACCCTGCGCCTGCGCCTCTTCGATGCGCCGGATCATGCGCTCAGCCGCCTGGGCATCCGGACAGCGCACGATGTTGCTCTCGACTGCATCTAGCGAGACGCGGTCGGGATCGATCCGGGCTTCGATATCGTGAATTTGCCGCGTGTAAGCCAGGATTTCAATAGCGCTGCGTTCCCGCAGAATTTTGGAGGCGATCGCTCCGGCGGCGACATGGCCTACCGTGGCGCGGGCCGAACTCCTACCGCCGCCGTAATGGTTGCGGATACCGTATTTGGCTTCATAACAGTAATCGGCATGGCCGGGACGGTAGACCCGCGCGAGGTCGTCGTAATCTTTACTGGAAGTATCCTGATTGTGAATTAGCAGCGCGATGGGCGCGCCGGTAGTCTTTCCCTGAAAGACGCCGGAAAGAATCTCTACCTTGTCCGCCTCCTGGCGGCCGGTACTGATCCGGCTCTGGCCGGGCTTGCGGCGGTCCAGTTCGCCCTGAATGTCCTTCTCGCTGAGTTCGAGCAGCGCCGGACAACCGTCGACAACGACACCGACGGCTTTGCCGTGGGATTCTCCCCAGTTGCTGATGCGAAACAGAGTTCCAAGAGAATTTCCCGCCATGATCAAACCTCTACTTTTTGCGTGAATCAGGGTGAATATTTGGCCTGCGCGTAAAAGAAATCGCCCATTTCATGGAAATCCACTTCCCGGCCGGTCCATAGAATGTACTGCTGGATGGCCTGGTAGATGAGCATGTTTTCGCCGGTGATGGTATGGCAGCCGGCTGTTTCGGCATCCCGGATAAGCCGTGTTTGCATCGGATTATAAACGATATCCATCACGACTTTGCCCGGCTCCAGGCCGGAAGCGCCGATCGGGCTGTCATCCACGAAGGGATGCATACCGACGCTGGTCGTGTTGATGATGATATCGTGTTCCCGTATGAGCCGCGCCAAATCGGCGCTATTACCCCAGTCAAAGGCATATTCCCCGGCCAACTCCCGGGCTTTGGCTTCCGTGCGGTTGACAACCGTTACCCGCACGTCTTCGTTTTTCAAACCGTACAGGATGGCGCGCGTCGCCCCGCCGGCACCGAGCACCAGAATGCGCGTGCCGTCCAGATTGCAGTGCTGTTTCAGGGCGTGCATGGCGCCGGTTCGGTCGGTGTTGCAGCCCATCAACTGGCCGTTGAAATTGAGCACGGTATTGACGGCGCCAATGCTGTGGGCGGTTTCGTCGATGTCGTCGAGATAGGGCATGATGGCGATCTTGTGGGGTATGGTGACCGCGGCCCCCCAGAAATCGAATTTCCGGAAATTTTGCAGGAATTCCGCCAATTCCGATGCAGCAACCCGAAAAGGCAGAAACACATAATTCAGTTTATGGAGTTCGAAGAGCGGATTGTGCAGATACTTCGAACGGGAATGTTCGGCATATTCGCCGATCACACCGATGCACTTGGTGTCGGCGTTGATTTTCGGAACACGGTAAACGGTCTGCATTTGGTGAATATCGATCTGGCCCGGCGCAGATGTCTTGTCGTCCGTGAGCCCTGCAAAGGTCAGCCGCGAACCGTATTTCGGGGCCAGGATTCTGGAAATCTCTCCGTTCAGCCCCATGCAAAATGCAACCAGGTTTTTCTTCCAGCGGAGCAGTTCGAAAATCGTAAAGCAATCGTTGATCGAATTCGCTCGGGTGACGATTTTGACCAGCTGGGGTCTTTGGGAATCGATAGTCTTGTAGATTGTCTGCAACTCGTTCAGCGAAGGAGTCTGTTCGAAATTATGGTAAGAGACGATAGCGCGGGTCTTCTTGCAGCGCGGCAGCAGGGCCGGCAGGTTTTTTGAATTGTATTCGATGTCGATGTAGGCCGCCTTCAGGTCGATGGCGGCTGTTAAAAGTTGGAACTGTTTTTCATCGGAAATGGCGATTTTACCGCCCTGTTGCGGAGAGCGGCAAGTGACGATGGCGCGTTTGCAATGCGCCAGCAGGGTCTGCAGTTTTCCGGGATTGATGTTATCAAAGTGATCCAGTCGCAATTCCACCAAATCGGTATAGGTCCGGGCTTTCTCAATATCCCGGATGGCCTCCTCCAAGGTGGCGGCGACTATCGGTATGCAAATAGTAAAGTCCGGGTTCATGGGAAATTAAATATACGATGATTCGGCTGGTTTTAAAATGCGTATGATCTCCCGGGCGATTTCGGCCGGTGTTTTATCGTCTGTTGCAATGGTGTGATCGGCGGCCTGCCGGTAGAGCGGCCGGCGTCGCTGGCAGACGGTTTCGATCTCGTCCAGAAACGAGGTGTCGCCGCTCAGTGAAGGCCGGTTCGTATCATCATGAATGCGGGTCCGGATGGTTTCTGTTTCGGCCTTGAGCCAGAACACGGTTCCCAGGGCTTTCAGACGCGCGATGTTGTCCGGATCTTCGATGATTCCGCCGCCGCAGTCGATAATTGCCAGCTCGACATTCAGGTCCCGGAGAACCTGTTTTTCGAGAGCGCGAAAGTGTCCCCAGCCGTATTGGGTAACGATCACGCTGATCTTGCCCGCGCGCTTTTCGATTTCCTCATCGGTGCGCCGGATTTCGCGGTCCAGCTCGCGTGCCAGTACGGAAGCAACGCTGCTCTTCCCGGTTCCGCGGTATCCGATCAGGACAATATTATCGGCCATACAGCAACTCGACTCCGATGGAAGTTAGACTGTCCCAGAACCCAGGGAACGATTTATCGACAGCGGACGGGTTAGCAATCCGGATTCCGGGTTGGCGCAGACCAATCAGGGCGAAACTCATGGCCATGCGGTGATCGTTGTGGGGATCGATAATGGCCGGTACCAGAGTACCGCCGCCCTGGATAAGCATTTCATCCGGGCCGGTGCGAACCTCGACGCCGGTTTTACGCAACTCGTCGGCCGTCATATCGATCCGGTCGCATTCTTTGAAGCGCAGGTTGCCGATGTTACGCAAGCGCGTTTGGCCGTCGGCAAAGGCGGCCACGGCGGCCAGCGTTTGCACGGCGTCCGGCATGCTGCTCATATCAGCATCCACGGCGCGTAACGCGGCGGGACCGGATACCGTTACACTGCCGGTCGGTGCGTCGCTCTCAATCCGGCAGCCCATGCCTTCGAGAACATTGATGAATTTGGATTCCCCGTGCAGGCTGTGAAGGTCGAGATCCTTCACGGTTACCCGGCCGTTCAGGATAGCCGCGGCGGCGAAAAAGTAATTTGCCGAGCTCCAATCGCCGGGAACGGTATAATCCCGGGCGCGGTAGCTTTGGCCGGCTGCCACGGAAAATGTCCGGTAGCCCTCGCGCGTGACGCCGACCCCCCATTGCGCCATCAGGCCGATCGTCAGATCGACATAACTTTTGGAAACCAGGCCGGTGGTCAGCCGGATCTCCATCCCTTCGGGGGCGAAAGGCGCGATCAGCAAGAGCCCGCTGATGTACTGGCTGCTGATGTCACCCTTGACCGGGCAGCTGCCGCCGCGCAGTGTACCGCCCTCGATTGCCACCGGCGGGCAGCCGTTCTCACGGGCGACGGTTTTGATCCCAAGCGCCCGTAAGGCATCCAGCAGGTCGCGAATGGGACGCTCCTGGATTCGGGCGCTGCCGGTGATGGTTGTCCGGCCGGGCGCCAGGGCCGCCATGGCTGTGATGAAGCGCAGCAGGGTGCCGGATTCCCCGACGTCGATGGCGCTGGGAGTCGCGCGCAGCCGGCCGCCGGTCCCGCTGATATGCAGGGCATTCTTCTCGGGCCGGAAGCGGATTCCGAGGTGGGAGAGCGCGGTTATGGCGTTGCGGATGTCGTTGTTATCGGGCAGGTTTCTCAGGACGGAATCACCGTCGGCCAGGGCCGCAATCGCCAGCGCGCGGTTGGCGACATACTTACTGCCGGGCACCGTGAGCGCGGCATTTAACCTGGTCAGAGGAACAATCTCTAGCATACTTTCAATTCTTCGATTACTTTTTGAATGAATGAAGTCGGCACGAGAAATGAATAAACGCCCGGTTCGGATTTGATACGCCCGATTTCCTGCAGCAGGATAAAATAAGGCGTTTGCCGATGGGCTTTTTTGTCGGAACGCATATAGGCAATCAGGCGCTCCGTATCAAAATCCGGGTCGATGTGCAGGGAAAAATCGAAAGCACGGAGCAGGCGGATTATTCGCTGGGCGTCGGCGAGTTTCAACTCACCCAGTTTTTCGGAAAGGTTGGATTCGGCGATCATCCCGATCGCGACGCAGAGGCCGTGTTTCATCCGGTAATCGGAGGCCATTTCCAAAGCATGCCCGATGGTATGCCCGAAGTTCAGCACCTGGCGCGGCCCGCTTTCGGTTTCGTCGGTTTCGATAATCTGTTTCTTTAATTCGATGCTGCGGCGGATGACGTGCTCGGTGACGGCCGGCTCTTTCTGCAGAATTTCGGTGCTGTGCTGCTCCAAAAAGGTGCAGAATTCGCGGTCCAGTACGATCGCAATTTTGATTGCCTCGGCCAGCCCGTTGATGAATTCGATCTGCGGCAGCGTGTCGAGAAAGGAGAGATCGGCGAAGACCGCTTCCGGCTGCCGGATGGCGCCGATCAGATTTTTACCGAAGGGAGTATCGACACCGGTTTTACCGCCGACTGAGGAATCGACCATGGCCAGCAGTGAAGTTGCTACCTGGACGAAGGGAATCCCGCGGTTGTAGGTGGCGGCCACGAAACCGGCCAGGTCGCCGACAACCCCGCCGCCGAGGGCCAGAATCAACGTATCGCGGCCGTATTGCTTTTCCAGCAATTGATCTTCGATCCGGAGTTTCATCTCGCGGGTTTTACTCTTCTCGCCGGGAGGGATGGAGATGAAGTCCAACGGATGCCCGGCCAGGGCCTCTTGAAAACGATCGCGGTGCAGCCGGCTGACATTGTCGTCGCTGATCACGACAATTCTGCGATGGGCCTGCCGTTGAGCAATAAACTCCGCGAGCCGGTCGAGAATGTTGCGTCCGACAATGATCGGGTAGGTCTTTTCAGCCGACGGAATCTGAACGTGAATGTCCTGCATCAGAGCGTCTTTCCGACTACTGCGCCGATTTGGCGAAGTTCAACCAGGAGTTGCTCCAGTTGCCGCGGGTAGAGCGACTGCGGACCGTCGCTCAAGGCCTTTTCCGGATCGGGGTGCATCTCTACCAGCAGGCCGTCGGCACCGACGGCAATCGCCGCTTTGCTGAGGGCCGGGACGAGGTCGCGATTGCCGGCCGAATGGCTCGGATCAACAATTACCGGCAGATGCGTTTCACGTTTGAGGATATCGACGGCGGCGATATCGAGAGTGTTGCGATAGGCGGTTTCGAAGGTACGGATGCCGCGCTCGCAGAGGATCACGTTCTGATTGCCGTTGTAGAGGATGTATTCGGCCGCCATGATAAATTCCTTGATAGTCGCCGCCATGCCGCGTTTCAGGATGACCGGTTTGCTGATATTGCCAGCTTCTTTCAAGAGATCAAAATTTGCCATATTTCGGGCGCCAATCCTAACGATATCCGCATATTCGGCCACGAGTTCCACGTCGCGGACGTTCATCACCTCGGTTTCTACGAAGATCCCGAATTCGTCCCGCACCTCTTTCAGAATTTCGAGGCCCTCCTGTCCGAGACCCTGAAAGGCATAGGGCGAAGTACGCGGTTTGAAGGCCGAGGCGCGCATAATCCGGAGTCCCATACCGCGCAGCAGACGGGCGGCTTCGGCAACCTGGGCTTTGTTCTCGACCGCACAGGGGCCCGCGATGACGGTAAACCCGCCGTTGCCGATAGTCACATCGCCCACGCTGATGACCGTCTTTTTGGATTTATGCTCGTTGCTGGCCAGTTTGTAGGGCTTGAGAATCCGCAGCACCTTCTCGACCGAGTTTCTGGATTGCCAGGCGTCGATCAGGGTGTCGTCACGGATATTGCCCAGAACATGAATCACGGTGCGCTCGATGCCTTCGAATACCAGCGGTTCCAGGTTTTTTTCTTTAATCAGGGTGGAAATCGTCTCGATTTCTGCTTTGGCTGTGTTGGGCTTCAGAACAATAATCATAATAGTACCTTTCTCATTTAGCGACTCCGGAATTTATATCAGGCGAGACAAACAGGCTTTGCTGTCTTCGACCCCTAATATGTAATTACGAAGTAAGGGCGCTTCTTAAAAATAATAAAAATAAAAAGGCAGGTAGGTATCGCCAGCGTTGAAATAGTTGTTATTTGTGGTACAGGTTTTCATCAATTGTTTTTTATTCCGTTTTAACAATACCCAGCTGAATTAAAATAAAAAAATCGAAAAACAAAAGATGATTTTTTACTGAATGGCAGTTTTTTTAAGAAAAACAACGAATTATATAAGCAATCCGGAAGCCTTTTGATGGAAATCCCGGCTATAGGCCGGCGTGGCGCCATCCGCTTCACAGGTATGGGCGGCGAGTAAAGCACAGAGTTCATGCATACTCGCCAGCGGCAAATCGTGCAGCATTCCGGCGATTAAACCGGCTGTGAAGGCATCACCCGCTCCGACGGTATTCCTGACCTGGACAGGTTCGTTCGGACGGACTGATTCCCCGCTGCGGGTCACGATCCGGCTGCCCCGGGCACCCTTTGTCAGGGCGATACAGCGCAGGTTGAAGCGCTCCAGCAATTGCCCGAGCCGGCCCTGCTCGTCACCGGCCAGATGTAGAAGTTCGCTGACGATCGGAAACTCTTCTTCATTGAGTTTCAGCACGTTGGACATCGCGAGGAGCTCGACGATCAATTGCGGCGAATAATAGCGCTGGCGCAGGTTGATATCGAAAACGCGCAGGCATCCGGACCGGCTCTCACGAAGACAGTTGCGCAGGGTGGCGGACGAGATCGGGTTACGCTGGGCCAGGGTGCCGAACACCAGTACATCGGCCGCCGCCGCCAGGATTTTCAATTCCATCGAAAAGGGGAAAAAATCCCAGGCGACGCCTTCGTGGATACAGTAGGCGGGCTGACCGGCTGAATCGATGCTTACGCTGACGGTGCCGGTCGGGTGATCCCGATCGACGTAAATATAGCGGGTGGAAAGGGCAATGTCCTGCAATTGCCGGGTGATTTGCGTGCCCAGTTCGTCATTGCCCACCGCGCTGACGACGTAGCTGTCGATCCCCATCTGGTGGGTGTGATAGGCGACGTTGGCGGGTGCTCCGCCGAGTCGCATTCCCGAAGGAAACAGGTCGAAAAGGATCTCGCCCAGCCCGACGCAGACGAAGGGTTTGCGTTTAGGGGTTGGTTCTGCGATGCGCTTAGAAACCATAACGCGCCCGGCCGCCGCGCTCTTCGTACTTGAGGTCTTTGAGGCTTGGCGACTTGAGGTTGATCATGAGGCTGTATTGCTGCCCGTAGCCGGACGGCGTCCAGCTGAAGCTCATCTGCCAGCAATGCAGGTCTCGGTATACAGTGACATCCTGTGTAATCAGGCGTTTATCCATCAGATCGAAATTCGCACGATAGCCGATGTCCCATTTCTCGGTGAGTTTCAGATTCAGGTTCATGTTCATCGTGAAAGCCTCTTTCCGGATGGCGGGATTGCTGCTGGAGAGCGAGTATCGGAACGAAAAATTGGCTTTCCAGAAATCGGATCCACGCTCCGGGCTCAGCGGATTTTCCACGATACTATCGGCCTGCGGATTGGCGCCGGGGAGGAGTTCGTCCAAAACATCGCTGCTGGTATCGGGCGGGGCGCTGCTTTGTTTGGGACTGCCGAATTTCTTGCCGGACAGGGCGAAGCCGGTCGAGGCGCTCATGTTGGTCATACGCGGTACCGGAATGCCCATAACGGTTTTATGCCACTCGTTGACGCGCCCGTTGCGATAGGCGTACAGGTCGTGGGTGGTGCTGATGCTCAGGGCGATTTTCTTGGTTACCTGGGTGCGAATGGAGGTCGTGATCGGCGCCCATTGCAGGCTGTCGGCGGCGAAATTCAGCCGGGTTGAACTGTTCAGGGTAAACAGATCGAGTTTGGTTTCTTTGTCGTCTTTATTGACCTTGGCCTGAAAGATGTTTTGCACACTGATGGTTAGGGCCCGCTGCTCTCCCGAAGAGGTCGCGCCCGCCAGCGAATTCTGGTAAGCATCGTAAATCCATTCCGCATCGGTCGAGTCGGTATAACTTTGCACATAACCGGGATCCCATCCGAAAATCGACCTGGTAAAATCGGGCCGGTAGCTGAATCCGATCTGGGGCGTCATCACGTGCCGCAGAGACTGCAGACCGGCGATGCGGACCGGGAAAAGACCGTAGAGTTTGGTCTGGGCGGTGAGCGAAAAGCTGCCGGTGTGCCGCGCCAGGAATCCGTTCACGCGTTGTGTGACAATTTTATTGTTAGAGATCATCACGTGTCCGGCGTCGTCCAGAAGCGGTTTATCGTATTGCATGAGCCAATCTTCCTGCACGGACAGCGACTGGTTGAGGCTGACGTATTTCAGGATTTTCTGGGAACTGGTCATGTTGACGGAGTGCGTAAAAGCGTTGCGGGTAAAATCCTGGCGTTCCCAGAGCAGGGAGTCGGCTTCGTTGTAATCGCTGGTATAGTAGATGTCCTGCCGGTTTTTGAAATAGGAATTCAGGCCCAGGTAGATGTTGTTGAACCATTTGGACTGCGAGGCGCTTCGCCCGGTTTTGAGCGGGATGATCGGCTTGGAGCTGCGGTTGAACGAAACGTTGGGCAGGGTGCGATTGATATAATTAAGGCGCGAGCCCGCGGTCGTCGGAGCCGTCAGTATCTGGGTCTGAGCCTGCAGGTTATGAGTCTCGTTCAGGTTGACCGAAAGGGAATACGGCTTGCCGGGCCAGCTTTTGGAAAAGGTCGCATTGCTGATCAGCTGCTGGTTCAGGCGTGTATCGCGCTGAATGCCCAGTTCTTTGTAGTAGCTGTCGCTGCTGACGAAACTGCCGTTGGCGCTCAGGCGCGTGCTCGGATTAATGGTCTGGCTGTGATTGATCTGTAAATCCCAGCGTTTTTTAGGATAAGTGGCCAGAAATTCATTCGAGAAGGAACCGCTGACCGATCCGCTGAATTTGTAACGCAGCGCATAGCGCGTCCGGTAATGAAAAATGAGCCCCTTCTTGTCGAAGAAATCCCCGGTGAAGCGATAATCCATATAATCGTTGGGGGCCCAGAAATAGCCGAGACCCTTGATGAATCCGCCGCTCGTGTTGTTTTCTCCGTAGGTGGGCATGATCCAGCCCGAATGGCGTTTGCCGCTCTGATCGGGGATCACGATGAAGGGCAGCCACAGCAGCGGGATATCGTGAATGTAAAAGACGATCGGCCTTGCGATAATCTTGTCCTTGGGAATCAGTTTCATCTGACGGCTCTGGAAAAAGTAATGCGGGTGTTTGGGGATGTCGCAGGTTGTGTAGACGCCGTTGGCGACGTAGAATTCCTTTTTCTCCGTCTTATCGATCCGGTCGCCGTAGTAGAAGCCGTCCTCCACTTTGGTTTCGCCATCGATGATGTGGCCCTTCCGGGTGCGCAGGTTATAGACCATCTTGTCGCCGGAGAATGGTTCGCGCCCGGTCTGCTTGAACGTCGGAAAGTTGCCGGGCGTGGAGTCGAAGGGCGCCGTGGTCAGCGGATCGGCATAGAGCAGGTTCTTGTCCCATTCGACGGTTATTTTACCGGCGGTCACTTCCATATCGCCGTAGTGGATCATCGCGTCTTTACTCAGGTGCGTAATGCGCGGATTCATGAAATAGTCGATGCGTTCCCCGGAGTAGACGATCGTGGTGTCCATCTCACGGTTGCTTTCGTGGGGTACGAACTGCCCGCGGGTGCCGCCGATGACGATGATTTTGGTCAGTTTGTTGGTATCGAATTTCATCTGGACCGTGTCGCCGCTGGTGCTGTTGACACCCTGGATGACGCTGTCTTCGGTGACATGATAGATGCTCGAGGCCATGCCGGAGACGCAGATCGAGTCGGTCTTGCTCTCTTTGAAGAAGATGTCCATGCGTTTGCCGGTGATTTCATCGCGAACCCGCAGCGAATCGCGCACGGCTTTTCGGGTGGAATCGGCGGCGCCGGACGGCAGATAGACTGTTGAGTTGGAAACGGCCAGGGCCCGCTCGCGGATCGAGGCCGAGTGCAGAACATCGTCACGGATAAAGAGCAGGATTTCATTGCCGGAGATTTCCTGCCCGTCGCTGATGATTTTGGGCGTCCCTGTCAGGCTGGCGCTTTGCAGCGAGTCGTTGTAATGCAGGAAATCGGCGAAGGCGCTGAAATCCTCACGCTCCACCCGGACCTCTTTGCGGGCGTAGAAATCGCCGCGGTTTTCATAGGCCTCGATTGTTTTGGCCCGGATTTCAAAGGATTCCGTACCGGTCGAATCCCGGCGAACGAGCACCGGGTTTTTGGTGGCATAGATGTCGCCGTTTTCCTGGAAATATAAAATGCTGTCGGCGTAGAGGGTCGAATGCTGTTTGAGATCGTCGATTTGAGCGCCGTTGAGGGCTACGGCTTTCTTTTCCTGCGTGAAATATTGCAGATAGTGCGCGCGCAATTCGCGCTCCGGGTCGAGCAGGGTAACATTGCCCGTGGATTCGAAGATTTCCTGTTTGGTGTCGAAACTCGATTCACGGGAGACGAGGTCCAGGTCTTTGTCCGTCATGTGGACCCGGCCGCGGGCTTTGATGAGGTCCAGCCCGGAATAGTAGACCAGCGTGTCGGCCGTGACGGTTCGCGACTGCTTGACGACGACCACATCTTTATAAAAGTCGATGCGCTCCTCTTCCTCGAACCAGTAGGCCAGGGCACATTTGAGGGAGAGTTCGCCTTTGGTAAAATGGACATGCCCGGTGAGTTTCTTGACCGGCTTGCCCTTTTCCGTGTAACTCTCAAGCTGGTCGGCATGGATCAGGCGCAGGCGTTCCTGCTTCGCTTTGGCCGAAAGCGGGGTCAGTGCGAGGGCCAGCACGACAGTGAAGATCAGGAGATGGTGGTATGCGCTTCGATTCATAATTTACCGGATAAACTCATGCCAATCGCGATGGTTTCGGTTCCGCTGAAAATATAGGAATTCTTTACGTTTTTTAGCAGTGATGTTTTTAGGGTGGCTTGCCGGGGAAGGATGGCAGACACGGAGAACAAACACTCTTGTTTGTTTATAATTTTCTCGCTCCGGAGCTCAACGCCGGAGCGGGGGAAGATGCAATCAGGAGTGATTGCATTACGATGATGGTTTCATGACAATTGTGTACCGTCTACCCGGGCGTACGCAAGAGGTGCGCCCCTACGAATAGAAAAGAAAACAAGGAATGCAATGAACTTTTTCATGTTACCTCCGTTTTTTAATTCCTTCTTCCCATCATCATAACCGCCTGCGATCCTGTGGTTCCGACCGCGACGATCAGATCGCCGGATACGGCAATCGCCTTGAAATGACCCTGGTTTGTCAGTTCCTTGTAATAGTGCCAGTTGATACCGTTGTAATGCAAAATACTACCGTAACTACCGGCAAAAAAGATATCGTTGCTGCCGTTCCCGCGTACACTCTCCAGGTTGTACAATCCAACATTCTCGGGCCAGGGAATCTCGGACATTTCTCTGCCGTCATAGTAGTGTATTCTTACCCCGGCAATATAAACGTCGTTTGAAGCGGTGGCATATACACCGCGAAATCTTCCGCCGATTTGTTGATGAACTTTAATGCAGCCTTCATTATAGATATTGAATGTGGTTTCACCTGTATGATCATCGTCTCCTACCAGATAGAGCAGTGATTCCGACAGACCATAGATATCCATAATATACAAACTCGTTCCGGTGGCAATTTTAAGCCAAGCAGTTCCATTGAAATGGATACAGAATCCCTGGCTTCCGGCAAAAAACATATTTTGACCGGACAAACCCCAACAACATAAAATCGCCTTCGAATCGATTCCCATTTCCGTCAAGTGATATAGTTGCCATGAAATACCATTCCAATGTATTGGATAACATGCATTAGCCCAAATATCGTTTGGAGTGAAAGCGAAAACACTTGATAATGGTTCGGAGACCATACGCCCCCTGTAAAATGTTTCGATACTTTTCGATGACCAATCAGTGCCATTCCAGTGCATGGCATTATAGGTTGAATCAAAGGTGTTGATATAGCCGACAGCCCAGATGTTGACTTCATCAATAATAAATACATCAGTCAATGAGCTGCTATATCCGCCCGTTTTTAAGATTGTCCATTCTACCTCATGGCGAGTAGTATCCAGAGTTTGGACCGTGACGGCCTTGGAGGACAGGACCCGCTTACCGTCTTTCTCCAGGTGCAGCCGGTAACTACAGGCGGTGGCGGGCGGGGCGGAGTTGTCGGCCAGGAGCGTATCGGAGCCGCTCAGCCGGGTACGTAGAATCTCTTCGCCGTTGCGTTCCAGAACGATGTCTTTCAGATGCAGGCTATCGGAGATACTGACCTGTAAGCGCACCCGGGTCGCGCAGACGAATTCCGGCGTGAGCGTGATGTCGAAGTCCCAGGATTCCGGTTCCGTCGGCCCGCAGTGAAGGGCAAATGCCAGGATCGATAGCAATCCCGTTAGGACTTTTCGGTCCGCGAAGTTGAGGAAAAGACTGGTTTTACAAATCATTTGCAGTCTTTCTATGTGTAGTTTCTGGGTAAAATTAGACAATAACCGCGCCACTTTCAAACCAATTGGATAAAAAACAATGGCTTATATAAATGGGTAGAATGTTGGGGATTTTGAGGGCACCTGTCCTTATAGGCGCTCCCGTGCTCAGCGCCGGAGTGGGGGAAGATGCAATCAGGAGTGATTGCATTACGAAAACGGCTAGCCCTGTCAGGAGCAAGCAGAAAACCCGGTTTCATCCGGATGCATATATCTATTGATGATGGACAGAAACGCCTGCCCGTCGGGACAACCGGGTTTAGGAAGCGAGGAAACCAATTTAGCCCGCCTGAATGACGCAAGTCGGGCAGGTTCGGCTGCGCCGCCGGAAATTGGTTTTCGTTGATTCTCGCTTCGCTGCTCAGCGCTGGAGAGAGTGAAGATGCAATCAAGAGTGATTGCATTACGGGGGAGTTCTTGCATCGAACCGGTAATTGTCGGGTAGTATAGGGGCTGTCTCAAAAGTCACGCTTTAACCCTGTTCAATCATACTTGAAGCAGCCAGGAATCCTCTCCCACCTTGACGCGATCCTTCTGGGGCTGTCCCAAAAGAATAGTATTTTGAGATAATCGATGTTTGAGCTAAAT